>NZ_BAAGPM010000041.1:0-169310 GCF_054784135.1 Kribbella swartbergensis
CGTCATCTCCGCGATGGTCACTACCTCTCACCCCGTAACTCTCAGGCCTTGCAACCAGTTGGACTTACTGGTTGTCATGGCAGTAATGGTGCAACAGCCCAACGTGACCGCTCTAGGACCTGGACCGGACCTTTGCCGGACCTCTTCCGGACCTCTCGCGGACATCTGGGGGACCGCACCTTGTCGTGGGGCATCAGTCGAGACAACGTCTGAACTGACGTGAACGGGAGGAACGATGGCGGGTAGGTACACGCCAAAGACGGTCCTGGCGCACCTGATCCAGCGCCGGAACCAGACCTACTCCGAGATCGTCGCCGAGTTCGTCGAGCTGGGTGGAACCATCACCGAGCGGCACCTGCGGCGCCTCGCATCGGGCGAGCGCGCAGGCACCACTCCTCAGACCCGGCGCACCCTGCAACGCATGTTCGGCAAGCCGGTCGAGGAACTCCTCGCCCCGTACGTCCCCGAGCAGGCCGCCCAGGTGGCGCCGGCACCTGCCGCGAGTGGACGGATCACGACAGGTACTGAGATGGAGGTTCTCGACATGGCTGCCAGCCGAGCGAGGGCGTTTGCCCTCGCGGCCCAGTCCGGTCTCGGAAGCGAGGCCATGGAACAGGTGTACGACGACGTGCGTCACGTCGCGAAGGCGTACCCGCAGCGCCCGCTGCCGGAGATCCTCGGCCAGCTGGTCGAGACCCAGGATCTGATCTTCGCCCTGCTGGAGAGCAGGCAGCGTCCCGAACACCTGCGGCAGCTGTACTTCCTCGGCGGCGTGACCGGTGGTCTGCTCGCCAAAGCCTCCCACGACCTCGGCAACCCGCACGCGGCACTGACCCAGGCGCGGACCGCGTTCCTCTGCGCCGACAACGCCGACCACCACGGCCTGCGCGCCTGGGTGCGCGGCCTGCAGTCGCTGGTCTCCTACTGGGCCGGCAACCCGCACGACTCGGTCCGGTACGCCCAGCTCGGTGCCGGGTACGCCGAACAGGCCGGCAGCACCACCAGCGTCTGGCTGCCGGTGAGCGAGGCCCGCGCCTGGGCGGCGCTGGGCAACCCGGAGGCCACCCGGCAGGCGCTGCAGCGCGCCGAGGACGCCTGGGCCTCGGTCCAGAACGACGACTTGGACGACATGGGCGGCCTGTGCACCTTCGGCCGCAACCGGCAGCTGTACTACGCGGCCGACGCGCTCGCCTGGCTGCCCGGCGAGGTGGAGCAGGCCGAGCGGTACTCCGCCCAGGCGGTCGACGCCTACGCCGACCAGAACCACCCGGAGTGGGCCTTCGGCGACGCCGCCGGCAGCCAGGCCGCGATGGCCATCACCCGGATCGTGAACGGTGAGCTCGACGGTGCCGCGGACGCGATCGCGCCGGTGCTCACCCTGCCCGCCGAGCGGCGGATCAACGGCGTGGTGCACTCGGCCCGCCGGGTCCACCAGGCGCTGCGGCAGACCGGGCAGGCCGACGAGGCCCGGGAGTTGCAGGAAGAGATCGAGACGTTCACCCGCACTCCCATGCAGGCCTTCCCCCGGTAGCCTGCGTCAATGGATCCGCTGACCGGTGACCTGACCACGCTGCGCGAGTTCCGGACCACCGATCTCGAGGACTACCTGGCCATCGTCGGCGACGACCGCGTGACGTCGTCGCTGTCGTTCGACAGCCGGGACCGGGCCGAGGCCGAGAAGGCGCTGACCGCGATGATCGAGCGGGCGGCCCAGGAGGACCGGCCGGACTACGTGCTCGCCGTCACCCGCCGGGGCGACGACCGGATGGTCGGCTTCGCCAGGCTCGGGCCCACCGGAGTGAAGGCCGCTCACCTCGGCTACGCCATCCACGCGGACCACTGGGGTCGTGGCTACGCCACCGACGCGTCCCGCGTGATGCTCCGCTTCGCCTTCGGCACCCTCGGCAAGCACCGGGTCAGCGCGGCCATCGGCCCGGAGAACGAAGCCTCGATCGCCGTGGTCAAACGGCTCGGCTTCAGCTACGAGGGCCGCATCCGGCACCACGTCTTCACCAACGGAGAGTGGCGCGACTCCCTGCTCTACTCGATCCTCGAGCACGAGCACTCCGGCTGAGCGCTGCCTCCTGCCGTCGCGCTGGTGTGCCGGGGGCACACTGGGGATATGGTCGCCACCATCGCTGGACCGCTGGATCCGTTGAGGGACGGGCTGGCGCGGATGATCATGGCGAAGGTGGCCGGGCCGGACCCGCGCGCCGAACGCGACCGGGTGCACAACACCCCGGGTCCACGCTGGTTCCCGCCGGACCGCCCGATCCGGCGGGTGCACGGTGACGCGGCGGTGTTCGTCGGCGGACTCCGGGCGCTGCTGCTGCAGTCACTCCACCCACTGGCGATGGCGGCCGTGTCGGCCCACTCCGGCTACCGCGGCGACCCGTGGGGCCGGCTACGCCGGACCAGCTACTTCCTGGCCATCACGACGTACGGCGCGATCCCTGACGCCGAGGAGGCGATCGAACGCGTCAAGGCTGTTCACGCGCGGGTGCGCGGGACCAGTCCGGACGGTGTGCCGTACAGGGCCTCCGACCCCCACCTACTCAAGTGGGTCCACGTCGCCGAGGTGGACAGTTTCCTGGCCGCGCACCAGCGGTACGGCGTGCAACCGCTCGACCCGTCGGAGCAGGACCTGTACGTCGAGGACGCGGCACTGGTCGCCCGCAAGCTCGGTGTGGTCGACCCGCCGACCACAGTGACCGAGTTGCGGCAGATGCTCGGCGACTACCGTCCCGAACTGCGGGGCACGACCGAGGCTCGCCAGGCGGCGCGGTTCATGCTGATCCACCCGCCGGTGCCGTGGGCCGTTCGGCCGGCGTACGGCGTCCTCGCCGCTGCTGCTGTTGGGCTGCTGCCGTGGTGGACCCGGTGGCCGCTGCGTCTCCCGTACCTGCCATTGGCCGAGGCAACCGTCGTCCGGGCGGCCGGCGAAGGCCTGACCCGGACGATCCGCTGGGCGTTGGCGTCACCCATCCTCGGCGATATCGAGGCGTAGCGCCGGACTCGCCGGTAGGTTGTTCTCGTGCCGCTGCGTCCGCATCGATCACTCCCGTTGGCCACGCCGGCGGGAGTCGAGGTGCTGACCCGGATCCTGACCCAGGGACCGATCCCGCGGGTGGAGATCGCGCGCCGGACCGGGCTGTCCCAGGCCGCGGTCACCAAGGCGGTCGCGCCGCTGATCGAGGCCGGGTTCGTCACCGATCAGCCGGCCACCCCCGCCGAGGCGGAAAGCCAACTAGGCATCGGCCGGCCGGTGAGCCCGCTGACGGTGATCCGGAGCAGCGTGTCGGTGATCGGGATCAAGGTCACCCCGACCGCGCTGATCGGCGTGACCACCGACTTCACCGCCGGGATCCTGACGGTCCGGCACCGGCACCTGGACGACACCACGCCGGCAACCGTGATCGAGCACGTCGCGGACCTGGCCAAGGAGCTGATCAAACAGGACGCGGCCGGGCCGCTGATCGGGATCGGCGTGGCGGTGTCCGGTGACGTCGACGCCGGGCACGGCCTGGTCCGGCACTCACCACTGATGGGCTGGCGGGACGTGGCGGTCGCCGACCTGATGGCCAAGCGGGTCAAGGTGCCGGTCGTGGTGACGAACGACGTACGCGCGCTGACGGTGGCCGAGCACTGGTTCGGAGTCGGTGTGGACGCGGACTCGTTCGCGGTCGTCACGATCGGGTCCGGGATCGGCTGCGGGCTCTACATCAACGGCGAGGTGGTGTCCGGGGCGTACGGCGTCTCCGGTGAGCTCGGCCATCTGCCGCTGGCGCCCGGCGAGCTGGTCTGCACCTGCGGACGGCGGGGCTGTGTGGAGACGGTCGCCTCGTCGGACGCGATCCTGACCCGGACCCGGCAGACGACCAAGCGGCGGAACCTGGACCTGGCCGGGGCGATCAAGCTGGCCCACGAGGGGGACGCACACGCGCGGGAGGCGTTCGACCGGGCCGGTGAGGTGATCGGGTCGGCGCTGGCCGCGATGGTGAACCTGGTCGGTCCTGAACTGGTGGTGATCGCAGGCGAGGGCGTGGCGGAGTACGACCTGTACGAGGAGCGGATGCGGCGGGCGTTCGCGGACCACGCGTTCGGTGCCGCCGGGGACTGCCGGCTGATGCTGCGCTCACACACGTTCGACGACTGGGCCCGCGGCGCCGCCGCCACCGTGATCCGCTCCTACGTCCGCGGCGAGCCACCCCTCGAACGCTGAGAGCGCGCTGAGGGGTTGGGCCCGCGAGCGAGTGCACGGACCCAACCCCGTCGCGGGCTGTCTGGTCCCGTCCGCTGATCCCGCGCAGTAGGGGGGATCAGCAGACAGGGCTTACGTGCGGGCGGCGGCCAGGATCTTGCGCCAGACCTTCTTGTACGACTCCAGGCCGTCGGCCGCGAGCGGACCGGTCGGGCCGGCGGTGATCGACACCCGCTCCGGGATGGTGCCCCAGACCGGGATGTTCTCCTGGGCGTACTGCTGCATCGCTTCCTGGTAGCTGCGGGTGTACGTCCGGGCCGAGCAGATCACCAGGCCCACCGGAACGTGGTCCGGCACCAGGTCGAGCACCGCCTTGACCCGGGGTGTCTCGACGCCGCCGACGCGGGTCGGCAGCACCACGATGCGGGCCCGCTCGAGGGCCTTGTTCAGCAGCCGCTCGTGCGACGGCGGCATGTCGACGATGCCGATGCCCTCCGGCGGCACCTTGTCCAGGGCCTTGTTCAGCAGGCGCTCGGTCGGCGCCTCCTCGATCTCAACGCGGGCCAGGTGGTCGTCCTCGGAATCCGCGATCCAGTCCGCGGCGCTGCCCTGCGGGTCAGCGTCGATCAGAGTGGACGTACGACGGTTGGAAGATGCCAGCGCGGCCAAGTACACCGACGTGGTTGTCTTACCGACCCCGCCCTTCAGTGCAGCTGTCACGATGATCATGGGACCGACGCTACCTGGTTTTGTCCGAAATCCGGCGTGTCGTCGGCGTTGCCCGGCCGATCCCGTGATAGTTGCCCCCGGCGCCGACCAAGCTCAAGCGTCCTTCAGCGGACCGGTTTGCGGATCATCTCGATCAACGCGCTGAACCCGTCCGGGCCGTGCCCGGCCGCGTCCGCGCGCGCGAACAAGGCAGCCAGCGCCCGCGGCATTCCGGTGTCCAGGCCGACCTGTTCGAAGGCGTCGACGACGTGTTCGCTGCCCACGGCCTGCATGTGCAGGTTGTTCTCGCCGCCGGGATAGACGCCCTGCTCGATCTCCGCGGTGAGGATCTTGAGGAAGCCCATCGGGCCCTCGTCGGTCAGATCCGAAAGCAGCGCGGCGGCGTACGGGCGGACTTGCTCGGCGCTGACTCCCGCGGTGCCGACCAGGGCGGCGGAGTACAAGTAACTGGCCAGCGTGGTCCAGAACAGGTTCAGCATCGCCTGGTAGTAGAGCATCGCCAGCCCGGGGTCCGCGCCCATGTAGTCGACCCGCCCCAGCACCTCCAACGTCTCCCGATGGGCGTCGACCGCCTCGGCGGAACCGCTGTAGAAGACGTACGCCCCCGGCTTGCCGATGCCCGGCGGCGGGACCATGATGCCGCCCGGCACCAGGTTTCCACCCCGCTCGGCGACCGACTTGCTCGCCGCCCGCAAGCGGTCCGGGCTGTCCGAGCTGAGGTTGGCCAGCACCTTCCCGGTGAGGTCCACACCGGCCAGCGATGCGTCCATCGCGGCATAGTCGACCTGGCTGATCACCACCAGGGTGCCGGCGGCCACCGCTTCGGCGGCGGTCGGCGCCTCGACCGCGCCCGCGGCGACGAGCTTGGCGGCCTTGCCGGGAGTCCGGTTCCAGACGGTGGTCGGGTGGCCGGCGGCAAGGAAGACCTCGGCCATGGTGGATCCCATCGCGCCGAGGCCGATCACTGTGACTGCTTCTCGAGAACTCATGCGCCGATCGTGCGAAACCCCGCTACGGGTTTACTACGGCTATGTACTTCGGCGTGCTGGGTCCCCTGGTGGTCCGGACGGACACCGGTGAGCCGGTCGCCGTACCCGACACCAAGGTCCGCACGCTGCTGCTCGATCTGCTGGTGAACCGCGGTCATCCGGTCTCGGCGGACCGCCTGATCGAGGACCTCTGGGGTGACCGCCCGCCGCGCAACGCCACCGGCACGCTGCAGGCCCGGATCTCCCAGCTTCGTACGGCGCTCGACCGGGCCGAACCGGGTAGTCGCGCCTTGATCGCCCACGGTCCGGCCGGCTACACCCTCACCGCGGAGGTTGTCGACAGCAACATCTTCGAGGAACTGGTCGGCGCCGGCCGGCTGCGCGAGGCACTCGACCTGTGGCGCGGTCCCGCGTACGCCGACGTCGCCGACCACGAGTTCGCCCGCGCGGCCCGCGACCGCCTGGAGGAGGCCCGCCTCGCCGCGACGGAGGCCTTGCTGGAGCAGACCGCCGACGACGCGCTCCCCGAACTGACCGAGCTGGTCCGCCGGCACCCGTTGCGCGAGCGGCTCCGTGCGCTCCATATACGCGCTCTGTACCGGGCAGGACGCCAGGACGAGGCTCTGCGGTCGTACGACGAGTTCCGCCGTGCTCTGGCCGACGAGCTCGGCGTGGATCCCGGGCCGGAGCTGGTCGAGCTGCACGCGGCGATCCTGCGCCACGACCCCTCCCTGCAGCCGTCCAGCCTTCCCGCGCCACTCAACGACCTGATCGGCCGCGAGGAAGTCGTCGCGGAGGCGACCGCACTGCTGCAGCAGAACCGCCTCCTTACCTTCGTGGGCCCGGGAGGCGTGGGCAAGACCCGGCTGGCCCTGGAGATCGGCCGCAACCACCTGGGCGACGTCCGCCTGGTGGAACTCGCTCCGCTCAGGCAGGACGACGTACTGGATGCGGTGGCCGCGGCTGTAGGTCTGCGGGACGAGTCGGCCGACCTGCTGCCCCGACTGCTGGAGTCACTGAGCACCAGGCAGCTCCTGCTGATCCTCGACAACTGCGAGCACCTGGACGTCGCGGACCTGGTACGCCGCTTGCTCGCGGCCGCACCCGGTTTGCGCGTACTCGCGACCAGTCGGGAGCCGCTGGGACTACCGGGTGAGCGGCTGCTCGACGTGCAGCCGCTCGAACTGCCGGCGGCCGCCAAGTTGTTCAGTGCGCGGGCCGGTGTCGCGCCGTCCGAGACGGTTGAAGCGATCTGCCGACGACTGGACGGGATACCGCTCGCGCTGGAGCTTGCGGCGACCCGAGTGCGGGCGCTTGGCGTGCAGGGGCTGGCGGACGGGCTGGACGACCGGTTCCGGCTGCTGTCCGGTGGTCGCGGCGTACCGGAGCGACAGCGGACGCTGCGGGCAACCATCGACTGGAGCTGGGACCTGCTGGACGCTGACGAGCGTGCGACGCTCCGGCGGCTGGCTGTGCACGCCGGCACCTTCTCGCTGGAGGCCGCCGCCGAGGTGAGTGAGCTGCCGGACACCCTTGTCCTGGCACTTGTCGACAAATCACTAGTGGTCGCCGATGGAGGCCGGTACCGGCTGCTGGACTCTGTCGCCGCGTACAGCCTCGAGCGCCTCGAGGAGGCCGGTGAAGTCGCGTCGACGAGACAGCGCCACGCGGAGTACTACCTCGCGCTGGCTCAGCGGGCCGAGCTGCGCGGACCGGAACAACGCACCTGGTTGCGCCGGCTCGACCTGGAGGTGGCGAACTTCCGCGCTGCCCTCGACGCCGCGCCGCAGCTCTCACTGAAGCTCGTCAACGCCCTCGCCTGGTACTGGTACCTCCGCGGCCGCCTGGGTGAGGCAAGACGCTCTATTGCGGCTGCTCTGGCCGTGCCTGGTCAGGACCCGGCAGACCACGCCGCCGCGACCGTCTGGCAGGTCGGTATGACTGCGACCGATGCCAAGGGCTCCAACCTCGCGGCAGCGGCTGACGAGGCGCTGGCGCTCGCGGGCAACGACCCGTGGGCGCTGTGGTTCCTGACCACAACACAGTGGGCATACGGCGATCCCATTGAACTCATGCGTCGCATCGACCGCGCGATCGAGGCGTTCACCAGCATCGGCGACCGCTGGGGACTGGCAGCCGCACTCAGCACCCGGGCACAGCTCAACATCGTCCACGCCGACCTGCCCGCGATGTTGCGGGACGGGCACCGCAGCCTGGAGCTCTTCGACGAGCTCGGCGACGACTGGGGCCGGCTGCAGGCGACGTACTCCCTGATCGTCGTCGCCGAGATCAGCGGCGACTACCCGACGGCCGTCCGGCACCTCGAGGACTCGCTGCGGCTGGCCGAGGAGCTCGGGCTGTGGACCGAGGTGTCATTCCGGACTTCGGGGCTGGGGCGGATCGCGTACCTCACCGGTGACTACGAGCGCGCCGACGCGCTGCACGAGCGGGCCCGGCGGCTGGCGATCGAGCAGTCGAACAAGTCGGCCGAGGAGTATGCCGAGGTCGGTCTCGGCCTGTCCGCCCGCCGGCAGGGCCGCCTCGACGACGCGGAGGCCCACTTCACCAAGTGGCTGGACTGGCTCACCCAGGTCGGCGGCACCCCTGGAGTCGCCTTCATCCTGGCTCAGCTCGGTTTCATCGCCGAGCAACGCGGTGACTTCACGAAGGCACAAGCTCTCCACCAGCGCGGCTACGAGGCCGCCATGGCGGTCGGCGACGAACGTGCGATCGCGCTCGCCCTCGAGGGCCTGGCCGGCGCGGCCGAGGATCCCGGCCGCGCCCGCGAACTCCTCGCCGAGGCCGAAGCCCTCCGCGTAAAGGTCGGCGCACCGCTTCCGCCGGCCGAGCGCTTCGACGTCGACCGCATCCGCGCCCGGCTGCAGGGGTAACCCCGCCGGCTACTTCCCGAGCCAGCCGTCGACCTTCGAGCGGTTCTCCTTGATCCACTTCTCAGCGGCCGCGTCCGGGGTGAGCTTGTCCACCGCGATCGACCGCGCCACCGCGTTCTGGTCCTCGTTGGTCCACTGGAAGTTCTTCACCAGGTCGTACGCCGGGCTGCCCGAGTCGGCGAACTTCTTCGAGACGATCTTGTCCAGGTCGTACGGCGGGTAGTCGCAGGCGACCTTGGCCGGGTCGGCGTCACAGCCGGCCTTGTACGGCGGCAGGTTGACCTTCACCAGTTTCAGCTCGTTGAAGAACCACTGCGGCTCGTAGAAGTAGGCGAGCAGCGGCTTCTTGTTCTTCTCCGCGTCGCGGAAGGCCTGGATCAGCGCGGTCTCGCTGCCGCTCTGCACCACCTTGTAGTTCAGGTTCAGGTTCTTCACCAGCGCCTCGTCGTTCGTCACGTACGACGGGTCGCCGTCGAGCAACTGACCCTTGCCGCCGGACTCCGACGTCTTGAACAGGGCGGCGTACTTGTTCAGGTTCTTCCAGTCCGTGATGTCCGGGTACTGCTGCGCCATCCACGGCGGCACGTACCAGCCGATCACACCCTTGACCCCGGTGGAGCCGGCCTCGACCGCGACCTTCTGCTGCTCGATGTACTTCTTCTTCAGGTCCTCGTGGCCCCAGTTCTCCACCACGGCGTCCACTTCGCCGGTGGCGAACCCCTGCCAGGAGATCTCCTCCTTGAGGTTCTTCTTCACCACCTCGCAGCCGAGGTCCTTGGTCGCCACGTACGCGACCACCGCGGCGTTCGCCTCGTAGCCGACCCACGGGTTGACGGCCAGGTTGAAGGTGCCGCAGTCCTTCCCGCCGCCGGCGGCCGGCTGCTCGGCGCCGACCTTCTCGCCACCGCACCCGGCCAGCGCGAGCGCCACCGCTGTCAGCACACCGGCGTACCGGAGCTTCTTCACCGCTTGTCTCCTCTTCTGTGGAAGTTCTGGGTACGGCGGGCCGCCGCCTGTGTCACGCGGTCGAGCAGGACGCCGAGCAGGACGATAGCCAGCCCGGCGGCCAAACCCTTTCCGTACAACTCACTCTGCGAGAAGCCGGCGACCACGTCGTACCCGACGGCCCCCGCGCCGACCAGGCCGCCGACGACGACCATCGAGAGCACGTAGATCAGGCCCTGGTTCACCGCCAGCGTGATGGCCCGGCGGGCGACCGGCAGCTGGACCTTGCTGATCACCTGCCAGCTGCTCGACCCGACCGAGTTGGCCGCCTCCACGGTCGCGACCGGCACCGCCTTGATGCCGTCGGCAACGATCTTGGTGGTCACCGGTACGGCGAACACGACGGCGGCCGCGATCGCGGTGAACCGGCTGGTCCCGAACAACGCCAGGAACGGCACAAGGTACACGAACGGCGGCATCGTCTGACCCGCGTCCAGCACCGGGCGGATCCAGGTGTCGACCCGGTGGTTGCGCCCGGCCCAGACCCCGAGTGTGAGCCCGACCGCGACCACGACGACAGTCGCGAGGAGCGTCGAGGCCAGCGTGACCATGCTGTCCTGCCAGACCCCGGTGGCGACCAGCAGCAACGAGCACACCGCGGCGGGAGCGGCTCCACGCCAGCCTCCGAGTACGGCGGCCAGCGCGACGACGACCGCGGCGACGAGCCACCAGGGCGACCCGGTGAGCAACGCCTCCAGCGGGTTCAGCAGCCCGTTGGTGACGGCGTCGCGGACGCCGTACGTGAAACCGCCGAAGGTGTCCTGGACCCAGGCGGTGGCGTCGGACGCGATCACGGCGATCCGCGAGCCGATGTTCACGTCCGACGGGAACTCGGCCGCCCACACATAGGTCCGGGAGAACCAGACCGCGACCAGGACTCCGGCGGCGCCGGCCCCGAGCAGGACCTTCCGGCGGGTGCTCGCCGTACGCCACGGACGGTCGCCGGCCGCGGTGGTGACGCGGTCGAGCACGATTGCGAGCACCACGATCGCCAGGCCGGCGTTGAACGCGACCCCGACGTCCAGCGTCTGCAGGGCCTTCAACACCGTCTGGCCGAGGCCGGGCGCGTCGATCAGCGCGGCCACCGTCACCATCGACAGCGCGGCCATGATGGTCTGGTTGATGCCGACGACGACCGTACTGCGGGACATCGGCAGCAGCACCTTGGTCAGCGTCTGGCCCCGGGTGGAGCCGAGCGACCGGGCCGCCTCGACGCTCTCGGCCGGGACCGAGCGGATCGCGTGCGCGGTCAGCCGGACCGCCGGCGGGGCGGCGTAGATGAGGGTGGCGATCGTGGCCGCGGCCGGGCCGATCGCGAAGAACAGCGTCAGCGGCGCGAGGTACACGAACGTCGGCAGCGTCTGCATCAGGTCGAGAAGGAGCGTCGCGACCTTGAACGCGCGATCCGACAGCCCGGCCCAGATGCCCAGCGGGATCGCGACCAGCAGCGACAGCAGCACGGCCGCGATCGTCAGCGCGAGCGTGTCCATGCTCTCCTGCCACAACCCCTGCAGCCCGATGAACCCGAGCCCGCCGGCGGTCAGCAGCGCCACCTTCCAGTTGCCGAACGCCCAGGCCAGGTACGCCGACACCGCGACGACCCCGAGCCAGCCGACGACCGGGACGGGCCGGCCGTACGACGGCTGCGCGAGAACGTTCTGCAGCAGGACGACGAACTGGTCGACGACCACCCGGATCGCGTCGAAGACCGCGTTGCCCTGGCCGACGTCGTCACGGTGATCGGTCAGCCAGCGGTGGAACGGGGTCGTCTCCTGGCCGCCGAGTGGGAGCGTGTCGATCCCCCGGAGCACGAAGTACGCCGCGACCCAGACGACGAGCAGTACGCCGACGACCACGCTGCGCCGAGGTCGCCGTACCTCGACCTCCACGTCGCTCGTGACGGCGGCCATCAGGGCACGTCTCCTTCCCCCGTGCGTGCTGCGCGCACGGGGGGAGGAGACGTGCCCGTGTCCGCGACGACGGCGAGGATCTCCTCGTCGTCGATCACACCGAGCAGCGTGCCGTTCGAGACGACCTTGACCGGCCGGTCCGCCTCCAGCACCAGCCGGGTCGCCTCCCGGACCAGCACGTCCGGGCCGAGCTCGGGCCCGTCCAGCGGCTCGTCCGGCCGGGGATCCCGGACGATCCAGCGCAGGGTCAGCACGTCGGCCCGCGGTACGTCGCGGACGAAGTCGCGCACGTAGTCGTCGGCCGGCGCGCCGACCAGTTCGTCGCCGGTGCCGAGCTGGACCGCGGCCCCGTCGCGCATCAGCAGGATCCGGTCGCCCAGCTTGAGCGCCTCGGACAGGTCGTGGGTGATGAACACCATCGTCTTGCCGACCTCGCGGTGCAGGCGGACGACCTCGTTCTGCATCTCCCGCCGGATCAGCGGGTCGAGCGCGGAGAACGGCTCGTCGAACAGCAGCACGTCCGGGTCGTTGGCGAGCGCGCGGGCCAGGCCGACGCGCTGCTGCATGCCGCCGGACAGCTGTTCGGGGTAGAGGTGCTCGTTCCCGGCCAGGCCGACCAGGTCGATGACCTCCCGGGCGCGGCGGCGGCGATCCGGCTTGCTCTCGCCGCGGATCTCAAGACCGTACGAGACGTTGTCGATCACCTTGCGGTGCGGGAGCAGGCCGAAGTGCTGGAACACCATCGAGAACTTGCTCCGGCGCAGCGCCCGCAGCCGCTTCTCGTCGGCGGCGCGCAGGTCCTCGCCCTCGAAGATCAGGGTGCCTGCGGTCGGTTCGATCAAACGCGTGAGACAGCGGACCAGCGTGGACTTCCCCGAGCCGGACAGACCCATGACGACGAACACCTCACCGGGAGCGACGTCGAAGCTGAGGTCGCGGACGGCCGCCGTACAGCCGGTCCTGGCGTAGAGGGCGGCACGGTCCAGCGCGGCCAGGTCGGGCCGGCGGGGCACGCGCTGCGCCTTCGGGCCGAACACCTTCCACAAACCCTGGATCGACAGCAGTGCGTCGCTGTCCTGCACCTCGGGATACTCGAGCTGAGCGGTCACAGGTTCACCCTCGCATCCCCGGCAAGCGGAATCATCGTGAACGCGACTGTATCCAACCCGCAGACCCCGAGCCCTTCCGCGGGTGTCTGTTCCGTCAGCGAAGCACCCGTCGGTTCGAGCCACGTCCGCCGTACGTGGGCTCGGCGGGTGAATTGAGGCTGGTACGGCGGGCCTTGCTCCGGTGCTGTGTCGGAGTCGTCACGTGGTCAGATGCGGAGGGCATCGGCGACGGTGCGCAGGACCGGGTCGATCGCGGTGTCGCCGTTCTCGGTGTCCCACAGCACGTTCTGCAGGATCCGGCCCGCGGTCCAGCCGAGCGCCCGGTCGCGGTCGATCCCGGTGACCTCGAGCATCAGGTCGAAGCGGTCCCGGATCGCCCGGCCGAGGTCGCCGGTCGCGACCAGGTCGTCCCACCGGTTCCACAGCACCGGAAACACCTCGAACCCCGGGTCACCGGCTAGCGGCTTCGGGTCGATCACCAGCCACGGCTGCCGCGCCGACGCCATCACGTTGTCGTAGTGCAGGTCCCAGTGCAGCAGCCGGTCGCCGGACTCCGGCAGCAGTTCGGTGATCCGGTCGGCGTAGCGCCGTACCAGTCGCCGGTCTTCCGGATCGGTCAGCAGCGGGATCAGCCCGGGCGCGTCGTCGATCATCTCGCCGGCGATGTCCGCGAGCCGTCGTACCTGCGGCGGAGCGGGTACGACGATCAGGCGAGTGAGCAACTCGGCAAGGATCCGGGTCGCCTCGGTGTGGTCCGGTACGGCGTTGAGCGTGCGCGGCTCGAGCCGCTCGAGCAGGAGCGTCGACGTGACCGGGTCGTCCTCGAGCACCTCGACGACGTCGTCACGGCCCCAGGTCCGCAGGGCGAGGGCCTCGGCCTCGCTCTCGTCGCTCACCGGCTGGAGCTTGAGCATCGCGCTCGTCCCGTCCCGCCGTACGACGGGGAGAATCAGTGAGGCCGCACCGCTGAGGGGCTCACCCGCGACGGTCAACTGCCAACGTTCGACGTACTCGTCCACCATCGCGGGGAGCTTCGCCAGCCACTCGGCCTCGTCCTCTCGGTGCGTCTCGACCAGCTGTTCCGGGATCACGATCACCCTGGGCACAGTAGGTGGTTCGGGCGGGATGTGCTTGGGTTTTCCGCGTGAGCGAGATGGAGCGCAGGCATCGGCGGGCGCAGCGAGTGGTGGCCGGGATCTATCTGGGGATTCCGCTGGCCCTGCTGGTGGTTGTGGCGTTGATCAGTACGGCGGGGTCGCCGGTGGCCTGGGTCGCCTGTGTCGTGCCCGTCGGGATGCTGGTGATCGGATGGGTTCTGCGGCGACGCCATCGGTATCTGCCGCAGAAGTGGGCGGGCATCGGTGTGCTGTTCGGTGCCATCAGCGGGTTGTATCTGACGCTGTGTCCATTGCTGGTGGGGGTTTGGTGGCCGGTGTGGCTGGCGCTGCCCGCGTTGTTGGTGGGGATCGTGACCGGTGGTCGGCTGGCCCGGTACGCCGATCGGGTCTTGCTGGTACCCGTCCTGCCCGAGCTCGCGGATACGCCGTACGAGCTGATCTTCCGGCTGCGCGGGTTGCAGCTCACCGCGGTGCTGCTCGGGTCGGACAGCCTGACGATCCAGAGCCGGCCGGTGCTCCGGTCGCAGTCCGCGGACGACCTGGCCAAGACGTACCCGCTGAGCAGCATCACCGGGGTCTTCGAGGTGGCGCTCAGCGGCGTGGAGCGGCTCAGGTTCCCGATCGCGATGCCTCATCCGCCGGTGGTGACCGCCGGCCCGGCCGTGATCGTGCAGGCGTCGGGTGACGACTGGGTCCTGCCGACCGACCAGGCATCCACCCTGGTCGAGTTGCTCAACCGGCGCAGGTCCACCGCATAGCCAGCGCGAACCCGAGGTCCGTGTACCGCGCTCCCGGGAAGACGTCGTCGTACAACTCGCGGAACTGCCTGCGGGACAGATACCGGTCACTCGCCAGATGGTCGAGCCACGGCTTGCTGTGCCAGAACCGGAACTCGAACCAGGCATCCCGCCACCCGTGCCGCGCGATCTGCCGTGGGAACCCGAGCCACACACCGACGAGGTAAACCGCACGCGGCGGCGTCGGATACCGGTCGGACACGTTGTCCACCACGGCGACCGTCCCACCCGGCCGCACCAGCGACTTCAGGTGCTCGAGCCCGGCCCGGTAGTCCGGCAGGTGATGCATCATCGTGTGGCTGTAGACGAGGTCGAACCCGCGGTCCTCCACCTCGAACACGTCCGCCACCCGATACTCCACGTTGGGCCGTGCACGCTTCCGCCGGGCAATCCCGATCATCGGCTCACTCAGATCCACGCCGACGACCCGCTCGAAACGCTCGGCCAACCGCACAGCCGCATGACCCGACCCACAGCCGGCGTCGAGCGCCCGCTCGCCCCGCAAGCCCAGCCCGGCAACCCACTCCGCGTGCTCCCCGGGCTGCAGACTGACGAACCGGTCGTAGTCCTCGGCAAATCGGTCGAACGAAGCAGGGTCGGCCATGCTGCGTACGACGCCGTACGCGACGGTCTGGTTGGAGTCAGGCTCGGGCGACTTCGGGTTCCTTGCGGGCGGTCTCGGCCTTCTCGGCCTGCCAGCCGTCTTCGTTCTTGCCCAGGCGCCAGTAGCCGGAGAGGGAGACGCGATCGCGCTGGAGGGCGCGGTCGGCGAAGAGGTTCTTGCGGATACGGAAGACGAACCCGGCTTCGCCGTGGACGAAGACCTGGGTGTCGCCGGGCGGGAACTCCAGCGCCTCGACCGCCGCGACCAGGCCGTCGCCGCGGCCTGCCGCGCTCCCCGCCCGGTGGAACCAGGTGACGTCGAGTTCACCCGCGCCGCCGAACTTCTGCTCCTCGGTCTCGTCCTCCACCTCGACCAGCACGGTCGCCCGCGCGCCGGGCGGCAACTGCTCGACCGCGGCCCCGATCGCCGGCAGCGCACTCTCGTCACCCACCAGCAGATGCCAGTCGGCGGCCGCGTCCGGCGCGTACGCCCCGCCCGGCCCGTTGAACCACAGCACGTCGCCCGGCTGCGCCGCGGCCGCCCACGGCCCGGCCACACCCTCGTCCCCGTGGTGGACGAAGTCGATCGTCAGCTCGCGGGTGGCCTCGTCCCAGTTCCGCACCGTGTAGGTCCGCATCGTCGGCCACTGGTCCGACGGGTACGTCTCCCGGATCACGCCCAGGTCGAGCGGCTCCGGGTACTCGACGCCGGGCTTGCGGAACAGCAGCTTCACGTAGTGGTCGGTGTAGCCGTTGTCCACGAAGTCGTCGGCGCCGAACACGACCCGGATCATGTGCGGGGTGATGCGCTCGGTCCGGCGGACGACCGCGCGCTTGCAGACGCGGTTGCGGCGGGGTGCGGGGCTGGTCACGAGACCACGGTCCTCTCGGGTACGTCGGGCGGCCCGGTCAGGCCAGCGAGTTAGGTTAGGTCTACCTAACCTCAGGCTAGCTCACCCGTCCGGGCCGCCGTACCGACGTCAGAGACCGCGGATGTAGAAGACCTTGCTGACGCCCGCCCGGTAGTTGTGGCAGGCCGGGAAATAGACGCGGTACGGGATCAGGCCCCGGTACGCCGGCTGCGCGTTCACCGTGAACCGCCCGCTCTGCCGCACCGAGCCCGAACTCACCGACCGCCACTGCGTCGCGCCGTACAGCCGCTGCAACCACACCTTGCAGTTGTACGGCGCTCCCGCCACCGAACCGTTCACCGGCACGACCGACCCGACCGGAGCACTCGTCTTCGACGGCACCGCCGACACGATCCCCGGCCGCGCCACCACCAGCCCCAGGCCGGCGATGTCCACCGGCTTACCGGTGATCCGCAGG
The DNA here is from genome assembly GCF_054784135.1 of Kribbella swartbergensis. NCBI lineage: Bacteria > Bacillati > Actinomycetota > Actinomycetes > Propionibacteriales > Kribbellaceae > Kribbella > Kribbella swartbergensis. The sequence goes on from NZ_BAAGPM010000041.1 coordinate 16,682, forward strand.
CAGTTGAGCCACTGCCCGTCGGCCGAGGTGTACGACTTGGTCACCACACCGTTCGTGTCTGTCCGGACCACGTCACCACCGGCGTCCTCGGCGCATCCGTTGTCGACGGCGAGCAGCACGGTGAGCCGACTGCCGTACGGCTTGCCGGTCGCCGAGTTCGTCACCGCCCAGCGGATCGAGTACGGCGACCCGAACGGCACCACCTTCGGCGACACCGACGCGGTGACCTTCGGCCGGTTCGTCCCGGTAACCGCCAGGGACGGCCCGTCGAACGGCGTCGGCTCGGTCATGTCACCAGGGATGCCGTACTGACCGAACTGCACGCCGGTGACCTTCCAGGTCCCGTTCGCGGTCGACGGCACGAACAGCGTCCCCGCCCAGGTTCCGTCCTCCACCGTGCCCGAGTTGAGCGGCAGGTTCGTCGACGCCAGGTACCTCGGCCACCCCGAACCGGTCTGACGCTCGAGGAGGACGAAGAGCGTGCCGTCGCTCGGTCCTGGGTCGGAGTACTTCGCGTGCACGGTGACAGCGACCGGCGCGAGATTGAGTCCGGACACCGCGACGCTCGCACGACTCAGCTTGACGTCGACCACCGTCAGGTTCGGATCGGGTGCTGCCTGCGCCGAGGGCGCCGCGGTGAGCAGCAACCCCACCAGGAGCGCCGTCACCAGCGCCGCCATCACTCGTCTGATCGCCATGAAGGCAGCGTGACAGTGGCCTGTCACGCTGCCAAGGATCCACCCGCATCAGTACCCGATCGGGCGGAGCCGGTAGACCGGTTCAACCGGCGGGCGGGCAGAGTTCACCCGCCGGACACGTGCAACCCGTGTCGGCGTCCGCTGCGGTCCGCACGCTGGAGCCATGAGCCAGGTCTTCGGTACGCCGCGGAACCCGGCCTACACGGTCACGCGCACCGACCGGTTCGGCCGGCCGATCTCCCTGGACCTGCGCACACCCGAGGGCAACTCGGTGCTGTTCACCGGGCCGCCCGGGATGGGCAAGAGCCTCGAGCTCGACCGGGCCGAGGCACTGGCCCGGAAGCAGGGCTGGGTCGGGATCCGGGTGGACGCCTCGCCGCGGGAGCCGCTGGAGAACCGGTTCGTCCGCAAGGTCACCGAGGACCTCGGCACGATCCGCAAACGGTACGGAATGCTCGGTGCGCGCCGGCTGAAGAAGCTGGTGAAGGACCTTGGCCAGCGCAACCGCGGCCGGCAGAACGGCGCCGAGCTCCGGGTGATGCCGGTCCCGTTCGTGCAGGGCGTGGCGAAGACCCAGTGGGAGGCCGGCAACCAGGACAGTGTCGGCAGCACGCTGAACGAGCTGGCCGGCCGCCTCGGCGAACTCGCGGCGAACCGCAAGCCGCCGGAGCCCGTGCTGCTGATGGTCGACAACCTCGACGTCGCCTCCGAGCGCGACCTCGCCGCGCTGACCGAACTGTCGGCGTACCTGGAGCAGCAGCGCCGGCCGGTGTTCCTGATCGCGGCCGGCGGCGAGCTGGCGGCAACCCGGCTGATGGCGGCGTCCGGCGGACGATCCCGGATCGCGACCGGAGTGACCGGCCGGTTCGACGTCCGCGAGGTCGGGCCGCTCTCCGATGACGAACTGCGGCCGGCGCTGACCGAGCCGCTGCGCGCAGCGGGGATCGCGTACCAGCCCGAGGCGGTGGACCAGCTGGTCCGGTCCGCCAACGGCGATCCGACCCGGCTGCGCAACCTGGCCGAGACCGCGCTCCCGCTCGCCCTGCGGCAAGGCGGCGTGACGGTCGACGTCGCCCAGGCCGCGACGCTGCAGGTGAACGACAAGTCCCGGGTGCTCTACCAGGCCGCCTGGAACAACTGCTCCGACACCGAGAAGGACCTGCTGGCGAAGGTCGCCGCCCACGGTCCGCACGGGCTCGCCCTGCCGGGCGACACCGGCCTCGCCGCACTGGGCCGCTGGCAGGAGTTGGACGAGGACCGCCATCGGCTGGTGGCTCGCGGCATGCTCCGGGACGACGGCCGGCGGCTGATGGTCGCCGATCCGGGACTGCGGGACTGGGTCAGCACCCGCATAGGTCAGTCCGCTGCGCACCTCGGCGTCGCGCCGCTGACGGCACCCACCCAAGCGCCGGCCCTCACCGAAGCGGCCCGGCCGGCCACCCGCGAGTACAAGGGCATGACGTTCCACCTCAACAGTTAGGACAGTCGCACGCCTTCGCGTTCGGTGCGCAACACCCTTCCCCGCGCCACGCCTCCACACCTTCTCGTACGGCGACCGCCGCGATGATCAGCCCGGCCACCGGGTCGGCCCAGAACCACCCGAGCGTCGCGTTCAGCACCAGGCCCACCAGCAGCACCGCCGACAGGTAGGTACACAACAACGTCTGCGTGCCATCGGCAACGACCGCGTTGGACCCCAACGCCTTGCCGGTACGGCGTTGGGCCGCGGACAGCACCGGCATCACCAGTAGCGACGCCACCGCGAGCCCGATACCGACCGGCGACGCGTCCGGCTCCGTCCTCCCGGCCAACGCCCGCACGGACTCGACGGTCACGTAGGCGGCCAGCCCGAAGAACGACAGCGCGATCAACCGCAACGCCCGGCGTTCCCGTGTCTCCGGCAGCGGGTGCCGGAACTGCCACAGGATGATCAGCCCGCTGGCCACCTCGACGATCGAGTCCAGCCCGAACCCCACCAGCGCGACCGACCCGGCGACCACGCCCGCCGAGATCGCCACCACCGCTTCGATCAGGTTGTAGCTGACGCTCGCGGCGGCCAGCCACTGCGCGCGACGCCCGAGCCGGCGCCGGTCGGCCGGGGTACCGATGTTCGTCAGCGACATGCCGGATCCACCGCCAGCACCACGTCGAGCAGCGCGGTGAGCGCCGTACCCAGCTTGGGATCGGCCAGTTCGTACCGCGTCCGGCGGCCCTCCGGCTCCGCCACGACCAGCCCGCAGCCACGCAGACAGGCCAGGTGATTCGACAACGACTGCCTGCTCACGCCCAGTCGCTCGGCCAGGTCGGCCGGATACCCCGGGCCTTCCAGCAACGCCAGCAGCACGCCCGTCCGGGTTGAATCCGACAACGCGTGGCCGAATCGGGCCAGCACCTCATCCCGGGCAACGGTCTCCATGCGGCCGACTGTACAGCGGTTGATGTATTCAGCGGAAGCTGTATCAATGAATCACCTGCGAGCGGCGCGCTCCGGATGGCTCGGCTTCGGCAGGCGAAGGGCAGGGGTCCCGCGGTGGCGCGGCGTGCTGGTCGGCGGACGGCTTGGGCCTCGAAGCATCCAGAGTGCAAGCACGGCCGCGGCGATCAGGCCGGCGGCACCGGCGTAGTCAGTCAGACTCATAGGGGATCTCTCTCAACGGCGGTCGCAGGGGTCGTCTCCGTCCCCGCCCCGCCGCCCCGGTGAGGGCGGCCGGTTCCGCGAACTTCGGACCGGGAGGGACGCCGATGGGTCGAACCTGTGATGGCACCACTGTGCCGTGACCCGGGTGTGCCAGGAGGTGGGCTCACTACAGCGTTGGAATGGCTGGTTAGGTGGGGCTCACGAGAGGGGGCAAACGATGCACGACGGCTCGTTACTCGATGCGCGCGAGGAGCAGGCGTACCGGTTGCTGGTCGGGCTGTCCGCGGCCCGGCCGTCGGAGCTCGCCGAGGTGGCGGAGTTGCCGCAGCACGAAGCTGACGAGGTGCTGCAGCGTCTCCAGGCGAAGGGACTGGTGGCCGTCCATTACGCCGACGGCCCGGTGTTCCGCCCACTCCCACCGGACGTCGCACTCGGTACGACGTTGCTCCGCCGGCAGGAGTCGCTGGAGGCGGCCCGCAAGACCGTGGCGGCGTTGAGCGAGGAGTTCCGCGCCAGTGCGAGCCGTCGGGACGCGCACCACCTGGTCGAGGTGATCGTCGGCGCCAAGGCACTTCGCGAACGCCTCCGCGACCTGCAGGAGTCCGCCCGCAAGGAGATCCTGTGGTTCTGTCGCGCCAACCCGCTGGCGATGCAGGGCGCGGACAACACCGAGGAATACGGCGCCCTGAGCCGAGGCGTCAGCTATCGCGCGATCTACGAGCGGGCCCTGCTGGAGACGCCCGGTGAGCTTGACACCATCGCCGAGGGTGTCAGCTGGGGTGAGGAGGCCCGGACGCTGCCCACCCTCCCGGTCCGGTTGGCGATCGTGGACCGATCGACCGCGGTCTGTCCCCTGGTCCGTGACGACGAGCTGGGCATCGGGGAACCGACGGCCGCGGTCATCAGCCGCGGCCAGTTGCTGGACGCGCTCCTAGCCCTCTTCGAGAGCTACTGGGAGCTGGCCACCCCGGTGAAGCTCCAGTCGACCGACACCGACGACACCGAGGGCCTGGACGACTCCGAACGCTTCCTCCTGTCGTTGCTGGTGGCCGGCGTACCGGACAAGTCCATCGCGTCCCAGCTCGGTATCAGCCGCCGTACCGTCCAACGCCGCCTCGACCGGATGATGGCGCTCGCCGGTGTCGACACCCGGACCGGGCTGGCCTTCCAGGCGGCCAGACGCGGCTGGATCTGAGCCGGACCTGGGCCGGATCTGGGCTGGGGCGACTTGTAGGCCGCCCCAGCTCAGCTTGGCTACTTCACGCCGTACGCGCGGATCACGGTCTGGGTGACCGCGTTGCCGGTGCTGTCGGTCGCGCGGACCTTCAGCGACACGGTGTCGTGCGCGGACGGCACGACGGCGAGGTAGTGGCCGAGCGCACCGACCACCGCCAGCGTCTTCCAGGTCTTGCCCTCGTCGTACGACGCCCAGGCCTGCAGCGTGGTCGACCGGGCTGCTCCGACGACGTTGAAGCCCACCGCGTGAGTGCGGGCGGCGACACGACCGGTCAGGTCGGTCGGAACGGTGTAGCCGACCTGCAGCAGCGAGAGCGGAGTCGCCTTGTCCGTCGGCGTCTGCTTCGACCGGAACTCCCACGAGGTCTGCGTACGCGTACCCCAGTTCCACTCGCCCTCGGAGTCGATCCGCTCGGTCGAGAGGTCCAGCTTGTACGCCGCGTCGCCGCTGGAGGTCATCACGTCCTCCCACGCGTCCGGCAACTCGGCGACGACCTCACCGTTGCGCGACAGCACCGCCGACGACGAGGTGGTCTCGCCGACCGTGTAGTGCCCGGCCGCGTCCACGAACGACGGGATCCGCAGCGACAGCCGGTCACCCGTGCGAGACGACACCACGCCGGGTGCGGCAGCCGGGCGGACGACCGGACCGAACCAGGTCTCGTTCGACGGGCCACTCTTGTAGCTGCGCGGCAGCGTCGTCATACCGCCTTGCAGGGGGTTCATCGTGTCCCAGGTGTAGAGGTGGTGCACCCGGTGCTGCCAGAGCGAGTCACCCGAGGTCACCCACTCCTCGCGGATCTTCGGCGTCTCCACGAACCGCTGCGAGTCGTTCCAGGCGTACTCCTGCCACGGCCGCCACCCGAACCGCTGCTCCTTGGCCCAGTTGAAGCCACCGTTGTCGGCGTACCGGGTGGTGATCCGCGCGCTGTTGGCCGGAGTCACCGTGTAGGTGATCTTCGCCGGGATGTAGCCCTTCGAGACCTGCTGGACGTCGTACAGGTACGGGCTGGAGGTCGTCAGCGTCAGGTCGATCGTGGCGCGACCGCGCTTGGCCCGCTCGATCAGCTTCTGACCGTCCTTGAAGGTGGTGACCATCGCCGGGATCGGTTCACGGTCGCCGGTCGGCCGCCACACGGTCCACGCCGACCAGTCGGCCGCCCGCACCAGGATCACTGCCGCGGCACCCGCCTCGGCGGCAGCAGCGATCTGGTCCTGCTCGCTGCCGTTACCCCAGCCGTCCTCACTGGAGTTGATCACCGCCAGCGCGCCCTGGACACCCTTCAGCGAGGAGTCGGCGTAGACCAGCGGGAACCGCTTCTTGCCCTCGTACGACGGGGACTGGTGCAGCAGGTTGATGTCCAGCGGCCCGGTGACACCCTGGACCGAGGCCTGGACCATCGGCGCGACCAGTTGCCAGCGGGACGAGAACTCGAAGGTTCCGCTCTGCACCGGCTTGGTCGGGGTGACGTTGACCTGCTTGACCGTGCTGAAGTGCATCACACCGTGGCTGATCGACCGGCCGTTGCCGTACACCCGGTTCACGTAGTAGCTCAGGATCGACTGCTGCTCCGACGGCTTCGGCGTCTCGATGGTGATCGGGACCGCCTTGCGGGCGTCGATGACGACCTCGATGTCCTTGCTGACGACGATGTTCGGGTCGGTGAACAGGCTGACCTGCTCGTCCTGCGGGTCGCTGTTCTCGACCAGGCTGTGCAGCAGGTAGGTGCCCTCCTCGACCTCGGCCGTGAAGGTGTCGCCCTTCGGAATCCAGGCGAGCACGTCCGAGCGCGAGTTGTCGCCGAACAGGGAGACGACCGGGATCACGGTCGGCTGCCCGTCCAGTCCGACGCCGCGCAGGGTGACCTTGTGCTTCGGACCCTGCCGGAGCGTGCCGACCGCGGTGCGGGTGATCACCCCGTCGGGGCCGGTGGCAACGATCCAGCCGCTGTGCAGACCACGGTCGAGCTTCGCCGCGGCCAGGTTCACCGGTACGTCGGTGCTGCCGTTGGCCGGGACCGTGACCGTGGCCGGGACACCGAACGCGTCGGTCTCCGGCTTGTTCGTGTCGAGGTTGTCGACGGCAACGGACAGGGTCAGCGTGACCGGCGCGTCCGACTCGTTCCGGTAGGTGATCGTCCGGGCGCTCGCGTCGGCCGAGGTCTGCAGGCCGAAGTCCGCGACCGCGGTTGCGAAGACCCGCTGCGAGACCGCCCGGGTCAGGTCGACCCGGCCGGCGCCGTTCGCGTACACGGACTGGTTCGGCTGCGCCTTCGCGGTGCTGACCAGGGCGTTCTTCAACTGGTCGGCCTTCCAGTCCGGGTGCTGCTGTGCGAGCAGAGCCGCCGCTCCGGCGACGTGCGGCGCGGCCATCGACGTACCCGAGGCCGCCGTGTAGAGGTTGTCCACCGGCCCGCCCATCGCCGTACCCGCCGCCCGCGCGGCGATGATGTCCACGCCCGGCGCGGAGATCTCGGGCTTCAGACCGGCATCGCCGAGACGCGGTCCGCGGCTGGAGAAGTCCGCCAGCGTGTCGTTCCGGTCCACTGCGGCCACGGTCAGTGCGGCCGCCGCGGCACCTGGAGTACCGACCGACTCGTCCCGGCCCTCGTTGCCCGCCGAGACGACGAACAGCGTCCCGGTCTGCGCGGTGATGTCGTTGACGGCCTGGCTGAGCGGGTCGAGACCGTCGGTCGCCTCACCGCCGAGGCTCATGTTGACGACCTTGGCGCCCTCGGCGGCGGCCCACTCCATTCCGGCGATGATCCACGAGTCGTAGCCCCACCCGTCGTCGGCGAGCACCTTGCCGACGAGCAGATCCGCCTTCGGCGCGACGCCCTTCCGGGTGCCGCCCGCGCCCGCCCCGGTCCCGGCAATCGTGGCGGCGACGTGCGTGCCGTGACCGAAGTGGTCCTCCGGCCCGGTAGCGCTGCCGGAGAAGTCCCGGGCCTCCTTCACCTTGCCGACCAGGTCCGGGTGCTGGTCGTCCACACCGGTGTCGAGTACGGCGACCTGGACGCCGGAGCCCTCGTAACCGGCCTGCCACGCGGCCGGCGCACCGATCTGCGGGACGCTCTTGTCCAGCACGGCGCGGACCTTGCCGTCCAGCCAGATCTTGCTGACCCCGCTGTTCAGCGCACGGGCGCCGACGGCCGGCTTCAGCGACTTCCACAGCTCGGGCAACTTGTCCTTGGCCGCGTCGACGGCCGCGCCGCCGATCGAGGTGAGCTCTCGCGTGGTCGTCGTACCGGCCAGCTGCCGGGAGGTCCGCAGGCCCTGGTCGTACTTGACGATCAGCGGGAGCCGGCTGGCGGCGGAGTCGCCGTACCCGTCGGCGATGAGTTCCTCGACGTCGAACAGATCGGCGTCCAGCACGCCGGTGGAGATGTACGGTACGGCGTCGCTCGGCAGGACCCGGAGGCCGCCGTCGACCTCGATGCTGTGGAAGCTGACGCGTTCGCGGCCGGCGGCCGGGCGGACCACGGCCGCCTTCTTCCCGGCGCCGGCGTCGGTGACCTCGACGACGTCGCCGGTGATCAGCGTGACCGCCGTAATCGTGACGCCGGTGTTCCCGGTGGGTGTGGGCGGCGGTGCGGCGGCGGCAGGGGTCGCCGTGACCGCGCCGAGGGTCAGCAACGCCGCAAGGGTGGCGGCGGTGATCCGTTGGGGGGACATAGTTCTCCTTCAGAGGTTCGGGGCAGGCGCACCTCTTCTTCGACAGAGTTTGCAATTCGGTCACGGCGATCCGCCTTGTCCATCACTGCCGTCTCTGCGACATGGCGCAACCACGCCAACCCCGCCACCATCAGCACATGACAGCGCACAGAGCCGCGCCTTCGGCACCGGCAGGGTCAGGCGGCTGCGTCTGATGACGCACCAGGTGGTGCGGAGATGGGCCTGGGTCGGCACCTTTCTGGTCGGCGGGGCGCTGTACCTGCTGGTCCTCGGAGTCCTGACCGACACCCGGAACCCGAACCTCTTCCCGACGATGATCCTGCTCGGCGCGCTCGTCGTACCGCTGACCTTCGTCACGTTCGCGGCCGGGCGATCCGGGCGCTGGCTGATCGACGGACCGACGCTCGGCGGCTGCCTGCTGTTCGGCGGGGTCGTCGGCGTGGTGGTCGCGGGTCTGCTCGAGTACGACGCGATGCGCCGGCTCGGCACGCTGCCGATGCTCGGGGTCGGGCTGATCGAGGAGGCAGCCAAACTGGTGGTGCCGGCCGTCCTGGTGCTGTTCTTCCGGCACCGGTACCGGACGTCGGTCGGCAGCGGGATCGTGATCGGGATCGCGGTCGGCACCGGGTTCGCCGTACTCGAGACGATGGGCTACGCGTTCGTGGCGTTGCTGCAGTCGGGTGGGAACGTCGGGGCCGCCGAGGAGACGCTGTTCATCCGCGGTCTGCTGTCGCCGGCCGGGCACGCCGCCTGGACCGGCCTGACCTGCTGGGGTCTGTGGCGGTTCGTCACCGCGCCGACCGGCAAGCACTTCGCCGGCTTCCTCGGCATGTACGGGTTGGCCGTCGCGCTGCACACCGCCTGGGACGGGATCGGCGGGCGGATCACGTACGCCGTCGTCGGCGTGATCTCGATCGGCCTGCTGATGTACGGGCTGCGGCGGGCCCGGCGCATGGACCACCAGGCTGGACAAGTCGTCCATCCTGGACCTAACGTCCAGACATGACGCCTGAGCAGTTGGCACCGATCGGGGATGCGCTGGCCCGGTTGTTGGCGCCGCATGCCGAGGTCGTGCTGCACGATCCGGCGTCCGACCAGGTCGCCGCGATCTGGAACCCGCTGTCCGGCCGCGCGCCGGGTGACCCGTCCCTGCTCGGCGAGTTGGACGAACTGTCCACGACCGGACCGGACGTCTACGGGCCGTATCCGAAGGTGCTGCCGGACGGCCGCCGGCTGTCCAGCATCAGCGCCGTGATCCGGGACGACGACGGCACACCGGCGTACGTGTTCTGCGTGAACGTCGACCGGACCGCCTTCGAGGAGGCGAGCCGGCTGCTGGCCGCCTTCGCCGCGCCGGTGACCGGGCAGCCGCGGGCCCTGTTCGAGCACGACTGGTCCGAGACCCTCAACGAGATCGTCGCCGCCTACGTCCGCGAGCGCGGTGTGGCCGTCGAGCGGCTGAGCCGGCCGGATCGGGTGGAGTTGGTCGGCCGGCTGGACGCGGCCGGCGTACTGAGCCAGCGGCGGTCGGTGCCGGCGGTTGCCCGCGCGCTGCGGATCTCCCGGTCCGCGCTCTACCAACTCCTCGCCCAGACCCGGAAGGAATCCCATGCCGACCCTGCCTGACTTCCGGCTGGAGACGTACTTCGCGAAGTGGGAGTTCAACGCCCGCTATCACCTGACCGCGTCGGACGCACAGACGCACAGCCTGACTGAATTGCTCGCGTTGGCCGACGACGACGGCCGGCAGCGGTGGGAATCACTGACCCTCGGCTACACCGAGACCCGTGGACTGCCCGCGCTGCGTGCCGAGATCGCCGCGCCCTACTCCAGCGCCGAGCCCGATGACATCCTCTGTTTCGCGGGCGCCGAGGAAGCCATCTATCTGGCGATGCGGGCGCTCCTCGAGCCCACCGACCATGTCGTCGTACTCACGCCGAACTACCAGGCGGCCGAGACGGTGCCGCTGTCGGTGTGTGACGTGACCGGCGTCGCGCTGCGGCCCGAGGACAACTGGGCGCTCGACGTCGACGCGGTGAAACGCGCCCTCCGGCCGAACACCCGGATGGTGTCGGTCAACTTCCCCAACAACCCGACCGGCGCAGTCCCCACACCTGAGGCCTGGCAGGCGTTGGTGGAGCTCTGCGAGGACCGCGGCATCACGCTCTTCAGCGACGAGGTGTACCGCGGTCTCGAGCTCTCCCGGGAACCTTTGCCACAAGCAACAGATCTCTCCGGTACGGCGCTCTCCCTCAACGTGATGTCGAAGGCGTACGGGCTGCCCGGTCTGCGGATCGGCTGGATCGCCTGCCGGGACCGCGCCGTCCTCGGCAAGCTCGAACGCGCCAAGCACTACACGACGATCTGCAACTCCGCGCCGAGCGAGATCCTTGCGTTGATCGCCTTGCGCGCCCGCGACCACCTGCTCGACCGGAACCGCCGGATCGTCGCCGAGAACCTGCCGGTCTTCACCGAGTTCTTCGCGCGCTGTCCGGACCTGTTCGAGTTCGCACCACCCGACGGCGGCTGCGTCTGCTTCCCGCGCTACCTCGGTGCCGACGGAGTGGAGACGATGTGCGGCGACCTCGTCGAACAGGCCGGCGTACTGCTGCTGCCGTCGAGCATCTACACCTCCGAGCTGACCGACACCCCGGCCGACCGGTTCCGCGTCGGCCTCGGCCGCCGGGATCCGCACGAAGCGTTGTCCGTCTGGGCGGACTGGCTGGACAAGCGGCGGTGACGCCGTACCTGAGCGCTGTCAAGGGGATGACCGCCGCTTGTGCAGTGACTCGTCAGTAGCGTGAGACAGCTGCTCTGACCTGTGGACAACGCGTTCCCGACTGAGTACGGTCCGTTACGGCGTCCGCACCACGCCACCCGTGTCGGTGAGGTGCAGCCCGCCAGTTGCGCCTCACTGGTGGATGGGCAGAGCAGCCCGCGGCGACTCGTCGCGGCCTGATGGGGGCCCATACACCCAGGTGGGGCGGCGAGCGTCACTCACACGCTCGCCGCCCCACCGACTCAACCTGGCGCCCCTACGGTGTCCCACGCGGCGGGCAGACAAACCTTCATCCGGCGTTCCCGGTCCGGATGTTCGGCGGCCCGTTCCCGTGGGCAGACTGCTTGCGACGCAGTGGTCCCCAACCGCCCCTGGGAGATGCCGTGCCTCGTTCCCGTGCTCTACGGCCCGTCCTGATCCTCAGCGTCGTCCTGGCGTTGCTCGGTGTCGGCGTGACACCGACGTCGGCCGCCACGTCGATCTCGGTGGGTACGGCGATCGGGCGCCAGGACGGCTCCGTCGCGACGGTGACCGGGTACGTCGTCGGCCAGCCGACCGCGACCAACACCGTTGTCCGGAGCAACTTCCCGAACGACTACGCACTCGCGCTGGCGGACTCCGCGTCGCAGACCAGTACGTCGTCGATGCTGTACGTCCAGATCACGTCGGCGTTCAGGTCGTCGTACGGTCTGAAGAGCAACCCTGGACTGCTCGGGCAGCAGATCACCGTCACCGGCAAGCTCAGCGCCTACTTCTCGCACCCCGGCCTGACCAGCACCACCGCGTTCGGTGGCGGTGGTTCGTCGGACCCGGGACCTGATCCGGGGGACTACTACGCGGCCGCCGAGGGCAAGACCGGCGCCGAACTGAAGGCGGCGCTGCACTCGATCATCTCGAACCAGACGAAGCTGACCTACGACCAGGTCTGGAACGCACTCAAGGACACCGACCAGGACCCGGCGAACAGCAACAACGTGATCCTGATCTACTCCGGTCGGTCACAGAGCAAGACCACCAACGGCGGCGACCCGGACGACTGGAACCGCGAACACGTCTGGGCCAAGTCCCACGGCGACTTCGGTACGGCGACCGGTCCCGGCACCGACATCCACCACCTCCGCCCGGAGGACGTCTCGGTCAACGCGGCCCGCGGCAACCTCGACTTCGACAACGGCGGTACGACGGTCGCCGAATGCGCCGGCTGCACCGCCGACGGCGACTCGTTCGCACCCCGCGCCGCGGTCCGCGGCGACGTCGCCCGGATGATCTTCTACATGGCCGTCCGCTACGAAGGCGACGACGGCTTCGCCAACCTCGAACTCAACAACTCGGTCGGCAACGGCACCGCCCCCTACATGGGCAAACTCGCCGTCCTCAAAGCCTGGTCCGCCGCCGACCCACCCGACACCTTCGAAAAACGCCGCAACGACGTCATCCACACCACCTACCAACACAACCGAAACCCTTTCATAGACCACCCCGAATGGATCACCTCGATCTGGCCGTGAGTGGGGCCTTCTTCTTGGCGTTGAGGTAGGTGAGGGCGCCGTAGGCGTACATGGTGAGGCCGAGGGTGGTCATGGTGGTGATTACTGGCCAGTGCCATTGGGGTGGGAGGTGGAGGGCGAGGAACCAGGACTTGGTGTCGGTGTGGTTGGTGAGTTTGAAGATGGCGGGGACCACGCCTTGGGGGAAGAGGGGGATGGCGCCGAAGCCCAGGCAGAAGCCGGCGAGGGTACGGCGCCAGCGGGGGATGTGGGCGTATTGGGCGGCCTTCTCGGCCTGCTCGGTGGTGGAGCGGCCGTGTCTGAGCAGGGTGAGGAGTTCGGGGCCGCGTTGCTCGAGGCGGGTGATCGTGAGGCGGCCGAGGTACCACCAGGCCAGTACGCCGGTTGCCAGGCCAACTGGGACGCCCCACCACGACCAGACAAGGGCTGCGGCGAGTGCCGGGCCGGCGGTGAGTGACACCAGGATGAGCATGAGCCAGACGACGCCCATGGTCTCGCCCTCGTTCTCACCCGAGTTGAGCGGGTTGCCGGACCGCTTGTGCGCATCAGTCGTCGGTACGGCGGCGAATACCGAGCAGGCGACGACCAGCCCGGCCGCACCGCCCAGCAGCGCCGGCAGCACGCTCAGCACGAGTGGCCAGGCGTTGGAGGAGTCTGACCACCACGTAAGCAGCAGCGTGATCAGCAGCGTCGGCGGGCCGAACACCAGGAGGAACGCGCGCTGACGAGCTCTGACGTCCGGTCCGGCCGCGCCGGGAGTCATCAGGGTCGTCCAGAGCGCCGTACCGTCGGAGCCGTACAGGTTGGACGACATGGAGCCGGCCATCACGAGAGCGGCCGGACCGGCCCAGGGCAGCATGCCCTTCCACCCGACGGCCAGTGGCATCAGGCAGAAGAACAGGCCGTAGCTGATCGCGAACACAGCCCGGTGCCCGTAGAGCAGGTCACGTGTCCAGGATCGGAGCTCCTTGGCTGCGGCCGCGTCACCTGGACCTGTGCCCGTCAACAGCCGCCGGGGCTTGCGGCCCGCGCGAGTGGCCGTCGTACGTCGTACCAGGAGAGCGGACCAGCCAACGAACATCACCACACCGAGCACCGCGAGACCAGCAAGCGCCAGAACGACCCGCAGCCAGTCGCCACGACCTGCGGCCTCGACGGCGACCAGACCCCAGCCAGACGGTGCCACACGTGCTGCGCGCGCCATGGTGCCCTGCACGTCCGTGGACACGAAGGCGACGATCAGTGCCCAGCCCTGCGCGGTGAACGCGAGAATGAACGCGTTGACGACGGCAGCGAGTACGGCGCCGGACCGGACCTGCAGCAGTACGCCGTACACGGCAACAGCAAGGCGCGACGCCAGCACGAGGCACAGCAACTGCAGAACCACAGCAGGCAACGCAATCAGAGTGGCGGCCACCGAGAGCTGAGCACCGAGGACTACCAGGCTCAAGAGAGCCAACAGGCTGATGACAGGTGCGACACCGGCCAGTGCGGCAGTGAGCAGACCTGCGGAGAGGGTGCGGGGCGTGAGCGGGAGCATGCTGAAATACTCCGGCTTGAGCGTCTCGTCACCGCCACCCGCGAACAGCGGCCCGACGATCCAGCCGAGCATCCACACCGCCAGCGCGACGACGAGCATGTCCACGTCACCGGTGCCGGCCAGCCAGATGGTCCCGCCGGCGAGCACCAGACCGGCGAACGCGCCGGTGCCGATCCAGGTCAGCCGGTTCTGGTCCTTCAGCGCGTGCCGGAACGCGGCCAGCCGCATCCGGACGAGCGTCTGTGAGGTCGCGTACGTCAGACCGACAGCCACGACAGTCCCTCCGCGCCACGGGTCGAGGCGCCGACCAGGGACACGAACGCGTCCTCCAGCGTCCCGCCCGCCTGCACCTCGGAGACGGTGCCTGAAGCAACGACCTTGCCGTCGGCGACGACCGCCACCCGGTCGCACAGCTGTTCGACCAGCGCCATCACGTGACTCGACATGACCACCGAGCCGCCGCCGGCGATGAACCTGTTCAGGATGGTCCTGATCGTTGCCGCCGACACCGGGTCGACGGCCTCGAACGGTTCGTCCAGCACCAGCAGCCGCGGCGCATGCAGCAGCGCGACGGCCAGCCCGAGCTTCTTCCGCATCCCGGTCGAATAGCCGATCACTTGCTTGTCGTCCTCGTGGTCGAGTTCGAGCACCTCGAGGAGTTCCGTCGTACGGCGCTCGACCTCGTCGGCCGGCAGTCCGCGCAGCAGACCGAGGTAGGTGAGCACCTCACGCCCGGTCAGCCGCTCGGGCATCCCCAGCCCGTCGGGCAATACGCCGACCAGCGCCTTCGCCCGGGTCGGCTCCGCCCACACGTCGGCGCCGAAGATCCGCGCCGTCCCCGCGTCCGGCCGCAGCAACCCGACCGCCATGGACAACGAGGTCGTCTTCCCGGCCCCGTTGGGCCCGAGCATTCCGAAGAACGAACCCTTGGGCACGGTGAGACTCAGCTCGTCGACCGCCCGCTGCTCCCCGAACACCTTCGTCAACCCGACCAACTCGAACGCCTGCTCCATGCCAGGCACTCTGGCATTCACGGCCCTGCCCGGGCGTCACCCTCCGGACGGACCCGACCCGTCACCTACCGGTCGGAGGGCAGCCCGGCCACGGTGGCAGAAGTGGCAGCAGGCGGGCCAGCTGCTCCTTCGACACCCAGGACGGATTCGAGCCCTGGGGCATCCGCAGCACCTCGAGGTCGGTGAGGCCCGCGGCGCGGATTTCCTCGGCCGGTAAGGGCTGCTCGAGGAGGGCGATGGCCAGGGGTACGACGAGCTTTGCTGCCACTTCGACCGGTCCGGTGACGTGACCCAAACCCCAGATGCCGCGAGTCATCCGGCGGCCGTTGCCGGAGACCCACAGGATGATCCGGTCACCCGGAGCCATCAGGTCCGACCGGTAGCCGGGGACGACGCACCACGACTCGACGTCCTCGCCGCCGGCAGTCGGCAGCTCGAACCCCGTGCCGGGATTGCGCTTGACGAGCCAGGCGCCGAGGTTGTCCCTGGTGATGGTGCGAGCCATCCAGACGTTCTACCACCTGTATCGACTACCGAACACGGCCGTGCCGATGCCGGGAACTGTCGGTGAGGGCTGAGACGGTAGGGGGATGACGGGGATTCGCATTGCCATCGCACAACCGACGATCAGCGCCGACGCGCGGACGAACGGGAAGACGGTCAGATCGCTGATGCGGAAGGCGTCCGCCGGGCGGGCGCGGCTGGTGCAGTTCCCCGAAGGGATGCTGAGCGGGTACGCGAAGGAGCAGATCGCCGACTGGTCGGACGTCGACTGGGACGTGGTCCGCGACGAGCTCGAGCGGATCATGGCGCTGGCCGCGGAGCTGAAGCTGTGGGTGGTGCTCGGCTCGGCGCATCCGCTGACCCCGCCGCACCGGCCGCACAACAGCCTCTACGTCATCTCCGACGCCGGCGAGCTCGTCGACCGGTACGACAAGCGGTTCTGCTCGAACACGGAGATCAACCACTTCTACTCACCCGGTTTCGACCCGGTGGTGTTCGACGTCGACGGCTACCGGTTCGGCTGTGTGATCTGTGTCGAGATCAACTTCCCGCACCTGTTCAGCCAGTACGAGCAGCTCGGCGTCGAGTGCCTGCTGCTGTCGGCGTACCCGGTCGACGCGATCTTCGAGGTGAAGGCCCGCGCGTACGCCGCGATCAACTGCTACTGGGTAGCGATGTCGCTGCCGGCCCAGACCGTCGACCTGATGCCGTCGGGCCTGATCGCCCCGGACGGCACCTACGCGTCCCAGCTCGCCGGTACGTCGCAGCTCGCCCTCACCACCATCGACCGCGACGACCCGGCGCTGAAGGTCCCGCTCACCCAGGCCCGCCCCTGGCGCGCCACCGCCCGCAAGGGCACCATCTACCGCACCCGAGCGGTCAACGACCCCCGGTCGAGCAACCGCACCGCTCTGTGACGGGAGGCACACATGCAAAAGTCCCGGTCATCGACCGGGACTTCCTGTGCGCGAGGGGGGAGTTGAACCCCCACGCCCTTTCGGGCACACGGACCTGAACCGTGCGCGTCTGCCTATTCCGCCACCCGCGCGCTTGGCTGCCTCTGACGGTGTCATCTGCAACCGAGAAGGAACAGTAGCACGGGTCGTGCGGAACGTTCACATTGCGGGTTGGGTCGAACCTCCCGATACGATCGATCGTCGTACCCGGTGTGTCCACCTCGACCGGTGGACGGGCGTACGGCGTGCCTGCTGAGGGCACCGGACGGCAAGCACGATCGTTGGTCACAGACCGGCGACGGACCCAGAGGAGGAGGCGTGCGACCGCTGCAGCGCTTCGAGCGACGTCTGGAAGGCATTGTGAGCGGTGTCTTCGCGCGCGCGTTCAAGGGCGACGTCGAGCCGATCGAGTTGGCGGCGGCGCTCAAGCGTGAGATCGACAACACCGCGCGGATCCTGTCCCGGGACCGCCGGCTGGTGCCGAACCACTTCACCATCGAGCTCGGTCCGGGCGACTTCGAGCGCCTGAACGCCTACGGCCAGACCCTCAACCACGAGCTGGCGAACGAGCTGCGCGACCACGCCGACATCCAGCGGTACACGTTCTCCGGCCCGATCGAGATCATCCTGACCCAGCAGGACGATCTGCCGACCGGTAAGTTCCGTGTGGTCAGTGCCACGGTCGGGACCCCGCAACGGTCCCGTCCGCAGCCTCAGCCCTACCAGCAGGAGCCCTACGTGCCGCCGAACGACGGCCAGACGGTGCTGAACAGCGCCCCGCCGCCTCAGCCACAGCCGCCGCGCCGCGGTCACCCGCAGGTGATGCTCGAGGTGAACGGCCGCCGCCGGCCGGTCAACCCGCCGGGGGTCGTGCTCGGCCGCGGGACCGACGCGGACATCCAGATCAACGACCCGGGCGTGTCCCGGCGGCACGCCGAGATCCGGCTGATGCCGGAGGGCCCCGGCGGCATCCGGGTGGTGCTGGTCGACCTGGGCTCCACCAACGGGACGCTGGTGAACGGCCGGCGGACGACCGAAGCCGAACTGTCCGACGGCTCGACCGTGCGGATCGGGAACACGACGATGACGCTGCGTCTGGCGGACGAGCCGATCGCCCAGCCGCCGAGCAGCGGGTGGTGACTGACCTTCCATGTCGGAACTGACCCTGACCCTGATCAAACTGGGGTTCCTGGCCCTGTTGTGGATGTTCGTCCTCGCGGTGCTCTCCGTGATCAGGTCCGACCTGTTCGGCGCGAAGGTCGACAGCCGTACGGTGCCGGTCGTCGTACCGCAGTCCGGCCGGACCCCGAAGCCCGCCAAGCCGGCGAAGAAGCGCAAGGGCCTGCCCGGCTCGGTGTCGATCGCGGACGGTCCGCAGGCCGGGGTCGGTGCGACCCTGGGCGAGGAGCCGGTGATCATCGGCCGGGGCTCGGACTGCCAGATCCGGCTGGACGACGACTACTCGTCCACCCGGCACGCCCGGCTGTTCCTGTCCGAGGGCCAGTGGTGGGTCGAGGACCTCGGCTCCACCAACGGCACGTACCTGGACGGCCAGCGGGTGACCCGCCCGGTCCCGGCCGAGATCGGCGGATCGATCCGGATCGGCCGGACGACGCTGAACATCGCGAAGTAGGCCTGCCCCGATGACCCTGTCGCTCGACTACGCCGCACTGTCCGACGTCGGACGGGTGCGCCGCAACAACGAGGATTCGGCGTACGCCGGTCCGCACCTGCTGCTGCTCGCCGACGGGATGGGTGGCGCGGCGGCCGGTGAGGTGGCCAGTGCGGCGGCGGTCCAGGTGATCCGGAAGCTGGACAAGCCCGGGATCAGCGGCGAGGACATGATCGAGGCGCTGGCCGGCGCCGTCCACCGGGCGAACGAGCGGCTGTCCGAGCTGGTCGAGGAGGACCCGGAGCGCGAGGGGATGGGCTCGACCGTCACCGCGCTGATGTTCGACGGGCAGCAGCTCGGGATGGCCCACCTGGGCGACTCCCGGGCGTACCGGATGCGGGACGGGCAGCTCTACCAGCTGAGCCACGACCACACCTTCGTGCAGTCGCTGGTGGACGAGGGCCGGATCTCCCGGGAAGAGGCCTTCACCCATCCGCACCGCAACCTGATCCTCCGGGTGCTCGACGGCCGGCCGGACTCGGACCCGGATCTGGAGATCCTCGACGTCCGCGCCGGTGACCGGCTGATGCTGTGCAGTGACGGCCTGCCCGACTACGTGAGCGACGACGTGATCGCGGCGTCGATGGCCGACGGTACGCCGGACTCCGTGGTCGTGGAGCTGATCACGCACGCCCTGGAGGCCGGGTCCAACGACAACGTCACGTGTGTCGTCGCGGACGTGGTCGAGACGGAGCCGTCCAGCGGGACCACCCCGCAGCTCGTCGGCGCGGCCGCGGAGCTGGCTCAGGGTGGGACCGGCCGAGGTGAGCCGACGATCGTCGTACCCGGCGGTGGCAGTGGTGGCGGCGGTGGCGCGGTCCTCGACCCGGAGGAGCTGCGGTACGCGCCGCGCGAGCCGAAGCGCTTCCCGTGGCTGCGGCGGATCGCCGTACTGGTTGTGATCCTGGCCCTGATCGCGGGCGGCGGCTGGGCGGCGTACGCCTGGACGCAGAGTCAGTACTACGTCGGCACCGACGGCGACTACGTGGCGATCTTCAAGGGTGTGGACGAGGACTTCCCAGGTCTGACGCTGTCGAAGGTGTACGAACGGCAGACGCTGCAGGTGGACAAGTTGCCCACGTACAACCGCGAGCAGGTGGAGAACAACATCCAGGCCGACGACCTGGCCGGGGCGCGCACGATCGTGAGCGAGTTGCAGCGCACCGCCGACGAGTGCGCCGCCAAGGTCAAGCCGACCCCGACACCCACGCCGAAGCCCAGCACGCCGGTCACCGCGCCGCCGAAGCCGCCGGCCTCCACACCGGTGTCCACGCCGCCCCCGTCGGCCACACCGTCGACGACGCCGACCACGGGGTCGGTCAACCCCGACGACTGTGACGGCGTCCGATGAGTATCGCCTCGACATCCGTCATCCAGATCATCCCGCGCAGCCGGCGCGGGGTGGAGTTGCTGCTGCTCGTCATCGCGATCGTCGTCTCCGTCGGCGCGTACGTGAACATCGGCATTACCGTCCAGGACAAGGTCCCGGCCAGCACCGGGTACTACGCCGCCGGCATCGGGCTGCTCGCTCTGATCGCCCACCTCGCGCTGCGCTACCGGGCGCCGTACGCCGATCCGGTCCTGCTGCCGTGTGCCGTCGTACTGAACGGGCTCGGGGTCGCGATGATCCACCGGGTCGACCTCGGCCTGGCCGCGGCCGCGGAGGCCGCCGGACGTGAGCCGCGGGCGGCCGCCGCTCCGCAGCAGATCACCTGGACCGCGGTCGGCATCGTGCTGTTCCTGGCCGTCATCCTGCTGATCCGCGACCACCGGCGGCTGCAGGCGCTGACCTACACCGCCGGCCTGACCGGTCTGGTGCTGCTGGTGCTACCGCTGATCCCGGGTCTCGGGGTCGACATCAACGGCGCGCGGATCTGGATCCGGTTCTTCGGGATGTCGTTCCAGCCCGGTGAGTTCGCGAAACTGTGCCTGGTCATCTTCTTCGCCGGCTACCTGGTGGTGAAGAAGGACGTGCTGACGCTGGCCGGGCACCGGTTCCTCGGCCTCGACCTGCCCCGGGCCCGCGACCTCGGCCCGATCCTGATCGCCTGGGCGGTCAGCCTGGGGGTGCTGGTCTTCGAGAAGGACCTCGGCTCGTCGCTGCTGTTCTTCGGCCTGTTCCTGATCCTGCTGTACGTCTCCACCGAGCGGGCCGGCTGGCTGATCATCGGCGGCCTGCTGTTCGCCGGCGGCGCGTTCTTCGCGTCCCAGACCTTCGGCCACGTGCAGAAGCGGGTGGACGACTGGCTGCACCCGTTCAACGAGGTCGGCGGCCAGGTCGCCACCGCGCTGATGGGCCAGGCCTGGGGCGGCGTCCTCGGCCGCGGCCTGGGCCAGGGCCGGCCGGAACTGCTCGGCTTCTACGGCCAGAGCGACTTCATCATCTCCTCGTTCGGCGAGGAACTCGGCCTGACCGGGCTGATGGCGATCGTCCTGATCTACACGCTGATCGTGGAGCGCGGCCTGCGGACCGCGCTCGGTTGCCGGGACATCTTCGGCAAGCTGGTCGCCACCGGTCTGGCGATGTCGTTCGCGCTGCAGGTGTTCGTCATCGTCGGCGGTGTCACCGGTCTGATCCCACTGACCGGTCTGGCCACCCCGTTCATGGCGCTGGGCGGTACGTCGCTGGTCGCGAACTGGGCGATCATCGCGCTGCTGCTGCGGATCAGTGACCAGGCGCGCCGGCCGCAGACCCCGGCCGCTCCCGTGTCCGACGAGACGATCGCGATGGCGGTGCAGAAGCAGTGAATTCAGCGATCCGGCGGCTGGCCGTGGCGGCGATCATCCTGATGCTCGCGCTCATGGCCAACTCGACGTACCTGCAGGCCTTCCGGGCCGGCGACCTGAACGCGCGCAACGACAACCGGCGGGTGCGCGACTCGCAGTTCTCGGTCGACCGGGGCCCGATCCTGATCGGCAGTACGCCGATCGCCCAGAGCAAACCGTCGAACGACCGATTCCAGTTCCAGCGCACGTACGCCTCCGGCCCGGTCTACGCGCCGGTGACCGGGTACTACTCCTATCTGTACGGCCGGGCCGGCATCGAGCTGACCCAGAACGCCGAGCTGAACGGCA
The DNA here is from genome assembly GCF_054784135.1 of Kribbella swartbergensis. Classification (NCBI taxonomy): domain Bacteria; kingdom Bacillati; phylum Actinomycetota; class Actinomycetes; order Propionibacteriales; family Kribbellaceae; genus Kribbella; species Kribbella swartbergensis. The sequence continues at coordinate 37,976 of NZ_BAAGPM010000041.1, forward strand.
GCGATCCGTCGATGGCGTTCCGCCGGGTGATCGACGTGATCACCAACCGTCGCCAGCAGGGCGCCAGCGTGACGTTGACGCTGAACGCCGCGGCGCAGCAGGCGGCGTACGCCGGACTGGCCGGCAAGACGGGCGCGGTCGTGGCGCTCGAGCCGAAGACCGGCCGGGTGCTCGCGCTGGTGACGCGGCCGTCGTACGACCCGAACAGGCTCGCCTCGCACGACCTGGAGGATGTCGGCGCCGCGTGGAAGCAGCTGAACGAGGCCCCCAGCAAGCCGATGGCGAACCGCGCGGTCAAGGAGCTCTACCCGCCGGGTTCGACGTTCAAGCTGGTCACCGCGGCCGCGGCGCTGTCGAGCGGCAGGTACACCCCGGAGACCAAGGTGCACTCGCCGGCCGAGCTGCCGCTGCCGCAGACGACCGTCCCGCTGGTGAACGAGAACGGCCGCAACTGCGGCGGCAGCGACAACGCGACGCTGACCGTCGCGCTACGCAACTCCTGCAACACCGCGTTCGGCACGATCGGCCTGGACCTGAAGGCGGACGCGCTGCGTGAGCAGGCGGCCAAGTTCGGCTTCGGCGAGCGGCAGCTGCCGGAGCTGGGCGCGGTCGCCAGCCAGTTCCCGGCCGACCCGAACGAGCCGCAGACCGCGCAGTCCGCGATCGGGCAGTTCGACGTCCGGGCCACGCCGCTGCAGATGGCGATGGTGGCGGCGGGGATCGCCAACAAGGGCGCGGTGATGAAGCCGTACCTGGTCCAGAACGTGAAGACCGCGGACCTGAAGACGGTGTCCGAGACCAAGCCGGAGGAACTGCACCAGGCGGTCACCCCGGAGGTCGCGGCCCAGCTGACCCAGATGATGGTCGACGTGGTGGCCAACGGCACCGGCAAGCCGGGCCGGATCGACGGCGTCCAGGTGGCCGGCAAGACCGGTACGGCGCAGACGTCGCCGGAGCGGCCGCCGTTCGCCTGGTTCACCGCGTTCGCACCGGCCGACGACCCGAAGATCGCGGTGGCGGTGATGATCGAGGACGCGAACATCCCCCGCAACGACATCGCCGGCGGCACCCTGGCGGCTCCGATCGCCAAACGGGTGATGGAGGCGGTGCTGGGCCAATGAGCACGATACGGAATGATCTCGTGAGTCTTTCCGACGGGGGTCCACGTGTGGCGGCCGCTACCGTGGGCAAGTTGAGTGTGTTCCGGACAGGTTGGAAGGCTGAGTCATGACATCGCAGGCACGTCTCGTCGGCGGCCGGTACGAAGAAGGCGAACCGCTCGGCCGCGGCGGCATGGCCGATGTGCGCAAGGGCGTCGACAACCGGCTCGGCCGGACGGTCGCGATCAAGCGGCTGCGGGTCGACCTCGCCAGTGACGCCACCTTCCAGGCCCGGTTCCGGCGCGAGGCGCAGTCGGCCGCGTCGCTGAACCATCCGACCATCGTGTCGGTCTACGACACCGGCGAGGAGCCCGACCCGAACGGCTCCGGTGTGACCATCCCGTACATCGTGATGGAGTACGTGGCCGGCAAGACGCTGCGTGACCTGATCCGCGAAGGCCGCAAGATCATGCCCGAGCGGGCCCTGGAGATCACCTCCGGCGTGCTCGAGGCGCTCGACTACAGCCACCGGGCCGGCATCGTGCACCGCGACATCAAGCCCGGGAACGTGATGCTGACCCCGCAGGGCCAGGTCAAGGTGATGGACTTCGGCATCGCCCGGGCGGTCGCGGACACCTCGTCCACGATGACCCAGACCGCGGCCGTCATCGGTACGGCGCAGTACCTGTCGCCGGAGCAGGCCCGCGGCGAGACCGTCGACGCCCGCTCCGACCTGTACTCGACCGGCTGCCTGCTGTACGAACTGCTCACCGGCCGGCCGCCGTTCGTCGGCGAGTCGCCGGTGTCGGTGGCCTACCAGCACGTCCGCGAGCAGCCGCTGCCGCCGTCGTCGTTCGACCCCGACATCCCGCCGGAGGTCGACGCCGTCGTCCTGAAGGCGCTGGCGAAGAACCGCGAGGAGCGGTACCAGAGCGCTGCCGAGATGCGCGCCGACATCCACCGCGTGCTGGCCGGACAGCAGGTGACCGCGCCGATGGCCGCGGTCGCCGAGACCCGCGCGATGCCGCCGGCGGTGTCGCCGACCGCGGCGACCCAGGCCTACCGGCAGACGGCCGCCGACGACGTGCTGCCGCCGGACGGCGGGATCGACGAGGCCGAGGCGGCCCGGTCCCGGCGCAACCGCGGCCTGGCCTACTTCCTGCTCGGGCTCGCCATCGTCGCGATCGCGGTCGGCGCCTACGCCCTGTTCACGAACCTGGGCAACGGCAACAACAACGCCGGTGGTACGACGACCAGCACACCGCCGGCGAAGGTCGCCGTACCGGATGTCAGCGGCAAGTCGGTGGCGGATGCGACGGCGCTGCTGACCGAGAAGGGCCTGAAGTTCGCGCAGGGCCCGTCGCAGCCGAGTGACACGGTCGGCCGGGGCCTCGCCATCAGCCAGACCCCGGAGCCGAACACCGAGGCCGAGCAGGGCTCGACCGTCACCGTGGTGTTCTCGTCCGGGCGGAGTGCGTTCCCGGTGCCGGACGTGATCGGCAAGTCCGAGTCGCAGGCCCGCAAGGCCATCGAGGGCACGGCCGCGAACTTCAAGGTGAAGGACGAGACGGTCAAGCAGGACAGCGCGGAGAAGGAGGGCACCGTGCTGGCGGTGAGCCCCGACCCGAGCGGGCAGTACCCGGCCGGCCAGGAGTTCACCCTGACGGTGTCGACCGGCAAGGAACTGGTCGAGGTCCCGAACGTCGTCACCGTCCCGGTGGACGACGCCACCAAGACCCTGAAGGACCTCGGCTTCACCGTCGGCTACAAGCAGGGCTCCGACCCGAACGCGGTCCCGCAGACCGTGCTCCAGCAGAGCGTGAAGGCAGGCACCAAGGCGGCGAAGGGCAGCCTGATCACCCTCACCGTCAACAATCCGCCGGAGCAGACGCCGACTCAGACGCCGACCACGACGCCGTCGGAGACCCCGGACGATCCGGTCACCCCACCGATCACCATCGGCGGCTGACCCCCGTCGACGCAGAAGCCCCGGCCGCTCGGCCGGGGCTTCTTCGCGTTGTCAGCTGACGACCGGAGCCAGGCCGACCGAGCGGGCGACCGCGTCGGGGTCGCCGCACGTCGACAGCCAGTTGGCGAGCATCCGGTGGCCGCCCTCGGTGAGCACCGACTCCGGGTGGAACTGGACGCCCTCCACCGGGAGGTCGCGGTGCCGTGCCGCCATGATCACCCCGGCCTCGGTCCGGGCGGTCACCTGCAGCTCGGCCGGCACCGTGTCCTCGGCGATCGCGAGGGAGTGGTACCGCGTCGCGGTGAACGGCGACGGCAGCCCGGCGAGTACTCCGGCGCCCTCGTGGAACACCTGGCTCGTCTTGCCGTGCAGCAGCTCGTCGGCCCGGCCGACCACACCGCCGTACGCGACGCCGATGGCCTGCAGGCCCAGGCAGACGCCGAAGATCGGCACCTGGCCGCCCTTCTCCTTGATGATGTCCACGCACGCCCCGGCCTCTTCCGGCGTACCGGGACCGGGGGAGAGCAGGACGCCGTCGTACGCCGTGACGTCGTCAGGAGTGACCTCGTCGTTGCGCAGCACAGTGGTCTCGGCCTGCAACTGCTGCAGGTACTGCACCAGGTTGTAGACGAAGGAGTCGTAGTTGTCGACGACGAGGATCCGCGGCATGCGATCCATTGTGACAGCTACCGGCCGGTGGCCGACGGGCTGACCGAAGGAGTGCGCTCGTAGCCCGGCACGGTCGCGCTCTGCAGGTCGAGGGTGCCTTCGTACGCCGGCATCGAGATCGACGACTCGTTCTTCACCTCGTAGCCGAGCTGGAACTTCACCACGTAGTCCTGCAGGTTGTCGATGTACTGCGAGTCGTCCAGCGCCTGCTGCAGCTTCCGCCGGTCGCCGATCGCGGTGATCTTGTACGGCGGCAGGTACGGCACGCCGTGCAGGACGACGGAGTTCCCGACGCACTTGATCCCGGTGGTCGAGATGACCCGGTGGTTCTGGATCGAGATCGCGTCCGCGCCGCCGGCCCAGAGCGCGTTCACCACGGCCTGGATGTCCTGCTGGTGGATCACCAGCCAGTCGGCGTCGACGTCCGGGTTCTCCTTCACCACCTCGGGTGGCGCGTCCTTCAACGTGACGGTGAGCCCGGGACCGGTGACGGGCGTCGTACCGACCTGGTCGGACAGTTTCTCGAGCTGGGCGGACAGCTTCGGGTCGATCGACCCCTGCTGTGCCTGGAGCCTCTCGATGTCCTGGGTGAGCGCCGCGTGCTGGCGGACCAGGGTCGCGCTGCGGCGGCTCTGTTCCTCCACCAGGCCGGCGAGCGTAGTGTTGCGACTGGGGCGCAGGTCGGTGCCCCGGGCGTTGGTGGCGCTGGTCGCGAACAGGAGGCCGGCGCACAGCAATGCCAGTGGCGCCCCCACGCGCCACAGCGAAATACGCCTCAACCTACGCACCCGTGATCTCCATGTTGCTCTCTGCACTACGCTAACCCGGGACCGGACCCGACAGGTCCGGCCCTGCTGGCCCTCAGTGCTCAGCTTATGCGTCCTGACAAGGAGTTCAGTCGTGCCCGAGTCGAGCAGTCGCAACAAGAAGAAGACCGAGAAGGTCAAGGCGGAGAAGACGCCGAAGAAGCCGCGCACCACCAGCCGCGTCTGGGTGGCGCCGCTGATGCTGACGTGCTGGCTGCTCGGTCTCGCCTGGCTGGTCGTCTTCTACGTGGCCGGCCAGGACATCCCGGTGATGAGCGACCTGGGCAACTGGAACCTGCTGATCGGCATGGGCCTGATCGCCGTCGGCTTCGTCGTCTCCACCCAGTGGGTCTAGTACGCCGCTGAGCCCGGCCGACGGGAATCAGCGGGGGCGGACGACCTCAGCCGGTGATGGGCGCACCCGGTTCAGGTCTGCTGTGAGCGGGAATCACAGGCGTGAAGTTATCCACATCGGTATCCCCAGCTGTGCACAGCTTTTGCGTGACTTGTCCCCAAGCTGTCCCCGGCTTTTCCACGATCGCCGGCGCGACTCCCCAGAAATCTGTGGATAACTCGGGTTCGGCCCGAGCGGTTTCCACAACGTTCACGTCGGCGCCGCGAGACCGTCGACGGGGCGGACGGCCCGGCGTACCGTCGAAACGCCGACCAGCGGCCTGAGAGACGGGGAGGGTCTCACGATGTTCGTTCAGGTCATTCAGGGACAGGTGACAGACGCCGAGCAGGCGCACGCGGCGCTCGACCGGTGGATGGAGGAACTGGCACCCGAGGCGAGTGGCTGGCTGGGGACCACCGCGGGTGTCACCGAGGACGGGCGGTTCGTCGCACTCGCCCGGTTCGAGTCGGCCGAGGCCGCTCGCCGCAACAGCGAGTCGCCGGCCCAGGACAAGTGGTGGCACGAGTTCTCGTCGGTGTTCGGCGGCGACCCGGTGTTCCACGACAGCGACGACGTCGTCGTCGACGTCCAGGGCGACCCGGACACGGCCGGATTCGTCCAGGTCATGCAGGGCACCGGCAGGAACCCGGAGCGCGCTCGCGAACTGATGAGCCAGAACTCCGACGTGTGGGCCTCGTTCCGGCCCGACGTCATCGGCAGTGTGACGGCGATGTACGGCGGCGGCGACTACACGATGGCGATCTACTTCACCAGCGAGGCGGAGGCCCGGGAGGGCGAGCAGAAGCAGGCACCGCCGGAGATCCAGGCCCAGATGGAGGAGTTGCAGTCACTCGCCACCGGGGAGCCGGAGTACTTCGACCTGAAGCAGCCCTGGCTGTACTCGCCCAGTTCTACGTAGAGATATATGTAGACATCTACGTACCTCCTACGTATAGTTCTACGTAGGAGGAGAGAACAGTATGCCCAACAAGACGATCTACGTGTCGGACGACGACCTGCCGCTGTACAAGCGGGCGCAGGAGCTCGCCGGGAACCTGTCCTCGGCGATCTCGATCGCGCTGCGCAAGTACGTCGAGCTGGAGGAAGGCCGGCTCGAGGGGTACGACGAGATCACCGTGCGGGTCGGCCGGGGAGCCGGCCGCAAGCAGCGGTTCTCCGGCGTACTGCTCGCCGAGGGCGGCCGGTCCAGCAAGAACGGCTACGAGGCCTTCAAGGTCTACCGGAGCCGGACCGGCAAGTTCGTGCTGCACGCGGACCGCCGCAACTACTTCGCCCAGGGCGCCGACGGCGAGCAGTACCTGTCGGGCTGGCGCTCCTGGATCGGCAACTGGAGCAGCGAGCAGTCCTGGAGCATCGCGCAGGGTGACGCGACCCTGTACGTCGTCGACACCATCGAGGAACTGCGCGAACTGATCCCCGAGGACCTGTACGAACTGGTCGAGGAAGCCGCCAACCAGCCCGCAGTGGAGGATCTCGACATCTGACCGGGTAACCCCGCCAACCGAACAACCCTGATTCACCGACCGCGCCGCGCGGGTCGGCCGGATCAGCACGCCTTCTTCTCTCCTCTCCCACACTCTCAGGCCACCCGGGCCGGGTTCACCCTGCCCGAAAACATCCGAGGAACCCTCATGTCATCAGCGATTGACGTGCGCGGACTGCGCAAGTCGTACGGCGACAAGCTCGTGCTCGACGGCATCGACCTGAACGTTGCCAACGGCACCATCTTCTCCCTGCTCGGCCCGAACGGCGCCGGCAAGACCACCGCGGTGCAGATCCTGTCCACCCTGATCGCCGCCGACGCCGGCCAGATCCGGGTGGCCGGCCACGAGCTGCACCAGGACCCGGAGGCGGTCCGCGCCGCGATCGGTGTCACCGGCCAGTTCTCCGCGGTCGACGGCCTGCTCACCGGCCGGGAGAACCTGATCCTGATGGCCGACCTGCACCACCTCGGCCGCCGGGAAGGCCGGCGCCGGGCGGACGAACTGCTCGAGCAGTTCGACCTGGTCGAGGCCGGCCGGAAGCTGGCGATGACGTACTCGGGCGGCATGAAGCGCCGCCTCGACCTGGCCATGACGCTGGTCGGCAGCCCGCGGATCATCTTCCTGGACGAGCCCACCACCGGTCTCGACCCGCGCAGCCGGCACAACATGTGGCAGCTGATCCGGCAACTGGTCGCCGACGGCGTCACCGTCTTCCTCACCACGCAGTACCTCGAGGAGGCGGATCAGCTCGCCGACCGGATCGGCGTACTGGATCACGGGCGGCTGGTGGCCCAGGGCACGCCCGAGGAGCTGAAGCGGCTCGTACCCGGCGGGCACATCCGGTTGCGGTTCACGTCACCGGAGGAGTTCGCGCTGGCCGGCCAGGTGCTGCCGACGGCGGCGGCGAACCAGGAATCCCTGGTTCTGCAGGTGCCGAACGACGGCAGCGTGCACTCGCTGCGGGCGCTGCTGGCCCGGATCGACGACGCCTCGCTCGAGGTCGACGAACTGACTGTCCACACCCCCGACCTGGATGACGTGTTCTTTGCCGTCACCGGTCAGCCGACTGTTCACGAGCCGGTTCTCCAGAACGATGGGACGACGAAATGAGCTACGCACTGCAGGACACCGCCACCATGCTGCGCCGCAACCTGCGGCACGCCCAGCGCTACCCCGGGCTCTCGCTCGGTGCCCTCGGCATGCCGGTCGTCATGATCCTGCTGTTCGGCCTGGTCTTCGGCGACACCTTCGCGGCCGGTCTCGGCGGCGGGACCGATTTCGACTACATCGACTTCCTCACCCCGGGCATCCTGCTGATGTCGATCGCGTCCGGCACGATGTCCCCCGCGGTCGCCGCCTGCACGGACGTGACCGAGGGGATCGTGACCAGGTTCCGGACGATGGCGATCTTCCGGCCGGCCTTTCTGACCGGGCACGTGCTGGGCAACGTGATCCTGACGATCGTCAGCCTGGCCCTGGTGGTCGGCTTCGCCCTCCTGATCGGGTTCCGTCCCAACGCGTCATTCGGGGACTGGCTGCTGGCGGGCGGGTTGCTGATCGCGCTGACCGTCGCCCTGACCTGGTTCGCGATCGCCCTCGGGCTGACGAGCAAGACCCCGGAGGGCGCGAGCAACGTCGTCCTGCCGATCAGCCTGCTGCTGCCCTTCCTGAGCAACACGTTCATCCCGCTGGAGTCGATGCCGAGCGGCATCCGCTGGTTCGCCGAGTACCAGCCGTTCACCCCGATCGTCGACACCCTGCGGCACCTGCTGCTGGGGACGCCGATGGACAGCGGCGACGGCTGGCTCGCGCTGGCCTGGTGCCTGGCGATCGCGGTGGTCGGCTACTTCTGGTCCCAGAAGAACTACAACAAGGGCACGGTCGCCTAGGAAGGGGCGCCCAGCAGGTTCGCCCGGGCGCGGACGTGGGCGGGAACGAGCAAATCGCAGTCCGGGTTGGTGACAGGTTCGCCGGCCACGACCTGGAGCGGGATCACACCAGTCCAGAAGGGCAGGTCGAGATCCTGCTCCTCGTCGTTGGCCGGCCCGGACCGGGTCTTCACCGAGGCCTCGGTCAGCGACAGCGCGAGGACCGAGGTCTTCGCGAGTTCCTTGCGGTTCGGCGGCCGTACGGCGGTGGAGCGGCCGGGGACCAGGTGGTCGACGATCCGGTTGAGCCCGTGCAGTTTCTCGTCGGGATCGGTCACCAGCCGGGGTACGCCGAAGATGACCGCCGAGCGGTAGTTCACCGAGTGGTGAAAGGCCGACCGGGCCAGCACCAGGCCGTCGGCGTGCGTGACGGTGACGCAGACGGTCTGCTGTTGCGCGGCGACCACACTGCGGGCGGCGACCGACCCATGCAGGTACAGCGTCCCGTCCGGGCCGCGGTCGAGGTCCACGCCGTACGCCGTGGGCAGCACGAGCGGTGCCCCGTCGACGACGAAACCCAGGTGGCAGAACATGCCGTCGAGGAGCACGTCGTACAGGGCCTGGCGGTCGGTGGCGGCCCGCTCCTTGGAGCGGCGCAGCGAGGTCCGGGGAGTCGGCTGGAGGGGCGTCGTGGTCATGTCACCAGGCTGCGCGAACAGTGGCATGCTGGCACGGTCCATTCCCGACCGAATCAGGTAGTCCATTCGTGGAGAGTTCGCTGCCCCTGGTGCTCGATCGCGCCGCCGGTCTGCCGCTGCACCTGCAGCTGGCGGAGCAGTTCCGCGCCGCGATCCGGGACGGGCGGCTGCAGGCCGGTCATCGGCTCCCGTCCACGCGTGACCTGGCCAAGGACCTGTCCGTCTCGCGCGCGGTGGCCCAGTCGGCGTACGACCAACTCCATGCCGAAGGGTGGATCGAGGGCCGCACCGGCGCCGGGACCTTTGTGATGGACGTCGTCCCTCTCCCACCCGCCGTACGACGTCGTGCAAGGCCCCGGCCGGATCCGGCGGTCGACCTCCTCACGCTCAGGCCGGGTATCCCGTACATCGGCCCGACACCCGATCCCGGGTGGAAGCGGGCCTGGCGCGAGGTGTCGGCGCAGTCGCCGCCCATGGGGTACGACGACGCGGCCGGGCTGCCCGCACTCCGGGACGCGCTGGCCGAGCACGTCGGCCGGGTCCGCGGGATCGCGTGCGGGCCGGAGAACCTGCTCGTCACCAACGGGACGGTGCACGGCCTCCGGTTGCTGCTGTCGGTGACCCGCGAGCCTGGTGACCGGATCGCGATCGAGGACCCCGGATACGAAAGCGCGGTGGTCGCCGCGCGGGACCACCGCCTCGAGATCGTCGACGTCCCCGTGGACGAGGACGGCCTGCAGGTGTCCGAACTTGCCGACGACGTGTCGGCCGCCTACGTCACGCCGTCGCACCAGTACCCGCTCGGCGGCCGGCTGCCGGTTGCCCGGCGCAACGAGCTGATCCGGTGGGCACGCCGTACCGGGGCGACGCTGATCGAGGACGACTACGACAGCGAGTTCCGGTACGACGTCGCGCCGCTGCCCGCGCTGGCGCAGCTCGACCTGGACCGGGTGGTCCACCTCGGCACGCTGTCGAAGACGCTGAGCCCCTCGCTGCGGCTCGGCTGGCTGGTCGCGTCCGACGCGATGGTCGACCGGCTGGCCCGGTTCCGGGCCGAGGCGGGCGACTGGCCGGGCTGGCCGATGCAGGCCGCACTGCTCGTGATGCTCCGTGACGGCTACCTCGACCAGGCGGTCCGCCGCGGCCGGCGCCTGTACGCCGACCGCCGCATCCACACCTGCTCGGTGCTGGCGCCGTACGGCCAGATCGTCGGCCAGGACGCCGGCCTCCACATCACGCTGCTGCTTCCCGAGTACGTCGACGACCGACAGGTCGCGGCCGATGCGCGGAAGGCCGGCGTCGTCATCGCACCCCTGTCCGAGTACCGCCGCAGCAAACCCGGACCTCCCGGCCTCGTCATCGGCTACGCAACCCCGTCGACGCCGGACCTCCATCGTGCGCTCGGCATCCTGACGCAGGTCCTCGACGTCACACGCCGTTGACCGAAGTTATGGCCGAGTGGGGTTGTCCCGCCGGGGTGGTTGGACGGTGGGGGTGTCGCCGGTCCATTTGAGTTCGGAGAGCCACATCGTGCGGCCGGGCGGGTCGACGCCGACGAGGGCCGGGTCCCAGGCGTGATAGACGAACCAGTAGCGGTTGTCCTTGAGCAGGACCATGTTGTGGCCGGGCCCGGCGGCATCGTCCGAGGTGACCAGGATGGGGTCGCCGGACTTGGTGCAGGGACCGGTGGGAGTGGTGCAGAGGGCGTGGCCGACCGCGTACGTCTCCTTGTCGTAGGCGTTGGCCGAGTAGAAGAGGTGGAACTTGCCGTCGCGTTCCACCATGTACGGCGCCTCGACCAGGTTGCCCTCCCAGTCGAGGTCCTGCTTGATCAGGCGGCGGGTGGGGCCGACCAGGCTGAGGCCGTCGGGGGAGAGTTCGGAGACGTAGATCCAGGTGTCGACGCCGATCGCGTTGCCGTCGTTCTTCCAGTACAGCCAGCGCTTCCCGGACGAGTCCTGGAACGGCGACGCGTCGATCGAACCGCCCTCGTCCGCCTGGCAGATCAACGACTTGGGCGATTTGTCGACATATGGACCCGCTGCCGAGTCAGCCACCGCCACGCCGATGCACTGCCGGCCGGAGGCGTCGTCGGCGGTCGTGTAGTACATGACGAACCGGTCGGGAGCGTGTACGGCGACCTCCGGTGCCCACACCTTGCCCGGTGTGGTCCACGCGGGCAGCGACGGGAGCGCATCGCCGACCTGCTCCCACGAGACCAGGTCCGCCGACTTCAGCGTCTGCACGTTGCCGAGTACGCCGTTCGTCGCGAACGCGAAGAAACCGTTGTCAACGGCAATCACCTGCGGATCCGGAAAGTTGCTGTCGTAAACCGGATTGCTGAAGCCCACCGATGTCGCTCCCTCCGACGCGCCGCCGCCGGGGTCGCTGCAACCGCCCGTCACGAGCAACAGCAGCAGCAACCCCAGCCGGCGTCTCATCTCACTTGCTCTCGTAGAACCGCAGGTAGTCGAACGTGGCCACGGGTGCCGGGTTCGCGCCGGTGAACTCGCCGTGGGCGTACAGCCCGAGCTTTGCCGGGGCGGACAGCACCCACGCCGCACCCCACGTCCAGTTCTTGCCGTCGACCGACGTAGCCGCGCGGTACACGTGCTCGCCCGCGGCGTTCTCGTGGTACGCGAGCCGCATCCACAACGTCGGCGCCGACCGCCCGATCGCGGCGCCACCGTACGACGTCGCGCCGTCCGACGGCCGAGCCACCAACTCGCGGCCGTACTCCGTCTGCCGGGTCCGCCAGATCGCGACGTTCCCGAGCCGTGCGAAGTCGCTGTCGTTCAGGTACGCGATCATCCCGGCCTGCTGGTAGTTGCGGATGTCGCCCTCACCGAGATCGAGGTGCAGTTTGGTCTCGGCGATCCAGCTGTCCCGGTCCGGCGTCCGGTGGAACAGCAGGCCGGCGTTGTTCCCGCCACCGACCAGGTCCGCGTTCTGCAGCGGCCACGACAACTTGCCATCGGCAACGACTGCCTTGTCGTCCTTCCGGACCCAGGACCACGCCGGGCCCAGGTCCGCGTTGAAGTTGTCGCCGGACAGCAGGTCACCGGTCTGCGGTACGTCGGCCAGCCGTCGTACCGGCGGGGCCACCGGGCGAACGGTCAGGTTGTCGACCTCCGCCGACCCGAACCACCGCACCGGAGCGGCATCGAGCTTCAGTCCGGGTACGGCGAGTTGCGCCTCGGCGTACAGGTCACCCAGGCCGGCGTCGCTGATCCGGGCGGTCACCGTGGCTTCCGACACCTGGACGCTCAGCTTGTTCCACTGTGTCCGGTCGAAGCCCGCCGGCAGCGCGGCCGACGCGGTCCGGCGACCGGCGGCGACGGTGAGCTTGGTGCCGGAGACAGTCGCGACCACCTGGTCGCCGAGCACCGTCGTGAAGGAGTTGCCGAGCCGGACATCGGCGTCGACCCGGAGCGAGCCGGCCGGGGCCGCCTGCCGGGACTGAGCGGCGCCCGAGATCGACGCGGTCGGCCCACCCAGCGAGTCACCAGGCTGCCGGGTCGCACCGGACAACCCACCGGCCGGGTCGGTCGACTCGATACCGAGCCCCGATCCGGTCGTCGGCGCCGGCACCGGACCGTCGGACGGACCCAGACCGGCGCGGGTCCGCGGCCAGCCGTCGATCCAGTCGATCCGGTCGATCAGCATCGGCCGGCGGTTGATCCCGAACGGGTCGGTCAGCCACGGCGTACCGCGGTCGATCGCGTGGTAGACGATGTGGTCCTGTCCAGCCGCATCCGTCATGAACGCATGGTGACCGGCGCCGATCCACTTGTTGCCGTTCTGGGTGATGACCGTCGTACCGCCGACACGCGACTCGTTCAGCGATGCGCCGTCCTTGTCCAGGAACGGCCCGCGCGGCGACTTGGACCGGCCGGCGAAGACCGAGTAGCCGGTCGTCGGGCCGGCGCAGCAGTTCATCGACGAGCCCATCAGGTAGTACCAGCCGTCGCGGTAGACGACGTACGCACCTTCGTAGCGGTCGCCGATGGTGACCTGGGTCGGCTGACCGACTGCGTGCAGGCCGTCGGGCGTCAGCTCGGTGACCGAGATGCCGCCGTAGAACCCGCCGTAGTACAGGTACCGCTTGCCGTCGGCCGCGGTCAGCATGGCCGGATCGATGGTGCCGAAGAAGCCGCCGTTGCCGTCCGGCTTGGGGGTGACGACCGGGCCGCCCGTGGCGGTCCACGGTCCCGCCGGGGTCGGCGCGGTGGCCACGCCGATGGCGGGGTCGCCGCCCGGGTTGGCCGCGGTGTCGGTCACGGTGAAGTACATGACGTACCGGCCGCCGAAGTAGCGGATGTCCGGCGCCCAGAAGAACGAGCCGGGCGCCGCCCAGGCGGGCTTGGTCTGGTCGTCGAAGACCGTGCCGAGGTACTCCCAGGAGCCGAAGTCCTTGGTCCGGGCCATGTGCATCAGACCGAACGGACCTCCGGCGACCAGGGGGTCCGAGGTGGCGTACGCGTACCAGTAGCCGTCGCGGCCCTGGATGATCGCCGGGTCGGCGAACGTGTCGGCGAAGCTCGACGAGATGGCGTTGGTCGTGGTCGTGGCGTTGGTCGTGGCGGGCGCGGCCGTTGCGGCCGACGTACCGGTTGCGACGGCGGCCACAGCCAGGGCTGTGGCCAGCAGACGTCTCTTGACGGTCGTGGATTCCTTGGGCACGGGCGGGTCCCCTCTCGGACAGATGTCAACCTTTGATGCCGCTGCGTGCGACACCTTCGATCACGTACCGCTGAACGAACACGTAGAGAATCAGCACCGGTACGGCGGCCACCGTCGCGCCGGCCATGATCACCGGGTAGTCGGTCGTGTAGGCCCCCTGCAGCAGCGTCAGACCGGCCGGCAGCGTGAGCCGCTCGGGGCTGAACAGGACGAACAACGGCCAGACGAAGTCGTTCCAGTTCGTCAGGAACGACAGCACGGTGAGCGTGGCCAGGGCCGGCTTGGCGTTCGGCAGGATGATCCGGCTGAAGGTGGTCCAGGAGTTCGCGCCGTCGATCAGCGCGACCTCCTCGAGTTCCTTCGGGATGGCCAGGAAGAACTGCCGCATGAAGAAGACGCCGAAGGCACCGGCCGCCCCGGGCACGACCAGCGACCACAGCGTGTCGAGCCACTGGAACTGGTCCATCAACAGGTAGTTCGGCATCAGGAAGACGAAACCCGGGACGAACAGCGTCAACAGGATCACGCTGAAGATGGCGTTCTTGAACCGGAAACTCATCCGGGCCAGGGCGTAGCCGGCCATCGACGCGACCGTGACGACCAGCAGCGCGTGCAGGGCGGCCGCGGCCAGGCTGTTCAGCGCCCAGCGCAGGACCGGGTTCTGACCGCCGGTGGTGAGGACCTCGCCGTACGCCCGGCCGGTCGGGTCCTGCGGGACCAGCGACGGCGGGTCGGACTGCGACTCGCCGATGGTCTTGAACGAGGTGATCACCATCCACAGCAACGGCACGATCACCAGCAGGGTCAGCAGGATCACCAGCACCCAGAACGCGGCCGACGGTCGGCGTCTCATGATTTGCGCTCCCTCATCAAGGCGAAGACGACCAGCGAGACGATCGCCAGGGCAGCGGTCAGCAGATAGCTCATCGCGGTGGCCTGCCCCATCCGGAACTGCCCGAAGCCGGTCTCGGTGATCACCATCAGCGCGGTCGTGGTCGTGTCACCAGGTCCGCCCTGGGTGATCAGCACTGCCTGCCCGAACATGTTCGCGCTGGCCAGCAGGGTGATCGTGATGATGAAGACGGTGACCGGCCGCAGGCCCGGCAGCGTCACGTTGCGGAACTGCTGCCAGGTGTTCGCACCGTCCAGTTCCGCCGCCTCGTACTGCTCGGCCGGGATGTCCTGCAGCCCGGCCAGGTAGATGATCGAGTTGAACCCGGCCGTCCACCACACGGTGACGCCGACGAGCGAGATCCACGCCCACGGCTGGTCGTTCGTCCAGCCGATCTCGGACACGCCGAACAGTCCGAGGAACGCGTTCAGGATGCCGAAGTTCGTGTCCAGGATGTAGCGGAACATCAGGCCGATGACCGCGACACCGAGGACGAACGGAGCGAAGTACACGGCCCGGAAGAACGTCCGGCCGGGGAACCTGCGGTTCAGCAGCACGGCCAGGCCGAGCGGGATCACCACCAGGAACGGCACCGACGCGACCGTGAAGATCCCGGTCGCCCGCATACCGTGCCAGAACGGCTCGGCCGTCGCCGACAGCGGATCGAACAGGTCCTTGTAGTTCTGCAGCCCGACGAACGGCTTGCCCGGAAGCTGGAAGTCCCAGTCGTGCAGACTCATCCAGAACCCGAACAGCGCCGGCCCCACGACGAACAGCAGGAACAGCAGCAGGTAAGGCGCGAGGAACAGGTACGGCGTCGCCCGGCCGTATCCCCGCAGCGCGGTGGAAGAGCGGGTGCGACGCTTGCGGATCGCACCCGCCTCTGCCTGTACAGCCATGGTTACGCGCCGTACTTCTTGCGGTTCGCCTCGAGGATCTTGTCGGCCCGGGCCGCGGCGTCGCCGAGCGCCTTGGCCGGCTCGGCCTTCAGCAGGACGGCCTCGTTGACCGCCTTGTTCAGCTCGTTCAGCGCGTCACCGATGCCCGGCACCGGCGGCGGGAAGTGCAGGTCGTCGATCTGGGTTGCCAGCGCAGCCTGCTCCGGCAGCGCCTTGAACTCGGCCGACTCGCGCACCTGCTTGCGCGCCGGGACCTGTCCGCCCTTCGCCCACTCCAGCGACTTCTGGCTGATGTAGTTGACGAACACCCGGGCCGCGGTCGACTTGTTCGCGTCCGCGGTCTTCAGCTTGGGCAGCACGAACTGGTGCGAACCGGCCCAGGCGGCTTTGTCACCGCCGATGTTCGGCAGTGGCGCCACGCCCCACTCCAGGCCCTTCTTCTCGCGGAACGTGTTGATGTTCCAGATGCCGTTCCAGATGAAGGCGTTCTTGCCGTTCATCACCGCGATGTTGTCGGCGTCCTGGGCGACGTTCTTCGGGCTGTGTCCGTTCTTCACCAGGTCGACGAACCAGCTCAGCGCCTTGACGCCCGCCTCTTCGTGCCAGGTCGCCTTCGAAGCGTCGTCGTTGAACAGGTCACCGCCGTACTGCCAGAGCAGTGCCTGCACGGTGAGTACGCCGGTGAACGGGAACGGGGTCGCCCAGTGACCCTGGATGCCCTTGCTCTTCAGCGCGTCGAGGGCGGCGGCGTACTCGTCCGCGTTCGTCGGCGGCTTGGCCGGGTCGAGGCCGGCCTGGGTCATCACGGTCTTGTTGTAGAAGAAGCCCAGCGGGTGCACGTCCAGCGGGATGCCGTACCGCTTTCCGTTGAACTCGCCGGCCTTCCAGACCACCTCGGCGAAGTCCTCCTGCCTGAGCTCGAGCGCCTTCGCCACGTCGTCGAGCGGCTCGATGACGTTCCGGGCCGCGTTGGTCGCCAGCGAGTCGACGTGCATGATCGCGACCGCGGGGCCGCGACCGCTGCCGACCGCGGTAGGCAGCTTCGTGTAGTAGTCGGCCCACTGCATCACGGTCATCTTGACCTTGATGTTGTTGTGCTCGGTGTTGAACTGGTCGACCAGCTTGCGCATGAACGGACCGTCACCACCGGTGAAGCCGTTCCAGAAGTCGAGTTCGACGTTCGGGCCGTCGTAGCCCTTCGCGCCGCCGTCGCCGGCAGCCGGGCCTGCGCCCGGCTGCCCGGACGAGCCCTCGCCGCAGCCGGCCAGGATGCCGGCTGCGCCGGCCGCGCCGATACCACCGAGGACGAGCCGCCGGCTGATCGTGTTCATGATGTACCTCCAGGGGACTGTGCCTCTGGGCGGGAGAGGCGGAACAGATGCCACGATGCAGGAGGCAACGTGGCGGTACAGCTGCCGTCGACGATTCCGGTGCCGTCGACGGCCCGGGGCACCACCCGGTCGGGGTCGTCAGCGGTGTTCACCGCACCCCGCTCGTCGTCATAGAGCGCCAAATGTTCAATTACCCGGTACCCAGCCGCCAACGGGACCTCCAGGTCGACCTTGTCGGTCTCGCTCCGGTTCACCACGAAGATCGCGATCTCCCCGGTCCTGTCGTCGTACGTCGCCGTGCTCCACAGGGCCGGGATCCGCCCGAACGCGAGCGTGTCCACCTCGGGACCACCGGTGACCGCGGTCTGCAGCACGGTCGGCCCGGCGTACTTCGCGGTCAGCGCGAACGGGTAGAAGGTCGTCTGCCGCCAGGCGCGGCCGCCGGGTTCGGTGCGGATCGGGCCGATCACGTTCACCAGTTGCGCGAGGCAAGCGATCTTCACCCGGTCGGCGTGCCGGAGCAGGGTGATCAGCAGGCTGCCGACCACCACCGCGTCGTCGACGGTGTAGGTGTCCTCGATCAGCGGGCCGACCTCCCGGATGTCGAGGCCGAGCTCGCCGGGGAAGTGCTGCTGGTACCAGACGTTCCACTCGTCGAACGACAGGGTCAGCTCCTTGTCGCTGCGCTTCAGCGCCTTCACGTGGTCGGCGGTCGCGACCACGGCCGAGATCATCCGGTCCATCTCCTCCGACGCGGCCAGGAAGCTCGCCTGGTCGCCGTTCCTCGGTTCGTAGTACGCGTGCAGGCTGATGTGGTCGACCAGGTCGTAGGTGCGTTCGAGGACGACCCGCTCCCACTCCCCGAAGGTCGGCATCCCGGCGTTGCTCGAACCGCAGGCGACCAGTTCCAGACCGGGATCGACCCGGCGCATCGCGTTCGCGGTCTCCTCGGCCAGCCGGGCGTACTCTTCGGCGGTCTTGTGGCCGATCTGCCAGGGACCGTCCATCTCGTTGCCCAGGCACCACACCTTGATGCCGTGCGGCTCCGGGCTGCCGTTGGCGACCCGGCGGTCGGGCAGCTCGGTGCCGGCCGGGAGGTTGCAGTACTCGAGCAGCTCGACGGCCTCCTTGATCCCGCGGGTGCCGAGGTTCACCGCCCAGATCGGCTCGACGTCGGCCTTGCGCGCCCAGGCGACGAACTCGTCGGTGCCGAACTGGTTCGACTCGATCGCCCGCCAGGCCAGGTCCAGCCGGCGCGGCCGCTGCTCCTTGGGCCCGACGCCGTCCTCCCAGTCGTAGTTGGAGACGAAGTTCCCGCCGGGGTAGCGGATCGCGGTGACACCGAGCTCGCGGACCAGCTCGAGCACGTCCTGGCGGAAGCCGTCCGCGTCCGCGGTGGCGTGCCCGGGCTCGTAGATGCCGGTGTAGACGCAGCGTCCCATGTGCTCGACGAACGAGCCGAACACCCGCCGGTCCAGCGGCCCGACGACGAACGCAGGATCCACCACAAGCCGTGCCACAAAGCCTCCCTGCGGTCTTTACAACGATTAACCCGGAGTTCTACAACGATTGACATGGCCTGTAAAGAGTTCGCCGGCCCCACACTGGGAAACATGCCGAAAATCCACTCAATCGTGATCCACTGCCGCGATCCGTACCTGCTGGCGCCGTTCTGGAGCCTGGCCACCGGCCTGCCGGTGCACCCGGACGACGTCAAGTCGCTGGCCTCACGGTCCTTGGAGGAGGACGAGTCCGTGCTGCTCGGGACGCGTGACGGGTTCCACGTCTGGATCACCCCGGCCGCCGAACTGAAGCCGCTGGGCCGGATCCACGTCGACGTCACCGGTGCGGACGAGGACCTGCGGTTGCTGCTCAAGGCCGGGGCGTCGGTGGTCCGCGAACTGCCGCACTGGACGGTGCTGTCCGATCCGGAAGGGAACGAGTTCTGTTTCGTGCCCGCCGTGGCACACTCAGGAAGCGTCGGCTGAGACGGAGGTACGGATGGCGAGCAGGCTGAGTGATGTGGCGGCGCGAGCCGGCGTGTCGGTGAAGACGGTGTCGAACGTCATCAACGACTACCCGCACATCACCTCGCAGACCCGGGCGAAGGTCGAGGCCGCCATCGCGGCACTGGACTACAAGCCGAACGTGAGCGCCCGTTCGCTGCGCAAGGGCCGGTCGGACTTCATCGCCTTGGCCATCCCGGAGATGGCCTCGCCGTACTTCGCCGAACTGGGCGCGGCGATCAGCCGGGCCGCGAAGAAGCGCGGCATCACCGTGCTGATCGACCAGACCGAGGGTGAGTCCGCGGCCGAGAAGCTCGTCCTGGACGGGATGCGCGGGCAACTGATCGACGGCATCATCTTCTCCCCGATCACCACCGCCCCGGCCAGGATCGGCACCGCCGGTACGGCGAAACCCCTGGTCCTGCTGGGCGAACGGCCGACCGGCGGCACCTTCGACCACGTCGCGGTCGACTCGGTCAAGGCGTCGTTCGACGCGACCACGCATCTGATCTCGATCGGCCGGCGGCGGATCGCCGCGATCGGCGTCGGGGGAGGCGCGGGCACCGGCGCCGTACGGCGGAAGGGTTATCGGAAGGCCCTGAAAGCGGCCGGGCTGCCCCACGATCCGGCCCTGGAGCTGGCCGGCACCGGGTACCACCGTCCCGACGGCGCGGCATCGATGCGCGAACTGCTGGCCCTGCCCGAGCCGCCGGATGCCGTGTTCTGCTTCAACGATCTACTCGCACTGGGCGCCTTGCGTACGCTGGCCGAGGCGGGACTGTCGGTGCCGGACGACGTCGCCGTGGTGGGGTTCGACGACATCGAGGACGGTCGCTACCACTCGCCGTCGCTGACCACGATCTCGCCGGACAAGGAATGGCTGGCGGAGAACGCGGTCGGCCTGCTGCTCGAACGGATCTCCGGGAACTCCGACGACCCGCGACGTGATCTCAGCGTCCCCTACACCTTGGAGATCCGGGAGTCGACCGCCGGCTAGAACGCCCCGTCGTACGTCAGGATCAGCGGTTGGGCAGGCCTGCCAACTGCCTCGCCAGTGCGTTCTGCGCCCTGGGCATCCTTCCGGCCAGTCCGAGTACGGCGTTGCGCAGCGGCCGGACCGGTCGCGGCAGATTTGCCAGCCGGGTCAGTCGGTGCGCGAGCCCGACGACTCGCAGGGCCTCGGCGCGGCTGTTGGTCGCGTAGGCGTCGAGCTCCGACTCGTCGCCCCGATTCAGCGCTGTGGACAGCGCGTCGGCGAGGGTGATCGCGTCGCGGAGGCCGAGGTTCATGCCTTGGCCTCCGGCCGGGCTGTGGGTGTGCGCGGCGTCGCCGGCCAGCAGGACCCGTCCGGCGCGGTAGTTCTCGGCCACCCGCTCGTGGATCCGGAACCGCGAACCCCAGATCACCTCGGTCACCTTCGGCGAGTTCTTCTTCGGTCCGCGCGCCGAGAGCAGCTCCTGGGCATACGCGGCATCCGGGTGCTCGGGTGCCGAGTCGACGGATGCGACCAGCCGGAAGGATCCGTCCGGCAGCGGCGCGATCACCAGCAGCCCCTCGGTCGAGAACGACAACGACACCTCCTCGGCCGGCAAGCCCTCGGCCCGGACATCCACCAGGCTGAACGACAGTTGCAGCGTGTTGCCCGGCATCGCCAGGCCCGCCAGTTCGCGGATCGTGCTGTGCATGCCGTCGGCGGCGACGACGTACTTCGCCTTGATCACGTCACCGTTGTCCAGGGTGACCGCGGCGCCGTCCGCGGACTGGGTCAGTCCGGTGGCGGCGTACGGGCGCAGGACGCTCCCGCCCAGCTCCTCGAGCCGCCCGAGCAGAACCTCCTCGGTCTGCCACTGCGGAAGCATCAGCGTGAACGGGTACGGCGTGGGCAGCTCGCGGAAGCTGACCGGGACGAGCCGGCGGTCGCCGTCGCGGATCGCGAAGTGCTGCAACTCGAGCCCGAGCTCGACCAGGCGCTTGGAGACGTCGATCCGGTCCAGCAACTCCAGGGTCCGCGCGTGGATGACCGAGGCACGCGAGGTGTTCGACCCCTCGGCCTGCTTGTCGACCACCACCACGGAGTGTCCGCGCAGCCGCAGCCCGGCCGCCACCGCCAGCCCGACCGGACCCGCGCCCACCACCACGACCTCTGCACTCTTCGGAGTCATCGTTGCTCCTTTCGGATTTATCAACGCTTGTTGACTTTTACTGTAGGTAGACCGATGGCAGAAGTCAACAAGCGTTGGCATATGCTCCGGGGTATGGCGGAACGGAAGTCGGACCGGACCCGCGCGGCGATCCTCGCGGCAGCCCGGGAGCGGTTCGGGGCGGACGGGTACGAGCGGGCCACCATCCGGGCGATCGCAGCCGACGCGGGCATCGACCCGGCGATGGTGATGCGGTACTACGGCACCAAGGAGAAGCTGTTCGCGGCGGCGGCCGAGTTCGATCTACGGCTGCCCGACCTCACCGGCGTACCGCGGGAACAACTCGGCGAGGAGCTGATCAGCCACTTCCTGAAGCGGTGGGAGGGCGACGACACGCTCCGCGCGCTGCTCCGCGCAGCCGTCACCAACGAGGCCGCGGCCGAGCGCATGCGCCAACTCTTCAGCACACAGCTCGCGCCGAGGTTGCGTGAGCTCGCGGTCGATCGGCCGGAGGTCAGAGCCGGCCTCGTCGCCAGCCAGGTCCTCGGTCTCGCCCTCTGCCGCTACATCCTCGAGATCGGCCCGGTCGCCGCCCTCACCCCCGGCGAGGTCACCACGTGGTTGGGCGCGACGCTGACCCGCTACATCACCGCGCCGCTGCCCTGACCCAGGACTGCGCGGCGGGGAGGGTTTCCTCGAGGGGCGGGAGGTGGGGGTGCCACTTGAGTTCCCACTCGAGGGAGAGGGGATAGTCGGTGCCCTCGAGGGTGGTGAGGAGGTCGTGGATCGGGAAGTCGCCGGTGCCGATGGCGACCGGGCGGAACTGCTGCTTGGAGTCCGTCTCCTTGATCTGGACGAACTCGAGCCAGGGCTTCAGGAGCTGGAAGGACTGCGCCGGCGTCTCGCCGTGGCTCCAGGTGTGCGCGCTGTCCCAGATGACCTTGGCGTTGTGGCCGGGGACGTCGGTGTCGAGGAGTGTGCAGAAGGCGGCCATCTTCGCGCCGGCCGAGTGGGAGTCGTGGGTCTCCAGCAGGATCCGGACCTCGGTGGGAGCCGACGTCACCCGGTCGAGCGCGCGGATCTCGCCGGCGGACGGTCCGTCCGTCGTACCGGCGTCGTCGTCGCCCGGGAAGACGCGGACGCCGCGTGCGCCGAGGTCGGCGGCGAGTTCCAGGTGGGCCTCGAGCGGCTGGTCCTCGACCGCGCACAGCTTGACGTAACTGCTGATCGCAAGGATCTCCAGACCGGCGTCCTCGATCCGGCTCCGCAGCTCGCGCCGCTGCGCCGAGGTCAGGCCGGTGTGGGTGAACTCCTCGTCCGCGGCCCGCAACTCGAGGCCCGAGATGTCGTTGCCTTTGGCAAGTTCAAGGACGTGGTCGAGGGGTGCTCCGGGACAGCCGAGTGTGGAGAAGGCGAGTCTCATGGCCCCTATTCGATCAGACCCAGCGCCGGCGCGGGTGAGTCCGCGGGGTGGTGCTGGTCTGGTCAGCCTGCTCCGGGGTCTGCTGCTCGTAGCTGTACGGCGACTGCTGCTGGTGCTCCGGCTGCGGCTCGGCCGACGTGTAGTAGTCGGAGTTCGAGCTGCTGTGGTCGGCGCTGTACGACTGTGACGAGTAGTCCTCGCTGTAGCCGCCGTACGACGGGTCGACGGTGCTGTACTCCGAGCCGCTGTAAGAGGTCGGGCTGTAGGAGTCGTAGTTGCTGCTGCTCGAGTAGTCGGCGGCCGAGTAGCCGTAGTCGGTGGACTCGTAGCTGCTGCCGGAGTACTCCGACGGTCCGTACGACGTGTAGTCCGAGCCGGAGTCGTACGACGACTGGTAGCTCGAGGACGAGTCGTCGTACGAGCTGTACGAGTAGCCGTCGTCGGAGGAGGAGGAGTACGACGACGGCTCCGGGCCGTACGTCGGGACCGGCGGGAGCGGCTTGGACGGCGTCAGGAAGTCGTCCTGCTCCGAGAGGGCCGGGGCCGGCTCGTAGTAGCCGGAGGATCCCGATACCGGCGACGACGGCATCACGTGCTCGGACGGCGCGTGCACCGAGTGGTCCGAGGCCGTGTGCACCGAGTGGTCCGAGGGGGCATGCACGGTGTGCTCAGAGGACGGGTGCACCGTGTGCGAGGAAGTCGTGGGCTGGACCGCCGACGGGCTGTCGACCGCGACCCGAGCGGCCCGGCGGCCGGCGCGCGCAACTGGCGCGGGCTCAGGCTCGGGTGCGGTCTCGGCCTCCACAGGGGAGGACGTCGACGTCAGGTGGTCGGAGGTCGCGTCGTACGAGTAGCTCTCGGAGTAGCTGCTCGCCCAGGACGGCGCGTCGGCCGGCTGGGACGGCTGGTAGCCGTACGGCTCGGGTTCGACGACGGTCAGCGGAGGCGCCTCGTCCAGCCAGCGGCTCGACGACGGGGCCCGGGTCGACAACAGGTCGTCGTTTGCGGTGGTGAGGTAGTCGCTCCAGCTGGTCCGCTCGTAGCTGGTCTCCTCGGCCTGCTTGTCCTCTTGCCAGGCGGCGACGGCGTCGAACTGCTCGGTCGCCGGGCCGGAGTCGTCCTTGTCGTCGTGCCAGCTCTGCACGACCGGCGCGAACGGGCTCCACTTCGGCGGCTCCTCGACCGGGCTGTCACCACCGAAGGCGGCCGGAACCGCACCGCCGCCGAACGGGCTGCCGCCTCCGGGGAACGCACCGGCGGCCGCGCCGTCCCCCGGGAAACCCGCCGCCGGGGCAGGCGCGGGAGCCGGGGCCGGGGTTGGGGCGAACGGGCTCGCGCCGGCGCCGCCACCGGCCAGCTGCAGCTCCGGCTGGCGCTCCAGCCGGAGCGCGGGCGCCGCGGCGAGGGCGGGTCCGGACGCGGCGATCGGCTCGCTGATGGCCGGCTGTTCGTCGGTGTCGTCGTTCGCGTACGTCGGTACCGCGGTGAGCTTGGGCTCGCGCTGGTCCCACCACGGGATCCACTCGCGGCCGGTCTGCATCGCGTTGATCTTGCGGATCACCAGGGTCGCGGCAACCGCCGACACGGCGGTCAGCACGAGGGACGCCGTACCGGCCAGTGCGATACCGCGCAGCGACCCGACGGTCGCCTCCATCCACATCAGGAACCGGCGAACCACCACGTCGAACGCGAGAGCGCCGACCCAGGTCACCCACCACACGGACGTGAGGGCGGGAGTCCTGAATCGGCGCAGGTCGTCGGCGTACACCGGGGTCTTCGGATCACTGGCCAGCCAGACGTCGTCGACGATCTGCTTCGGGTACCAGAGATTGGGTCCGGGGCAGAACCAGCTGGCCAGCACCCAGCCGTGGCTGCGGCGATGGTCAGCCTGGCAGAACACCTCGGAGTTGACCCGGGCCCGCCACAGCCAGATGACGAAGACGACCGCGGCGGCGACCGAGATGATGACGTTCGGGACCGCGGTGACCTTGGCGATGGCGTCGGCGCGGTTCAGGTCCGCGTCGTCGACGTTCGGCATCCCGCCGAGGTAGCGGTTGACGACGGAATACGTGTTCCAGTCGGACCAGGTGGACAGCAGATGGGTGAGTGTCGACGCTCCGAGAAGCCCGATGGCGATCTTTCCGACCGTCCCGACCTGCTGGAACTCCTCAGCTGCGTGCGGCTGCCATTCTTCTTCGTGGTCTCTGACAGCAGACAGTGCTGGCTGCGGGTGGCTCACGTCTCGCGTCCCTCGCGTTGCTGGAACTCCGTCTGTTCGGCGTTTCGGCCAAATCCTGCCCCCGCATGACCGAGCCACATTGATACCACGAAGTAAGTACCCGTGTGGAGTCGGGTCCAGCACGGAGGGTGTCGACTTAACCTGTTCTTTTCGTACGCCCATCACCACTTGTAACGATTGATTCGACGGTCCGTGACGGTTTCGTTTACCGCGCAGGAGGTTGGAATCCGGGCTGCGCCTCGCCCAGCGCCCACCACGGCACCCAGGCCCGCTTGGTCTGCAACTCGTCGATCCGCTGGATCAGGATCACCGCCAGCACCGCGGCCGCGGTGGTGAACAGTGCCGAGATCGTCGACAGTACGACGTTCGTCCGCAGTTGGTCGGGCTGCGTCGCGGTGACCAGGATCCCGCGCTGCACCACGTTGCCGGACACCAGGCCGGCCACCCAGGTCAGCCACCAGGCCCAGACCAGCCGGGTCCCCGGGATGTCCCGCAGGGTCGGTGTCTGCGGCGGCGTCCGGGGATCGCTGGCGGCGACGATGTCGTCGACGACCTGCTTGGGGTACCAGAGGTTGACGATCGGGCAGATCCAGCTGCCGAGCACCCAGCCGCGGGTGAACCGGTGCTCGCCGCGGCAGAACATCTCGGCGTTCCACCGGACCCGCCACAACCACACGATGAACACCACCGCGGCGGCGAGCAGCGCGAGCGCGGAGACGATGCCGAGCGAGCCGGAGATCAGATCGGCCTCGGCCAGCTTGTCCTGGTCGTCGGCGTACCGCTTGACGGTCTGGTACGAGTACCAGTCGGACCACGCGGTCGCCCAGGTGGTCACCGTGACGACGCCGATCAGGATCGACGCGGCCAGGCCCATCGCCCGCTCGGAGCTGAACCAGCGGTCCAGCGGCGGCTGGGTCGGCATGTGTCAGAAATAGCACAACACGGCGTGACCAGGCGAGAACGACTGGTGGCAGAAGAGTTGGTGTCGCGCGGGTCGATGTCGCGAAACCGCCGGAAAATGTCCCCGTCGGGCGCGAGGATTGGGTCATGCGCTGGTCCGTGATCGACTCGCCCATCGGTGACCTGTCCCTGGCTGTCGACGAGGCCGGGCTGTGCCGGCTGAACTTCGGCCGGGTGGACCGGCACCTCGAGGCCGACCCGCTGCTGACCGAGACCGAGGAGCAGCTGAAGGCGTACTTCGCCGGCGAGTTGACGGAGTTCACCGTGCCCCTGTCGGTCCGCGGCGGTTCCGAGTTCGAGCGGGCCGTCTGGGCCCAGCTCAGCCGGATCCCGTACGGCGAGATGCGGACGTACGGCGAGGTCGCGAAGATCGTCGGCGATCCCGGCGCGGCCCGGGCCGTCGGCGTCGCCTGCAACCGCAACCCGATCGCGGTCGTGGTGCCGTGCCACCGGGTCGTCGGGGCCGGCGGCAAGATGGTCGGCTTCGGCGGCGGCATCCCGCTGAAACGGCACCTGCTCGAACTCGAGGCCCGGATCACGCTCGAGACCCTCTGGAGCTGACGATCGGATCCGAAAAGGTGTCCCCGTCACCACGCAGTGAAACCTGACAAAGATCTGACACCGCGCGACGCGTGCGAACGCACCTGCCCGGCTCGGGGGGACTAAGGTCGCTAACAGCGATCGAATCGTCACGTTTGAAGCGTCCGCTTCATCCGGCGGTCGACCCGCCTTCACCCTGCCTCCGGAAGACACCACATAGATGACCAAGACCCGCTCGACCGCACACCTCCACTCCGACCTGAGCGCGCTGATGGACAAGAGCGCCGAGGACTGGTCCGCCCCCGAGATCCAGAGTGCCGCCCGCTCGGCCCTGAAGTTGCACGCCCCCGACCGCGAGCCACTGACCTGGATCAAGCGGTTCGGCATCCTGCCCTGGCTGCACCGCAACGACGCCGTCTGCCTGCACTGTGGCGGCACCTACCCCTGCATCACCCACCGCTACGCCACCCAACTGCTGTCAGCCGGCCGCTACACCATCGCCAAGCCCCAGGCCGACACCGAGCACGACGAGTCACATTCTCACTGAGTCAGTCGGCAGCACCCCGGCCAGGCGTCGTACGCGCAAGGCGACGTCAAGACAAACGAAGGCCGCGAGCCCCAGCGGGGGATCGCGGCCTTCGCCGTTGCGGTGGTCCGGTCAGGAGTCGGAGGGCTTCGGGTTGCTCGTCTTGCGGGGGGTGGTGCTCTTCTTCGCGGCGCCGTTGGCGGTCGCGTTCACGTCGGTGTCTGCAGCCTCCGCCTGTACGCCGCCGCCCGGAGCGGCGTCCGTGGCGCCGGCACTGTTCGACTCGGCGGTCTCCGTCTGGCCGTTCGACGACGCCGGCTCCGCCTTCGTCTCGGACCCGGTCTCCGACTTGGTCTCGGCCTGGGTCTCGGACTTCGCCTCCGGCTTGGTCTCGCTCGGGCGCGACGTCGTACCGGCCGGGGCGGAGCTGTAGTCGCGGCCGCTGGTCGGGGTCGACTGCCAGGCCGGCTCCGGCGGGGTCAGCAGCTTCTTCACGGCCGCCGCGGCAAGGGCGCCGAAACCGAGCAGCAGGACGATCTTGCGGAGCCGGTGGCTCTTCTTCTGCGGTACGTCGAGCTCACCCTTGAGCGCGGCCTTGGTGGCGCGGCCGCGGCGGGAGGTCTCCTCGACGACCGGCTCGGCGGCGGCCGCCAGCGACGCCAGCGCGGCGGTCACCTTCGGCAGCACGTCGTCGTTGAACCGCTCCCGCGCCTTCTCGGCGGCGTGCTCGGTGGCCGGGCCGACCTTGGCCAGCGCGTCGTCGATCACCGGGCTCGCCTTCTCGACGGCGACGTGGGCGAGGTGGGCGCCGCGCTCGACCGCCTTCTCGGCGTACGGCGACACCTTCTCCCGTGCGGTGCCCACAGCCGGCCCGAGGTGGTCGCGGACCTGGCCGGCGACCGGCCCGATCTTCTCCGACGCCGACTCGGCAAGCGGCCGGACCCGATCCTTCGCGGTCTCGACCCGGCCCTTGGACTTCAACAAACCCACGGTTCCTCCTCGGTGCCGCCCGCCTCGGTGGGCAGCCATGTGGCCCATCGGCGGTATGGACGCTACTGATACGACTCTGGACAAATCCGGCTTCGTCTGCATCGTACGACGTACCCAGCCGACAAACCCGTTACCCGACCGCCGGGCGGGGGGCTTGTATCGATCCATCGCCGGTCGGTGCGGGTCGAGTTGGGGGTGCATGACAGGATCGTTGGGGTAAGCCGTAACTGATGAGGAGTGACTCCTGTGGCCGAAGAGCTGTACGCGACCCTGCAGACGACGAAGGGGGATGTCGTCATCAGGCTGTTCCCCGATCACGCGCCGAAGACGGTGAACAACTTCGTCGGCCTGGCCGAGGGCACCAAGGAGTGGACCGACCCGCAGACCGGTCAGCCCAGCAACGCCAGGTTCTACGACGGCCTGACCTTCCACCGCGTCATCGACGGCTTCATGGTCCAGGGCGGCTGCCCGCTCGGCACCGGCACCGGCTCGCCGGGCTACGCCTTCGACGACGAGATCCACCCGGAGCTGAAGTTCGACCGCCCGTACCTGCTGGCGATGGCGAACGCCGGCATCCAGTTCGGCCGCGGCACCAACGGCTCGCAGTTCTTCATCACCGTGGTGCCGACGCCGCACCTGAACCGCAAGCACACCATCTTCGGCGAGGTCGCCGACGAGGAGTCGAAGAAGGTGGTGGACGCGATCGCCACCTCGAAGACCGCTCCGGGCGACCGGCCGATCGAGCCGATCGTGATCAACAGCGTCGCCATCGAGCGCAAGACCGCCTGATTCGAAGCTGCGGGCCGGGCGCTGCGTCATCGGCGCCCGGCCCGCACCTCTCTCCCTGGGGAAGGATCCGCCCGACGTGACCGAGACCGTCTGCTACCGGCACCCGGATCGGCCCGCCGGGGTTCGCTGCCAGCGCTGCGACCGGCCGATCTGCCCGTCCTGCATGAACAGCGCCGCGGTCGGCTTCCAGTGCCCGAACTGCTTCAACGAGGGCATGAAGTCGGTCCCGCGGACCCGGACGTCGCTCGGCGGCATCCAGCGCGGCAACCCGCAGGTCGTCACGATCGTCCTGCTGGCGATCAACGTCCTGGTGTTCATCGCGGTGCGCACCGGCAGCAGCCGGGTCGTGAACGATCTGGTGCTGGTCCCGGTGCTGGTGGATTCCGAGCCGTGGCGGCTGCTCACGTCGGCGTTCACCCACCTGCAGATCTTCCACATCTTCGCGAACCTGTTCATGCTCTACCAGGTCGGTCCGCCGCTGGAGCAGATGCTCGGCCGGCTCAGGTTCGTCATCCTCTACCTGCTGTCCGCGCTCGGCGGCAGCGTCGCGGTCTGGTTCCTCGCGGCTCCGGTGTCGGCGACCCTCGGCGCGTCCGGCGCCGTCCTCGGCCTGGTCGGCGCGCTGCTGGTGATCAGCCGCGCGCGGGGCATGGACGTCACCTGGATCCTCGGCTACGTGGCCGTCACCGCGGTCATCTCGGTCCTGCTTCCGAACATCTCCTGGCAAGGCCACCTCGGCGGCTTCGTCACCGGCGCGGCTGTCGCCTGGCTCTTCCTGCAGGACACCAAGCGCCGCCGAAACAAGCGCGCCCGGACCTAGGTCCTGTCTGCGGTCGCGTGGACGGTCCGCCGTGGGCCGAACGCCTCGTTGTCGTGGTCGGCGGGCCGGCCGTCGAGGTGCCAGCTCCAGCTGACCGTGGGTTTGATCCTCAGGTAGACGCTGCGGCCGAACCGGCCGGTGCGTTCGACGACCTCGGCGGTGCCGTAGACGCGGAGGAAGCGCGGGGACCACGGGTTCGCCGACACCAGGTCGTCGATGACGAGGGCGACCTGCTCGTGGCCGGCGCGGACGTTGCGGACCTTGCGGGTGTTGGCGGGGTCGACCCCGCCGACGTAGAAGTACGTTCCGTCGTACTCGAAGCCGACCGGTACGACGTCCGGCTGCCCGTCGGGGCCGACCGTCGCCAGCCGGGCCAGCGGTTGTGATTTCAGGTAGGCGAGTTCTTCGTCGGTGAATGCCATGTACGCTAAGGTACAACGGTCGTTGTAATTTCACCAGGAGGTGCGGTGCCGAGGGCAGGGAAGCGGCAGGAGGTCCTCGCCGGAGCGTTGACCGTGTTCGCGCGGGACGGTTACACGCGGGCGAGTGTCGACGTGATCGCCGCCGAGGCCGGTGTCTCGACGCGGACGCTGTACAACCACTTCGGCGACAAGGCCGGGCTGTTTCGCGCGGTGATCCAGGACAGCGCGACGAGGGTCGCGGCCGCGCAACTCGCGATCATCGAGGAGCACCTGAGCGAGATCACCGACCTCGAGGCCGACCTGGTCGCGTTCGGCATCGCCTGGCGTACGCCGATGCCGGACTACGCCGAGCACTCCGCGCTGGTGCGCCAGGTGAACGCCGAGGCCGGCCACATCCCGCAGGAGGCCATCGACGCCTGGCAGGAGGCCGGGCCGATCGCGGTACGGCGGGCTCTCGCCGACCGGCTGGCCGCCTTCGCCGCCGACGGGCTGCTGCGAATCGACGACCCGATGCGCGCTGCCCTGCACTTCTCACTGCTCATCTCCGGTGCCAACCCGTCCTACCGAGGAGGATCCATGACCGCCGACGAGATCACCGACGCCGTCACCACCGGCGTCCACGCCTTCCTGCACGGGTACGCCCGCTGATGCGCTACCGGCTGTTCGGACCCACCGGCCTGCGCGTCTCCGAACTCTTCCTCGGCGCGATGCGTTTCCACTCGGTCGACCAGGCCCGGCCGATCGTCGACCGGTACGCCGAGGCCGGCGGGAACGTGATCGACACCGCCGACGCGTACGGCGCCAGCGAGGACGTCCTGGGTGAGGTGCTGCCCGGCCGCCGGGACCGGTTCGTGCTCGCCTCGAAGTACACGCTGTCCCGGGACCGCACCGACGTCAATGCCACCGGCAACCATCGGAAGAACCTCCGGCTCGCGCTCGAGTCCAGCCTGCGCCGGCTGCGGACCGACTACCTCGACGTTTACTGGGTGCACTACTGGGAGCGGCACACCCCCATCGAGGAGACGTTGCGTGCCCTGGACGACGCGGTCCGGGCCGGGAAGATCCTGTACGCCGGGATCTCCGACGCCCCGGCCTGGCTCGTTGCTCGTGGCAACACCTTGGCGGAGTTCCGGGACTGGTCCGGGTTCGCCGGTCTGCAGGTTCCGTACAGCCTGCTCCAGCGCGACATCGAACGTGAACTGCTGCCGATGGCCGAGGCCTTCGGCATGACCGTCGCCGCGTGGGCACCCCTTGCCCACGGCAAGCTCACCAAGCCGGTGGACGCGGCCGGCGACGACCGGGAGCGGGCCGTGCTGACCGCCGTACACGACGTCGCCGGCGAGCTGGGCGTGACGGCCGCACAGGTGGCGCTCGCGTGGACGCGGGTGCACTCGCGGGCCGTGCATCCGCTGGCCGGCGCCAGTTCGCCGGAGCAACTCGCGGACAACCTCGCCGCGATCGGGTTGACGCTTCCGGACGACGCCGTACGACGACTCGACGCGGCGACCGGGTTCACGCTCGGCTTCCCGCACGACTTCATCACGCCGGACCTGCTCGATCCGGACCGGATCGACGGCCGTTCAATCTGAAATCAAATGGCCTAGGCCACAATTTGCGATCGGTTCGGTGAACATCCATGACCACCGGTGCCGACAGTCGTCGTACCGGGTGACGTCCCGACGGGGGACCTTATTGGTAAGGACATTCAGGATGAACTCCTGCAGGCCTGAGCGGTGGCCGCGGTGAGTCCGCGAGCGGTGGACAAGCGGGCCCGCCCCGGAAACGACGGTCACTGCCACTCGTCACCGCAGCAGCAGGCAACTGTCGCCGAACTCGTGCCAGAGGTAGCCGCGGTCCAGAGCGGCGTCGTAGGCGCGCTGAACGGTGTCACCACCGACGACGGACTCGAGCAGAAGCAGGTGGGAGGCCTCGGGCGCGTGCATGCCGGTGACGAGACCGTCGACGACGCGGACCGGGTGGTCCGGACCGAGGACAAGGTCGGTCCAGCCGTGTGAAGCGGTGACCGAGCCGTCAGCGGTCACCGCCGACTCGATGGCTCGTACGGCGGTTGTGCCGACTGCGATGACCCGGCCGCCGTTGGCCCTCACCCAGTTCACGAGCCGAGCAGTGTGGGCAGGTACGTCGTACCGCTCCGGCAGAGGTGGTTCGTGGCTCTCGAGTGAGGAGACGCCGCAGTGCAGCAGGATCGGCGCGATCAGCACGCCCTGCGCCGCGAGGCGGCTCACCAACTCGAAGCTGAACGGCCGAGCAGCACTGGGCATCTCCGCGCTGCCCGGCTCGCGTGCGAAGACGGTCTGGTACGACGCGAGTGGCCAACGCCGGCCGACGTACTGGTAGGTGATCGGCCGGCCATGACGCTGCAGGTAGCCCAACACGTCCGACACCGGCGGTTGAGCGCGCCACAGCCGGGTGGACTCCGGCTGGTACGGCGACAGCAGCGTCAGCACGCCTTCCGGCAACCGCACCTGGTCGCCTGGCGTACCGCCGAACATCGGCGAGCCTCCGTTGCGCAGTTCGACGACCCAGGTGCCGTCGTCGAGGGCGGTGGAGAAGTGCACGACGACCGGCGCCACACCGGAGCCGCTGACCCATGAGCCGTCGACGGCGGCGGGCAGTGTGCCTGACGTGTTGACCAGGAGGAGGTCTCCGGGTCGCAGGTGGTCGCCGATGTGATCGAACCGGGTGTGCGTGATGGTCGACCCCTCCGCGACCAGCAGCCTCACCTGATCCCGCGACAGGCCTCTGGCCTCGGGTGGCTCGGTGGCGTTCAGCGAGTCCGGCAGGACGAACCGCGTGTGGGGATGCACCCTCACGACGTCACCGCCGGTGCGAACTCGGCTGCCCGGTACCGGCCGCTCTTCGGACGACTGTCCAGGAGTTGCAGGAACGCCGGTACGACGGTCGACGGCTCGGCCCGGTCGGAGATGTCCTCGCCGGGGAAGGCCGCCTGGTGCATCGCCGTACGGAGATCACCGGGGTCGACGGCGTAGACGGCGAGCTGCGGCTGCTCGGCGGCCAGTACGGCGGTGGCGTGGTCGAGAGCGGCCTTCGCCGAGCCGTAGCCACCCCAGCCCTCGTAGGCCTCGACTGCAGCGTCGGAACTGATGTTGAGGATGACACCGGATGCTGCGGTCAGCTCTGGCAGCAGTGCCTGGGTGAGAGCGATCGGCGCGATCACATCGACCTCGTACACGCGTCGCAGTTCGTCGAGGTCGGCGACGGCCAGCGGCTGGAGCGGACTCGGTCCGAGGTAGCTCGCGTTGTTCACCAGCAGGTCGAGCCGGCCGAGCTCGGTGACAGCTTCGACCAGGTCGGCGCGGTGATCCGGGTCGGTGACGTCGCCGGCGAGCGGGACCACGTCGGCGCGGTCGGCGAGCGCGTCGGCGGCGTCCTTGAGCGCGTCGGCGCCGCGGGCGTCGATCACGAGCGCCCAGCCGCGATCAGCGAGCCCGTGCGCGAGCGCGAGCCCCAGACCGGCGGACGCGCCGGTGATGAGAGCGACAGGACGGTGAATGGATTCAGGAGTCATGTCCGCCACTGTCATACTTCAAGTTAACTTGAGGTCAAGAGAATCCCTGGATTCATCACGCCGTCGGGGTCGAGCACGTTCTTGACCGCCCGCAGAGCCTCGGCCGCCAGGGGACCGATCTCCTCGGCGTACGCGTCCCGGTGATCCGTGCCGACGCCATGGTGGTGGCTGATCGTCCCGCCGGCCTTGGCGATCGCCGCGTTCGCCGCCGACTTCGCCGTACGCCACTGGGACACCGGATCGTCGGTCTGTGCACAGATGACGGTGAAGTAGAGCGATGCGCCGGTCTCGTACACGTGTGAGACGTGACAGAGAACAAGCGGTGGCGTGCCCTGGTCGGTGAGGGACCTCACCACCGCTTCGGTCACCGAGGCCTTCAACTGCGGCAGCTTCGACCAGAAGCCGGCGGTCTCCAGTGTCTCCACCAGCGCGCCCTCGTCCAGCAACGGATCCCGCAGGTATGGCGCCCGGTACCGCCCGAGGCGCCACGTCTCGCCCGGACCTTCACCCAGGTTCCGCCCACCGGCAGATGCCAGCACGTCAGCCGTCTTCGGGTTGTACGGCCCGTCGAAACCGACGATCGCCAGCACGCCACCCGGCCCCCCACCGAGCACATCCGGGTCGGCCAGGTTCACCGCCGTCTCGACCTCGTCGGACAACCGGAGCACGGTCGGCAACGGCCCGTCCTGCGCCAGCCGGCGGACGGCGGCCAGACCTGCCTCGAAGTTCTCGAATCGCCAGCCCTCGAAGTGCCGCTCGGCCGGACGCGGCCGGATCCGTACGACGACCGACGTGATGATGCCGAAGGCACCTTCCGACCCCAGCACCAACTGGCGCAGGTCCGGCCCGGCCGCCGACATCGGCGCACGCCCGAGCTCGATCGTCCCGCGCGGTGTCGCCAGCGTCAGCCCGACCACCATCTCGTCGAACCGTCCGTACCCCGCCGACGACTGGCCACTCGATCGCGCGGCCGCATAGCCACCGATCGACGCGCCCTCGTAGGACTGCGGGAAGTGCCCGAGCGTGTACCCGCGCTCGGCCAGCAACGCCTCGGCGGCCGGACCGCGTACGCCGGCCTGCAGCGTCGCCGTCCGCGAGATCTCGTCGATCGCGGCCAGCTGATCGAGGCGTCGCAGGTCGACCGTGACGAATCGGCGATCGGGAGCGAGACCGCCGACAACGGACGTACCACCCGAGTAGGGAACCACTGCCAGGCCGTGGGACGCGCAGGCGGAGAGCAACGCCAGCACCTCGTCGTGCGAGCCCGGATAGACGACCGCGTCGGGCATGTCCGAGATGTCGCCGGCTCGGTGCCGCAGCAGGTCGGGAGTCGAGTAGCCGCGGGTGTGCGCCCACCGCGAAGCCAGGTCGGTCGTGACGTGGTCCGCGCCGACGACCTCGGCCAGGAAGCTCAGCTGCGTCGCCGTCAGACCCGGCCGGTCCTCCGGCTCCGCAGCACCCGCGACAGGTCGCCGTACGCCGAGATGCTTGAGCGCCTCGACCGCCGCCGGAGGCAGCTCCACCCGATGGCCGGGATCGCCCCAGCGGCCGGGCGTGAGATGCACCACCGGCAGGTCCGACTCGGTCATTCTGGCCTCCCGATCGCTGCTGTTGCGGGGTAGCGTCCGTGGGAGGTGTGACCCCCTGGCTCCCACCTCCC
The DNA here is from genome assembly GCF_054784135.1 of Kribbella swartbergensis. Lineage (NCBI taxonomy): Bacteria > Bacillati > Actinomycetota > Actinomycetes > Propionibacteriales > Kribbellaceae > Kribbella > Kribbella swartbergensis. The sequence goes on from NZ_BAAGPM010000041.1 coordinate 72,856, forward strand.
ACGGACAGTTCCCGGACGCCGGAGCCGCTGATACACTCTGACGTGTGATGTCTCAGCGTAGCAGCGAGTCGGCGCAGGAAACAGGGCCCGAGACCAGTGCGCGTCCCGCGCCCGCGAACGCCATCGGCGAAGAGCGGATCCTGGACGCGGCGTACGAGCTGTTGCTCGCGATCGGAATGCGCCGGATGACGATGGCCGACATCGCCCGGCACGCCGAGGTGTCCCGCGCGACGCTCTACCGGCGCTGGCCGAACGTGCAGGCCGTGGTCGCCGCGCTGATGACGCGGGAATGGACCACCGCCCTGGTGTCCGCGTTCCAGCCGGACGCGGCGGACGGCCGGTCGCGGCTGGTCGAGGGTGTCGTCGAGGTGGTCGCGCGGACCCGGGTGCACCCGTTGATGCGCAAGATCATCGAGCTCGATCCCGAGTTCCTCACGCCGTACCTGCTCGAGCGCCGCGGCAGCAGCACGGTCGCGCACCTCGCGCTGGTCGAGGAGGGCATCAAGGCCGGTCAGGCCGACGGATCGATCCGGGACGGCGACCCGGTCTGGCTGTCCCGGCAGATCATCCTCGTCTCACTGGCGTCGGCGGTGTCCGGACCGGTGATGGCGAGCAAGGACCAGTATTCGAAGCTCGACGAGGAGCTGCGGGTCATGCTCACCAGGTACCTGACGCCATGATCCGCGTGGGCAACGCGAGTCTGAACGCGGCCCGCCGGGCCCGCGAGCTGGACTGGCTGGACTCGGCCGGCAAGGTCGACGTCCTGGTCGTCGGCGGCGGGGTCACCGGCACCGGCGTCGCGCTGGACGCGGCCGCGCGCGGCCTGAGCGTTGCCCTGGTGGAGAAACACGACCTGGCCTTCGGGACCAGCCGGTGGAGCTCGAAGCTCGTGCACGGCGGGCTGCGGTACCTCGCCTCCGGTCACGTCGGCATCGCGTACGAGAGCGCGGTCGAACGCGGCATCCTGATGAAGACGACCGCGCCGCACCTGGTCCACCCGGTGCCGCAGATCGCGCCGTGGTTGCCGCAGGCAAGCTTCGCGCAGGCCGCGATGCTGCGGAGCGCGTTCCTCGGCGGGGACGTCCTGCGCACGTTCGCGCGGACCAGCGACGATTACCTGCCGCATTCCCGCCGGGTCAGCTCGGCGGAGCTCCTCCGGTACGCGCCGACGCTGCGCCCCGAGGGGATGCGCGGCGGCTTCCTCACCTGGGACGGGCAGTTGTACGACGACGCGCGGCTGGTGGTCGCGATCGCACGGACGGCGGCTCTGTACGGCGCTCGGGTGCTCACCCGGGTCGCGGCCACCGAGGTCACCGGGCGAGGCGCCGTACTGGTCGATCAGCTGACCGGGCACCGGCTGCGGGTGGACGCGTCGGTGGTGATCAACGCGGCCGGGATCTGGGCCGATCAGGTGGCCTCAGGGATCAAACTCCGGCCGAGCCGGGGGACCCATCTGGTGTTGCCGCAGTCGGCCTTCGGCGGGTTGTCCGCCGTACTGACCGTGCCGGTGCCGGGTGAGCTGAGGCGGGTGGTGATGGCGATTCCGGCGCCGGACGACCGGGTGTACGTCGGGCTGACCGACGAGGAGGCGCCCGGACCGGTGAGCGACGTACCGCACGCGACCGATGCCGAGATCGACTTCCTGCTGTCCACGATCAACTCGGCCGTGCGGGTGCCGTTGACGCGGTCCGACCTGCTCGGCACGTACGCCGGTCTGCGGCCGCTGCTCGACACCGGGCATCACAAGGGCGAGGACAAGACCGCGGACATCTCCCGCCGGCACGCGGTGATCACGAGTCCGGACGGCGTGGTGACGATCGTCGGCGGCAAGCTCACGACGTACCGGCGGATGGCACAGGACGCACTGGACACGGCGCTGGAGCAGTCCGACCTGGCGGTACGGCGGCCGTGCCTGACGCACCGGATTCCGCTCGTCGGCGCGGCCGACCGGGTCCACCTGGCGGCCGTGCGCGCGCCGGCTCGGTTCGTGCAGCGGTACGGCGTGGAGGCGCCGGAAGTGATCGCGGGGCCGCCGTCGTTGCTGGATCCGATCGCGCCGGGGCTGCGGACGACGCACGCCGAGCTGCGGTTCGCCGTACGGCATGAGGGTGCGTTGACCGAGGACGACGTACTGGATCGGCGGACACGGATCGGGTTGTCGGCAGCGGATCGTGCTCTGGCACTGCCCGCGGTCCGTGAGGCCTTCGCGAGCGTCTGACGTCGTCACCTGTGGATAACCGGTTGATCGCTCCCACCGCTGGGTTAACTTGGCTGCGAGGGGGTGAACGAGGGTGACGCAGCCGTACCCAGGGCCGTATCCGGTGCCGTACCGGCCGGTGCCCTACCAACCCGTGCTTCCGCGGTACCGGCCGCTGAAGAAGATCGCGATCGTCAGCATCGTCCTGATGGGGCTGACCGCGGTCGCGGCGGTGGTCCAGTCCGCGCTCATGTGGGGCTCGTACGAAGAGGTCAAGCGGTTCGTGTACGGGCTGCTGTCCGAGGAGGAGTTCGACCGCGCCGTCGAGTCGATCGCGAACACCGGACCGCTGCTCAACCTGGTCAGCTACCTGCTGATGGGGACCGCGATCGCGTTCCTGATCTGGCTGTGGCAGGCACGCGAGAACACCGAGTTCCTCAGGTCCCCGCTCGCGCCGAGGCCGGTCGTCCAGGACGGACAGCCGCATCGGCACGCGAGCGGCTGGGTCGTCGGGTCGTGGTTCTGCCCGCTGGTCCAGTTCTGGTACCCGCTGCAGATCGTCCAGGACGTCGCGGCCGCCAGCGAGCCGCCGGAGCAGCGGGGAGCGTCCAGGCGCGGCCCGGTCCGGACACTGCTGTATGCGTGGTGGGCGGCGTGGACCGGGTTCTGGGTGATCCTGGTCGGCGGTGGTGCGCTCGCGTTCCTCGCCTTCATCGTGTGGATCGTCCGCCTGGTCGACGCGGCCGACACCGCGGACCGGACCGGCGACTACGTCGACATCTACGACCTGCAGGACTTCATGGTCCGGGTCGCGCTGGCGGTCAACATCGGCTTCACCGTGGCGACGGTCCTCCTGATCGCAGCCGGCGTCGCCGCGTCACTGCTGCTGCTCAGGATCACCCAGTGGCAACACGACCGGGCCACGATGCCACCGCCCGCTGCCATGGCACCGCCGCCCGAGCCACCGCAGTACGCACCTCGCTACAACAACCCGGGTCCGACGTTCCCGTCGTACGGGCCGTATCAGAGGTAGGCGAGTACGGCGGTCGCGTCGTCGTACCGCTTTCCGGTAAGGCTGCCGGGTTGCGCGGCCGCGTCGTACGCGCGGACCCGCTCGACGAGTTCGCGTGGTCCGTGCGTGGTGAGCACCTCGACCGCGTCGTTCCAGCTGTGCCCGTACCGCTCGACGTACCGGGACGCACCATCGGTCAGTAGGGCGACCACCTCGGTCTCCGCGCGATCCGTCGTACCCGTGACCGCCTCGTACGCCGCCTTCGGTTCGGTGCTCGCCACCCAGAAGCCACCCGGCCGGTTGCGAAGCCGGCGGACCGCCTCGAACGTGTACTCGGGCAGCAGGTCGATGCGGTCGTCGCTGTAAACCGTGATCGTTCCGTCCGGTGCGCGCAGGACGATCGGCGAGTCGGCGAGGACGAGGTGCTCGATTCCGTCGGGGCGAACCCGGATCATCGCGACGGTCGACGACGGGCTGTCCGGGTTGGCGAGGTCGCAGGTGTCCGCGTGACCGACGCCGACGGTGGCGATCGCGTCGGCGAGCAGGTCCGGCAGCGGAGCCGTCGACCCGGCGAGCAGCGGCATCGCCAGTTGACCGCCGAGTTGCCCGACGAGCCAGGCGACCGTGTGGCGGCAGCCGGAGTCGACGCCGTTCGGAGCGGTTGCTCCGTCGAGTACGACGACGAAGTCGGGTCCGCTGAGGACGAGATCCTCGTTCACTGCGGGCGGTCGCCGGTCGGGCGCGGGCTGACTGATCGAGCGGATCTCCACCCACCCAGTTTCCTATCCGGCTGTCCTTCCCGCGGCCCAACTGTCGGCAAGGGATTGTTCGAGGGAGATCTTCGGCGACCAACCGAGGTGTTTGCCGATCAGCGCGGTGTCGGCCCGCTGCCAGGTCGCGCCGCGGACGGCGTCCGGCCGGGCCTCCTCGACGATCCGGGCCGGCTGCCCGCTCAGCTCGAACAACTGGCCGGCCACGTCCCGCGCCAGGCTCGCCCGCCCGGTCCCGACGTTCATGACCCCGGGCAGCGTGGTGTCCGCCATCGCGACCGCCACCACCGCCTCGGCGACATCGCGGACGTCGACGAAGTCGCGCCATACGTCCAGCAGGCCCGCCTCGATCGTGTTCCTGGACCGGAGGTCCTGGATGACGCGGCCGGTGAGCGTGCTCTCGGGCGCGTCGGGGCCGATGACGTCGAAGACGCGGAGGACGATCGCGTCGGCGCCGTTGCGCCGGGCCCTGAGGACCAGTTCGGAGCCGGCCAGCTTGGTGAGCCCGTACGGGCCGACCGGGCAGGGCTCGGTCTGTTCGTCCTGGCTGCTCCCCTGCGGGGCACCGCCGTACTCGGCGGCCGAACCGAGCTGGACGAAGCGCGCATGGCTCGCGTTGTCGTGGGCCGAGGCGAGCAGGGCCTCGACGGCGATCACGTTGGCCCGGACCAGCGTGCCGGCGTCACCCAGCGTCGCGCCGGCCGCGTTGATGATGACGGTCGGCTTGTACATGCCGATCTGGGTGTCGAGCGCGTACGGGTGCATCGCGGCCAGGTCGCACAACCGGTACGGCTCACCCCGGCTCCGGCTCAGTCCGCGGTACTCGATGCCGCGGTCGGCGAGCAGTGCGCAGATCCTGGCGCCGAGGAAACCTCCCGCGCCGAACACCATCACCCGCTCAGTTCCGGTCACCCCTCCATCGTGCGGCTGATATTTGTCGGTCCGCTGAACGTTGTCCCTCGTCACGATCACAAATGCACCAGCGTGCGACTCTCGGGACGGTGTCGGTACGGCGTGGCAGGGTAGTCAGCGGCGTCCCAACTGGCGGCGCTTCATGCTCAGGACCGCTGACCGACAGGGGAGAGCCATGGCCGACCGAGTCCACGGGCGGGCGGCACCGCCGACCGAGTCGACGATCCGCGACTGGGACGACGCCGACCCGTCGGGCCAGACGTACCGCCGGGTGCTGTTCGTCGACTCCGATCTGACCGAGGTGGACAACCGCGGCGGCGTCTTCGAGGAGTGCACCTTCCGCGGCGTCCGGTTCAACGCGTCGACACACACCGATGCGGCGTTCGTGAACTGCACCTTCGTTCGGTGTTCGCTGTTCGACGCCACGTTCACCCGATGCAAGTTCGTCGGCAGCTTCTTCGACGACTGCACGTACAACCTGCTGAAGGTGTCCAGCGGGGACTGGTCGTTCGCCGGCTTGCCCGGCGCGGACCTGCGGGGGACCGAGTTCACCGGGGTGAAGTTCCGCGAGGCGGACCTGACCGGCGTCCGGGCCGCCAAGGCGGTCCTGCGCGACCTCGACCTCTCCGGGGCGTCCCTGCAGCGCGCCGACTTCACCGGTGCCGACCTCCGCGGATCCGACCTCTCCACCCTCGATCCGCTCACGGTCGAGTTGAAGGACGCCCGCGTCGACATCACCCAGGCGATGGTCATCGCCACGTCACTGGGCCTCGACGTCCGGCCCTGACCTGTGGATATCTCCGGATTCCCGCGTCGGCATCCCCTGTTTCATCCACAGCCTGTGGATAACTATCCGGATAACTGTGTACTCGCTCCGTGAAGACCTCACCGTGCCCGGGCGATCTGACGGAGCCCGTTCGCCGAATTCGAGGCCTGGACCGGGACCGGAGTCAGCTCACCTCGGCGGTGGCGAGCAGGTGGCCGGCCGCGGACGACGATCATCGGCGGTGGTGGGGCTTGGTAGGGATCGGGTGCCGCGTGGTCGACGACGTACACGACGGTCACGAGCCGACGCTCACGGGTCAGGGTCTGCAGGCCGACGGCCAGGGCGACCCCGGCGAACGCGCCGAGGGTGTTCGCGATCAGGTCGTGCAGCTGGCAGGAGCGGCCGAGTTGAGGGATCAGCGCCTGGACCGCCTCGACCGCCGCGGACATTCCGATACCGGCGGCGATCCCGTCGGCCGCACGGCCACCGGCCAGCGCCAGCATCCCGGCCGCCGGAACGAACAGGAGCACATTGAGCAATCCCTGAACCGACGTCAGCCCTCCGGTGGTGGTCAAGGAGGTGCCGCACTGGCCGATCTGGCCCAGCCGTTGCGCGGTCGGACTGAGCGTCGCGGCCAGCACCAGCGCGAACGCGCCGGGCAGGCAGAACGCCGCGAGCCGGGGGAGCAGGTCGCCGGGTCGCCGCAACGACGAGATGGCGATCGGCAAGGTCATTCCGGTCAGGACGAGCCAGGTGTCCAGCAGATGTGGGATGCCGTGATAAGTCTCGAGCACGCGTCCGGACCCTCCCGTGGTCGACCGGCTGACTCGATTGCTTTCTCGTCGATTTCTGCTTCCTCACCGACGATCAGCCGACCGGTCCCGCGCTCGCCAGGCTTGTCCGGACATCTGCACGCATCCGCAAACTCACCGTGACAATCCGAGCACAAACTGTCACCGAAGAAAGGTGCCGGGGGCAACGATCATTTGCTGTTCGCGGGTAGCCGATCCGACCTGGGTCAGCGACGGTGCGCCGGGCGATGGCGCGCCACGGCGGCCGCGGACGCCTCGTCACCGTCGGCTCGGAGCCCTGCGATCACGCCGTCGATGTCGGCGTCCGGACGGTTCTGGCTGAGCTTGACCTTCGCCTCGATCCGGGAGATCGCGATCTCCACGCCGACGATCGCGCGCAACTGCCCGGACACGAACTTCTCCGGCGCGTCGTCGACCGACCACGGCTCGGCCCGGCCCGCTTCGTGATGGTCCGACAGCCGCCGTACGACGTCCGAGACCCAGGCCGGGTCGTCGTACACGGTCATCGTCCCGTAGACGTGCGCGGTCAGGTAGTTCCACGTCGGCACCACCCGGCCGTGCTCACGCTTGGACGCATACCAGGCCGGCGTGATGTACGCGTCGGGACCGCGCATGATCACCAGCGCCTCGCCGATCACGGGCTGACGCCAGTGGTCGTTGTTGCGGGCCAGGTGTCCCAGCAGCACGTTCCTGGACCGGTCGTGGACGAACGGCAGCATGGTCGCCACCAGCCCGTCCGGTGTCATCGTGACCAGATCGGCTGCGCCGTGGTTGGCGAGCAGTTCGTGCACGACCTCGTCGTCGGCGGCGAAATGCTGGGGAACATACATCGGCGGTCCTTTTCGGTTGTGAACAGCAACAAGTCTCACCGGTCCTGGTCGTTGGCCGACAGGTCCAATCGGCAGGACCTTCGTCAGTCCACTCAGTGAATAACCTCGTGCTCCCACTGGTCTCGCGGCTGCGTGTGGAGACGCCAGTAGTGCTCGGCGATGAGGTCCGGGTCGTACGCCGTACCGGGAGCGACCGCCCCGCTCACTGTCACGCTGGCGGCGTGGATTCCGGAGTCGCCGTACTGCTGGTCCAGCAGCGTCACCAGAGTCCGCACGCCGGCCTTGCCGAGCGACAGACTGACGTAGGCCGGCTTCGGCTCGGGCATGCCGCCGGTGATGATGAACGAGCCGCTTCCGCGCTCAGCCATCGCCGGTACGACGTGCGCCGCGGTCGTGATCGCACCGACCACGTTCACCGCCCACGCGTCGAGATGCTGTCGCGCGGTCAGATCTCCGATCGCGTCCGGCTGGATGATCGCCGCGTTGTAGACGACCACGTCCGGTACGCCGTACTCGTCGACCAGCCGGTCGAGCGCGGCCCGCAGACCCACCTCGTCCGTACTGTCCGCGGTCAGCGGGAGGACGTCGCCGGAGATCCCGTCCGCCACCGCCTTCACCGTCGTCTCCGACCGCGCGATCAGGCCGACGCTCAACCCGGCCCACGCGAACCTTCTGGCCACCGCCGCGCCGATCCCCGGCCCGGCCCCGACAATCACAGCTCCTGCCATGCCGAGACGGTAAAGCCTCACATCAATGTCAGAGTCAAGCCCGGCGGAGTTCGGCGGCGTGCTCGTAGTCGCGGCGCCAGTCGCCGGACGGTGCCAGGATCACCCGCGCGGTCCCGGCCTCCTCGTAGGCCTTCAGCTGATCGGCCGCACGCTGCGGGTCGGCGTCCAATTGCGGAGCGACGACGGTTGCCTGGAGCGGGGGCCGGTCGTGCTGCTGGTTGATCCGGTCGAGGCTCGCCTTGACCTCGTCGGCCGACATCGCGATCGTCGCCCAGCCGTCGCCGTACCGGGCCGCTCGCCGGAACGCCGCCTTACCGTTGCCTGCGACAACGATCGGGGGTACGGCCGACCCCGGTGCGATCGCGGCCTCCAGCCCGTCCTCGAGGGTCACCGGCTTCCCGGCGATGAGATCCGGCAGCACGGCGAGCGCCTGGTCGGTGAGCCGGCCGCGATCCGCGAAGTTCACGCCGGCCGCCCGCCAGCCGATGTCGCCGTGGGCTGGATTGCCGGTGCCGATGCCGAGCACCAGCCGGTTGCCGGACACGTGCTGGAGCGTGCTCACCTGCTTCGCCGCCCACGCGACCGGCCGCAACGCCAGCAGCATCACGTTGAAACCGACCGTGATCCGCTCCGTCACCGCCGCCGCGGCCGCCAGCACGACCGAACTGTCCAGCATCGGCGCGCTCGCGATCAGGTGATCGGTCGACCAGACCGAGTCCAGCCCAAGCTCCTCCGCGAACCGCGCACTCTCCCGAACATCCCCCAGAATCGGCCTGGCCGGATCCGGCGACGACGTCGGCAGAATCACCCCGATCTCAACTGTCATACGACTGCGAACACAGATCCGGGAAACCCTATTCCGGCCTGGCTCAGACCTCCGGAGGCGGCGTGGTCGGGTGGCCGGCCTGCTTCCAGGCCTTGATGCCGCCGTCGAGGTGCGCGACGTCGCGGTACCCGAGACTTTCCAGGGTCCTGGCGGCCAATGCGGATCGGCCGCCGGAGGCGCAGTACAGGATGGTTCGCCGACCCGGGTCGAACTCTGCCCGGTGGTAGGGACTGGCCGGATCGGCCCAGAACTCCAGCATGCCGCGAGGAGCGTGAACGGCCCCCTCGATCATGCCGTCCAGCCGCAGCTCGGCGGGTTCGCGCAGGTCGATCAGGGTCGCCCCACCGGCGATCTCGGAGCTCACCTGCTCCGGCGTGAGGTTCTGGACCTGGGACTTGGCATCGGCGACGAGCTGGGACGCGCTGGTGGTGGACATGGTCTTCCTCCGGTGCGATCGAAAGGTTGTGGTGGACGAACCGATCGTGCGTCCCGGCAGGGGATCGGAGCATGCGTTGGACTACCTGGTTTCCGGTCCACGCATGCCGTATTTTCCGCGGTTCGCGGTCACAGCGGCGGAGCGGTGCCGACGAGGCCCAGCTCGGTCGCCCGGCTTGCCGCCGTCATCCTGGAGGTGCAGTCGAGTTTGGCCAGCACATTGCGCACGTGCATGTCCACCGTGCGCGGACTCAGGTACAACTCCTCGGCGATCTGCCGGTTGGTACGGCCGCTCGCGAGCAACCGCAGTACTTCGCGTTCCCGTCGGGTCAGGCCGGCCGGTTCGAGCGAACGCGCGGCCAGCCGACCGAGCCGCCGGTCGACCTGCTCGCCCATCGCGGCCAGCTCGGCGGTGGACTCCCGTGCCAGCGGTTTCGCCCCGAGCCCGCGCGCCAGGTGATACGCACTGGCCAACGTGTCGACGGCGAGTGCGCGTTCGTCGGCGGCGGCGAGGGCCACGCCCCATCGCAGTTGGCTGAGAGCCTGCTCGTACGGTGCGGTGATGCCGTGCAGCCGTTCCACCGCCCGGCCGAACTGAGCGGCGGCCCGGACGCCGTCACCGTCGAGCAAGGCGAGCTCGCCGCCGACATGGGCCAAGGCGGAGAGCACCTTGGCCGAGCTGTTCTGCGTGGCCGCCGTGGCGAGTAGCCGATGGCAGCGCAACAGACCGTCATGGTCGGTCCGTGCGGCCAGGAACGTGCCCGCCCACCGCAATCCGGGCAACGCGAACACCCAGTCTTCCTTGTCTTCGCAACGCTCCAGCATCGCGGTCACGAGCCGCCCCGCCGCATCGTCCTCGCCGTCGAGGTCGGCGGCCACCGCCAGACCCCAGGTGGCACCCACTTCGATTCCGAACACGCCGGCGCCGCGTCCGAAGTCCGCGGCGGGCCGCAGCAGGCTCCGGACCCGCCGCCGCTCCCCGCGGAGTGCCGTGATCAGTCCCGTCTCCTCCTGAGCCACCATGCGCGCGACATCCGATGTGCTCTGGTCGTCGAGGACGTCACGGGCGATCCCCAGCGCCCGGTCCCAGTCACCGAGGAACCGAACCGCGACCGACATGCAGGCCACACACGCCTGGGCCAGGCCGGTGATCTCGTGAGCTCGGCACAGCTCCGACGCCGACTCGAAGGCTTCCGCCGACGCAGCGTAGTGCGCGGCGTGGATCAGGGCGTTGGCCAGCTCGTAGTAGCTCGCGCCGGCGGCCTCGGTCAGGTGCTCGCCGAGCGCCAGATCCAGCCCCGATCGCGCCAGCTCCACGCCGCGCCTGCCCTGTCCGAGTGAGGCACGGATCGCGCCTTCCACGGCCAGAGCCTGGGCCCTGAGGTCGACGCGTCCGGCCGCGTCAGCTTCCTCGCCCGCTGCCACAGCCTGCTCCAGCGCTCGCGTCTGGTACGCCGCCGACGCCAACTGCTCCGCAAGCGCCAGGCGCTCGGCCGCGGCATCACCCAGCAGACCGGCGGCCAGATAGGCATCCGCAGCGGCCTCGCGTGCGGTCGCCGCCCGCGACCAGTCGCCGGTCAGGCCGGCGGCGTTGGCGACTCGACGGTGAGCCGCGGCCGCCAACACCAGGTCGCCCGACTGCCGGCGTAACTCGGCGACCTCCTTCCACACCGCCAAGGCCGAGTCGAGGTCACCGCTCAGTTCTGCGCATCCGGCCAGACGTTCGAGGGTCGCGACGCGGCCGGCGGGGTCGATGTCGGCGGGCCAGATCGCCAGCGCCCGGCGTACCGCGTCGGCGGCATCACGGTAGGCGTGGACGCCGCAGTACTTGTCGGCCGCGGTGAGGAGGAGCGGCCGGGCGAGCTCGGGCTGATGTGCGGCGATCCAGTGCGCGGCGATCTGCTCCGGCGGTCCGCGGTGGTCGGTGAGATGGGTTGCGATCCGCCGGTGAAGGTCACGCCGACGGGCCCAGGGCACCGCCCGATACAGCGCATCCCGGACGAGCGCGTGCCGGAAGACCGCCGAGCCGTCGTCCTGCTCGCACAAGAGCCCGGTCTCCAGCAGGCGATCGACGTCGGCGGGACGGGCAAGCTCCGCGAGCATGGGCAGGTCGACGCGGATGCCTGACACCGCCGCGAGGTCGACGGCGTCCCCGGTCGTCCGCCGAAGCGGGGCGGTGCGCACGAGCACCGCGTCCACCACACTGTCCGGCAGAGGCAACTCCGCCTTGGGTTGATCACCTCGCAGACCGGAAGCTGCCAGTTCCTCGATGAAGAACGGCACTCCGCCCGTTCGGTCGTGCACCGCCGCTGCCAGCTCCGGTGACACGTCCTGGCCGTGGATGGAGATCAGCAACTCGCGCGTCTGCTCGGCCGTCAGCGGGGCGAGCGCGTACTCGGTCAACCGGCCGGCGCGCCTCAGTTCGGTGCGCATCGCGCGCACCGGATGCATGCGCGGCAACTCCTCGGCTCGGTACGTCACCACGAGCAGCAGAGCCTCGTCCGCGAGCGTGGCCGCCAAGCCAGGCAGCAGGTCGACCGTCGCCGCGTGGGCCCAGTGCACATCCTCGAGTACGACGACCGTCGGCTGCCGGCAGGCGACTTCACGCAGCGCCGCATGAATCGCGTCAATCAAAGCGCCCTGGTCGACATCACGCCAGGGGAGCGCGAGTTCCGGCAGCAGGACCTGCGCCGACCGCGGCAAGGCGTCCATCCCGCAGACGCCGGCCACGCAACGAAGTACCGCTACCACTGGCGCGTACGCGCTGTCGCCTGAGGTGGCGGCCCCGCGAAGTACATTGCCCTGCCATCCGGTCAGCACCTCCGAGACGAGCCGGCTCTTTCCCATGCCCGCGTCGCCGCTGACCAGGACCAGACCTCCGCGACTCGCCCGGCATCGCGCGAGCGCTGCTTCGAGCCCTGCCCGCTCCTCGACCCGCCCGACCATCGGCGCAGTCCCCACACCGCGAGTGTAGGAGCCCGTCGTCGAGACCGTCAGCGGCGAACAGCAATCGCGTCCAGTTGCTCCCACGGGAGCACCCGCACCCGAACCGACCTCAACCCGTCCACGTGTGCCCGGAGCAGCCGGTGAACACCGTCGAGGATGGTGATGCGGCCGTCGGACCGCCGTACGGCGTCCAGCGGATAGCTCAGGTCCGCCCTCATCGTGCGCGCGTGCTGCTCGGGGTGCATCGCAGGATCGGCGGCCACTTCCAGCGGGGACACTTGGAACGGCCGCCCGTCCTGCGACCAGAACGGCAACTCCAGATGCCAGACCAGCCCGGCGACCTCGAGTTCTAAGACCGGAAGATCCAGCGCCCACAACAACCTCTGATCCCAGTGGAAGTCGAGGATCACATCGTGCAGCTCCCGCGGTAACTCCTTCAGCAACGGGAAAGGCCGACGACTCATTCGTTCAGCCTAGGCTGACCACGACACGGCGGCCGCGACGAAGCTTCGGCCGTCGAAGAGGACCTGGCCGCCGATCTCTTCGGCGAGTTCGGCGCTGGTCAGGTAGCGCTTGTAGATGCGGTGGCGGGATCCGTCGTTGAGAGTGCGGTCCAGCCACTGCTCGGATTCGACGCCCGGACGCTGCTGAGCCACCTCGAGCATCGCCTGACTCCGGTCCAGCCCGACCGTGCGGCCGCGGAGATGCCGAGTCAGAAAGCCGGTGCCGCAGGCAACATCCAGCGTGCGCGCCACCGGCAGCCGCTGAATCAACTCCACCAGCCGCGCGACCTCGGACTCCCACCCCGGCGGGTTTCGTTCCGCGAACCGCCCCTGGCTGAGGTACCACTCGTCGTACTCCCCGGCCCGGCGCTCGTAGTACGCAGCCGTAGCCGCATCACCGGCAAACGCGGGCTCCCGATCCGCCACATCCGCAGTCTCACGCATCGCCGGCGGTCTCGGCACCCCTTCGATAGAACCCTTTGACGGTACGGAGGACGGGTGCCGTCTCCAGGGTGTGCACGCCGGACAGGTCGGCGACCTGCTCGGTGAGGTAGCGGTAGAGGTGCCTGGAGTCCCGGCAGATCGCGTGCGCGACGAGATTGGTCGGCCCCGTGGTGATCGCGACGAACGAGATCTCCGGATGTACAGCCAGTGCCTCTGCGGTGGCAACGAGAGCGGCAGGCTGGACCGCCATCCACAGCCGCGCCTCAACCCGATAGCCGAGCGCCGCCGGTGGCACCTCCACATCGAAGGTCAGAACGCCAGTACGGCGCAGGTGGTCGAGACGCCGGGCGACCGTCGACTGGGACCAGCCGGTGGCGCGGACGAGTTCGGCGTACGTCGCCCGACCGTCGACACTCAAGCCCTCGAGCAGCCGTTGATCCCGTGCGTCGAGAACCACGTTTTCGTGAGGTGGGTCCGGGGCGGGCCGGCGGATACGTGCGAGTTGCTCCGCGGTCAGGACGTCGATCACTCCCCAGCTCTGTGGATCGAACGAACCCGGCAGGAGCTCGTGCGCTCTCACATCGAGTACGCCGCGGTCGTGGGGAAACTGCTCGACCAGTAACTCCTCCGCGCCCGCCGCCTGGCAGTGACAGCTGACCTCGGTGCCGCCGGACACGATCTGGATCCAGTAGGTGTCGGCGCGGCGAGCCAATGCGGCCGCGATCGGCGCCGCGACATCCGGCGTGCACCGGACCCGGACCGTCCACAACCGATACCCGAGGCGAACCCCGTCGGCGAACCCGACGACCCGCAGTACGCCGCCCGCCCGCAACCGCCTGTATCGACGCGCAACCGTGTGCTCCGAAACCCCCAACACCTCAGCGACAGCACTGAACGGCACCCGCCCATCAACCTTCAGCGCGTGCACCAGTTGCCGGTCAACCGCGTCAACCGCGACATATCCAGCCACTGAAGGACTGTATCGCGCTAGATATCCCCAGCCCTATCCACAGTTGTGCACAACCGCGTCGCGCGGACCTGTGGATGTGCACGATCCAGATGTCCTGGCGTCACCGCCGTGTTGCCGCCACCGAGGCGCCCAGCCGTCCACAGGCCACCCGCCGACCGCGCTGCCGCCCTAGAGCCGAGCCCTGCCCCGCGACACCGATCCACGGTGGCGACGAAGACATTGTTGGCGTGCGCACGCCGGGATGCCGCCCGGCTAGCCAGGTTGCGCGCGCCGCGAACACCCATCGCGAGCCGACTCGCGACTACAGCGAGCCGCTGACCGGCACGCCACAGGGGCGGTTTGCCGGACTGCGTCCGGAAGGTCGACTGTGGTCGCGGGTCGGGCGCTGCGGGGCGAGGATCTCGATCGACGCCGGCGGTCGACCAGGGCTGCCTGTGGAGTTGGTGTGCGGCGATCTGTCCGACCCGGCGCCTAGCCTCAGCCGGCATGACCGCCTACGTTCCCGCCGGGGTGTTCCGGCGTACCGACGCCGAGCGACGCGACCAGGGACTCGCGTGGAACCGCCCGGACCAGGCGTTCTTCGCCGCCGGCGCCTGCCACATCCTGGCCTGGCCCTTCCTGGAGACCTACCCCGATGCGGGCTTCCAGATAGTTGCCCTACGCAAGATCGGCGACGAGCACCCCTCCCATGTCATCGCCACCGACAACCACCGCGCCTTCGACCACGCCGGCTGGACCCCCTTGGAAGAACTCCTCCGCACCACAGAGTCCTTCGAAGGCACCCAACTAGAACGCCTCCCCATCACCGAACCCCTCCACGACTTCTGCAAGACCCACAACCACAGACCCCCAGAAGCCTTCTATTCCGACCCCCGCCCCCGAGCCCGCACCTACCTCAACCAGTTCCCCCCACCCACCACAAGCTGACCAACCACGAGGTCAAGCACCCGCGATCCACCTCACGGGTCCACAGGTGCCAGCACCACGGGAGCACTCACCCCTTCCCGGCAGCGCCCACGTACATGGGTGAGTGGGAGCGACCGCCGAGCACGCGATGTAGACCTGCGTAGAGCGGCCCGCGCTCTCGCCTGAGCAGGCGGAAGATCCTCGTCCAGGCGGTCGCCAAGGACGTGCTGCAGATCGCTGATCGCAGGCTCGACCGGCGGAAGCCCTTCGGTTCCCGTCGACTCACGTTGTGATCAGCCTTCGGTGCGACGTTCCTTGGGGTGCCGGCTCGCCAACGCGTGCGCCTCGCGGAGATACTCCTTGCTTGCGCGGTCGAAAGCACCATCCGGCAGCGACCACGCCTGGTCCTCGGGCTCAGCGAGTCTGCGTAGCGCTGGTGCTATCGCTTCCATCCAACCGAAGAGGCCACGCCCTGTCATTCGCTGCCGATACAGCATCCGCCCCGCCTCGGTATGCCAGTAGCGATCGGTCTCGCCGTCGGCCCCGATGAGACCTGCTGCTACCAGACGACCCACGGCCCGAGTGAACTCCGCCTCGGTGAGCATGGCGTGGTTGATGAGGTCCGCCTTCGCGACGACCTGAGCGAGCGCGTAGCCGTCCTCAGGACCCGTTCCCTCGATCGAACAAAAGACCCAAGCGTCCGACATCACCCACGGCGCCGCCACAACCCCAGCATATGAGCCACCGAACCACAGCCCGAGGCCACGGACCTCTCCTTGGGCACGCACCCACGATGATGGTGCGGTGACCACAGTCCGCTCCGTGCTGGTGTTGATCATCGCCGTCGTGATGAGCGGGCAGGTGCTGACGTTGATGGAACGCGGCCGGTCGGTCCGGAAGCGGCTGCGCGATCTGAGCTGGGGTGGCGACGCTTCCTCAATGCTGTTGGTCGGCGCGCTCCTCTGTGGAGCGCTTGGCATGCTGCTAGGCAGTCTCTGGGATCGCGCGGCGGTAGGCTCTGTGGCGGGCCTGGTGGTCGCCCTACTGAGCTGGGTCGCTGCGGTTGTTTGGGCCCACCAGGAGAAGCCGCAGAGCCCACGCCATCGCCAGCCGGAGCAGTAGCCACTCCCCGCTCGTGTTCGTCATACCTGCCACCCAGGTCAGCCCGGCGCATGTGATGAGCCGGCTGATCGGCGTTCTGGTGAGTCGAGTCCGCAGAGATCATGCCTCGCTCCGACCGCACCTCCGGACCACTCCAGACCACATCCGCCCCGGTGAGTCCATGCCGCGACATAACGTGTAGTCGAGACGCGGGCGACAGCACGCGCCAAGCGGCGGGTGGGAGTGGCCGGCGAGCAAGCGACGCAGGAGCCGGCGTAGCGCACTCGTGGGGAGACCAGGTGGAAGGCAGAGGGCTGGTCGCCCTGACGGGGACCGGCCTTGGGGTGGAGACGAGGGGACTTGAACCTAACCCTGCCTTGCAAAGGCGGTTGTGACGCCTTCGCGTGGCTGAGCGCGGGATCTATGGGCCTGGGCTCGACCGGTTGAACCCCGTTGGTGACCGGTCGGGCCCGTTGGCATGCTCCCGCTAGGGCACGTGGAGGGCACGCCCGGCCATGAGATTCAAAGTTGCTGATCCGCCGTCGACCACGGTCCACCGAGCTAGCTGCCATGTCCGGCGCTGAGCGTGGAGGCGGCCCGAAGCGCGGGGAGGCGTCTACAGCCGTCCATGGGTCCTGTTAGCAAATCCGTTAGCAAGGGGATCGTGGTGAGCGCTACAGCCCTTCGTTGCTAGCCGCGCGGTGGCTTGCCGTCTGGTCGAGGCAGGCCTGGCGCACGATTCGGGCTAGTTCATCCTCTGTCCTGCTCCAGGGCTCGCCAGCCTCATCGTCGATTCCGTAGAACTGGCCCAGTGGCTGTTCGAACGCCTCGGATGCATCACCGGTGCGGTATACGACTTCGACGACCTGATTGACGACCCAGGCCCACCGCGCCCGTCCACTGAGATGCAGGTTGGCAACGTGGTCGAAGGCCACCTTGACGGCGGCGAGCTTCGAGGACAGCGGACGAACTCCCGCCTCAGCCAGAGCTTCCGGGAGAAGGTCTCGGACCTCGCGAGTGTCCTGTCCGCTGAGGCCTGCGAGTTCCGCAAGCGCGGCGCCGTCATATCCCAGGACGAGCCAGTTGGCAGCCCACATCGGAACGGACTCTGCGCGCAGATCGTCCAGGGCCAGCCATGCGGCTACCAACTCGGGTGTCGGCGTCGCTCTGTCCGGCATGAACTCCTGTGACATGCACCTATTGTGCGGAGATTCATGCGCAGTCGCATGAGACTTGTGCACTGGCTCCGGGCCATTCTTGCCCCGTCCCCCTGATAGCTGCCAACCCAGGCCAGCGCGGCGTACGTCAAGAGTCGGCTTGCCGATCCGTAGGACGCGGAGCGCTCTTGACGTGTGTCGTGGTGGTCGGACAATCGAGCGGCCAGGGGGACGGGGCTAACCGGCGGTCGGACGCCAGTACGCGGCTCGTGGCGGTTGGGGTCGCGTGGACAAGGAAGCGTCCTGCTTGGGGGCTCCGCAAGGACGGCGCCCCCGGCGCCGCCCGCAGCCGGGGCCGCGCGCCGAAGGCGCGCCCTTGATCCAAAAGAGCTGCTCGCGACGTTCACAAGTCTGCGCTTCGGCGGGCTGGCGGCTCTTGCCCGACGCAACGTCGACGTGTCCACAGGGTTCGTCACAGTCGTGGGAGAACCAAGCGCAATTGAGCAACGGCAAGCTGTTCCTGAAGGACCCGAAGTCTGCAGCCGGACGCCGCATCCACCGCGAACTCAAGCAACCACCTGCAGGCGACCCCACAGCGCAGTCGACAAGCGGGCGACCAGCACGCGCCAAGAGGGCGGGTGGGAGCGGACGGCGAGCACGCGACGGAGGAGCGGGCATAGCGGACGCGTGGGGACAACCCCCACCAGTCTCGGTCAGTACGCCGGAGAGCCGCCGCATCCACCGCCAACTCAACCAACCACCTGCAGGCGACCCCACAGCGCAGTCGACAAGCGGGCGACAGCACGCGCCAAGAGGGCGGGTGGGAGCGGACGGCGAGCACGCGACGGCAGGAGCGGACGGCGACGGCAGGCGGGCGTAGCGGGCGCGTGGGGGAGACCAGGTGGAAGCAGAAGGCCGGTCGCCCTGACGGGGACCGGCCTTGGGGTGGAGACGAGGGGACTTGAACCCCTAACCCCTGCCTTGCAAAGGCAGTGCTCTGCCAGTTGAGCTACGCCCCCGAGGGGGATTGGTCAGCGGCCCGGGGTGACCGGGTCGACGGCCTCTGCCCAGAGGTCCTTCTCGGCGCGGGACTGCTGGGTCTTTTTGTAGGCGAAGTATCCACCGATGCTGGCCACCAGCACCAGCAGGATCTTCTTCAGCACCGGGACTCCTCGGATCGGGGTTCACGATCGTGGTGGTGGGCCTAACTGGACTTGAACCAGTGACCTCTGCCTTATCAGGGCAGCGCTCTAACCGTCTGAGCTATAGGCCCGCGTTGCGGGGTCGAACCCGGGAGAGATTACCGCACCAAGTGCCCTACTCCCAAACCGGTTCCGGCCGGGCCATCAGCAGGCCTGACCGGCGACCCCGAAAGCACCTCAACGCACCCCCGCAACCACTCTGCGACTACTCCGGAGGACGGTCAGTCCTCCGACGCCAGCGTCACTTCCAGGCCGCCCAGCAGTGTGGCGGCGATGTTGTACAGGAACGAGCCGAGTGTCGCCAGAGCGGTGATGATCAGCACGTCCGCGCACGCCAGCAGGGTGGTGAATCCCATCACCTTGCCGGTGTTGATGTAGTTCTCGATCCGGAACGGCTCGGCGGCCGGCGTACCGAGCACCTCGGTGACGGTGTTGTTGATGTTGTCGAACACCCCGGCCGCGCCGATCGCGGACCAGACGATGAACACCGCGACCCAGGTGACGATGCCGAACGCGATCGACAGCAGGAACGCGGTCTTCATCACCGACCACGGGTCGATCCGGGACATCCGCAGCCGCGCCTTGCGGGTCTGCGGCCGGGTCGAGGCCTTCGGTGCCCTCTCGGCCTTCACGGCAGGCTTGGCCTCCACCTTCTCGGCTTTCTCCGGTTTCGCCGACTTGACCGCGGCGGCCTTGTCCAGCACCGCCTGCCGGGCGGCACTGACCCGGCCGCCGAAGCTCTCACCCGCGGATTTCGCCGTACTCTTCCCAGTCACGCCGTACGACGAAGCACTCTCGGCGGCCGCCGAGGCGGCCGAACCGCCCGACCACGGCTCAGGCCGGCCCGGCGTACTAGGACTCGGCGGGACCTGGCCAGGACTGATCGGACCCGAAGCCGGAGCCGAAGCCGGCTGCGACGCCGGACGCGACACCGGCTGGGAGACCGGCCGGACCGGCGGCTGCTGCGGCGGACGCACCGGCGCGGACTGCGGCGTGCCGGTCGGCCCGGACGCACCGGGCTGGCCCGGCCGCGGCTGGGCGCTCCCGGAGGGCCGCTGCTGCGGCCGGAAGTCGCCTGATCTCTGCTGGCCGTTGCCGCCGGATGCGGCGCCGGAACGACCGTTGGAGGCCGAGTTGCCCGGCGCGGTGGACTGCTTGCTCCCGCCCTGCGGTGGCCGCTGGGCCTTGGAGTTGTCCGCCGCACCGTCGGGCCATGTCGGCCTCGCGCGGTTGGTCATCAGTTACCCTCCTGGCCGGCTTCGTCGTCTTCGACGGTAGCCGCGCCGTCGACGTCCGTCGAACGCTGGTCATCATTCTGGACGCTCTCAGGGGTGGATTCGGTTGTCGATCCGTCCACATCCTGGGCATCTTCGGAGGTACCCGCTTCGGCGGCTTCGGATTCGTCGTCCTGGCCGTTCAGGCTCAGATCGGTGTTCCGGGCGATGGCGACCACCGCGTCGGACTCGCCGACGCCGGCGAACCGGACACCCATCGTGTCCCGGCCCTTGACCGGCACGCTGTCCACCCGGCTGCGGACCACCTGGCCGCTGGTCTTGATCGCCAGCACCTGGTCGTCGTCGACCACGATGAGCGCGCCGACCAGCGAGCCGCGCTCGTCGTTCAGCTTGACCGCCTTGATGCCGAGGCCGCCGCGGCCCTGCTGCCGGTACTCCGACACCCGGCTGCGCTTGGCGTACCCGGCGTCGGTCACGGTGAAGACGTACTGCGTGTCCTCCTCCGAGCCGGCCCGGATCACCGACATCGAGAGCAGCTCGTCACCCGGGCGGAACTTCATCCCGGTGACGCCGGAGGTGGCCCGGCCCATCGGCCGGAGCTGCTCGTCGTTCGCGGTGAACCGGATCGACTGCCCCTTCCGCGACACCAGCAGCAGGTCGTCCTCGGCGCTGGCCAGGTCGGCGCCGATCAGCTCGTCGTCCTCCTCGCGGAAGTTCACCGCGATGATGCCGCTCTGCCGGGCCGAGTCGTAGTCGCGCAGCGGCGTCTTCTTGACCAGGCCCTTCTTGGTCGCGAGCACCAGGTAGTCGGCCTGCTGGTAGTCGCGCAGGGTCAGCACCTGGGCGATCTCCTCGTCCGGCTGGAACGAGAGCAGGCCGGCGACGTGCGAGCCCTTGCCGTCCCGGGCGGACTCGGGCAGCTGCCACGCCTTGGCCCGGTAGACCCGGCCCTTGGTGGTGAAGAACAGCATCCAGTGGTGGTTCGTGGTGGCGAAGAAGTGGCTGATCTCGTCCTCGGCCCGCAGCTGCGCGCCCCGGACACCCTTGCCGCCCCGGTTCTGTACCCGGTACAGGTCGGTCTTGGTCCGCTTCGCGTAGCCGCCGCGGGTGATGGTGACGACGACGTCCTCGTCCGGGACCAGGTCCTGCACGGACAGGTCGCCGTCGGCCGCGATGATCTTGGTACGGCGGTCGTCGCCGAACCTCTCCACGATCTCGGCCAGCTCGTCGCGGACGATGTGCCGCTGCCGGACCGGGTCGGCCAGGATGTCCTCGAGGTCGGCGATGATCGCCTCGAGCTCGTTCAGCCGGTCGACGATCTTCTGCCGCTCGAGGGCCGCCAGCCGGCGCAGCTGCATGTCCAGGATCGCCTGCGCCTGGATCTCGTCGATGTCGAGCAGGTTGATCAGGCCTTGCCGCGCCTCGTCCACGTCCGGGCTGCGCCGGATCAGCGCGATGACCTCGTCGAGGGCGTCCAGCGCCTTCACGTAGCCGCGGAAGACGTGGGCGTTCTTCTCCGCCTCGCGCAGCCGGTACCGGGTCCGCCGCTGGATGACCTCGATCTGGTGGTCGATCCAGTGCGTGATGAACAGGTCCAGGCTCAGCGTGCGCGGTACGCCGTCCACCAGCGCCAGCATGTTGCAGCCGAAGGTGTCCTGCAGCTGCGTGTGCTTGTAGAGGTTGTTCAGGACGACCCGCGGCTGGGCGTCCCGCTTCAGCACGATCACCAGGCGCTGGCCGGTCCGCGACGAGGTGTCGTCGCGGATGTCGGCGATGCCGTTGATCTTGCCGGTGTTGACCAGTTCGGCGATCTTCTGCGCCAGGTTGTCCGGGTTGACCATGTACGGCAGTTCGGTGACGACCAGGCTGGTCCGGCCCTTGGCGTCCTCCTCGATGTCGACGACCGCACGCATGGTGACGGAGCCGCGGCCGGTCCGGTACGCGTCGTCGATGCCCTTGTAGCCGACCACCAGGGCGCCGTTCGGGAAGTCCGGGCCCTTGATGTGCTCCATGCACTTGGCCAGGATCTCCTCCTGGGTGGCGTCCGGGTTCTCCAGGCACCAGTTGGCGGCGGCCGCCACCTCGCGCAGGTTGTGCGGCGGGATCTGGGTCGCCATCCCGACCGCGATTCCGGCGGAACCGTTCACGAGCAGGTTCGGGAACCGGCTGGGCAGGATCACCGGCTCCTGCGAGCGGCCGTCGTAGTTGGGGCGGAAGTCGACCGTGTCCTGGTCAATGTCGCGCACCATCTCCATCGCCAGCGGGGCCAGCCGGCACTCGGTGTACCGCATCGCGGCCGCGGGGTCGTTACCCGGCGAACCGAAGTTGCCCTGGCCCTGGATCATCGGCGCCCGCATCACCCACGGCTGCGCCAGCCGGACCAGGGTGTCGTAGATCGCCGAGTCGCCGTGCGGGTGGTACTGACCCATCACGTCACCGACCACGCGGGAACACTTGGAGAAACTGCGGTCGGGCCGGTAGCCGCCGTCGTACATCGCGTAGAGGATGCGCCGGTGCACCGGCTTCAGGCCGTCGCGGACCTCGGGCAGCGCACGGCCGACGATGACGGCCATCGCGTAGTCGAGGTACGACTGCTGCATCTCCGTCTGCAGATCGAGGGGCTCGATCCGGTCGTGGCCCGGCGAGGTGGGGGTCTCGGTCATGAAAAGCTCGTCCCGTTCGGTTCAGACGTCGTACGTCGGTAGTGGCTGGCGCGAGGTGGAAGCGCCCGGCCGGGTGGCGGCCGGGCGGCCGGTCAGATGTCGAGGAAGCGGACGTCCTTGGCGTTGCGCTGAATGAAGCTGCGGCGCGCCTCGATGTCGTCGCCCATCAGCGTCTGGAAGGTCTCGTCGGCGCGGACCGCGTCGTCCAGGGTGATCTGCAACAGCACCCGGTTCGCCGGGTCCATCGTCGTCTCCCACAGCTCCTGGGCGTTCATCTCACCCAGACCCTTGTACCGCTGCGTGCCGTTCTCCTTCGGGAGCTTCTTGCCCGCCTCGAAGCCGGCCTGCAGCAGGCCGTCCTTCTCCCGCTCGGTGTAGGCGAGTTCGTGCGTCGCGTTGGTCCAGCGGATCTTGTACAGCGGCGGCTGGGCGGCGTACACGTGACCGCGCTCGATCAGCGGCCGCATGAACCGGAACAGCAGGGTGAGCAGCAGGGTCCGGATGTGCTGGCCGTCGACGTCGGCGTCGGCCATCAGCACGATCTTGTGGTACCGCAGCTTGTCCTCGTCGAAGTCCTCGTGGATCCCGGTGCCGAGGGCGGAGATGATCGCCTGGACCTCGTTGTTCTGCAGGACCTTGTCGATCCGGGCCTTCTCGACGTTCAGGATCTTGCCCCGGATCGGCAGGATGGCCTGGAACTTCGGGTCCCGGCCGCCCTTGGCGGAGCCGCCCGCCGAGTCACCCTCGACGATGTAGACCTCGCACTCCTCCGGGTTGGTCGACTGGCAGTCGGCCAGTTTGCCCGGCAGGCCACCGCCGCCGAGCAGACCCTTGCGGTTGCGGGCCAGGTCACGGGCCTTGCGGGCCGCGATCCGGGCGCTCGCCGCCGCGGTCGCCTTGCGGATGATCTCGCGTCCCTCGGCCGGGTTCTGCTCGAACCAGGCGCCGAGCTTGTCGTTCACCACGCGCTGGACGAAGCCCTTGACCTCGGTGTTGCCCAGCTTGGTCTTGGTCTGGCCCTCGAACTGCGGCTCGGCCAGCTTGACCGAGATGATCGCGGTCAGGCCCTCCCGGATGTCGTCACCGGTGAGCCTGTCCTCCTTCTTCTTGATCATGCCCTGGTCCTCGCCGAACGAGTTGACCAGCGAGGTGAGCGCGGCCCGGAAGCCTTCCTCGTGGGTGCCGCCCTCGTGCGTGTTGATCGCGTTGGCGAAGGTGTGCACCGACTCCTGGAAGGAACTGCTCCACTGCAGCGCGACCTCGAGGCTCATGTCGTTGTCACCCTGCGCCGCCTCGAACGAGATGACGTCGCGGTGCACGGTCTCGCGGATCCCGGTCAGGTACTTCACGTAGTCGACCAGGCCGTTGTCGTACTTGAACGACTGCTCGACCGGGTTGCCGTCCTCGGTGTGGTCCGGCCGCTCGTCCCGGATCACGATCTCCAGGCCCTTGTTCAGGAAGGCCATCTCGCGGAACCGGGTGGACAGCGTCTCGTACGAGTACGTCGTGGTCTCGAAGATGTCCGGGTTCGCCCAGAAGGTGATCGTCGTACCGTGGTCGTCGGCCGGGCCCACCTCGGCCAGGTCCTCGTCCGGCACGCCCATGGTGAAGGACTGGGTGTAGGCCTTGCCGTTCTGCCTGACGTCGACGCGGAGCCGGGTGGACAGCGCGTTCACCACGGACACACCGACACCGTGCAGACCGCCGGACACCTTGTACCCGCCGCCGCCGAACTTGCCGCCGGCGTGCAGCACGGTCAGTACGACGGTGACGGCCGGCTTGCCCTCGGACTCGACGATGCCGACCGGGATACCGCGGCCGTTGTCCTCGACCCGGATGCCGCCGTCGGGCAGCATGGTGACGACGATCCGGTCGCACACGCCGGCCATCGCCTCGTCCACCGCGTTGTCGACCACCTCGGTGACCAGGTGGTGCAGACCGCGCTCACCGGTCGACCCGATATACATACCCGGCCGTTTCCGGACCGCGTCGAGGCCCTCGAGGACCTGGATCGCACTCGCGTCGTACTCCCGCTCCACGACGCCCGAGAGCATCTCACTGTCGGGTACGACGGTGCCGATGGGGTCGGCGGACTGGTTGGCGTCGATCTCGGTCGGCTCGTCGGTCACCGGCTGTTGTCCTCCTCGGACCTCGCGTCAGCGAGGCATCGCGGCACAGTGGAAGCCGCCCCCTCCGGTGCTGCTGGAGGTGCGGCTGGCTCTACACCGCCATTCTACCTGTCGACCGAAGCAGAACCGGCCACCAAGGGCCCGGAACTCATGCCAGGGCGTCTTTTCTCCCTCGTCGCCATGTCCCCTCTCGCGGATGGGGGGCTCAAAAGCGCTCACGGCCGCACAGCGGCCTCCGACCCTATCCGGGCCGACCGTCTGTGAACCGAGACCGCGAACAGCGGTCCAGACCGCTGTCCGGGCGGCCGGACGGGCGGCGGTCCGCGCACCCACGGCCCTCTAGGATCGCTGCCGTGGAAAGTCTCGACGACGTCATCGACGCCATGATCGCCGACCGGGTGATCCACCGGCACCGGCGCAAATGGCTGATCGCGATCGCACTCGTCGTCGTTCTCGCCCTGGTGGTACTGGCCACCGGCGGCTGGAAGGAGAAGGAGGGCCGGGCCGTCCCGACCCTGACCGCGCCGGTGACCGTCGAGTCCGGCAAGTGGGAGTACAACTTCACCAAGGCCGAGATCCGGGTCAGGAAGAAGGGTGAGTACACCGACGCCGAGGCGGAGCTGCGGGTGTACTTCGACCTGAAGAACATCGACACCGAAGAGCAGACCAGCGACAGCCTGAACGGCACCCTGCTGAAGTTCGTGCCGGGCGGCGGAAAGGATCTCGTCGACTCCAACGGCGCCAACTGCCGTGGCGAGCTCAACTGGGTCCTCGTCTACGGCCTTCCGCCGGAGAGCTGCTTCACCGAGTTCGAGGTTCCGCCGGACTTCACCGCCGACCTGGTCGAGATCGGTGTGCTGGGGGAGCGCTACGAATCCGACAACGCCCTGCTCGGTGCGAACGACGATCCGTACTGGCACAACGAGCGCCCGGATGCCGTCGTACAGCTCAAGCCGACCGTCGTCGACGTCACGGAGGGGGACCAGTGAAGCTCTATCGCCCCGCCACTGTGCTGGTCGGCGTCCTGTTCGTCCTGCTCGGCGGCCTCACCCGGCTCGCCACCCCGGAGCAGGTGTTCGAGGAGCAGAACCTGGAGGTCGTACACGGCACGATCGGCGAGCCCCTCAAGTATGCCGGTGGAGACTCGACACTGGCCGTCACCCGGATGAAGTTCGCGAAGGCGATCGTCGAGGAGTCCGGCAGTGACGACGACAAGCCGATCGAGACCAACGGTGTGTTCGTCGCCCTCGAGTGGGACACCGTCCGCGGGGTCAAGAAGCCGAACAACCTGAGTGCGCGCCTGCTTGCCGACGGCGGGACCGTGTACGAGCCGATCGGTGGGCTGAACGACTCGGGGATCGACTTCCCCGAACCCGGCTTCGCCAAGACCGGCGCCGTCGTCTTCGAGGTGAACCCGACCGATCTGAAGGGGCTCAAGCTGCAAGTCCGGCCGAGCATGTTCTACAACGTCCTGAACTCCTACATCGAGGTCGACCTCGGCGTCCCGAGTGAAGAGGTCGCCCAGCAGCTCGTCGACGGCGCCGAGGCGCAGTACGTGCTGCAGAAGCCGGTCGTCCGGGTGGCGTCCTCATGAGGGGCATGACCCGTGCGGCCCGGCTGGCGGCCCAGATCTCGCTGTTGGTGGCGCTGATGGCGGCGAGCGCGTACCTGGTGACCCGGGTCTACCTCGGTGACGAGGAACAGGTCTGGAACCAGGGCAACGTCAACGAACTGGTCCGGAACGGCGGCCCGGTGACGATCGGCGACGTCGAGTGGAAGCTCGACTCGCTCCAGCCCTATACGCGGATCGTCGACGACGAAGGCAAGGAGATCGGGCTGGGCGCGCCGGCCGGCTCGGTGCTGATGGTCGCCAAGCTGACCGCGACGCCGCGCGAAGGGACCTACCTCAAGGACGGCGGTTTCAGCTGCTCCGCGAACCTCATGGACGACCGCGGCAACATCTGGTCGTCGGCCAGTACTTCGGACTGGGAGCTGCCGACCAGCTGCTTCGGCAGCGACGACGTCCAGTTCGAGCTGAACAAGCCCGGCAAGGTCGCCCAGATCTTCGTCATCCCGGCCGACGCCGTACCCCATGTCATCGGCGTCACCATCCAGACCCGCGAGGATTTCCGCCGGGTCCTGATCACGCCCTGACGGTTCAGGCCGGCGCCGGCGCCGCCTTCTCGGCCTCCGCCGCCTCGGCCTCGGCCCGCCGTTCACTGCCGACCGAGATGCACAGGTCGAAGGCGGCTGCGAGCAGGGCGATCCGCAGCGTCTCGAAGACGACGTCCCGGATCAGCTCGGCGATCTCGTGGTTCATCAGGCCCCAGCGCTCGCCGTGGATCCCGATCAGCCGCTGGATCCCGACGAACGCCCAGTCGTCACCGAGCTGCCAGAACGTGTAGACCATGCAGACCACGCCCAGGAACACCGGGCCGACCCGGACCAGCAGCCGGAACGCGTTCAGCGTCGGGTAGAACTTCTCCCGCAGCCCGCCGAGCACCAGGTTCGGTGCCTTGGTGGTGAGGGCGGCGATCCGGTTCTGCGGCGTCTGGACCTCGACCTCGCCGCCGAAGCGCCGCTCGAGCCGGGTGCCGCGGAATACGCCGCTTCCGGACAGCACCCGGTGACCGAACACCACGGTGGTGATCGCCAGCCAGGTCAGCGGCTCGGCGACACCGAGCTTGAACAGCGGCCACAGCGTCTCCCAGAAGAATCCCCAGAGGAACTCGATCCCGGCCGGGATCGGGATGTGGATCCCGTCGAAGAAGCTCTTGACGTCGCCCCACCAGCCGACCGTCCAGTACCAGAAGTTCCGGTCCCGGAACCAGTCCTTGCCTTCCTCGATCGCGTACGGCGTGACCACGACCGTGATCAGCAGGAAGAACGCCTCGGCCCAGACCTGGGCGAACTTCGCCGGCCGGCTCGGCCAGCGGTCGTCGATCGCCTCGATCACCCGGCGCAGTACCAGCAGGACGACGATCGCCGGCAGGTACTTGTGCCAGGCACCGCCGCCCAGGTCGAAGAAGCCCGAACCGGGCTGCAGACCGCGCTCCACCTGGTTGCTGACGGTCAGCTGCGACACCTGCTCTTCCAGGAAGCCCCACGCCGACCAGACCGCGACCAGCGGCAGCAGGGTGACGGCCAGCAGTTCCATCAGGCTCTGCTGAGTCGGGTCCGAGGTCTCCTCGGCCTGGTTGCTCGCCGCGTCCCGCCAGCGGTACAACGACGTCGCGCAGGTCCGGATCATGCCGACGTACGCGGCGATCTGCATCAGTACGCCGGCCGAGAACACACCGACGCCGATGCTCGAGTGCGAGTGCTCGGCCAGCCAGATCGCGCTCTCCATGCACAACTTGAAGCCGACGTACCCGGCGAGGAACCAGGTCATCAGGGGCAGCAGGTTGCGCCACCAGAGCCGGAAGGTGTCTCCGAGCAGGTGAACCATCTCGCGGAAGCCGTCGACGATCGTGCGCATCGCGCCCGATCCTAGGGGAGCGCCGGGTCGCTCCCGCAATTCGCTCTCGCGGGCCGGTCAGCCGTAGGTGTCGCGCGGTCCGCGGCCGCCGCGGATGGTGCGGGGGCCCTTGCGCCAGCTCGGGGCGTGGGGCCCCTGGACGTTGACGCGGGTGACCGTTCCGTCGCCGAGTTCGGCGTTGAGACGCCGTACCAGATCAGGGGCCAGCATCTTCAGCTGCGTGGCCCAGGCGGTGGAGTCGGTGCGGACGGTGAGCTCGGTGTCCTGGTAGCTCTCCGGCTTGCAGTGCTCGGCCATCTCCGGCCCGACGATCGCCGGCCAGCGCGCCATCACACCGTGTACGGCGACGTCGACCTCCCAGCCCTGGTCGCGCATCAGCCGGCCGAGCGTGGTGGTCAGGCGCTGCGGATCCCGGTCGTCCGGCCGCGCACTGCTGATCTGCGCGCCGTCGATCCGCGGCCGGCGTCGGGGCCGCCTGACCGGTTGGACCGGGCTCATGGCCTTGAGCCGGCCGGCGAGCGATTTCGCCAGGTCCAGTCCCTGCTTGTCGTGCTCAGGTTCACCCGGCCGCTCCGGGGCGTCTCCGCCCGCTGTGCTGTTCTCAGGGCCGCTGTCAGAGGAATTCCGGGGTTCAGGCACGGCTGACGGCCCCCTCGCCGACGTCGAACCGCACACCGCTGAGCTCAGCGGGCACGTCAGCGCCCACGGCCGCGGTCACCAGCACCTGCTCAGCGGGAGCAACTAGCTCGGCCAGCCGGTCGCGGCGCTGCGTGTCCAGCTCCGCGAACACGTCGTCCAGGATCAGCACCGGCTCACCTCCGTCCGCTCTGAGCAGTTCGTACGACGCCAGCCGCAGCGCGAGTGCGAACGACCAGGACTCACCGTGACTCGCGTACCCCTTCGCGGGCAAGTCCCCGAGCCCGAGAACGACGTCGTCGCGGTGCGGACCGACCAGCGACACGCCACGCTCCAGCTCGTCCTGCCGCCGCTCGCGGACCGCGTTGAGCAGGACCTCGCCCAGTTCCTCCCGCGAGACCACGCCGGGCTCGAGCACGACCGACGACTTGTACTCCAGCCGCGCATCACCCTTGCCTCGGGCAACGGCGTCGTACGCGCTGGAGACCAGCGGGCGAAGGGATTCCAGCAACTCGAGCCTGGTCGCCAGCAGTTCGGAACCGGCCCGGGCCAGGTGCGAGTCCCACACCTCCAGCGTGCGCAACTGCCCCTCGGCCGCGCTCGAACGGTTCTGCCGGCGGGCCATCGACGCGCTGCGCAGCAACGAGTTCCGCTGCTTCAGCACCCGGTCGTAGTCCTGCCGTACGCCGGCCATCCGCGGTGACCGCAGGGTGAGCAACTCGTCCAGGAACCGGCGGCGTTCGGACGGATCGCCCTTCACCAGGGCAAGGTCCTCGGGCGCGAAGAGCACCGTGCGGAGCAACCCGAGCACGTCACGCGGCCGGGGGACCGGCGACCGGTTCACCCGGGCCCGATTTGCCTTCCCAGGATTGATTTCCAGTTCGACGATCACGTCGCGGTCGTACTGGCTGCGGATCTCGGTGCGCACGATCGCCCGGCCGGCACCGGCCCGGACCAGCGGGGCGTCGTTCGCCACCCGGTGCGAGCCGAGCGTCGCGGTGTAGTGGATCGCCTCGACCAGGTTCGTCTTGCCGTGCCCGTTCGGGCCGACGAAGGCCGTCACGCCCGGCTCGAGCAGGACCTCCGCCTGCGGGTAGGACCGGAAGTCGATCAGACCGAGGGCGGTGACAAACACCTCAGTGCTTGGCCGGCGGCGTCGCGTACGACGGGTCCTCGGCCCCCTTCACCGCGTGACCGCCGAACTGGTTGCGCATCGCGGCGATCGCCTTCATCGCCGGCGAGTCGTCCTGCCGGGAGGCGAACCGGGCGAACAACGCCGACGCGATGGCCGGCACCGGTACGGCGTTGTCGATCGCCGCCTCGACGGTCCACCGGCCCTCACCGGAGTCCTCGGCGTACCCGCGGATCTTGTCCAGGTGGGTGTCTTCCTTCAGCGCGTTCACCATCAGGTCGAGCAGCCACGACCGGATGACGGTGCCCTCGCGCCACGACTCGAACGTCTCCGGCACGTTGTCCACGATGTCCGCGGCCTCGAGCAGTTCGAACCCCTCGGCGTACGCCTGCATGATCGCGTACTCGATGCCGTTGTGGACCATCTTGCTGAAGTGGCCGGCGCCCACCTTGCCGGCGTGCACGAACCCGAAGTCGCCCTCGGGCTTGAGTGCCTCGAAGATCGGCATCACCGTCGCGACGGTGTCGTTGTCGCCGCCGCACATCAGCGCGTAGCCGTTCTCCAGGCCCCAGACCCCGCCGGACACCCCGCAGTCGATGAACTTGATGCCCTTCTCGGCCAACTGGGCGGCGCGCCGGGTGTCGTCGGTCCACCGGCTGTTGCCGCCGTCGATGACGATGTCGCCGGCGGACAGCAGGTCGGCGAGCTCGGCGATCACCGGGTCGATGGCCTGCACCGGCACCATGATCCAGACCACCTTCGGCTGGTCCGCGGCGGTGAGCTTGCCGACCATGTCGGCCAGGTCCTTGGCGTCGGAGATCTCCGGGTTGTGATCGAACCCGACCACGGTGTGGCCCGCGTTGCGGATCCGCAGGCGCATGTTGCCGCCCATCTTGCCGAGACCGACAAGGCCGAGCTCCATCGTGAAAATCCCCTTGTTCTGTTGGCTTTCAGCTATTCAGGCGGACCGGCATCAGCACGTACCGGAACTCGCCGATCGGTTCGCCCTCGAAGTCCCTCAGTCCGGTCAGTTCGGCCGGTTTCGTCGCCTGTGTGAAGGCCAGGTGTGCGACCGGCGTACCGATCGCGTTCAGGCCGTCGAGCAGGTACGTCGGGTTGAAGCCGACGGTCACCGGGTCGCCGGAGATCCGCGCCTCGATCGACTCGGACGCCTGCGCCTCGTCACCGCTGCCGGCGTCGAGCGTCACGCTGTCATCGCTGAACGTCAGCCGCACCGGCGCGTTCCGCTCCGCCACCAGGGCGACCCGCTTGACCGCCTCGACCAGGGTCGCGGTGTCGATCCGGACCCGGGTCGCGATCGCCGCGTCGGTCGGGATGATGCCGCGGACCTTCGGGAACTCGCCGTCCAGCAGCCGCGTGGTGGCCCGCCGATTGCCGCCGGACACCTCGCCCTCGAAGCCGACGATGCCGTCACCGGTGCCGGGGGCGGCCAGGGAGACGATCACGTCCGACCCGGTCATCGCCTTCGCGGTCTCGGACAGCACCCGGGCCGGCACGAGCGCGGCCGCGGACGCGTCGGGGGACTGCGGATTCCACTCGAGCTCACGGATCGCGAGCCGGTAGCGGTCGGTGGCCAGCAGCGAGATCGTGGACCCCTCGATCTCGACGCGGACGCCGGTCAGCACCGGCAGCGTGTCCTCACGGCCGGCCGCGGTCACCACCTGCGACACGGCCTGGGCGAACACGTCGCTCTTGACGGTGCCACTGGCGGCCGGAAGCTCCGGCAGGGCCGGGTATTCCTCGGTGGGCAGCGTCTGGAGCGTGAACCGCGAACTGCCACAGGTCACTTGAGCCTTGGCGCCGTCGACCGCGAAGTCCACAGGCTGGTTCGGAAGACTCTTCGAGATGTCGGCGACGAGCCGGCCGGAGATCAGGCACTTGCCGCTGTCGGCCACCTGCGCGGGCACGGTGACCCGGACCGAGGTCTCGTAGTCGAAGCCGGACAGGGTGATCTGCCCGTCCTCGGCCTCGACCAGCAGGCCGGCAAGGATCGGGACGCTGGGACGACTGGGCAAGCTGCGCGCGGCCCAGGCCACCGACTCGGCCAGTACGTCGCGCTCGACGCGAAACTTCACCGCTGGGTGCCTCCTGATTCGGCTGTGTGCCAGGCAGATCCTGCCACGGACAAGTGTGATGTGCGCCAACCGGGCATGACGTGGCGCTTCGGGCGGGTCGCGTCGGCGTCGTTCCTGAGTCTGTGCCTCGTGCTCTGTTCGGTGCGGTGATTCCTCTTCTGAGGACAGCCTGACAGGTCCCTCAAGCCGGCGCGAGAGTGGGGTTTTCCCCAGGTCGGGCCGCTCGATCGTTTTGTGGACTCGTGACTCTCTACAGATTCCATAGGGTTCTTAGCACCGGTGGATACTGTGGAAAAGCCGCGAGTTCGCAGGTCAGATGCCGATTCGGGCTGGGGACGGCGTGTGGACGAATCTCGGTCGGGCTTGGGACGCCTGGTGACGACGGATTCTGTCCCCACAGCGAATCCACAACACGCACCGACGTGTCCACCGTGATACCCACAGTTATCCACAGGGGTATCCCCAGGCTGTGTGGTTCGTGTGACCGCGTCGTAGCCCTCGGCGTACATGCGGTCGGGCGAGGCCTCCGGCCCCGGGCCCGGCTCCGCCGAGCACCTGCTCGCGGCCGGCAGGGACGACGGAGCGCGGCTCATTGCTGCTTGGCCTGGTGCTTGATCCGGTTGGTCAGCTCGGTCACCTGGTTGAAGACGCTGCGCCGCTCCGACATGAGCTGACGGATCTTCCGCTCCGCGTGCATCACCGTCGTGTGGTCGCGGCCGCCGAACTGCTGGCCGATCTTCGGCAGCGAGAGATCGGTCAACTCGCGGCACAGATACATGGCGATCTGGCGGGCGGTCACCAGCACGCGGCTTCGGCTCGAGCCACACAGGTCGTCGATCGACAGACCGAAGTACGACGCCGTCTGGCCCATGATCATGCTCGCCGTCACCTCCGGCTTGCTGCCTTCGGGGATCAGGTCCTTCAGCACGATCTCGGCCAGGCTCAGGTCGACCGGCTGCCGGTTCAGGCTGGCGAACGCGGTGACCCGGATCAGCGCGCCCTCGAGCTCACGGATGTTCGTCTGCACCTTGCTGGCGATGAACTCCAGCACCTCGGGCGGCGCGGTCAGCCGCTCGGTGGCCGCCTTCTTCCGCAGGATCGCGATCCGGGTCTCCAGGTCCGGCGGCTGGATGTCGGTGATCAGACCCCACTCGAACCGGTTCCGCAGCCGATCCTCCAGCGCCTCCAGGCGTTTCGGCGCCCGGTCGGAGCTGATCACGATCTGCTTGTTCGCGTTGTGCAGCGTGTTGAAGGTGTGGAAGAACTCTTCCTGGGTCTGGATCTTGCCCTCGAGGAACTGGATGTCGTCGATCAGCAGAACGTCGACATCGCGGTACCGGCGCTGGAACTGGGCGGCCTTGTCGTCGCGGATCGCGTTGATGAAGTCGTTGGTGAACTCTTCGCTGGAGACGTACCGGACCCGGGCCCCGGTGTAGAGACTGCGGACGTAATGCCCGATCGCGTGCAGCAGATGGGTCTTGCCCAGACCGGAATCGCCGTAGATCAGCTGCGGGTTGTACGCCTTGCCCGGCGCTTCGGCGACCGCGACCGCGGCGGCGTGCGCGAACCGGTTCGAGCTGCCGATGACGAAGGTCTCGAAGGTGTACTTCGGGTTCAGCCGGGCCTCGCCCTGCGCCTCGGTGGCCTGCTGGCCCGAAGCCGATCCGTTCGGCAGCGGCGCGACCGAACCCATCTGGTGACCGAACGGCTGCTGCGGTGCACCGAGCTGTGGCGCCGGACTCTGCGCCTGTGAGTACTGCTGTCCGGAGGTTTCGGGCTCGGTCAGCGCGGACTGGATCGTCGGCTGGTACGCGCCGTCGGTCCGCAACGGCTCCCGTACGGCGGGGGGCTGCTGCTTCGGTGCCTGCTGCTGGGGCTGCGGCTCGCGAAGCTCCGGGTCGAGGGACGGGTCGACGGTCACCGCGATGCGGATGTCACGGCCGAAGCTCTCGGTCAGTATGCGCTCGAGGTCCGGGCGGAGCCGGGTCTCGAGCTGACCGCGGGTGAAGTCGTCGGGCACCGCCACGATGGCGGTGCTCTCGTGCAGTGTGACCGGGCGCGAGTTGGTGAGCCAGGCACGCTGATTCGGCGGGAGGCCGCCGAGTACGCGGGCCCAGGCGTCGCCCAGGTCCGTCACCGGTGCCGGAGCCTCGACACTGCCGGGGTTGTCCGGACGCGGATCCGGCTCGTTGCGGGTGGGGCCGGTCGGGTCCTGGGGCTGGTACGCCGGCGTTTGCCGCTCGTTGCCGTACTGGTCGCCGCTGAACTGCTGGTTGCCGTACTGCGGCTGGTGCTGCGGCTGGTGCTGTGGCTCCTCGTTGCGGAAGGGCCGGTCGCCGCCGAATGTGGGGCGCTGACCGTCCGACTCGAGGGACGCGCTGTGGCCGAACGCCGGCGGCCGGGTGCCCGGTGCACCGCCGAACCGCTCCGCACGTGGGACGTCGACCGAGTACTTGTCGTTCTGTACGTCGGCGTACCGCAGGTTGTCGGCGACCGCCGGCGCGGCACCGAAGTACGGCGTACTCGTCGGCGGCTCGTGCGTTGCACCCGGGAGATCTGTGGCGGCGCGCTCCAACTCGGAGCGATACCCCTCGCGGTACGCCGGCCGATACCCAAGCTCCTCATGACCCGCCCCCCGCGCCGGCACGCCCTGCCCCAGCACCTGCGTCGGGCCCTCCTGAGCCGGCGTGCTGGGCAGTACGTCCTGAGCCGGGGTCCGCGGCAATTCGTCGTGAGCCGGGGTCGGCGGCAATTCGTCCTGAGGCCTGGTGCTCGGAAGCTCGTCTCGACCCGGTGTGCGCACCGGCTCGTCCTGAGCCGGGGTGCTGGCTAGCTCGTCTCCGGCCGGGTCGCTGGGCAGCTGGTCCTGGACCCGGGTGCCGGGCGAGTCGTTCTGAGTCGGAAAGCCCGGGGGCGAGTCTTCGCCGGGGAGGTTCGGCAGCGAGTCTTGGGCTGGGAAGCCCGGGAGTGACTCTTGGGCGGCGAGGTCCGGACGCGAGTCCTGGGCCGGGGGGTTCTGGAGCGATGGGGTCGGGGCTTCGGCGGGATCGGTCTCTGGCACTGGGCCGGGCTCGGGAGTCATCTCTTGCCTGAACTCCGCTCCGGCATTCCCTGCGAATTCCGCACTGGCGGAATGGTCCTCGACCACGCGTTGCTCCCCGAATCCATCGCTGCGGTGGCCGGCGCGTTCCGGTGACCCGGGCGGCGCGACCGTTAGACCCGACACCGTGCGGCCGGTCCTCGCCGGCATTGCCCGGCGCGTTGCGACCACAGTTGTCCGCAGCCGGCCGCCGTACTGTCCACACGGTTGTCCACAGATGTGAACGACGGGTGGAGCCTGTTGGTTACCAGTTGCGGGATGTGGGACCTCTGGTGTGAGGGGCTGACGCTAACAAGTCCGCCCACGCTGCTTCAAGCCGTCATCCACAGGCTATGAACCCAAAATTGGGGGCAACTTGCGGCGTGTCGGGTAGACGCCGGAGCGTAGTCATGGTGAAGGAGCCATCGGTGACGACCACCTGACCGATCGTGTGCCGACTATTCTGTCCACAAGCCTGTGGAAAACCCTGGGGATGGCTGGTTTGACCTGTCCACAGGCGGCCACGTACCGTGGATCGGTCGGTGTTGAGCCGGCCCTTTCGTGCTGCGCTCCGTGCGAGACCCTCCCTTTGGCTCTTGAGTGGTGTGCAGGACTTTGCACCAGCGGCAGATCTATCAGTGGATTTGTCGACAATTATGATCTCGAGTAACCGGAGTCATTCCAGTGAGCAAGCGGACGTTCCAGCCGAACAACCGTCGCCGGCACAAGAAGCACGGCTTCCGTCTTCGCATGCGTACCCGTGCGGGCCGCGCCATCATCGCCGCGCGCCGCGGCAAGGGCCGTCAGCGCCTCGCGGCCTGACCCCTCCCCGACGGTGACCACCCCGTGTTACCCGCGTCGAACCGGTTGCGCCGGTCCGACGACTTCCGCCGCGCCGTCCGATCCGGACGGCGGGCAGGACGGCGCACGGTGGTGGTTCATCTGCTCCGGCGGGACGAGGCCGCGGCCGAGCCCCCTCGTGTCGGATTCGTGGTGAACAAGGCGGTGGGCAACGCGGTTCTGCGGAACCGGGTCCACCGCCGTCTGCGTGCCGTGATGGCCACGCGGCTCCCTGACCTGCCGGCCGGCAGCCTGACCGTCGTCCGCGCCCTGCCGTCGTCCGCCTCGGCGTCGTACGACGAACTGGTCGCGGACGTCGACGGTGCGCTGACCCGGTTGCTGGGGCCACGATGAGGATCAATCCCGTGAAGAGCGGGATCATCGGTTTCCTGAAGCTCTACCGGACCTTCGTCAGCCCGATGTACGGGCAGGTGTGCAGGTTCTACCCGAGTTGTTCGGCGTACGCCCTGGAAGCGGTCGAACGCCACGGTGCGGTGCGCGGTTGCTGGCTGGCGGTGAGGAGACTCCTCCGCTGCCACCCGTGGAACCCCGGCGGCTACGACCCCGTTCCACCCACAGATGTCGACCAGCGCGGAGAGTCGATCTCCGCCAACCAGCCCGGACCGTCGGCCGACGCCGGGCCTGTGCAGCGAGGTGCTTGAGTGACTCTTCTGGCCATCCCCGGACTCGCGTTGTGGGACGGGATCGTAGACGTATTCAACGCGATCATGACGCCGCTGTACCACGCGGTGGCGGCGCTGCTGGTGGGATGGCACTGGCTGCTGTCGCATGTGCTGGACCCGAACGGCGGCTGGGCCTGGGCGCTGTCGATCGCCGGTCTGACCATCGTCATCCGGACCCTGCTGATCCCGCTGTTCGTCCGGCAGATCCGCTCCAGCCGGAACATGCAGCTGCTGCAGCCGAAGATGAAGGAGCTGCAGAAGAAGTACGGCCACGACCGGGAGAAGCTCGGTCAGGAAATGATGAAGCTGTACAAGGAGACGGGCACCAACCCCTTCTCCTCGTGCCTTCCGCTGCTGCTCCAGTCGCCGGTCTTCCTCGCCCTGTTCCGGGTGCTCGACGGCGCCTCCAAGGGTGAGAGCCACAGCAGCATCATCACGCCGCACGTCGACTCGCTGCGGCACGCGAAGATCTTCGGCGCCGAGATCTCGCAGACGTTCCTCCGGGCCAACGGTGACGGCTCGGCGAACGTCAAGGTCGTCGCGGTCGTGCTGATCATCCTGATGACCGCGACCATGTTCATCACCCAGCTTCAGCTGATGCGCAAGAACATGCCGAAGGAGGCCCTCGAGGGCCAGGCCGCGCAGATGCAGAAGATCATGCTGTACGTCTTCCCGATCTTCTTCCTGATCGGCGGCTTCAACTTCCCGATCGGTGTGCTCATCTACTGGTTCGTCTCGAACGTGTGGACGATGGGCCAGCAGTTCTACGTGATCCGTCGCAACCCGGCTCCGGGCACGCCGGCGTACGAGGCGATGGAGGCCCGCAAGCGCGAGCACAACCTGCGCGCCGGCCGGCCGGCCGAGGAGGGCCTGGCGGACGCGGACGGTACGACGACGGCAACGGCCACGGACCGGCGTCCGGCGCAGCGGCAGCAGCCGAAGCGGCAGTCCCGGAGCAACCGCAAGGGCGGGGGTCCCGGTGCTCAGCCCGCGGCCGGCACCGGTGACACGGCGGCGGCGTCGAGCAACGGGCAGGCGTCCCCGAACGCCACGCCGGAGGCGGCCAAGAAGACTCAGGCCGGTGCTGCCAAGAAGCAGCCGGCCGGCAAGAAGGGTACGACGGCGAAGCGCCAGCCCGCGGCGAAGTCGGCCGCGCAGAAGAAGGCGGCGCAGAAGAAGTCCGGCGGCTCCCGCTGACCGGAACCCCGCCGGTAACCCTGCCTGCTTGTGTACACCTGGGTCCCCGTGGGGCGGGCCTCGAGATCGTGAAGGAGTGGCCGTGAGCGACGGCATGCAGAACCCCGAGGCGACGGAGCAGTCCGGTGCCAAGACGAGCGCTGCGGAGCGTCTCAAGGCGCTCGAGGCGGAGAGCGACATCGCGGCCGACTACCTCGAGGAGTTGCTGGACATCGCCGATCTGGACGGCGACATCGACATGGACATCGACGGCGACCGGGCCGCGGTCTCGATCGTCGGTGCGGAGCTGAACAACCTGGTCGGCGAAAACGGCAAGGTGCTGGAGGCGCTGCAGGAGCTGACCCGGCTGGCGGTGTACCGGGAGACCGGTGAGCGGTCGCGGCTGATGCTGGACGTCTCGAACTACCGGGCGAATCGCAGGGCCGAGCTCGAAGAGGTCGGTCGCAAGGCGGTCGAGGAGGCGAAGGCCACGGGTGAGCCGGTGCGGCTCGATCCGATGACGCCGTTCGAGCGCAAGGTGGTCCACGACGTCGTCGCGGCCGCGGGCCTGACCAGCGAGTCCGAGGGCGAGGAACCACGCCGCCGCGTCGTGGTCCAGCCGTCCTGACCATGGCTGCCGGACGTTCCCGCTTGTGACCGAACCTGTTTCACGTGAAACGCCGCCGCTTGTGGAGGAGCTGTTTCCACAGGCGGCGGACCGGCTTGCGGCGTACGCCGACCTGCTGGCCACCCAGGGAACGCTGCGCGGGCTGATCGGCCCGCGCGAGGTGCCGCGGCTGTGGGACCGGCACCTGCTCAACTGCGCCGTCGTCGAGCGCCTGATCCCGGAGGAGTCGACGGTCGCCGACATCGGCACCGGCGCCGGCCTGCCGGGGATCGTTCTCGCCCTGGTCCGTCCCGACATCCACGTGTCGCTCGTCGAGCCGTTGCTCCGGCGTACGACGTTCCTCCAGGAAGCGGTCGAGGAACTCGGTCTCGGCAACGCCACCGTGGTCCGATCCCGTGCCGAGGAACTCCCGCGGGCGTCGTACGACGTGGTGACTTCTCGTGCCGTTGCTCCCTTGGGCAAACTGGCCGGGTGGTGCCTGCCACTGTGTGCCGAAGGGGGACTGATGCTTGCGATGAAGGGATCGTCCGCCGAGGACGAGCTGGACGCGTCGGAACGCGAACTCGAGGCCCTCGGGGCCGAGGTCTGGCACATTCACCAACTCGGTGTGGATGAACTGGCCCAGCCGACGACAGTCGTGAGTATTGTGGCCGGACGTGCTGCAGGGGGATCCCGGCACGGAAGACGCGGGAGGTGAGCGGGTTGGTGAGTCGTGCCCTCGGATGGCCAGAGAAGAGCACCGGTGAGCCGAACACAGCGCAAGGCATCGGCTGGCCGACAGACACCCAGACCTCCGTCCACCTGATCACCACGAACCCGTCTACCCCAGCCGATCCCACACGTTCGACTCCAGATGCCAGGCCCGAGCCGACCTCGGATCGTGGCAGCACACCGGAGGATCCTCGGCCGGAGTCCAGTGAGCCGACCGGGACCCAGCCATCGGTCGATGGACACCATCGGCCGCTCGACGGTGCTGCTCTCCGGGCGGCGGCTGCGACTCTCGACCTCGGCCGCTCGACCGACGCTGCGGCCGTTTCACGTGAAACCGAGCAGCCGCGAGATGATGGCGGCCACGCCGAATCGGCGTCACTGGTTGACGCCGGCAACGACTTCGACGAGTCTCCACGGCCTGTGGATGACGACCCCATGAAACTGCCTCCGCACACGGGAATTCGTCCACAGAGGCCTGTGGACGAAGCTGGGGGCAAACCCGCCCCGACCCCCACTGACATCCTCTTCGGGCCAAGTCCCGCACCTATCGGAATGGGCGCTATGACTGCCGCACAGATCGCCGCGCGGGCCACGTCGGACCAGCTTCAGCGACGACTTCTCGAGACTCCGATCGCCGCCGCCACCGAACGGACCCTGCTGGTGAATGAAGGACGCACCATGGGCCGGGAGTTCCCGTTGCCCGCCGAGACCCGAGTCTTCGTCGTCGCCAACCAGAAGGGTGGCGTCGGCAAGACCACGACGACCGTGAACGTCGCCGCCGGCCTCGCGCTGTACGGCGCCCGGATCCTCGTCATCGACCTGGACCCACAGGGCAACGCGTCGACCGCTCTCGGGATCGACCACTCGGAAGGCACCCCGGGTGTCTACGAGGCGATCATCGAGGGCGAGCCGCTGAGCAAGCTGATCCAGCCCTGCGCCGAGCACCCGGGCATCCAGGTCGTCCCGGCCACCATCGACCTGGCCGGCGCGGAGATCGAACTCGTCAGCATCGTCGCCCGCGAGAGCCGGCTGAAGCGGGCTCTCGACGCCCACCTGGCCGAGACCGAAGCCGCGGGCGAGAAGTACGACTACGTCTTCATCGACTGCCCGCCGTCCCTTGGCCTCCTCACGGTGAACGCACTGACCGCGGCCCGCGAGGTGCTGGTCCCGATCCAGAGTGAGTACTACGCCCTGGAGGGTCTGTCGCAGCTCCTCCGCCACATCGACATGGTGAAGTCGCACCTGAACCCCAGCCTCGACGTCTCCACGATCCTCCTCACCATGTACGACGCCCGCACCAAGCTCGCCGGCGAGGTCGCCGCAGAAGTCCGCGGCCACTTCCGCGACGCCGTACTCCGCACGGCCGTCCCCCGCTCGGTCCGAATCTCCGAAGCCCCCAGCCACGGCCAAACCGTCCTCGCCTACGACCCCGCCTCAGCCGGTGCCCTCTCCTACCTAGAGGCGTCCCGAGAAATAGCCATGCGCAACAACCCCTAACCCACCCCGCCACACCACCTTCTTCAGTGCGCCGGCCGAGCCCCTCGGCCGGCGCACTGCTTTCCAACCCAGCGACACACCAGCGACGTTCTGGCCGAAATGCCCGGGCGGCCAGCAGGCTCCGTCCGTATCCGTAAGCCGTCTCCCGTGCCGCACCGATCCGCCTCGTCGCCAGCGGCTCCACGAGGCACCCACGGCCCGCCCGGCCGCCTACCTCTCCCAACCCGCACCAGCACTCCCGTTCCACGTGAAACCTCGCCGGCACCGGGCCGACCACCCACAGCCGCCAGGGACTGACCAGGTCGAGGGCGGGGCCCCTAGGTCGGGCGGTCCATCGAGATGTCTTGCGACAGCGCGCGATGGCGCCTCGATCCGGCCGACTGATCGGCCCTACGATCCCTGCGCGCCTTGGGGGCTATCTGTCCGACCGAGCAAACCGGCATCAGCCCGAACATCTGGCCCCCTGGCGAACCCCCGGTCCATTAGCCAGCCCAGCACCGTTTCACGTGAAACGAAATCGGGAGGGCATGGGCCAAGGAATCGGGCACGGCATGGAGGCTGGCGACGTCGGCGCGCCCCACCACCGGTTCCGTGTCTTCGTCGAGGCCCTGCGCGGTGAACGCGCTGCCTCGAGCCCGACATGACGAGCGTCCCCGTGTGTCGCTCGTGGTGACGAACGGGGTTTTGCCCGAGCTGCAGCGGAGTTGACCCCCTCTCCTTCTCCCTCCCTTCTCCCGTCCACCCTCCGGCTCGCCATCCCTCCCCGCCTTCCCTCTCCGCCTCTCCGCCTCCCCTTCCGCCTTCCCTCCTCCCTTCCATCCTCCCGCCCTCCCTTGCTGACGCCCCGACCTGTGACGGCGGCCTGGCGTCACTGCCCGGCGCCCTCCCTCCCTCCCCCCGTGCTCCTTCAATGCGGTCCCCCAGTTGGCGCCCTCCCAGGCCGCGGTGCGACAGGGGCACACCCCTGCGCGCGCCTCCGACGGCGTCGTGCTGGGCTGGGCAGCCCGAGTCGGCCGCGGCGCGCTTCCGCGAGCGGCCACCTCCCGGGCGAGGCTGCAGGAGTCGTCGGGCCTGAGCTCCGTTCCACGTGAAACGGGGGGAGTGATTCGCCGGATCTCATACCGACATACGACGCGAGAGCGACACGGCGGCCTGCCCCACTTGGCTGGCCTCGTCCGGACGCCAGCCGCCCGCAGCCACTGGCCGACCGTGAACTCTGCCGCACACCTTCGACAGACCGGGGCAGGGGTGCGGGTTCGGGACAGGAGCCGTCATCAGGCCGGCGGGCGAGCCAGCCCCCGCTGCGACACAGGTCCTCCGAGCACACAGACCGGCGTCTCGGAGCCGCCGAGGCAAGCGCCTCTCATCGACCACCGCCCCCGAGTGATTTGTCGACCTATCGAGTTGGTGACCCCGCACCGCCTGGCTCGCCCAGGCACATCTGTACGCGGAGGTGGCTGCTCCGCGCGCTACGACCCGCACCGGCATGCTCCTCGCAGTAGCGACTCATACCGCTCGTACTCGTGACAGGTCAGCCCCTCCAACCGCAAGATCTCGCTTGCCGCGTTGCCCGGCACGTCGACCATGGCTGGGCGTAGCTGTTGCCGTGCCTGGACGTTGGGCGCCAGTACGTCGCCTCGCCGTCCGTTTCACGTGAAACGACTGTCGGGGAATGCCCGTCGGCTGGAGGCGCCTGGGCTGCGATTCCAGGTAAAACGAAGTTCTCGAGTCGGACAGGGGAGGCATGCGGGAAGCGGTGAGGTGGACCAGTTACCGTTGCTCAGGCAGCTTTTGGCTGCCGTGTTGGTCGGCGGCGTTTCACGTGAAACAGCACAGCGGCCGGCCCGTAGTACTTGACGAACGTCAGCAGGTTGTCGAACTCGAGGAGCGCGATGAACACCCGACTCGGACGTGGACTTGGTGCGCTGATTCCCAGCTCGCCCGCTCCCGGTAGCAGTACGACGCTCGGCAGCAAGTCCACTTCGATTCCGGGTGCACCGCCCGCTCCCAAGGCCGAGCCCGAGCCGGAGCTCGCCGCCGTACCGGGGGCGTCGTTCGCGGAGATCGAGGTCGACAAGATCACCCCGAACCCGAAGCAGCCGCGCACCGTCTTCGACGAGGAGGCGATGGAGGAGCTGGTCCACTCGGTGAAGGAGATCGGTCTGCTGCAGCCGATCGTCGTACGCCGCCTGGAGCAGGACAGATACGAGCTCGTCATGGGCGAGCGTCGTTGGCGCGCGACCCAGCAGGCCGGGCTGACCACGATCCCGGCGATCGTTCGCGACACCTCGGACGACGTGATGCTCCGGGACGCGCTGCTGGAGAACCTGCACCGCAGTCAGCTGAACCCGCTCGAAGAGGCGGCGGCATACCAGCAGATGCTCGATGACTTCGGCTGCACGCAGGAAGTCCTCGCGAGCCGCATCGGCCGATCCCGCCCGCAGATCTCCAACACGCTTCGGCTCCTGAAGCTCCCGGCCTCGGTCCAGCGCCGCGTCGCCGCCGGTGTTCTGTCCGCGGGCCACGCCCGCGCACTCCTCGGCCTGCCGAGCGGCGACGCGATCGAACGCCTCGCCCAGCGCATCGTCGCCGAAGGCCTCTCGGTCCGCACCGTCGAGGAGATCGTCGCCCTCGGCGACATGAACTCCGACGACCCGGCCCCGACCCAACGCCGCCGCAACAAGCCGGTCGCCCCACGCCTCGTCGACCTGGCCGACCGCCTCTCCGACCGCTTCGAAACCCGAGTAAAGGTCGACCTCGGCAAAACGAAGGGCAAAATCACCGTCGAGTTCGCCTCACTCGACGACCTAGAACGAATCGTCGCCCTGATGGACCCCAACAAACCCACCACCTAGCGCCCATCAGCAGCGGTCGGGATCGCAACCCCCGGGGAGCCGCACACCGTCGCACCCCATCTGAGGGGTGGGCCACCCAGACGTCGGGTTGGCCCACCGGATTCACGGTGCCCAACCCACCGTCGCGCGGGTCGACTCCCCACCCCGACAGCTCGCCATGATCTGCTGAACCGGCTCCACGACACCCCCTGGCGTCCGCAGTTGACGCACCAGCACGCAGCCCTAGTTCTTCGGGATCGCCGTCCACCACCTCACCCGGCGCCGTAGCTGCTCTTCAGCATCGCTATCTGCCCGCGGCACTAGCTGAACCGACGGCGCATCTCGCTGGCCAGCAGGCGATTTCACGCGGTCCGCATGACCAGCCCCCACGCACAGTTCGGGGCCGCTCGCTACGCCGAGTCCCACCGCCCGAGCCCGCCCAAGAGCTGCACGCGCCGACCCCAGACACGCGGACGTCCCGACGCGCGAGACGCGGCACCCGGCGGGGCTCTCGCCGGGCGAGGGCTCTGGACGGGCGAGGGTTAAGGACCGGCCCGTACGCCCGGTTGGCGGTCAACCGGATGGGACGCGGGAGCGTGGGTAAACGGAACGTGCGCTGCGCGGACTTCCCGGTACGGCGAGGCGCACGACTGCGAGCGTGGGACGCGCGGGGGACTGGGATAGCGCGAGGCCGGAAGAGCGGGACCCGGCGATGGCCCAGGGTTGGGACGCGCGGGATGGAGACGCCGGAGCGCGGGGCGAACGCGCGAGAACGCTCTGCGCGGATCCCCGGGGGCTGACGAGCCGGCGAGCCTGGGGGACCGCGGGAGGCCCGGGAACGAGGTGACGGCCCGGGACCTGCGGACGAGGGTGGACCGGAACCGGGCGAGCACCGGGACGGGGATGGGCGGGATCCAGGAAGGGCTAGTCGGAGATGGGCGGGTCCGGGGCTGTCCAGGCCAGGGACGCGCCGGATAGGACGCGGGAGCGTGGCGAATCGAGGGACCAGGCTCCGCAGTGTCCCGGAACGAGCGATGCCGGAGTCGTGTGCCGGCGCCGTACGACGAATGGCGCACGACGAGCCAGCGTCCAGCCACGAGTCATGGCCCGGGAACGCGGAACCAGGACGCCGCGACGATGACGTACTGGCCGGGAGCACGCGGGCCCCTGAACGGGAGAGGGGCTGGAGGCGGCGCATGCCCACGGGACGAGCCGGGTGATACGCAGGAGCGTGGAACGCAGGAAGGAACCCTGCGCGGGGGGCGGCGTGCCGGCCGAACTGAGTGACGTCCGAGTGCCCGAGAACCTGCGAGGCCTGGGCCCGCCGGACCTCGCCCAAGTACGGGAGCGGAGCCCTGGGATCGTACGAGCGGAGTCCGATGACGCTCGGATCGTAGGACGAGCGGGACCCGAGGAATGGCGCGATCCGACGACGGGCGCAGCCGGGGACCGCTGTCCGGGGCGGGCGGGGAACCGGAGACACGTCAGTCCGGGGACACGCCGAATGGGAAGCGGGAGAACGGGCACGCCCGCCTGGGGACGGCGAGCCGCGCCGAGCGGACCAGGTCGCAGCAGGGAGGACCAGGCGAGGAGGGTCCGCGAGCGGCCTTCGCACACGACTTCGTGGGTCGGGGGCGGCTTGCTTGGCTC
Organism: Kribbella swartbergensis; assembly: GCF_054784135.1. NCBI lineage: Bacteria > Bacillati > Actinomycetota > Actinomycetes > Propionibacteriales > Kribbellaceae > Kribbella > Kribbella swartbergensis. Next base: position 117,840 of record NZ_BAAGPM010000041.1, read on the forward strand.
GGGGCTTACAAGTCAGTCGTGCCGCGGCGGGAGGTTCAGACTGGTGGGTGGGGCCAGCAGCTTTGTCTCGGTGACTGGGCGGGGCGGTGGGAGTTGAGGCAGTCTGTCTGGGGTTTGGGCCAGGCGAGGTGTACGGCGATCGGGTGCGGAGTCGGCGTTGGCGCTGGGCTGTGGGTTGTGGAGTATGCGCAGGAGTGACGGTTCGCGGGTGGGGGCGCCGGATTCCTCTGGGGGTGTGATTCTGAGCCGGGGCGGAGGGGGCGTGACGCGGTCGGCGAAGTAGTGCGGGGCGGTTCGGGGGTTGGCGGACCACCAGCGTGGGTCGTCGGTTGTGTCAGTGGTGGCTGAGCGTGGAATGCGTCAGTCAGAGGGATTGTGGGCGTCTTCCGGGGCGGTTCTGCGGGATGGCGAGGTTGCGGGTTGCTCAGAATCGCGCTCAGGGAGGAATTTCGGGGTTTTTGAGGTGGCCGGGTTGGGAGTCGAGCTGCGGGCCGGGGAGCAGTCGGCGGGATTTGTCGACAAATCTATTAACGGACTTGCGGTGGATGTTTCATGTGAAACATCGGGGCGGGAGTTCGAGGGTTCGGGCCTAAGGACTGGCGGAGTGGTGCTTCTGAGGGCGCGACGCGCCAGGTCGCCGGTGGGGAGGGCGGGGCGCCGAACGGCTGAAGAAGGTGGCGCATGAGAGGGGCGCGGCTGCGGACTGCGCGGGTGTGCCGGATTGCGGCGAAGCTCGGCGGGACCGCTCGGGGTGCCGGAGTGCTGAAGTGCCGGCGTGCCGAGAGTCGGCGGTTATCGCGGACGTGCGGATCTCGGAGGTGTCGATGCCGGTGGCTCGGCGTGGGGAAATTGCCGGAGGGGGTCTGGTGCCTACCGGACGCGTGAGCGAGCGCCTGTTGGAGCGGGGGTGGGTGGTGGGTTAGGGGTGGGTGAGTTCTTGGGTGGTTTTGCGTTCGGCGTAGAAGGAGAGGAAGGGGATGGTGCCGGCGAGGGCGATGAGGATCAGGCGGGCGAAGGACCAGCGGACGCGGCGGAACAGGTCGAAGGTGGCCAGTAGGTAGACCATGTAGAGGAAGCCGTGCATCGGGCCGATGATGTCCATCGCGCTGGGGTCGTCGGCGAAGTACTTCAGTGGCATGGCCACGAAGAGCAGGAGCAGGAGCATCACGCCGACGATGTACGCGATCACGCGGTAGCGCGTCAGGGCGCCGCGGACGGCCGGGGTGAGCGGCTTCTTGGGCGTGGCGGAGGTGGCGGGGTCGGCTGGTGAAGTCACGTTGAAACGGTACCGCTTGACTTCACACGCTCCTCGTCCTGGTTGCCCCACGGATCGGTGGGATCCACCGCGGTGGTCGGGGACGAGGGGTCGGCGGGATCCGGGGCTGAGGCGGGGGGTTCGGGGTCGCCGTCGGGGTTGGGGCGGCGAGCGTCTTGGACCATGCGGGTCCACATCCAGAGGGTGAAGGCGGCGAAGACCCACCACTGGAAGGCGTAGGCGACGTTCCGGAGGCCGGCGTGGTCGGTCGGGGGAGCGGGTGGGGGTACGACGGCCGGCGCGGGGCGGGGCGTCGTACCAGAGTCGATGGAGGCCTGTACGACGAACGCGTCGTAGATCCGGTAGTCGACCATGTCGACGATCGTCGGGATGCGCAGCGACTGCAGGACGCGGCCGTTGACCGCGTCGCCGGAGGAGTCCTGGGCTTCCGAGGCGGCGATGGCTCCGGTCAGCTGCACGGGGCCGGAGGGGGCGCGGGCGGCCGGGTCGGAGACGGACGAGACCCAGCCGCGCACCACCATCACCGCACCCGCGTCAGCCGAACTCGTGCCCGGCGAGCCGGGGGTTGTGGGGGTCAGGATTACGGGGGTGACGACCCAGAGGCCGGTGGTGGGGCCGTGGCGGCGGTCGGTGATGAAGAGTTGGTCGGCGGGTGGGCCCCAGGTGCCGGTGACGGTGACGCGGCGGCCGACGGCCTTCGCCGGGAGGCCCTCGTCGATGGAGAAGAGCGACTGCAAAGGTACCGGCGGTGCCTCGGCCCGTTTGGCGGTCGCGGCGGCGGTCTTCGACTGGTAAACGTCCAGCTGCCACACGCCCATCACGGACATGACGGTGGCGATGGCCAAGGCCAGCAGGAGCAGCCCGAACCACCGCGGCGTCAGCACCGTCCGCCAGAAGGACCGCTCGGGCATCAGGACCTCAACGTGCCGCGGCGGCAGCCAGCAGGTCGCGGCACAGCACACCCAGTTCGATCCCGGCGGCTTCCGCGGCCAGCGGCACCAGTGACGTCTCCGTCATCCCCGGCGCCACGTTGACCTCGAGGAACCACGGAACTCCGGACGCGTCGACGACCAGGTCCGACCGCGACAGGTCCCGTAGCCCGAGCGCCTGGTGCGCCGTCACGGCCGCCTCAGCGCAGGCCGATGCGACAGCGGCATCAAGACGTGCTGGTACGACGAACTGCGTGGCGCCGGCCGTGTAGCGCGCCTCGTAGTCGTAGAACCCCGAATCCGGCCGGATCTCCACCGCCGGCAAGGCCCGCGGCCCGTCGCCGGTGTCGACAACCGTCACCGCGACCTCGGTCCCGTCGATGTACTTCTCGATCAGCGCGACCGGCCCGTACGCGTAGCAGTTCACCATCGCCGTCGGCAGTTCCTCCACGGACCGCACGATCGACGCACCCAGCGCCGAACCGCCGCGAGCGGGCTTCACCACCAGTGGCAGGCCGACCTGACGGACGACTGCCTCCATCAGAGCCGTCGCGCCGAGCTCTCGGAACGTGTCGTGCCCGAGCACCACCGACGGGGGAGTCCGCAGCCCGGCAGCGGAGACCATGGTGGCCGCGACCGGCTTGTCGAAGGCCGTCCGGCAGGCCTCCGCGGCCGCGCCGACGTACGGAACGCCGTACAGGTCGAGGACCTGGCGGAGGGCGCCGTCCTCGCCGGTGACGCCGTGCAGGACGGGGAAGACCGCGTCCGGCGGGTCGTCGCGGAGCCGTTCGACGAGGGTGGCGTCGACGTCGCGCTGCTCGACTTCCACACCGACGCTGCGCAGGGCGTCGGCGACCCGCCGGCCGGACCGGAGCGAGACGTCCCGCTCGTGGGACAGTCCGCCGGCCAGTACCAGCACTCGACCAAGATCACTCATCACACATATCCCGATCACTCGTGGGCGACTCCGGCACGGTCGCCGGTCCCGAGGCCCATTGGAACGGTACCGCTACCGCGCTCCCGGACCTCCGGCCGCCCGTGGATCCATTGCGCAAACTTTGCGCGGGACCCTCAGCTCAGCTCCGGTCCCGGAGCGTCGTAGTCGCGTCCCGGACCCGGTGTCAGCGGCCCGAACGTCTGCCGCAACTCGAGCTCCTCGTTGACCACCGCGGCCAGCCGGCCGACACCTTCGACGATCCGCGACGGCGTCGGATGACAGTACGACAGCCGCATGCACTGGGAGCCGAATCCGTCGGAGAAGAAGGCGGTCCCGGGGACGTACGCCACCCGTGCGGTCACCGCGCGCGGCAGCATCGCCTTGGCGTCCAACCCGTCCGGCAGGGTGAGCCAGACGTAGAACCCACCGCCCGGCCTGGTCCAGGTCGTTGCCGCAGGCATCTTCTCGGCCAGCGCCGACAGCATCGCGTCGCGGCGCTCCCGGTACATCTCCCGGAACTGCTTCACCTGCCCGAGCCAGTCATGCCGGCTCAGGTACGACGAGATCGCCAGCTGGCTGAACACCGGCGGACACAAGGTCGCCGATTCCTGTGCCAGCACGAGCTTCTCCCGTACGGCGTGCGGCGCGACCGCCCAGCCGACCCGGAACCCTGGAGCGAACGTCTTCGAGAACGAGCCGAGGTAGATCACGCCCTCGCGGTCGTCGGCGCGCAACGCGCGGTACGGGTCGCCGTCGAACCCGAGCAGCCCGTACGGGTTGTCCTCGAGGACGAGAAGCTCGGCCCGCTGGCAGATCTCCAGCACCCGGCGGCGCCGCTCCGCGGACAGCGAGACACCGGCCGGGTTGTGGAAGTTCGGGATCGTGTAGAAGAACTTGATCCGCTTGCCGGCCGCCCGGACCGACGCGATCGCCTGCTCGAGCGCCTCCGGTACGACGCCGTTGTCGTCCATCGCGACGTGGACGACCTCGCACTGGTACGCGCGGAAGACGCCGAGTGCACCGACGTACGACGGCGCCTCACAGATCACCACGTCGCCGGGATCGCAGAACACCCGGGTGACCAAGTCGACCGCCTGCTGGCTGCCGACGGTGACCACGACGTCGTCCGGGTGGGCGTCGATCCCCTCCAGCCGCATCACGTCACAGATCTGCTCCCGCAGTACCGGATCGCCCTGGCCGGAGCCGTACTGCATCGCGGTGGAGCCGCTGTCGATGACCAGGTCGCGGACCGCGCTGCCGACCACGTCCAGCGGCAGGCCGCCGATGTTCGGCATGCCGCCGGCCAGCGAGACCACCTCGGGGCGGCTGGCGACCGCGAACAGGGCGCGGATCTCGGATGCCGTCATGCCCTTGGTCCGGGCTGCGTACCGGTCGACGTAGTTGTCGAGACGGGTCTGCCGGACATCGGGCAGGTCAGCACTCACGAAGCCACTCCAACGGTGATCGAGGGGGAAGTCACCAGGCTACGCCGACCGACCCAGGTGTGCCTGGGCTGTGGATCGGCGCTACCTCTCACTACCATGCCTTATAGGGGCAGGTTCGACCATGCCGTGATCTGGCTGCTGAGACGGCCGGGCGGCAGGGTGTGGCCTGAGAGGTGGACGCGGAAGGCAGGATCGGATGAGCGTGGGCAAGGCAGCCGGATGGACGCTCGGCGGACTGCTGCTGGGTGTGCTGGCCGGGTTCGCCGGCGAGCTGTTCCGGCGGCAACCGGCCGCGAAGGTGCAACAGCGGTACGTCGCCCCGGAGGCGGCGGAGACCCCGGACGCGCGGCGGCCGGCACCGGCAGCCGCGGCACCGGCGGCACGATGAGCCTCCCGACGACCCGCAGGACGACACTCACCGTGACGAAGACCACAGTCCGTACCCGCCAAGGCAGGGACAGAGCACGCTGATGGCTCGACGGCTCGAACCGCTCACGCTCGCCAACCTCGACGAGCTCCCGGTGCCGTGCCGTCACTGCGTCTTCTGGGAGCTCGACCCGGTCGCGGCCAGGCAGGCCGGCCGCACCGGGGACACCGCCTTGGAGAAGGAAGCGTGGCTTTCCCAGGTGCTGCTCGACTGGGGCAGTGCCGGCGTCGTCCTGTACGTCGACGACGAGCCGGCCGGGTTCGCGGTGTACGCGCCCGCAGCGTACTTGCCGCGGATACAAGCCTTCCCCACCGCGCCGGTCAGCCCGGATGCCGTCGTACTGGCGACCGGGCGGATCCTGCCGCGGTACCTGGGGCTCGGGCTGGGCAAGATCCTCGTCCAGGCGGTCGCCAAGGACGTGCTGAAGCGGGGGTTCCGGGCCGTGGAGGCGTTCGGCGACTCGCGCTGGGACGGACCGGGCTGTGTCTGGCCGACCGAGTTCCTCCGCGCGGTCGGGTTCGGCGTGGTCCGAGACCACCCGCGCAATCCGCGGCTGCGGCTGGACCTGCGGTCCGCGGTCACCTGGCGCAGTGAGATGGAGGCGGCGGTGGAGCGGCTGATGGGCGCCATCCGCCCCGAGCCCACGCCACCCGCGCCGGTGACGGTCCGGGACGCCCTGACCCGCACCCCGGCAGGCTGACGACCATGGCCTGGCGCTTCCTCGGCGACGTGATGGTGGTGTTGCACGGCGCCTTCCTGCTGTTCTTCGTACTGGGCGGGTTCCTGGCCTGGAAGTGGCCGAAGGTGATCTGGGCGCATCTGGCGGTCGGACTCTGGAGCCTGGCTATCGTCGTCATCGACTACGACTGCCCGTTCACCGGCGTGGAGAAGTACTTCCGCCGCCTGGGCGGCGAGTCCGTCTACGGGGCCGGCTTCATCAATCACTACCTGGACGGCCGGATCTGGCCCGAAGGCGCGACCCCGACCGCGGAGAAGGTCGGCTTCGCGCTGCTGATCATCTCGTACGTCGGCTTCTTCGTCCTGCGCCGCAGGCGTCGCCGGGCGGCCGCTCAGGCCGATGTCAGGGGTGACTCAGTGGGACCCCGGACGTGATCGGAGTGGGCGGTCTCCATACTGGTAGTCGTGTCCAGCCGTGTAAGCACCCTGACGCCGGTCGACGCGTACCTGACCGACCTGGGTCGCGCCCTGCCCGGTCCGCGCCGGCGTAAGGCCGATCTGCTGGCCGAGGCGCGGGACCACCTGGTCGACGCCACCGAGGCCTTGGAGGCGGACGGTCTCGACCGGAACACTGCCGAACGCGAGGCAGTCGCCGACTTCGGCGAACTCGACGAGATCGTGCCGGGCTACCGCGCCGAACTGGCGGTCAGCCAGAGCCGGCGGACCGCGATGCTGCTGTTCCTGGTGCTGATCGCGCAGCCGCTGGTGTGGCGGGAAGGTGTCTGGAGCTGGAATCAGGACCCGGTCCGGGAGAGCCCGCTGAACGACTTCCTCCAGGTCCTGGTCCGGAACGTCGGCATGGTGACGATCGCCGGTGCGGTCCTGGCCGTGATCGCTGCCGGCGTCGGCATGCGGTACCCGCTCGTCCGGGACCACGTGAGCCGGGCGACCGCACTGTTCGCGATCGCGACCTCGGTGGTGATCAGCGCGATCGGGGTCGCGATGGCCACGACCAGCACACACTCGGCCGCTCTGCTCGACTACGCGGTCGTCAGCGGTTTCGTCGTACTGCCGCTGCTCGTCGTCGGCCTGCAGGCCGGCCGCTGCCTACGCCTGGCCCGGGCGTAGCACCCCTTCCACCACGGCACGGAAGCTCAGCCACTCCTGCTTGCCTGAGGCAAGCATTTTCCGGCCCGCGCTGGTGAGCTGATAGGTCCGGCGCTTCCGCCCGCCCACCGTGCTCCACTCACTGGCCAGGTACCCGGCTCGCTCGAGCCGTCGCAGGGCCGGGTACAGCGTCCCGGTCGGGAGATCCAGTTCGCCACCGCTGCGCTCCAGCAACGCTTCCATGATCGCGTAGCCGTGCAGCGGCTCGTCCTCGACGACGGCCAGGATCATCGGGTCGAGGTGTCCTCGCAGCGCATCCGCCTTCATGTAGCCAGTCTACTCATATGTCTGTTAATGTCGAGAGGCAACATGTAGCTAACCTACTTATCAAGGGAGGCGCAAGCCATGACCGTGGACACTCCAGTACGACGACCACCCGGGAAGGACGGTGGACGTCCCGGGCTGCTGCACCGGGTGTCCGGCTGGTCGATGCGGCACGCGGTCCTGGCGGTGGTGCTCTGGGTGGTCGCTCTCGCCGGCGTCACCGCGGCCTCGTCCGTCATCGGCGACAACTACCGCAACGACAACTCATTGCCGGGGACCGACTCCCAGCGGGTGACCGACATCTTCCGCGAGCACCAGCCGCAGGGCGACACCGCGTCCCTGCAGATCGTCGTGCACGCCGAGGGCGGTCTGCAGCCGCAGAAGCAGCGGATCGCCTCGATGCTGACCGCGGTGGGCGACCTCCCGCACGTGGCGTCGGTGGCCGACCCGTTCACCGCGCCCGGATCACTCTCCCAGGAGGGGCGTACGGCGTACTCGACCGTCGAACTGGACGCCTCGACCGAGGACATGCCGGTGGAGGACGTCCGGACGATCATCGACCGGTCGCAGGAGTTCGCCGGAACCGGACTGCAGGTCGAGGTCGGCGGTGAGCTGGCCCGGGCGGCGGCCGAAAGCGAGGGCGGGGCGGCCGAAGGCGCCGGAATGCTGGCCGCCCTGGTGATCCTGGTGTTCCTGTTCGGATCGTTGCTAGCGGCAACTCTTCCGCTGCTGACCGCGGTGTTCGCCGTCGGCGCGACGCTCGGCCTGCTGGTACTCGGCTCGCACGTGTTCACGGTGCCCGACTACACCGCGCCGGTGATGATGCTGGTCGGTCTCGGTGTCGGCATCGACTACGCGTTGCTGATCTTCTCCCGCTACCGCCACGAGTTGCTGAAGGACGGCACCGACCGGGCGACCGCGTCGATGGTTGCCCTCGACACCGCGGGCCGCTCGGTGATGTTCGCGGGCTGCACCGTGGTGATCGCGCTGCTCGGTCTGCTCGCGCTCGGACTCGGTGCACTCCAAGGTGTCGCCCTCGGTGTCACCCTGACCGTGCTGATGACGATGCTGGCCGCGGTGAGCTTGCTGCCCGCTCTGCTGACCCTTTTCGGCAAGCGGATCGAGAAGAGTGTCCGCAAGCACGCCGCGAAGAAGCGCCGTACCCACGGCGACGGCTGGCGGAAGCTGGCCGCCGTGGTGCAGCGCGGACCGTGGGTGCCGCTGGTGCTCGGAGTGGTCGCGCTGATCGCGCTGTCCTTGCCTGCGTTGGACATGCGGCTCGGGTTCGCGGACGCCGGGACGGACGACCCGGCGAAGACCAGCCGCAAGGCGTACGACCTGCTGGCCCAAGGATTCGGGCCCGGCTTCAACGGTCCGCTGGTGGTCGTGTCCGAAGGGGACCAGGCTGCCGCGCAGGCGCTCGGACAGGCCCTGCAGCGGGATCCGAACATCGCGGCGGTCACTCCACCGCAGCAGACGCCCGACGGGAAGATCGCCACTGTGCTGGCGTTCCCCAAGTCGGCGCCGCAGGACGCGGCGACCAGTGAACTCGTGGAGCGGCTGCGCGACGACACGTTGCCGGCCCTCGAGTCGCAGACCAGGGCCAACTACCTCGTCGGTGGTGCGACGGCCGCGGCCGACGACTTCGCGTCCGCGGTGAGCAAGCGACTGCCGATCTTCGTCCTGGTCGTCGTCGGGTTGTCGGCGCTGCTGCTGATGGCGGTGTTCCGGTCGATCCTGATCCCGCTCAAGGCAGCGGTACTCAACCTGCTCAGCATCGGGGCGTCCCTCGGTGCCATCACACTGGTCTTCCAGCAGGGCTGGTTCGGTGCCCAGCCGGGCCCGATCGAGGCATTCGTCCCGGTGATGATCTTCGCGATCGTCTTCGGCCTGTCGATGGACTACGAGGTGTTCCTGGTCTCCCGGATGCACGAGGAATGGCGTCGTACCAGGGATGCGAAGGAAGCCGTTCGGGAAGGCCTGGCGAACACCGGCAGCGTGATCACCGCGGCGGCCGCGATCATGATCGTGGTGTTCGGCGCGTTCCTGCTCAGCCCGGACCGGATGCTGAAGCAGTTCGGTCTCGGCCTGGCGACCGCCGTACTGCTGGACGCCGTCCTGATCCGGTGCGTCATCGTGCCCGCGATCATGCGGCTGTTCGGAGACCGGGCGTGGTGGCTGCCGCGCGGCCTCGAACGAGTGCTGCCGCGAGTCGAGCTCGAGAAGGACTGACCCCGAACGGACGCGGGCCCTGGCGAGGCTGGACACCTGCCTGGGCCCGCGTCGCGCGGTCTCAGACGGTCAGTTGGCCGAAGCGGAGCATGCCGGTCGCGGCGTCCTGCTCCGGCGGCAGGTAGACCCGCTGGATCGCGACCACGATCGCCTCGGCGACCACGTCGCGGAAGGCAGGGTCGGCGAGCCGGGCCGAGTCGTGCGGGTTGGTGATGTACCCGATCTCCAGCCGGACCGCCGGCATCTTGGTGCGCCGCAGCAGGTCCCAGGTCTTGGCGTGGGTCCGGCAGTTCAGCAGGTCGGTCCGCGCCACGATCTCGCGCTGGACCAGGCCGGCGAACTGCTCTCCGACGCTGGACGAGGCTCCGTGCAGATCATTGCCGTAGTAGTACGTCGCGACGCCCTGCGCCTCCGGGTTCATCGACCCGTCGGTGTGCAGCGACACACACAGGTTGGCGTCCGTCTCGTTCGCGAACGCGGCCCGCGCCAGCTCGTCCGGCCCCTGGTCACGCCCACGGGACAGATACGCCCGTACGCCGGTCGCCCCCAGGCGGCCCTCGATCCGGGAGGCCAGGTCGTACGCGACGTCGGACTCACGCAGCCCGAAACCCTCCCAGCCGTAGTCGAAACCGCCGTGGCCCGGGTCGATGACCACGGTCTTCCCGGACAGCCGCGGGCCGGCGGCCCGCACCGCCTCGGAGGCGCGCAGGGCATCCGGCCGTCCGCCGGTCGCCATCGGCTTGATCCGCTGCAGCGCCTTGAACGTCGACGGGCCGCACGTGCCGTCGGCCGGCAGTCCCATGTTGCGCTGGAACTCGGTCACCGCCCGCTGGGTGTCCGGACCGAAGATGCCGTCGATCCGGGCCACCGCGAAGCCGAGCTCCTGCAGTTTCGCCTGCAGCGCGAGGACGTCGTCACCGGTCAGCGGATGCGACGGAACGTACGTCAGCAGCCGGTCGCCCAGCCGCCAGCGCGCGTCGTCGATCGCCCGGTACGTCTGCGGGCCGACGATCCCGTCGATCATCAGGCCGCGTTGCTGCTGGAAGCCCCGGACGGCGTGCGCGGTCGCTTCGTCGTAGACGTCGTGGCCGCCCTCCAGCAGTCCGAGCCGCTGGAGCTTGCCGATGATCTCGGCGACCGCCTCACCGCTGTCGCCGATCCGGTACACGCCGTGGGGGCCTTCCATCAGTGCTCCTTGCCGTGGCGGACGGGATGTCCTGGTCGATCGGTCAGGACGTGAAGTCGGCCAGTTCCCTCAGCAGCGCCGCCTTCGGCTTGGCGCCGACGATGGACTTGGCCAGCTCACCGTTCACGTAGACGTTGATCGTAGGGATACCGGTGACGCGGTAGTTGCTCGGGGTGACCGGGTTCTCGTCGACGTTCATCTTCAGGAAGGTGATCTTGTCGCCGTGGTCCTGGTTCAGCTCCTCCAGGATGGGGGAAACCTGGCGGCACGGACCGCACCACTCGGCCCAGAAGTCCACCAGCACCGGCTTGTCGCTCTTCAGCACGGTCTGCTCGAACTCGGCGTCGGTGACGGCCTTCATCTTCTCGCCCACGGGCGTAACTCCTTCAGTGGTTGTCAGGTTCAGACGGTGACAGGCTCGGTGACGATCGTGGTCTCACGGGCGGCAGCGGTGGCCTCGTGCTCGAGGGTGGCCAGGAAGCGCTCGGCGTCCAGGGCGGCCGCACAGCCGGTGCCGGCGGCGGTGATCGCCTGCCGGTAGGTGTGGTCCACCAGGTCGCCGGCCGCGAACACGCCGGGCAGGTTGGTCTCGGTGCTGCCCTCGCGGGTCAGGACGTAGCCCTCCTCGTCCAGCCGCACCTGGCCCTTCACCAGCTCCGACCGCGGGTCGTGGCCGATCGCGATGAACAGGCCCGTCACCGGCAGCTCCCGGGTCTCACCGGTCACGGTGTCCCGCAGGGTGATGCCGGTCAGCTTGTCGTCACCGTGGATCGCGGCGACCTCGGAGTTCCAGGCGAACTCGATCTTGTCGTTGGCGAACGCCCGGTCGGCCATGATCTTGGAGGCGCGCAACTCGTCGCGCCGGTGCACCAGGGTGACCTTCTTGGCGAACCGGGTCAGGAAGGTGGCCTCCTCGACGGCCGAGTCGCCACCGCCGACCACCGCGATCTCCTGCTCCCGGAAGAAGAAGCCGTCGCAGGTGGCACACCAGGACACGCCATGGCCGGACAGCCGATCCTCGTCAGGCAGTCCGAGCTTGCGGTACCCGGAGCCCATCGCCAGGATCACGGTCTTGGCCCGGTGCACGGTGCCGGCCGAGTCGGTGACCGCCTTGATCTCACCGGTCAGGTCCATCGCCACGATGTCGTCCGCCACCAGTTCGGCGCCGAAGCGCTCGGCCTGGGTGCGCATCTCGTCCATCAGCGCCGGGCCCATGATGCCCTCGGAGAAACCGGGGAAGTTCTCCACCTCGGTGGTGTTCATCAGCGCGCCACCCGCGGTGACGGAGCCCTCGAACACGAGCGGCTCGAGCCGGGCACGCGCGGCGTACACGGCGGCGGTGTAACCGGCCGGACCTGAGCCGACGATGATGACGTTGCGGACTGCGGAGTCGCTCATGCAGGCGTTCCTCGTGTCGTCGAGACTGGTACGTCGTACTCAACGGATCCTAGAGGCCGACCATTCCCCCCTGACCGGGGCGGTGGTGTGGGGATGTGTCAATTACCGTACCCACCGCCGGGCCGGGACAGTCCGGAGGCGCCTCAACGATTGCGCAGTGTCACCGTTGTGTCGTAGAACGGGCTCGCAACCCCACCAGGCTCGCTACATCCAGTGACCACGAAGACCTGGATGTCCCGCGCCGAGCCGCCCTGCAGCCCGATCATGGTGGCTCGCCGGCCGTCGACCTTGACCGGCTGCACCAGCCGGACCTGCGGGTTCGGCCGGCCGGAGGCGAAGACCCGGGCGCAGGAGATCTCGGCCGCGGAGCCGTTCAGCAGCGGGTCGTTCGTGCTCTCCAGCCAGCGCTGCGCGTCCGGGCCGACGTCACTGGCCGACATCGACGGTACGCCGGTCGGCAGACTGGTCGGGCTGCCGAGCCCGGCCTGGCTGTCGGCGGCCTGGTCCTTGGTGGCGATCACCACACCGACCCCGATCGCGGCGATCACCACAACCGCCGCCGCGGCGCTGAGCAGTTTGGGCAGGTGCCGGTGCGGCTCCTCGCGGATCTGGACCAACGAGTGCACGCCCACGGTGGACGCGCGCAGCACGGACTCGGAGACGATGACCTGGTCGAGGTGCTCGGCGATGTCGGCCGGCATCGGGATGTCCGTCCGGCCCTCGTCGGCGAGGTCCTCGGACAGTTGCACGAGCGCGTCGTAGGTCTGCTGACACTCGGGACACGCCTTCACGTGTTCACGAGCGCGATGCGCCTCGGCCGCCGGCAGCAGGTTCTCGATCAGGTCGGCGATCGTGTCCGTGTCCAGGTGCTCGAGGTGCTCACTGGCCGGCAGACCGGGATCGGTCATCGTGAACTCGCCCCCTCACGGGAGGCGCCCGGAAGCGGTCGCAGAATCGGGCGCAGAGTGGTCATCGGAATACTCCGGGTCGAGGCATCACTGGCAGGTCGCAGTTCTGCGACTCCGCTTCGACGGAGTACCCGTTCATTCGGTTCCCACCGCTTCCGCGGCGGTCTTTTCGGGTACGTCGGACTCGCCCGAACCGCCCCGGGTCGTCTGCCAGTGCCGCAGCAGCGGCAGCAGCCGGGCCCGCCCGCGGGCGCAGCGGCTCTTCACCGTACCCGGCGCGCAGCCCAGGATGGCGGCCGCTTCCTCGATCGAGTAGCCCTCCATGTCGACCAGGACGAGGGCGCTGCGCTGGTCGGAGTTGATCTGCTTCAGCGCGTTGAGCACGTCCAGCCGGCGCTCGCGGACCTCGGCCGGGTCGTCCTCGGCCGGGCCGGCCAGCTCGGCGGCGCGGTCCTCGTCCTCCGGCAGCGGGTCGGCGGCGCGGACCTGGCGGCGGCGGATCCGGTCCAGGCAGGCGTTCACCACGATCCGGTGCAGCCAGGTGGTGACCTTGGCGTCGCCGCGGAACGAGTCGGCCCGGCGGAACGCCGAGATGAACGCCTCCTGCAGCGCGTCGGCGGCCTCCTCCGGCTCACCCAGGGTCCGGATCGCGACCGCCCACATCCGGTCCCGGTGCCGCCGGACCAGGACCCCGAACGTGTCCGGGTTGCCGGCCACGTGCAGCCGAAGCAGCTCGTGGTCGTCCATCTGGTCGTAGTTCACCGGCCCAGCATGCTCTCCGGACAGGGCAACCGGCTCCGCCGCGCCGATCCGCGGGATGTCCGACCGGGGCGGTGGGGTCGGACCGGAACTGAGGTCGGAGGTCATTTCTGGATTGTGACCTCTGAGATCTCGCCCCGGTACTTGCCGCCGTCCTTCGGCAGCTTGGTCAGCCAGACCAGGACGTACCGCGTCTCGGTCGGCTGCGACGGCGTGAGCGTCGTCGTGCCCTCGGGCCGGTCCTCCTGCGTCGCGACCGCGGTCCAGCCGCTCGGGGTGGCCGGCGACGAACTCGTGTCGTCCTTCGGAACCATCAGTTCGAGGCTGGTTCCGTCACCCTCGAGCACGACCGACACCTTGGAGACGGTGGTCGGCGCCCCGAGGTCGTAGATGATGCCGACGCCCGGCTTCTGGCCGCCGAGGTTCGCCCGGCTGTACGACATCGTGGTCCAGGTCGTGCTCGCCTTGCCGTCGTAGGTGTTGCCGACCTCCTCCGGGTGCTCCTCGCCGTTGCCGTCCGGCTTCGGGTCGAAGTCCTTGGCGCCCGCGATCTTGGCCGTTCCACCGGTGGCCGACGGAGTGGTACTGGTCGCCGGCGCGCTCTTGTCGCCGCTGCCGGCGTCGTCGGTGCCCTGGTCGTTGTTCATCGCGCCCTTGAGCAGGAACTGCGCCATCGCGATCACCGACAGCAGGGCGAGGACGGCGAGCAGGATCAGGATCCGGCCGCCCCACGAACCCTTCGGCTTCGGCTCGTCGGGACGGCGCCGGTGGCCGTTGCCGTTCGGCGGCGGCGGCGCCTGCCGGCGGACCGGACGCGTCTCGGCGGCGGTCGGGTACGCCGCGTGCTCCTGGCCGTTGGACTCGTACGCCGGAGGCGTCGGGGCCAGCGCGGGCGGGGTCGGCGGGACGATCTGGGTGGCGTCGTCGATGCTGCCGTTCTGCCGGGCGATCGCGACCGTCTCGTCCATCTGGCTCGGCGGCTCGTGCGAGCTGCCGACCACACCGGACAGCGCGGCGGACAGGCCGGCCGCGCTCGTGATCGGCGGCGCGTGGTGCCGCGGCGGGTTGCCGAGCAGTCGGTCGGTGATGTCGTCCAGCGACCGCGGAACGCCGGCTCGCACCTGCCGCGGGCTCAGCAGCCGGCCGTGCTCCACCGGAGCGGGTTGCAGACCCCACGCCGGGGCGGGGCCGGGCCACCGGCCGGTGAGCGAGGCGTAGAGGATCTGTCCGAGGGCACGGACGTCCTGCTCGGGCGAACCCGGGCCGGTCGAGCGCAGCGCCGCCTCGGTGGCCAGACCGACGACCTTGATGGCTCCGGCATCGGTGACCACGACCGTCGCCGGGCTGATCGAGCCGTGGGCGTGACCGGTGCGGTGCAGGTTTTCCAGCGCCTCGGACACCTCGCGGGCCAGCCAGCCGGCCTGCTGACCGGTGAGCGGGCCGCTGCCGAGCATCCGCTCGAGCGGGCGGCCGCCGGCCCATTCACGGACGCAGTAGGTGACGCCGTCGTACACGTCGCAGTCGAGGACGCGGAGGAAGCGGGGGTCGGCCGCCGCGGCGGCGCGCCGGGCGGCGTCGAAGAGCAGGTTGGTCCGCGGATCGCCGACCGGCAGGACATCCACGACGACGGCCCGGCTGAGCACCTCGTCCACTGCCCGCCAGACCCGCGCACCGTCGATCTCCGCGAGTAGCTCGGCGATCCGGTAGCGGCCGGCGAGCAGGGCGCCAGGACTGACGGTCTGGTTCGACACGGTGTCTCTCGCCCTCCTCGATGCACTGGTCGGCCTGCGTCTGGCGCCCGGATCCGGTCGGCGGGGACCCGGTCGCGATCAGCCCGGCGGCCCGATCGCAGCCCCCATGCTAGTGCCCCCGTCAGCTACTGAGGTGCGCACGAGTGCACAAGCGGATCGGTTCAGCGGCGACCCGGGAGCTTCGATGTGACCAGCGACACCACGTCGTTGACCTCGTGGATCCGCAGTACCCGGGCGATCCCCGCATACACGGGCAGCATCACGGCGGCTGCGACCGCGAGCTGGAGCAGGGCACCCAGCGGGCCGGACCAGTCGACGACGAGGGCCAGCAACCACAGCGCACCCCGGCCGGCACCGACCGCGAACGCCGCGGCGATCACCATCGCGAGCAGCGGCAGCCCGATCCCGGCGCCGTGCACCCGTGGGACCTTCCGCCGCAGGACCGGGCGGGACAGCAGTACGGCGACCAGGTAGGCCAGCGCGAACGCCGCGCCGAGCACGACACCGCTGAACCGGAGGTGCTCCTCGTCCAGCAGCACCCGGACCCCGACCACGGCCGCCGCGATGTTGGTCGCCGCGATCACGCACTGCAGGAAGAACGGCGTACGGGTGTCCTCGAAGGCGTAGAACGTGCGCAGCTGGAAGTACTGCACGGTGAACGGGACGATGCCGAGCGCCAGCGTCACCAGCGTGTACGACATCAGTGTCAGGTTGTTCTTACCGGAGCCGTAGCCGGCGATCACCGTGACGATCGGATAGGCGAACGCGATCATCGCCGCCGCGGCGGGTACGACGATCGCCAGCGCCTGCCGGGTCGAGCGCGCCGACAGCCGGGCCACCTCGGTCACATCGCCGTCGGCCGCGAGCGACGACATCTGCGGCAGCGCGGCGGTCGCCAGCGACACGGTGACGATGCCGTGCGGCACCAGGATGATCAGCATCGCCGTGCTGTACGCGAACAGACCGGCCTTCGCACCCGGGTCGTTCGACGCACTCCCCGCGATTGCCAGCTGGGTGACCACGACCAGGGTCACCTGGTTCACGGCGACGAACAGCACGGTCCAGATGCCCAGCCTGGCGGTGTGGCCCAGGCCGGTGCCGCGCAGGCCGAACTTCGGCCGGTACCTGTGCCCGCTGGCCTTCAGGTACGGCAGCAGCACCAGCAGCTGTACGGCGATGCCGACCGTGTGCCCGAGACCGAGCAGCAACTCCTCGCCGTGACTGTAGGTGGCCGGGTTGTCGCCGGTCCGGTACACCAGCAGGAACACCACGATCGACGCGCAGGCGACGAGGTTGTTCGCGATCGGCGCCCACATCATCGGGCCGAACCGGCGCCGCGCGTTCAGCACCTGGCCGACCAGCACGAACGCGCCGTAGAAGAAGATCTGCGGCAGGCAGAGCCGGACGAACATGATCATCGACTCGCGCTCGGACGCCCGGGACGGGTCGTGCAGCTCCTTCGGCAGGTAGAGCTCGGCGATCAGCGGCGCCAGCAGCACGCACGCCACTGTTACCACGGTCAGTACGACGAAGCCGAAGGTCAGTACCCGGTTGGTGAAGTCCTGGCCGCCGTCGTCGTGGTTCTTGATCGCCCGGACCAGCTGCGGCACCAGCACGGTGTTGAACACCCCGCCGGCCAGCAGGATGTACAGGCTGTTCGGAATCGTGTTCGCGGCGGTGAAGATGTCGCCGCGCAGTGCGGTGCCGATGGCGGCCGCGAGCAGGGCGATCCGGACGAATCCGAGCAGGCGCGACAGCACAGTTCCGGCTGCCATCACCGCCGCGGATCGCAGGGTGCGGTCAGCCATCCTTCGAACCGACTCCTTCTTTCAGGGACGCGTCCGCCGGAGTCTCCGGGGCGGATTCCGGTACGCCGTTCGCCGGCGGCTCGGCCGAGTTCACCGGACCTGAGTCCGGCGCCGCGCCGGGCCCGGGATCGATCGGTTCCGGGTGCAGCGGGTCGGTGGCCGGCCCGGACGGTGCCGGGTTGCGGCGCTCGGTCCGGACCCGCCGGTAGATGCGGACGAACGACGTACCGAACAGCAGCGCGACGGCGGCACCGACCAGGACCCAGCCGACACTGCCGTACTGCGCGGCCTCGATCACCAGCTCCTGGGAGTTGCCGACCGGGCGGCCGGACGCGGTGATCACCTGGGCGTTCGCCCGGATCAGGCCGTTCTGCTCCGCACTGGCCCGGATCCGGTACGTCGCCTTCTGCTTCGGCGGCAGGATCAGCGTCTGCAGCGGGGCGATCCGCAGGTCGGTCCGGTTCGCCGGGGTGACCACGATGCCGACCCGGACCGATTCGCTCAGCTCGTTGCTGATGGTGAGCGGGAACGTGCCCTGGCTACCGGCCAGGTTGACCTTGATCTCGCGGCGCAGGCCCTGGTCGACACTCGAGTTGACCAGGCGCACCTTGCCGAGCTGCTGGTTCACCGAGCCGGTCTCGATGGCGGCGAACTGTTGCGCCTCGTCGGCGTACCCGCGCCAGCCGTTGGACGCCGAGCGGAGCCGCCCGCGCTCGATGTTCTCGTCCATGCGTTCCGGCGCGGTCAGCAGGTTGCGGAAGGTCAGCGTGGCGTCGTTCAGCCGTTTGACGGCGTCGAGCTGGCCGCTCGTGAGGGCTGGGTTGGACCGGGGCGCGTTCGGCGCTGTGGTGGCCGGGGGTGTCTTCGGGGCGGCGGCGACGATCTGGTTGACGTCGGTCTGCGCGATCCACGGCAGCGCCAGGTCACCGGCCAGCGCCGCGGTGGCGAGGCCGTCGGCGTCCCAGCCCCGCGGCGGCAGCGCGACGACGGACACAGGGCTCGTGCCACCGGTGGCCAGCAGCGCAGTCTCGGCCGCGAACCGCTGCCGGACCTGGAGCGGGCTGTCGCCGGTGTCCGGGTCCGGACCGCCGGCGGTGAGCGCCGAGTTGGCGATGACGGTGCGGACCAGCTTCTTCGGGCCTTCGGGGGTGATGACGTTGTAGACCGGTGACGGCGTCAACGAAGGCCGCTCGCCGGACACCCAGGCCGAGCTGTTGACCAGGTTGAGGTCTTGGTCGGTCGAACCGCGGAAGCCGGTCGAGGCGGCCGCGAGGTAGCGGCTCCGGGCCGAACCGTTCTCCAGCCACAACCCGTTGGTGAAGGCGGGTGGCACGGTGGAACCCGGCGCGAGGATGTACTCCTCGCTGGCGGCGCGGGCGTCGCCGACGATCTTGCTGACCGGCTCACCGGCGTCGATCAGGCTGGCCACGTCCGGGTCGCCGTACGGGAGCAGGACGACCTGGTTGCCCCGCGCGCGGCTGGCGTCGAACTCCCTGAGCCACGCGGTCACGACCGCCTGACCGGTGCCGTCCGTGTTCCGGTTGCCGTCGGCGTTGACGAAGTACCCGTTCTTGATCTGGCGTGCCTCGTCGAGCATCGCGGGGTCGACCAGCCAGGTGACCTTGCGGGTCTTGCCGAGCTCGAGCAGTCGGCCGAGCGGTCCGGTCGGCGCCATCGCCTCGGCCAGCGAGTCGTTCGCGAACCGCTTCCCGCCCAGCTGGGTGGGCCGGTGGCGCAGCGGGACGACGAGCGCGGTGTTCACCTTGCGGGTCAGCGGCTGGTCGCCGATCACCGGCATCAGCGTCCGGGCCCGGCCGGCGGTCAGCCGGTCCTTGCCCTCCGGCTGGCCGCGGAACACGACACCGACGACGTACACCCCGGTCTGCCTGCTGATCTGCCACTCGTTCCACGGCACCGTGAGGCTGAACTGAACCGTCTGCTTGGGGGCCAGCGGCTGCCCGAACTGCTGGAACGTCCCGGACTCCGGCTTGGTCAGGCGCTTGCAGCTGTCCCGGTCGTTCATCGCCCGGTCCTGCTCGGTGGGGATCGCGGCGATGTCGGCGTTGGTGGCCAGCCGGTCGCGGTCGATACACGCCAGCGCCTGGGGGTCGTGGAACGTCTCGGAACTGGTGTTCGTCACCCGGCCCTTGATCAGCACGGCCTGGCCGGGCTTCGGCGCGACCGGGCCGAACGAGTCGATGGTGACGTCGACGACCGGGTCCTCCACCGGCGCCGCGGACGTCGGCTCGGTCCCGAGAACCGCTGCCGACGCAGCGATCAGCAGGCCCGCAACCGCCGCAGCGGAGAGCCTCAGTCGCCGTCTCAACACGCCGTCACCGTAACCTAGTTTCCCGTGTCTCCATTCGCCGACCAGTCAGCCTCCGCCGGATCGTTGTCCGCCATCCAGCGGCAGGCGGTCCAGTCCCTGCTGCGGATCGCGCCGGTCGTCGACGAACTCGGTGCGCGGTTCGCCGGCGCCGGGCACGAGATCGCCCTGGTCGGGGGCCCTGTCCGGGACATTCTCCTCGGTCGCGGGAGCAAGGACCTCGACTTCGCCACCTCGGCGCACCCCGACGTGATCGAGCGGTTGCTGTCCGGCTGGGCGGACCACATCTGGGACATCGGCAAGGCCTTCGGCACGATCGGCTGTCGCAAGGGTGAGTGGGTGCTGGAGATCACCACGTACAGGTCGGAGTCCTACGATCCCACCTCGCGCAAGCCGGAGGTGTCGTACGGCGACACCCTCGAGGGCGACCTGGCCCGGCGGGACTTCGCGATGAACGCGATGGCGGTCCGGCTGCCGGAGCGCACCTTCGTCGACCCGTACGGCGGTCTCGAGGACGTCGCCGCGAAGACGATCCGGACCCCCGGCACCCCGGAGGACTCGTTCTCCGACGACCCGCTGCGGATGATGCGGGCGGCCCGGTTCGCCGCGCAGCTCGGGTTCACCCCGGACCGGGCGGTGGTGGCCGCGATGACCGGGATGGCCGAGCGGATCACGATCGTGTCGGCCGAGCGGGTCCGCGACGAACTGATCAAGCTGGTCTGCTCCGACCACCCGCGGATCGGCCTCGATCTGCTGGTGTCCACCGGGCTGGCCGAGTACGTGCTGCCGGAGCTGCCGGCGCTGGCCCGCGCCGAGGACGAGCACCACCGGCACAAGGACGTCTACCAGCATTCGCTCACCGTCCTCGACCAGGCCATCGACCTCGAATCCCGTCTGTCCGTTCCGACGCCGGATTTCGTCGTTCGGTTCGCCGCGCTGATCCACGACATCGGGAAACCGAAGACCCGGAAGTTCGAGGGCGACCGGAAAGTGACGTTCCACCACCACGACGTGGTCGGCGCGAAACTGGCCCGGAAGCGGATGAAGGCGCTGCGGTTCAGCAACGAGCAGATCGAGCAGGTCAGCAAGCTGATCGAGCTGCACCTGCGGTTCCACGGCTACGGCACCGGTGACTGGACCGATTCCGCCGTACGGCGTTATGTCCGCGACGCCGGCGACCAGCTCGAGCGCCTGCACGTGCTGACCCGCGCCGACTGCACCACCCGCAACCGGCGCAAGGCCGAGGCGCTCCGCGCCGCATACGACGACCTCGAGGCCCGGATCGAGCGGTTGAAGGAGCAGGAGGAGCTCGACGCGCTCCGCCCGGACCTCGACGGCAACCAGATCATGGAGATCCTCGGGATCCCGCCGGGGCGCGAGGTGGGGCAGGCGTACAGGTTCCTGATGGATCTGCGTCTCGACGAGGGTCCGCTGGGCGAGGAGCGCGCTCGCGAGGAGCTCCTGCGCTGGTGGGCCGAGCGCTCCTAGATCTCCTGCGCGGGCACGGCCGCGTACGCCTTCGCGATCACCTCGGCCGACGGCGTGTGCTCGTCGTACGTCGTCGTGCCGTTGCTCGTGGTGATCGACGCGACGGGCAGGGCCGGGTCGATCGAGTTGGTGAGGTAGGCGGCGTCGTACGCCGGGAGATCGGCGAGCGTCACCCGGCTCGTGGTGTGCGTGTCGAGGCCCCGTTGGAGAACCTGCTGGCGGATACCGGCGAGGACCGGGGCGTCCGGGAACACCAGGGTGGTGCCGCGGGCGAAGCAGATGTTCCAGATCGAGGCTTCGGAGACCTCAGCGGCGGAGTTGTGGAAGATCGCGTCGTCGTAGCCGGCGTTCCTGGCCTGGTTCGCGTAGTAGACGAGGTCGAAGGTGCCGGTGTGTTTGAGGTGCGGGACGGCACGTTCGTGCCGGAGCGCGAGCAGGCGGAGGGGCTGGGTGCCCGGCTCGACCGCAGGGCCGACCCGGACGAGGAGTTGCAGTTCGGTGGTCTCGAAGACGTTGACGCGGATCGAGACGTCGCCGGAGCCGGCATGGTCGAGGGCCGCCCGGAGGTCGGCGCGGACCCGGTCCGCGGACAGCGGCCGGCCGAACACCTCGCGGGAGCTCCGGTCGAGGCGTTCGAAATGCAGGTCGAGACCGTCCACCTTCCCGTCGCGGACCTGCATCGAGGTGAAGTGGCCGTAGCTCGTTGCTTTGAGCAACCCGGGGTCGACGGTCCGCAGGGGTACTCCGTTCAGCAGCAGTGACTCGTTCACGGTCCCAGTCTGACCTGATCCCCTGGTCTACCCTCGCGCTGTGGACGTGTTGAGCATCATCGGGTGGGGCGGATCCGCACTCGTCGTACTGTCCCTGCTGCGACTGCGGATGCTGAACCTGGTCGGGTGCGTGGTCCTGGTCGGCTTCAACGCGGCGATCGGGGTGTGGCCGATGGTCGGGATGAACGCCGTCCTGGCCGTCATCAACGTGGTCCACCTGTGGCGGCTGCTCCGGCATCGGCACGACCAGGCCGAGTACGAGGTGCTCGAGGTCAACGGGGACGACGCGTACCTCCGTCACGTGCTGCGCTCACACGAAAAGGACATCAGCCGCTTCAACCCCGGCTTCGCCGCGAGCGACAGCCCGTACGCCTTCCTGGTCCAGCACGGCGACCGCACCGTCGGCGTCGTCCTGGCCCATGACGCCGGCGACGGCCGCGCACAGATCGACCTCGACTACGTCCTGCCCAAGTACCGCGACTTCACCCCCGGCGAGTTCGTCTACCGCCGCAGCGACGTCTTCACCGGGCACGGCTTCCGCCAGGTCCTCGCCCCGCCTCGCATGCGCGAATCCAAGCCGTACCTCACGAAACTCGGTTTCCGCCCAGAAGGCCGCCACCTGGTCCTCGACCTCCCGAAGGCTTAGAGGTCCTTCGCGAAGCAGAGCGAGGCGGGTTCGTTCTCGAACGGCGGGTACGGCGGGATCGAGGTGTAGCCGTGGTTGGTGTAGAGGGCGATCGCTTCCACCTGGCGGGTGCCGGTCTCGAGGCGGAGGCGGGTGAGGCCGGCGGCCCGGGCCTGGGACTCGACAGCGGTGAGCAGGACTCGCGACAGGCCCCAGCCGCGAGCCGACGGGTCGACGTACATCCGGTTGATCTCGCCGAGGCCGGGAGAGACAGGCTGCAGGCCGACGCAACCGACCGGGTTGCCGTCGAGCAGGAGCATGGTGAAGGAGATGTCCGGGTGGAGGGCGACCAGCGGCTGGTCCTCGCCGTACATCGCGGACAGTTCGGCCTGCTGGGCCGTTGTCAGCGCCACCAATGCAGGGTCGGTGCCGGGAACCGCGCGCAGTTCCATTCCCTCGATCAGCTTCACCGTCATGCCGCCAGACGGTAGCAATCAGGCATGACGCTCCTGTTTCGTCTTCCTCTCCGCCTCACCGGACAGCGTGAGGAGAGCTCAGCCCGTCCGGCCGGCTGAGCCAACGGACGGGTCAGAGTTTGCGGAGGGCCTCGAGGGCGGCGATGGCGTGGTCGACCAGTTCCTCGTCGGTGCTCGGGCGCTGGCCGGCCGGGAGTCCCGACCACTCGATGGCGAGGTCCTCGACGTACGCGAGCCAGGCGTGGACCGCCATCCGCTCCGGTGCGGCCGGCTGGGAGGCGACGTCCGGGGAGCCGATGAGCTCGAGGACGCGGGCGGTGAGGCCGGCGCGGGTTTCGGCGTACACCTCGACGACGTAGTTGTCGCCGCCGGCGGCGCCGCGGACGAACGAGATGTAGGCGTCCCGGCGCCGGGTGATGAAGGCGA
Source organism: Kribbella swartbergensis (assembly GCF_054784135.1). Taxonomy (NCBI): domain Bacteria; kingdom Bacillati; phylum Actinomycetota; class Actinomycetes; order Propionibacteriales; family Kribbellaceae; genus Kribbella; species Kribbella swartbergensis. Next base: position 141,116 of record NZ_BAAGPM010000041.1, read on the forward strand.
CGAACGCCAGCAGCATCTGCCGCAACTGCTCCGGCGGCGGCAGCGACTCGTCCGGTTTGGTGACCCGCAGCAGCCGGCGACCGGCGGCCTGGATCACCGCGACGTAGTAGTCCCGCTTGCTCGGGAAGTAGTGGAACAGCAGGCCGCGCGAGATGCCCGCTTGGCCCGCGACCGCGTCGATCGACAGCTCGTGAATCGGTTGCGTTCGCAACATCATCAGGCCGATGCGCACCAGTTGCCTGCGGCGGTCCTCGGCTGTCCAACGCTGACTCACGCTATTGAGCATTGCTTAGACGCTGCGCTACGGTCAAGGCGACCGGAGGGAGTCTGATGGAGTTCGAACATTCGGCCCGCGCCACCGAGTTGATCGGCCGGGTGGACGAGTTCATCAGGACCGAGATCGAGCCGGTCGAGGCGGAGGTGCACGCCGCGATCCGGACTGCCGCCGACCGGTGGCAACCGCTGCCGGTACTGAAGGAACTCCAGGCGAAGGCCCGTGCACAAGGGCTGTGGAACCTCTTCCTCCCGGTGGCCGAGCGGGGCAACGAGCAGTACGGCGAGGGCCTGTCGAACGTGGACTACGCCCCGATCGCCGAGCTCACCGGCCGTTCCTTCCTTGCGCCGTACGTCTTCAACTGCAACGCGCCGGACACCGGCAACATGGAGGTCCTGCTCCGCTACGGCACGCCCGAGCAGAAGAAGCAGTGGCTGGAACCGTTGCTCGACGGCACCATCCGGTCGGCGTTCTGCATGACCGAGCCGGACGTCGCCTCCTCGGATGCGACCAACATGGCCGCGACCGCGATCCTCGACGGCGACGAGGTCGTCGTCAACGGCCGCAAGTGGTGGAGCACCGGTGTGGGGCACCCGGACTGCGAGCTGCTGATCTTCATGGGCCTCACCGATCCCGACGCGCACCGGTACGCACGCCACACGATGGTGCTCGTCCCGCGGAACGCCCCCGGCGTGAAGGTGGAGCGACTGCTCCCGGCGATGCACCAGTACGACGAGCCGCACGGCCACGGCGAGGTGTCGTTCACCGACGTCCGGGTGCCGGCGAGCAACATCCTGGTCGGACCCGGTCGCGCCTTCGAGATCGCGCAGGGCCGGCTCGGTCCGGGACGCGTCCACCACTGCATGCGGCTGATCGGACTGGCCGAGAGGGCGCTGGAGCTCGCCCTGCATCGCGGGACCAGCCGGACGGCGTTCGGCAAGCCGCTGGTGAACCTGGGAGGCAACCGGGAGCGGATCGCGGACGCCCGGATCGCGATCAACCAGGCCCGGCTGCTCGTGCTCCAGACGGCGTACCTGCTGGACACCAAGGGGCTGGCCGGCGCCTTGAGCGAGGTCAGCCAGATCAAGGTCGCCGTGCCGCGGATGGCGCAGGACGTGATCGACATGGCGATCCAGTTGCACGGCGGCGGTGGGCTGTCGGACGACTTCCCGCTCGCGGCGGCGTGGACGAGTGCGCGGGCGCTCAGGTTGGCGGACGGACCCGACGAGGTGCACCGTGGAGTCGTCGCCAAGCTCGAGCTGGCGCCGTATCTCGGCCGGAATCAGGTGCATCAGGAGGCGAAGTGAGCCGTGTGCTCGTCACCGGCGGCGCCAGTGGCCTGGGCGCCGCGCTGGTCTCGCAGTTCCTTGCCGAAGGCCACCAAGTGCTCCGGACCGACGTCGCGGCGGACGCGCCGGACGACCGGGCGCCGTACCTGAAACTCGACGTGCGCAGCCCGGAGGACTGGGTGAAGGCGGTCGAGTGGTGTGAGCAGAACTGGGGCGGCCTCGACATCCTGGTCAACAACGCCGGGATCGCAACCGGCGGCCGGATCGACGTCGAGTCGCTGGACGAGTGGGACCGCGTCGTCGACGTCAACCTGATGGGTGTGGTCCGCGGCTGCCGGGCGTTCACGCCGGTGTTCAAACGGCAGCGGTCCGGCCACATCGTCAACACCGCGTCCGCGGCCGGGCTCGTGCACCCGCCGATGATGAGCTCGTACAACACGGTGAAGGCCGGTGTCGTCGCGCTGTCCGAGACGCTGTCGCACGAGCTCCATCCGTACGACGTGTCGGTCTCGGTGGTCTGCCCGTCCTTCTTCCGGACCAACCTGGCCGACTCGATCCAGGGCGCGGACACCGCGATGGGTGCGACCGCGCGGCAGTTGATCGAGAAGTCGCCGCGCTCGGCCGAGGAGATTGCCGCCGGGGTGATCGCGGGGATCAAGAAGAAGCAGTTCCTGATCATTCCCGACCGGCCCGCGCTGATGGCGTGGCGGACCAAGCGGTTCGCCCGGCCGCTGTACGACCGCCAGATGCGCAAGATCGCCGCCCGCGCCCGGGAGCGGGCCGAGTCCGATCATGAGTGATGGCGCCCGGGCGGTCCGCGCCGAGGACGCCTTCGACGTTCCCGTCGTCGACTCCTGGCTTCGGGAGCGCACCGAGTTGCCGCCCGGCCTGCCGGAGGTCAGGCAGTTCTCCGGCGGCGCCTCCAACCTGACCTACCTGCTGCGGTACGACGGTCACGACTTGATCCTGCGTCGCCCGCCGGCCGGAACGAAGGCCAAGGGCGCGCACGACATGGGCCGCGAGTACCGCATCCAGGCGAGCCTGAAGCCGGTGTTCCCGTACGTGCCCGAGATGGTTGCCCATTGCAATGACCCCGGACTGATCGGCTCCGAGTTCTACGTGATGGAGCGGATCGACGGCACCATCCCGCGCCGGCAGGAGCTCGGTGTCGACCTCACCCCGGAGCAGACCCGGCAGCTCTGCTTCACCGTCATCGACACCCTCGTCGACCTGCACCAGGTCGACGCGGACCGGGCCGGGCTCTCCGACCTCGGCCGCGGCGCCGGATACGTCGAACGACAGGTGACCGGCTGGACCGACCGCTACCGCAAGGCGAAGACCTGGAACGTCCCCAGCTACGAGCGGGTGATGGCCTGGCTGGCGGCGAACCGGCCCGACGACGTCGGCACCTGTGTCATCCACAACGACTTCCGCCTCGACAACGTCGTCCTCGCTCCGGACGACCCGTTGAAGGTGGTCGGCGTACTCGACTGGGAGCTGGCGACGCTCGGCGATCCGCTGATGGATCTCGGCAGTGCGCTCGCGTACTGGGTCCAGGCCGACGACGACTGGGCGTTCCGCCGGTTCCGGTTGCAGCCGTCCGATGCGCCCGGGATGCCCACGCGCGACGAGATCGTGCAGTACTACGCCGAGCGGTCCGGACTGAAGCCGGAGAACTGGGCGTTCTACGAGGTGTTCGGCCTGTTCCGGCTGGCCGTGATCGCGCAGCAGATCTACTACCGCTACCACCACAAGCAGACCCGGAACCCGCGGTTCAAGAACCTCTGGCTCCCGGTCAACCTGCTCGAGCGGCGCTGCCGCCGGATCATGAGGGGCTGAATGCCGACCGTCTACCTGATCCGGCACGCGCAGGCGTCGTTCGGCAAGAGTGACTACGACCGGCTCTCGCCCAACGGCGAGCAGCAGGCGGCTCTGCTGGGCAAGGCGCTGGCCGGGCGCGGTGTGTCGCCAGACCTGGTTGTGTGCGGGTCGATGCGGCGGCACGCGCAGACCGCGGCGCTGGCACTCCCGGACGCGGCCGCGGACGTGGACAAGGGGTTCGACGAGTTCGACCACGACGAGGTCATCGTGGCGCACAAGCCCGCCTACCGGCGGCGTGCGGTGATGCTGGCCGATCTGGCCCGGACGGGTCATCCCGGCCGTGCGTTCCAGCAGATGTTCACCGCCGCGACCGAACGCTGGACGCTCGGCGGCGACCAGTACACCGAGAGCTTCGCCGACTTCTGCGACCGCTCCGAAGCGGCAGTACGCCGTACCGCGGAGCGGCTCGGGAAAGGTGAGACGGCGGTGGTCGTGACCTCGGGCGGACCGATCGCCGCGGTGGTGAGCCGGCTCGTCTCCGGCGGCGACGGACTCTGGCTGAAGCTGAACCCGGTCACGGTCAACACCGCGATCACCAAGATCGTGTCCGGTCGCAGCGGGCTGACCATGGTCAGCTACAACGAGCACGGACACCTCGACGGCACCCAGTTGCTCTCTTACAGATAGGGACAGTGATGCGACGCAACATCCTGATCACGGGGGCGAGTTCGGGGCTGGGTGAGGAGATGGCCCGGCAGTTCGCGGCCAAGAGGCACAACCTGGTGCTGACCGCGCGGCGTTCGGACCGGCTGCAGGCGTTGCGGGCCGAACTTACCGAGCGGCACCCCGGGATCACCGTTGTCGTTCACACGCTCGACGTGAACGACCACGAGCAGGTCTTCGAGGTCTTCCGCAAGGCGGACGCCGAACTCCCCCTGGACCGGATCGTGGTGAACGCCGGCCTTGGCAAGGGCGCGCCGCTCGGGACCGGCCGGTTCGACGCGAACCTGCAGACCGCGATGACCAACTTCGTCGGTGCACTCGCCCAGGCCGAGGCCGCGCTCGAACTGTTCCGGGCCCGGAACGCCGGCCACCTCGTCTTCATCTCCTCCATCTCCGCGCTGCGCGGCCTGCCGAAGACCGTGACGACGTACGCCGCGACCAAGGCCGGGCTGGCGTCACTGGCCGAGGGACTGCGGATGGAACTGCTCGGCACGCCGATCACGATCAGCACGATCTTCCCCGGCTACATCCGGTCCGAGATGAACGAGCACGTCGCGAACACCCCGCTGATCGCCGACACTGTGCCCGGCGTGCGCGCGATCGTCGCGGCGATCGAGGCCGAGAAGGCGAAGGCGTACGTGCCGCCGTGGCCGTGGAGCCCGCTCGCCCGGGTGATGCGGTACGCACCGCTGCCGTTGCTGAAGAGGATGATCTGACGATGCGCTGGGGCCTGACCGTTCCACTGACCGGGGTACCGCTGCGGGACCACCGGCCGCTGATTGCCGAGCTGTCCTCGCTGGGGTACACGGACCTCTGGTCGGCCGAGGTGGCCGGGGCGGACGCGTTCACTCCGTTGGTCCTGGCGTCCGAGTGGGACGACCGGTTGCGGCTGGGGACGGCCGTCGTACCGGTGCACACGCGCGGACCGGCCGCGCTGGCGATGAGTGCGGCGGCACTGGCGGACCTCGCGCCGGGGCGGTTCGTGCTCGGGATCGGTGCGTCGTCGGAGACGATCGTGACCGGGTGGAACGGGATCGCCTACGACCCGCCGCTGGCCCGGACCCGCGACGTCCTGCGGTTCCTGCGGCTGGCGTTCGCCGGGGGGAAGGTGGACGGCGAGTTCGACAGCTTCACCATCAGGCGGTTCCGGCTGGAGAAGGCGCCGGACGTGCCGCCGTCGATCATGCTCGCCGCGTTGCGCCCGCAGATGCTCCGGCTGGCGGCCCGGGAAGCGGACGGGGCGATCACGAACTGGCTCTCGGCGGACGACGTACGCCGGGTCCGCGCCGAGCTCGGGTCGGACAAGGAGCTGGCGGCCCGGATCTTCGTCTGTGTCACCGAGGACGCGGAGATGGCCCGCAACATCGGCCGCTTCCTGATCGCGACCTATCTGACCGTCCCCGGGTACGCCGCGTTCCACGACTGGCTGGGTCGCGGTGCGGCCATGAAGGAGATGCGGGAAGCGTGGGCGGCGGGTGACCGCAATGCCGCGATGGCCGCCGTACCCGTCGAGGTCATCGACGACCTCGTCGTGCACGGCACTCCGGCGCAGTGCCGGGAGCACATCGACCGGTACGTCGCCAACGGCCTGGACACCCCGATCATCGCCACCCTCCCGACCGGCACCGACCTGCTGGAAACCGCGCGGTCGCTGGCGCCTAGCTGAGCCGGTGGGCCTTGAGCCAGTCGGCGGCCCGGCGTTTGGAGGCGCGGCACAGCCAGGCGTCCTGGATGACCTCGGTCAGTTCCTGCTTGGTCAGCTTGCCGATCTCGCTGCCGCGGACCAGCACCGACGGGTGGCCGTTGAAGTGCGGCGTGGTGAAGAACGGGTTCGACTCGTCCGACACCAGGGCGAGCTTCTCCTCCTCCGACTCGACCCAGATGACGATCACGTCGCCGTACCGCTCACCGCTCACCGGGTCGAACGCGTCCGGCCGCGGGTTCCGGAAGAACACGAACGACTTCCCGCCGACCTGGTAGACCGGGCGATCGTTCCCCTCCTTCTTCCAGACGGTGACATGCGGCATCCCGAGCGCCACCTCGTGCACGTCCGCGACGCGCGCCTTCCTCGACCTGGCCACGGGCCGAGTTAACCAGCCGGGATCCAGATCGTGAAAGTGGAGCCGGAACCGAGGCGGCTGGTCACGGTGATGCGGCCGTCGTGAGCCTCGGCCAGATGCTTGGTGATGGCGAGGCCCAGTCCGCTGCCGCCGGTGGTCCGGCTGCGGGACTGTTCGGCGCGGTAGAAGCGGTCGAAGAGGTGTGGCAGATGCTCCTCGGCGATGCCGGTGCCGTTGTCGGTGACCGTCAGGTTGTAGCCGTCGGACACCCGCCGTACGCCGAGAACGACGCGACCGCCGGACGGGGTGAAGCGGATCGCGTTCGAGACCAGGTTGCCGAGAGCCTGACGGATGCGGGCGCTGTCCACGGACGCCATCGCGGGACCATGGACATCGGCCGTCAGCGACACCCCGGCCGTCTCCGCCGCGTGCCGGTGTGCGGACACCACTTGTTGTGCGAGCTCGGACAGGTCCCGTGGGGCCTTGTGCAACCGCAGCATGCCGGCGTCCGCGAGCGCGAGGTCCTGCAGGTCGGCGACCAGATGCTCGAGCAGTCCGGTCTCCTCCAGCAGCGAACTGACGAGCTCACGATCCAGCGGTACGACGCCGTCCTCGGACGCGACCAGATAGCCCTTGATGTTGGCCAGCGGGGTCCGCAACTCGTGCGCGACATCGCTCACCATCGCCTTGCGCTGGTGGTCGTGCCGCTGGATCGACTCGGCCATCGCGTTGAACGCGTGCCCGAGCCGGGCCACCTCGTCCTTCCCGGTCACCGGTACCCGGGCCGCATGGTCGCCGTTCCGCATCCGCTGCGCCGCGCCGGTCAACGCCACGATCGGCCGGACCAGCCGCCGCCCGGCGAACACCATCACCAGCGCCGCGATCAGCAACACCCCGAGTGCGGTCGCCGCGGTCCGCAGCAGCCCTTCCCCCGAGAACACGTTGAACGTGTCCCTCTCACCGAGGTAGAGCTTCGCCGACGGAGCGACGTACGGCGCCAGAGCCTGCGCCCTGGCCTCGGTGGTGCAGGTGACGAGCGCCTTGCTCACCGGCGTGTCCTTCGGCGGCTCGAGGTATCGCAGGCCATCGACCTCGGTGATGCCGTACTTCTCCCCGGCGGCGTCGAGGCACGCGGTCGCGCGGCGGATCTCGTCGTCGTTCACCACCTTCGCCTTGGCACTCGGGGCCCGGAGCCCGGGCGGCGTGCACTTGTCCACGGTGGCCTTGGAGAACTCCATCACCGGCGTGCCGTTCACGGTCTTCTCGGACTCCACCACGACCTGCGGAGTGTTGCGGCCGCCACTGGCCACCGACGCGACCTTGCCCTGGGCGCGGTAGCACTCGGCGGCCTTCTCGGCGAGTCGCTCCCGCTCCCGGAGCTCCTCGTCGGTGAAGCCCCAGTCCGGGTAGTTCGGGTACGGCGGTGCGACCGCCCCGGTCACCACCAGGTCGTTCGCCTTGCCGGCCAGCGCCGCCTTCCGGCCCGCGACCAGACTCAGCGCCCCGGCCAACTTCGTGGACCCGTCGTTCCGCACGTCGATCGTTGCCGCCGGCACCGACGGGAGCTCCGGACCGGCGCCGAGCATCCGGGCCGAGTCGGCGATCACGCTGCCGTCCGGTTCGGTCAGGGCGATCCGGCGGCCGAGATCGTCGGCCAGGTCGTGCACGAGTCTGTCCACACCCGACCAGTTCGGGTGATCGGCGGCGTACTTCGACAGCTCGGCGTAGATCCGGCCGTCGACCTGCAACTGCCCGGTGTTCGCGTCGATCTCGCCCTGGAGCTGCTCCGAGGTGCTGTACGTGGCGATCAGCGCGGTCGCGATCACCGCGCCGAGGGCCACCGCGAGCGACAGCCCGAGGAACCGGACCAGCACGCTACGACGCATCGGAGGTCACCACCTTGTCGGCCAGCTTGTAGCCCACGCCGTACACGGTCTTCAGGTACGCCGGGGCGCTCGGGGACGACTCGATCTTCTTCCGGATGTTCATCACGTGGACGTCGATGGTCCGGTCGAACACGTAGTGGTCGAAGCCGAAGGCGTGCTCCAGCAGTTGCTGCCGGGAGAAGGCCCGCCCGGGTGAGGCCGCCAGGCAGGCCAGGATCTTGAACTCCGCCGGTGTCACCTCGACCAGCCGATCGGCCAGCCGGACCTCGTGCCGGACCGGATCGATCTCCAGCTCGCCGACCCGGTACACCTCGCCCTCGGACCGGCTCCGGGTCCGCCGCAGTACGGTCCGGACCCGGGCGACCAGTTCGCGCGGGTTGTACGGCTTGGTCAGGTAGTCGTCCGCGCCCAGGTCGAGGCCGAGCAGCAGGTCGTCCTCGGTCGAGCGGGCGGTCAGCATGATGATCGGCACGTCTGCGCCGGTGTCGCGATCGGCCCGCAGGACCCGACAGACGTCGAGCCCGTCGACCTTGGGCATCATCACGTCGAGCACGAGCAGGTCGGGGCTGCGCCGGCGGGCCTCGTCGATCGCGGCCCGCCCGTCGTGCACCACGACGGTGAGATGCCCCTCCCGCTCGAGATACCGCCGGATCAGCTCCGCCTGCTTCAGGTCGTCTTCGGCGACGAGGATCCGGGCTGGCATGTCCCTCAATGTGGCTGATGTTCATGAGAATCCGATGAAGATCGGCTGAGAGCATCGGGTGCAAACGGCTCCTTCACAGGTTCTTCACGGCCCCGGCGGCACGCTCCACAGCCATGAGAACCTCACGAAAAGCACTCACGGTGGTCGCCGTCCTGGCGCTGGCCGGCTGTGGAAACTCCAATGACCCCGGTGCGGGGACCGGTGATCAGAAAAGTGACAAGAGCCCGCTCGCGGAGTACATGGGTGAGGGTTTCGTCAGCTCGCCCGGCGGCGGGATGCAGATGGCGGTCCGGGCCGGCGGCGGGAACGAGCCGACCGAGGAGGAGCTGGCCAAGCAGCGCAAGGTCGAGGACGCGACCGCGGCCTGTATGAAGGCGGCCGGGTTCGAGTATGTCCCGGTCCCGCCGGAGTCACAGCCGAAGAGCAAGTTCAACGACGCGTTCAACCTGCCGCCGGACAAGTTCGCCGAGCAGTACGGCTACGGCATCAGCACCATCGACTGGTCCGAGGCCGGCGCCGACGGTGACGACAGCAACCCCAACACCAAGATCCGCGACGCGCTGTCGCCGAACGCGCGGAAGGCGTACGACAAGGCCCTGAACGGGCCGAACGCGAACGGCAACGGTGCGATCGTGATCGCCCCGGGGGAGGGTGAGGGTCCGAAGAACAGCGGCAAGATGGACCTCGGCTGCCGGGGCAAGGCGGTCGAGGAGGTCTACGGCAAGGGCCAGGACCGCGAGGCCGAGTTCAAGAAGTACGAGAGCCTGTTCAAGGACATCCAGGCGCTGGCGAAGCGGATCGAGGACGACCCGCGGGTGGTCGACGCCACCAGTGCGTGGGCCGACTGCCTGGCCGAGGCCGGTCAGGCCGGGTACAAGAAGATCGACGAGCCGCGGACGAAGGTCAGCCAGAAGCTCGACGAGCTGACCGGCAACCAGCAGAACGGCAGCGCGCCGGGCAAGAAGATCACCGGACCGCCGTCCTTCGACAAGGTGGACGCGGCCAAGCTGGCCGAGCTGCGCAAGTTCGAGATCGACCTCGCGGTGGCCGACCAGAAGTGCCGGGCCAAGGTGTACGACGAGGCGTACAAGACGGTCCAGTACGAGCTGGAGAAAGAGTTCGTCGAGCAGCACAAGGCCGAGCTCGAGGCGTACCGCGACGGAATGGCGAACCGGTGACCGCTTCGCCCAAGTCCCGCCGCCGGGTGCTGGTCGGTGTGTCCGCCGTCGCCGCGGTCTCCCTCGGCGTGGGGGTGGCCGCCGGCAGCCGGATCACGTCGCCGGAGGACGCCGCCGCCAAGACCGCGCCCCCGAAGGCGTCCCAGATCACGGTGCCGGTGGAGAAGAAGGCCCTGTCCAGCAAGGTCGTCGGCCGCGGCGACGCCTCGTTCGACGGCGCGGTGAACATCCGGGTGGAGACCAGCGGCCTGACCACACCAGCGATCGTGACCGGGAAGGTCCCGGCGGTCGGGTCGACCATCACCGAGGGCAAGGCCCTGCTCGAGATCACCGGCCGCCCGGTCATCGGCCTCGCCGGCGTCCTCCCGATGTACCGGACGCTGGCGCCGGGCAGCAAAGGTCCGGACGTCCTGCAGCTCGAACAGACGCTGGACCGGCTCGGTCTCGACCCGGGCGACGTCGACGATGAGTACGACACCGACACGTCGGAAGCGGTCGAGCGGCTGTACGAGAAGGCCGGGTACGACGCCCCGGAGCCGGAGGAACGGCTCACCCAGGCCGTCGACGCCGCGAAGAAGAACGTCGACGCGATGCGGAACGCGCTCCGCCAGGCGCAGGCCCAGCTGAAGCAGGCGAAGGATGCCAAGGCCCGCGACACGTCGGTCCAGCAGGGCGCGGTCGACGATGCCGAGGAGAACCTGGCCGACGCGCAGGAAGCCCTGAACGAGGCCGAGTTCAAGGCCGGTACGCCGCTGCCGGTGTCGGAGATCGTCTACGTGAAGACGCTGCCGCGCCGGGTCGACGACGTGAAGGTCGAGCGCGGCGGCACGGTCAACGGCGTGGTCATGTCGGCCAGCGGCGCCTCGCTCGTCGTCACGCTCAAGGTCGACGCCCAGACCGCCGAGCGGCTCAAGGCCGGGATGGCCGCGACCCTCGACCTCGGCGAAGGGACGGCGGTGGCCGGCAAGGTCCGCCGGATCACCAAGAACGGCGACCAGTACGACGTGGTCGTCGCACCGAACACGCTGACGGCGCGGCAACTGGCGCTGTTCCGGGACGCGAACGTCCGGGTGACGATCCCGGTCAAGAGCACGGCCGGCAAGGTCCTCGCCGTACCGGTGGCCGCGTTGTCGTCCGGACCGGACGGCGGCTCCCGCGTCGAAGTCCTGCGGGACGGCAAGGTCGAGCTCATCCCGGTCACGGTCGGGCTGTCCGCCGACGGTTATGCCCAGGTCACGCCGAGCGGCGACGCGAAGCTGGCCGAAGGCGACCAGGTGGTGGTCGGACGATGACCGCGACCGCTGTTGCCCTGCCCGCGCCGGTGGTGGAGATGATCGGCGTACGGCGGTTCTTCCCCGGACCACCCGAGGTGCGGGCGATCCGGGACGTCGACCTGACCATCGGGCCGGGGGAATACCTCTCGATCGTCGGCCCGTCCGGATCCGGGAAGTCGACGCTGCTGCACCTGCTCGGGCTGCTCGACAACCCGACCGGTGGCGTCTACCGGCTGGACGGCGTCGACACGATGAGCCTGCGCGAGCGGCGTCGCGCCGTACTGCGGGGTGAACGGATCGGGTTCGTGTTCCAGTCGTTCCACCTGCTCGACCACCGGACCGTGCTGGAGAACGTCGCGCTGTCGATGGTGTACGTCGGCGTGCCGAGACGCGAGCGGCTGGCCCGGGCACGGGTCGCGCTGGAGCGGGTCGGGCTCGCGCACCGGATGGACTTTGCCCCGACCACGCTCTCCGGCGGTGAGCGTCAGCGGGTTGCGATCGCCCGGGCGCTGGTCGCGGAGCCGAGCCTGCTGCTCGCGGACGAACCGACCGGCAACCTCGACAGCGCCAATGCGGAGGCGATCCTCGAAGTGTTCGACGAGTTGCACCACGAGGGGATGACCTTGGCCGTCATCACCCACGACGACCACGTCAGCAGCCGGGCCCAGCGGCAGGTCCGCATCGTCGACGGAACCCTCCAGTGGTAACCCCCGAAGCAGGCCCCCCGGATCCCGCCGGCGGGCCGTCCACCTCACCCCCCACCGGGTCGCCCTCCTCCCATCCGGTGCCCGGGTTCGGGGCGCCTCCGGTCTCCTCACCGGAGGCGCCTCGGTCCGGGGGAGCCCGGCGGAGTCCGCGCCCGGCCCGGCTCCGGCTGGGGCTGGCTGCCGTCATCAGCCGCGCCGCCGGAGGGCGCCGGACCGGGGACGCCCACCGGGCAAGCGGAGCCCGGCGGTCCCGGCCCGCAGTGCGGGACCTGCTGGACGAGGCGCTGGCTGGTGTGGCCGCACGGCCGACCCGGCTGATCCTCACCACGCTGGGGACTGTGCTCGGGATTGCTGCTCTGGTCGGAACGGTCGGGTTGGGTCAGACGGCGTCCGGGCAGATCACGCAGCGGTTCGACCTCGCGGCGGCGACGCGGGTCGTCGTACAGCCTGAGGAGAAAGGTGGTCAGGAAGGTGAAGCCGCAACCCAGCTGCCATGGGACGCCCCGGACCGGATCGAGCGACTCAACGGTGTGGAGGCCGCGGGCACGGTCAGCACGCTCGACGTCGGTGACGACCTCGTGCGAAGTGTGGCTGGTCTGGACGGACAGCGGAACGGTCACGCGTTGAAGGTGATGGCCGGCTCGGCCGGACTGTGGGAGGCCGTCCGAGCCGTCCTGTCGACCGGGCGGTTCTTCGACGCCGGCCACGACCGGCGCGGCGACAAGGTGGTTGTCCTCGGCAAGCACGCGGCCGAGCGGCTCGGCATCAACCGGGTCGACTCCCAGCCGGCGGTGTTCATCGGCGACGAGCCGTACACGGTGATCGGCATCCTCGACTCCGTCAGCGGCCGGGCCGAGCTGAACGACGCGGTGATCATGCCGAACGGTGCGGCCAGGACGGCGTACGACCTGGAATCGCCGGACGCGGTCGAGATCCGGACCCAGGTCGGCGCGGCCCAGCTGATCGCCGGTCAGGCGCCGGTCGCGATCCAGCCGAACGACCCGAGCACGCTGAATGTCGACGCCCCGCCCAAGCAGGGCGCCGTACGCAAGGGTGTCGAGTCCGACCTGAACGCGCTGTTCCTGCTGCTCGGGGCGGTCGCGCTGCTCGTCGGCGGTCTCGGCATCGCGAACGTCACGCTGCTGTCGGTGCTCGAACGCATCTCCGAGATCGGCCTGCGCCGGGCACTGGGCGCGGCCCGAAGACACGTGGCCGTGCAGTTCCTGGTGGAGAGCGTGATCGTCGGATTCCTCGGCGGGTTGCTCGGTACGGCGGTCGGTGTACTGCTCACCGTCGGCGTGTCGTGGGTCCGGGACTGGACCCCGATCCTGGACAACCGGCTGGCGTTCGGCTCACCCCTGCTGGGTGCGTTCATCGGCCTGGTCGCCGGCACCTACCCCGCCTGGAAGGCCTCCGCCATCCAACCCATCACGGCCCTGCGTGGCACCTGACCCGTCCCGGCTCAGCCGTGCGTAGACCAGCGCGGTGACGAGGAAGCCGAGCACGATGAAGGCGAGCACCGGGTACGACTTCCCGTCGTCGGGCAGGATCACCGCGCCGAGCGCGGCCGCGGAGACCTGCCCGACGTTGAAGATCATGTCGTACAGGGAGAACACCCGGCCGCGGTAGACGTCGTCGACACCCGTCTGGACGAGGGTGTCGACGCTGATCTTCACGCCCTGCGCGCAGAAACCGGTGAGGAAACCGGCCACGATCAGCGCCGGCTGGGTGTAGAGACCGCCGGGCATCGCCGTGACGACCGCGGCGGCGACGAACAGCAGTGTGATCCACTGCCGCAGCGTCATCACCCGGGTCGCCCACGGCGTGACCAGCGCGGCGACGAACAGTCCGGCGCCGACCGCACCGGTCGCGACGGCCAGTGCGCCGAAGGCCTCGTCGAGGCGGTCGGGACCGTAGAAGTGGTTGCGGTACAGCAGGATCATCGCGACCGTGACGAGGCCGAAGAAGAACCGCAGCGAGCCGATCGCGGCCAGCCCGAGCGCGGGCTGCTTGCGCTCCCGCAGGTGCCGGCCGCCGTCCACCAGGCCGGCAGCGATCGTCCGGATCGCCTCGAGCACGCCCGGCTCGTCACCGTTCAGATCCGGACCGAGCTGGTTGCGGTGCAGCCGGAGAGCGAGGAGGGCGGCCGCCGTGTAGATGAGAACGGTCAGTCCGAGGACGGCGAGATCGGAGTCGGCGATCAGCTTCACGCCGGCTCCGACACCGCCGCCGACGAGGAAGGACGCCGTACCCGAGGTCGGGGTGACGGCGTTGGCCATCACCAGCTCGTCCCGGTCGACCACATGCGGAAGGCCGGCGGACAGTCCGGACAGCAGGAAGCGGTTCACTCCGAGGGTCAGCAGTACGGCGACGTAGAACGGGACCCCCGCGTTGCCGATCGCAACGATCCCCCCGACGCCGACGACCAGCACAGCCCGCGTCAGGTTGGCCCCGAACAGGATCTGCCGCCGCGACCAGCGGTCGAGCAGTACGCCGGTGAACGGGCCGAGGACCGAGTACGGCAGCAGCGCCACCGCGAACAGTCCCGCGATCGCCGCCGCGTCCGGCGCCCGCTCCGGCGAGAACAGCACGTACGACGCCAGCGCGACCTGGAACACCCCGTCGCCGAACTGCGACGTCAGCCGCACCGCGAACAGTCGCCGGAAATCCCCCCGCCGCAACAGCGTCGTCAGATCCCGGATGAACCGCACGCCCGCAGCCTAACCGTCGACCCACGGCCGCCTGCTGAAGTTGGACCGGACGTAGCGGCCGTGACGGGCGTCAGGCCGACGCGCGCGCCGCCTGGCGGGCCCGGAGGCGGTCGCGTTGCTCGACGAAGCGGGTGGCCTGGGCGTCGAGGCTCGTCATGAACTCGGCGAGTTCGTCGCGTGCCCGGGCGCCGTCGCCGGTGAGGTCCTCGCGGTCGAAGACCTGCCACTTCCGCAGGATCGGCGCGACCACCTCGTCGTGGTGCAGGCGCAGGTCGTAGATACCGGCCTTGGCGATGGTCACCGAGTTGCGTGCGAACCCCTCCATCGTGGCGCCGGGCATCGAGAAGTCCTTGACCTCGTTCGCGACCGCGCGCATCGTCTCGTTCGGCGCCGTCTCGAAGGCCGCGGCGACCAGGTTCCGGTAGAAGATCATGTGCAGGTTCTCGTCGGTGGCGATCCGGGCCAGCAACTGGTCCGCGATCGGGCAGCCGGTGGCCTTACCGGTGTTGCGATGGGAGACCCGGGTGGCCAGTTCCTGGAAACTGACGTAGGCGATCGCTTCCAGCATGTTCTTGTCGACCTCGTGGCCGGCCGTCATGTGGGCCATCCTGGCGGTCTCCAGTTCGACCGGGTCGACTCCGCGGGTGACCACCAGATAGTCCCGCAGCGCGATCCCGTGCCGGCCCTCCTCGGCGGTCCACCGGCCGACCCAGGTACCCCACGCGCCGTCGAGGCCGAACTGGGTCGCGATCTCTCGGTGATACGAGGGCAGATTGTCCTCGGTCAGCAGGTTGGTGATCATCGCGACCTTGGCCACCGGGTCCAGCCGGGACTGCTCCGGGGACCAGTCCTCACCGCCGAGGAAGGCGAAGTCACGGCCCTCGCTCCACGGCACGTAGTCGTGCGGATTCCAGTCCTTGGTGATGGCGAGGTGTCGCTCGAGATTCTGCTCGACCACCGGTTCCAGTTCGTGCAGCAGATTCGTCACCAGTTTGTCGGTCACCGGAATCTCCTTCCTCGGGATTCCCACCCACCCTACGGCACCGTAAGTTACGCCACCGTAGGTTACGGCCTGTCGAGAACGGAAGTTCCGCTCCGACGTAGCGGCATGGATGACAAGCAGCCGGCCTGGGTCGACATCACCGCGACCGACGTTGCGGCGTCACGCACGTTCTACGCACAGTTGTTCGGTTGGCGCCTCCAGGTGGTGGAGGCCCTCGACTATGCCCTGATCGAGCCTGGACCGAACACCTTGCCAGGTGGCATCGGCCAGTCCGACGAGACGCGTCCGGCCGGCATCACCACCTACTTCTCCGTCGACGACGTCGAGGCGACCCTCGCCCGCGCCGAGCAGCTGGGCGCGAAGGTCGCCGTACCGCCGTGGACGGTGCCAGGCCTCGGCACGATGGCGATCCTGCTGGACCCGGACGGCAACCGCGTCGGCCTCTGGGCGGACTGAAGTCAGTCGGGCGGATGCAGGCGGCCGGCCGCGGTGTCGCCGCGCTGGTCGATCACACCTGTCCGCTCGTCAGGTAGTCGGTCAGGATCCGGGGGTGGCCGAGCATCGGGAAGTGCGCCCCCGGCATCTCGTCCGGCGCGAACCCCAACCGCTCCCGCGTCATCCGCCTCATGAAGTCTGCCGGGAACAGCAGGTCGTCCCGCCCGATCACCGCCCGGGTCGGGACATCCGGCCACTGTTCAATTGCGCAGGGATCGCCCATCGGCCCGTCGGACTGCTCCCGTAGCTGCCGCCGGGCCTCCGCGGCGAAGTCAGCCGGCAGGTCGTGGAAGAACGTGTCGACACTGTCGTCCACGTTCTGGTAGCCGGTGTTCGCCCACCAGTCCAGGATCCGCTCACCCGGCGCCGGCACCATGCCCGCGACCAGGACGAACTCCCGCACCGGCAGCCGCTCACACACCATCGCGCCGGTGAAACCACCCAGCGAATGCGCCGCCACCACGACCTCGTCACCGTCCGGTACGGCGGCCAGCACGGTCTCGACGTACTCCGGCAACCCCGCCGACGGCTCGTCACACGGCAGGTCGACCGCGATCACCTCGTGCCCGCGGCGCCGCAACTCGTCCGTCACGGGATGCCAGTGCCACGACGTACACCCCGCACCCGGGATCAGGACAAACCTCATGCGGATCACCTTATGGTGGGGCGATGGACAGGAGTTCCTTTCCGCACTTCCTGGGGATCACGCTGCGGTGGAAGGACAACGACGTCTACGGGCACGTGAACAACGTGGAGTACTACAGCTTCTTCGACACCGTGATCAACGACTTCCTGATCCGGGCCGGAGGCCTCGACATCCACCGGGGTGAGGTGATCGGGCTCTGCGTCGACTCGCAGTGCACCTTCAAGGAGTCACTGCAGTTCCCAGGCGTCGTCGATGCGGGGCTGCGCGCCGGCCAGTTGGGGAACTCGAGTGTGCGCTACGAGATCGGCCTGTTTCGTGAGGGCTCGGACCAGCCCGCCGCGACCGGCCGGTTCGTGCACGTGTTCGTCGGCCGCGAGGACCGCCGCCCGGTTCCGGTTCCGGACCGGCTCCGCGAGGCACTCGAGGGGATCGCAGGATGATCGTGCGCGGCGCCGTACTGCGGGAGATGGGTCTGCCCAGCCCGTACGCCGCGTCCCGTCCGCTGCGGATCGAGGAGGTCGAGCTGGCGCCGCCCGGCCCGGGTGAGTTGCTGGTCCGGATCCGTGCGGCAGGACTGTGCCACTCCGACCTGTCCGTCATCGACGGCTCGCGACCGCGCGTGATGCCGATGCTCCTCGGTCATGAGGCCACCGGCGAGGTCGTGGTTTCGGAAGCGCCGGGGTTCGCCGCCGGTGACACGGTCGCGTTCGCCTTCGTTCCCGCTTGTGGCGAGTGCGGTCCGTGTGCCGAGGGCCGGGCCGCGCTGTGTGAGCCGGGTGCCGCCGCGAACACGGCCGGCACGCTGCTGAACGGCGTACGGCGTCTTGACGGGGTGCACCACCATCTCGGTGTGTCCGGGTTCGCCGACCACGCGGTGGTGTCGGCGCGGTCGGCGGTCAAGATCGACCCGTCACTGCCTCCGGAGATCGCGGCGCTGTTCGGGTGCGCGGTGATGACCGGCGTGGGCGCCGTGGTGAACACCGCCCAGGTCCGGGCCGGCCGGAGCGCGGTCGTCTTCGGACTCGGCGGCGTCGGACTCTCCGCGCTGCTCGGTGCGGTCCTGGTCGGTGCGCATCCGCTGGTCGCGGTCGACGTCGTACCGGAGAAGCTGGAGCTCGCCCGCTCCCTCGGCGCCACGCAGACGGTCGATGCCCGCGACGACGACGCGGTGGATCAGGTGCTGGAAGCAACCTCAGGCGGCGCCGACTACGCCTTCGAGACCGTGGGCAGCGCGAAGGTGCTCGAGCAGGCGTACGCCGCCACCCGCCGCGGCGGCACCACGGTGACGGTCGGCCTGCCGCATCCGTCCCAGACGTTCAGCATCCCCGCGGTCAGCCTGGTTGCCGAGGAGCGCACGGTGAAGGGCTCGTACCTGGGCTCGTCGATCCCCAGCCGCGACATCCCCCGCTACATCGCGCTGTACCGCGCCGGTCGCCTTCCGGTCGACCGGCTGCTGACCTCGACCGTCGCGCTCGAGGACCTCAACGAGGCCTTCGACCGGCTGGCCGCCGGTACGTCGATCCGTCAGGTGTTGCTGTTCTGAAGGTTCTCGGCCGCCTTCAGGAAGGTCTGCTCCTCGCGCGCCCGCGCCTCGGGGGTGAACTCGTCGCCGAAGTCGTCCGCGGTGGCCACCTGCCGGATCTCCAGCCCGCCGGAGTTGCCGTCGTCGGCGGCCAGGCAGCGCCAGCCCCACTCGATTGCCTCCTCGCGGGAGGCGACCTCGATCAGGCAGAACCCCGCGATCAGCTCCTTGGTCTCGGCGAAGGGTCCGTCGACGACCCGCTGCTTGCCGGAGTTCAGCTCCAGCCGGAAACCCTTCGAGCTCGGCAGCAAGCCCTCGCCCGCCAGCAGGACGCCCTTCTCGGCCATCTCCGCCATCACCCGAGTCATCTCGGTCAGGCTCTTCTCGCTCGGGTTCTCCCAGGCCTCGGACCTGTCGCTGGCCTTGAACATCATCATGAACCGCATCGGATCTCCCCTCGTGGCGTCGCGCCCATCATGGCCCGCCGACGGGTCCGCGGTCGCGGCGCAGACGAAGGTCAATTTCCGCGAAGAGCTATTCCCAGCCGGGCAACCATCGGGCAGGCTACGCACAGTGCGGATCCGCCCACCGCACGTGAGGCATGTCACAAGTGAGGCGTAGGAGTCCCTGAGGAGGACCCCCTAATGCACACCCGTTTCCGCCGCACCGGTGCGCTCGTCGGCACCGGGGCCATCGTCTTCGGTGCGCTGGCCGTCGCCAACACCGCGGCCGGCAGCCAGGCCGACGCACAGCAGCCCGTCCCCACCCCGATCGACCAGCTCCTCGGTCAGGAGCTGCCCGGCCGGACCGCCCTCGGCAAGGTCCAGTCCCGGCTCGCCGAGTTGTCCGAGCGCAACGGCATCCCCGCCGCGAAGCTGCAGCAGATCCTGGCCACCGACAAGACCAGCTGGCTGGACAAGGACGGCAGGCTCTTCTACCGCGAGCCGGTCTCCGGGACCAAGCAGGCCGCGGCGCCGTCCCCGCGCTGGGCCACCAAGGCGGTCGCCGGCGCCACCGGCCCGGCGTTCGAGCTGCATAGCAAGCCCGGCTCCAACCGGGTCATCTACCTGGACTTCGACGGCCACACCATCACCGGTACGGCGTGGAACACGAACGGCAAGCCCGCCACCGTGAACGTCACGCCGTACGACACCAACGGCGACCCGAGCACGTGGAGCACCGCCGAACAGGACGTCGTACGCGACGTCTGGGCACGCGTTGCCGAGGACTACGCGCCGTTCGACGTGGACGTCACCACGCAGGCGCCGCCGGAGTCGGCGATCACCCGGTCCGGCGGGTCCGACCAGCAGTACGGCACCCGCGTCCTGATCGACCCGACCACCTGGTACCAGTCCGGCTGCGGGTGCGGCGGCGTCGCGTACGTCGGTGTGTACGACAACAGCAGCAACCACGCCTACTACCAGCCCGCCCTCGTCTTCACGAAGGGCGTCGGCACCGGCGCGAAGAACATCGCCGAGGCCGCGTCGCACGAGGCCGGTCACAACATCGGGCTCAGTCACGACGGCACCGCCTCGGTCGGGTACTACCAAGGTCACGGCGCCTGGGCTCCGATCATGGGTGTCGGCTACTCCAAGGCGATCAGCCAGTGGAGCAAGGGTGAGTACTCCGGTGCCAACAACAGGGAAGACGACTTCCTGGTGGCCGGCCAGAACGGCCTGGGACTGCGGGCCGACGACCATGGCAACGGTACGAGTGACTCCACCGCGCTCACTCTCGGCACCAGCCTGAGCGGTGTCTACGCCAGCGATGCGGATGTCGACATGTTCCGCATCGACTTGTCCGCCGGCACCTTCACCTTCGCGGCGAACGCGGCTGCGTCCGGTGCCGACCTGGACATCAAGCTGCAACTGCTGAACTCCGCCGGCACCGTCCTCGCCACTGCCGACCCGGCCGCCGGCCAGACGAACTCGGCCACCCCGACCGGGCTGAGCGCGAGCATCAGCCAGCAGGTCACGGCCGGGCGGTACTACCTCCGGATCGAGAACACCGGCTACGGCAACCCGCTGGACACCGGCTACTCCACCTACGGCAGCCGCGGCGCCTACACGGTCCGCGTCAGCTGACCCACCCGAACCGCCCGGGGCCGTCGTTCCCACCGAGATCGACGGCCCCGGGTCCTAGGCCGGGACGAGGTGAGCCGTGGCCAGGTGGGCCAGCGCCGCGGCCTGGTCACCCAGTACGGCGTCGTCGAAGCGCACCACGCTCGAGTGGTTCGAGGGCCCGTCCTCACCGACGTCGTCCGGGCGCGCGCCCAGCATCACGAACGTCCCGGGCACCTCCTCCAGCACCATCGAGAAGTCCTCCGACCCCATCAGGGGGTTGTCGAAGGGCGGCACGCGGTCTGCGCCGAACAGCTGACCCAGTAGCGCCGAGGTCTCCGCCGTACGCGCCGCGTCGTTGATCGTCACCGGGTACTGCTTGCTGAAGTCCGCCTCGACCGTGCAGCCGTGCGCCGCCGCGATTCCCTGCGCTAACGCCGGCAGGTCGCGGGACAACTGGTCGAAGGTCTCGTTCGACAGAGTGCGCACGGTGGCACCGAGCCGGGCGGTGTTCGGGATGACGTTGACCGCGACCCCGGCCTCGAGTTGGGTCACCGTGATCACGACCGGGTCGAACACGTTCACCTTGCGGGTCGCGTACGTCTGCAACGCCAGCACCAACTCTGCCACCATCGGCACCGGGTCCACGGTCGTGTACGGCGACGAGCCGTGTCCACCCTTGCCGTGCACGGTGATGTGCAACTGGTTCGAGCCGGCCATCATCGTGCCCGGCTTCGTCTGGAACAGTCCCTTCGCGGCCTGCGACCACACATGGATCGCGTAC
This sequence comes from Kribbella swartbergensis, assembly GCF_054784135.1. NCBI lineage: Bacteria > Bacillati > Actinomycetota > Actinomycetes > Propionibacteriales > Kribbellaceae > Kribbella > Kribbella swartbergensis. Next base: position 162,252 of record NZ_BAAGPM010000041.1, read on the forward strand.
GCGGCGATCGGGTTGTCCCCGGTGGCGTGGAGCAGTCCTTCACGGATCATGTAGCCCGCGCCGCCGAGACCCTCCTCACCCGGCTGGAACATGAAGAGCACGTTCCCGTGCAGCTCCTCGCGGTGTGCGCTGAGCAGCCGCGCCGCACCGACCAGACCGGCGGTGTGCAGGTCGTGGCCGCAGGCGTGCATGTTCCCGTTGGTCGACGCGTACTCCAGGTCGGTCTCCTCGACCACCGGCAACGCGTCCATGTCGCCTCGCAGCAACACGGTCGGCCCCGGCTGACCACCCCGCAGTACGCCGACGACCGACGTCAGTTCCTTGCCGGTGGTGATCTCCAGCGGAAGACCGGCCAGCGCGTCGAGCACCATCGCCTGGGTCTTCGGCAGGTCGAGCCCGACCTCCGGAATCCGGTGCAGCTCCCGCCGCAGCTCCACGAGCCCGGGAGCCATCCCGGCAGCTTCCTCGATCAGGTTCATCGACCACCCCTTCGAACGCGACGTCCCGCCACCGTACCCGGCCGGCTCACCCGCCGAGGGCCGGCGGCCTTCGGCGCGGATCCGCACCCGGCGGGTTCGGGTCGCGCGGCCGCTGGTGCCGGCTGGGAGCGGGACCATCGGTTGTCCTGGGCGGCGGCGCGGCGCCGAGGCCGGCTTCCATGCTGCGGCGGAGATCCTGGTTCTCCGACCAGTACGTCGCGATCGCGCGGACCTCCTTGTACGCCTCGCGATCGGCGTTCACACCGGCCAGGGCGGACATCCTGACGTCCTGAGGGTCGCCGGCGTCGTAGTCGTGGATCTGCTCGAACGGGCGCTTCATCGCGGTCGCGATCCGTGCGACGGCGGCGGCCTTGGCCGGCTCCGGAACCAGATCCGACAGGTTGTTCGCGTCGTACATCAGGTCCGCGGCGACCCTGAACTTGTTCTCGGCGTTCACCACCGCCATCCGGCGGACGACCTCGGCACCGTCCACTCCGGCGCGGCGGCCGAGAGCGTCACCGAACTGCTTCACGGCCGGCACGTACTGCCCGTAGGCGGGCTCGGTCCGCACCGCGGTGATGCCGGGAGCGATCGCCTCCAGGTCGAGTTCGCGGATGTAGTCGTCGAGGGCGTTCTGGGCCGCGAGCTCGGTGGTCGCCTCCTCCAGGACCTGGTTGGCCGGCTCCTGGTACGCGTCGACGCCCAACGCGTGCGACGTACCCGCGGCGGCCAGCAGGTGGACGTTCTCGTGGAACACGACCCGGAGTGCCTCGCGGTACCGCTTCAGGGTCTCCTCGTCGTGCCGCTGTCCCGCGCGGTCGAACATCTCCTCGAGCACCTCGACCACGTGCTGCGGGTGGTACTGGATCGTGTGGTCCCACTTGACCAGGCCGCGCCGCTTGTCCTCCGGGGCGAGCAGTTCGACCTTCTGGTTCCACGAGGAGTGGTGCGCGCCGGTCACCTTGACGGCAGCCCGAGCCTGCTCCTCCGTCAGCTGCGCATAGCTGGCGACCATGCGGGGCTTATCGGCTGTCGCGGGCCGCGGTGATCCGCAGAGACTCCAGCAGCATGGACAGCGACTCGTTCAGGTCGAGGATGCGACCTCGTTCGGCCGGTTCGGCGGTCTCGGCGATCCGGCCGATCTCGGCGATTCCGAACTCGAGCCGCTCGATGCGTTCGGCAGCGCTGCCTTGCGCGGTCCGCGCCTCCCGGTGCACGCGGAAGGCGGCCGACATCGCATCGGACAGCGGCGGCTGCTCGGCGCTCAGGGCGCTGTCGAGCGAGCTCATCAGCAACCTGGCCGCCTCCTGGTCCGCAGGCGGCTGAACGGACTCCACCAGCGCCCGCAACCGCTCGACCTCGACCGCGAGCTCCGCGGGCTCCAGCGAACCAGCAGCCTCGAGCACCCGTCCGTACTCCGCATCGAACCCGTCGTAGTCCACCCGGCCAGTATCGCGGCCAACCATGTCAACCAGACATCGTTTCGTCGGTGGCCGTGGTTACTGTGTCGGCATGTTGTCGCCCTTGCGCTACCACCGGGCCGTGCTGGCGTGCGTACGCCGCGTGGACGAGCGCGCGTGGGCGGCTCTGCTGGACAGGCCGACGGGGCGGCTGGACGACGTACTGCTGCGGAACGCCTACCGGCTGGAGGAGGCGGCCCATCCGGAGGTGCACGAGGCGGGACGCAGAGCCGCGGAAGCCTTGGGCGTGGACGCGGAGCTGGAGTTCTTCCAGGTGAATGGGGAGCCCAACGCCTGCTACGTCCACCAGGCGGGTACGGCGGTCGTCGTCTTCGAGGGGTCGTTGCTGGAGACGCTGGACCCCGACGAGTTGACCGCTGTGATGGGCCACGAGCTGGCGCATCGGGTGCTGTGGGATGCGGAGGACGGCGCCTATCTCGCGGTGGACCGGTTGCTGGACGCGGCGGCCGGGGACGCGAGAACGCCACAGCAGTACCTCGAGACCCAGCGGCGGTGGAGTCTGGCGACGGAACTGTTCGCCGACCGCGGTGCTCTGACGGCGTGCGGCGACGTCGGCATCACGATCCGTGCGCTGCTCAAGCTCCAGACCGGTTTGAGCACGGCTGACCCCGATGCCTATCTGAGACAGGCAGACGAAATCGACCTGAGCACGGGGAGCCGCGGCACGTCCCATCCAGAGGGTGTCGCGCGGGCCTGGGCGTTGAAGCGCTGGCTCGCCGGCGAGGACATGGAGTCCCTGATCACCGGTCCCCTCGACGTCGACGCGCCGGATCTGCTCGACGCAGCCCTGCTGCGCGACCTGAGCAGGGAGTTCGCGGCATCGATCGCCCACACCGAGGGGTTGCGCACGGACGCGGTCGCCACCTTCGCCGCAGGGTTCTCGGATCCGCCCGCTCCGCTCGGCGTACCGGCGTCGCCCGTGCCGCGGTTCGACGAGCCGCTGGCGGTCCGGCCGGTCGACGGGGCAGCGCTGCCGCGACCGAGACCGCTGGCCGAAGCGACCAAGCGGTACCTCTGCTACCTGCTGCTCGACCTGGCCACCGCCGATCCGGACACCGGCGACGCCGGACTGATCGCGTCCATGGCGATCGCCCGGCGCGCGGGGCTGACGGCGTACGACGATCTGGCCGACGACGAGCTGGGCTGGAGTGACAAGCGCCGGGCGAAGCTTGCCAAGGCCGCGGACGAGGTGGTCGCGTGAGTGCCGAGGACCTGGTCGCGCTGGCCGTCTCGCAGGGCGGCCTGGGGAACGACGCACTCCTGGCGGCGGTGCTGCCGCTGTTCCACGCGACGGCCGCGGTGCACGAGCGTGGGTTGGTCGCGCCGCTGCGCGGACTCGACCGGATCACCGTCGACGAGCAGAGCCGGCTCGGCTTCGAGCCGTCGGACGCCATCCGTCCGATGCTCGACGAGGCGGCCCTCGTAGCCCGGGAAGGGCCACGGGCGACGGCGGTCGAGGTGATCTCGCATCGGCAGTCCGACATCGACCTGGGGGAGAGCGGCGGCCGGCCACGGACCACGGTGGTCGAGCCGGTCCCGGCGGCGATCACCGCGCCGGTGCACGTCGCCGGCTGGCAGAGCTGGGAGCACGTGGTCGGCCACCACGACCAGCTCACCGACATCTTCAGCCTCGGTCAGCTGATGATCGGCCTCGGCTGCGGTCTCGACCTGTCCCGGAGCGCGGACGTCGCCCGGCTGATCGATGCCAAGGGCAACCTCTACGCGCTCGACCCGGGCCTGCACCCGGTGATCGTCTCGGTCGCCGCGCGGATGGCCGAGCCGGACCGGCACCGCCGCGCACAGGACCTCCGGTCGCTGATCGGACAGCTGGAGAACTACCGGGACCAGCCGCTCGACTTCGACGTGGAAGCGATCACCCGCGGTGCGGCAGACCGTCGTACCGCGGTGCTGCGGGCGCTGCGGGACCGGCTGTTCGACCTGTCCCGCCGCAACCGCCTGATCAACTTCCGTCCCACCGCGCAGACGCTGAACCTCACCGAGGTGTCCGTCCCGCTGATGCTCGACGTCCGCACGATCCGCCCGGACCAGCTGTTCACCTGGCGCGACGACCTCGGTGCGTCACTGCTCGGCAAACCCCAGCCGCTCGGCCGGTGGGTCCGGTACGACGAGGCGCCGTACGCGGCGAACGCGCTGGACAAGCTGATCGCGACGGCCCGCCGCGACCGCGCCGAGTACGGTCAGGACCAGCTGCGTCTGGTGCCGGCCTTCCTGCGCTGGCACGACCTCAAGAACGACCCGGAGACCAGGCTCACCTCGCCGCTGGTGCTGGCGAAGGTCGAGTTGGTCAAGAAGCGCGGCGTCCGCGACTCGTACACACTGCGCATCACGGACCCGGTCGCCGAGATCAACCCGACGCTGCGGCACCACCTGCACCAGCTGTACGGGATCAACCTGCCGGAGAACGTCGACCTGTCCGAGCCGGGCGCGATCGCGACTCTGCACGCGCGGCTCGCGCAGGAGATCCGGTCGACCGAGCCGGGGCTGGAGCTGCATCTGCGGGAGAAACCGCGGATCGACCTGGTCCGGCAGCGCGCCATGCTCAAACTGCGGAGCTACCGCCGTCGGCGGCACGGCAACGCCGAGCACGAGTTCGGCGGCCGTCAGTACGCGTACTCGTACCGCCGGACCGACTACCAGCCGCTCGGTGTGCAGATCTTCCGCACCCAGCTGGCCGTGCCGGAACTTCCGCTCGGCATCACCCTCGGCAACGAGCCACGGCGGCCGGCTGTGATCGAGACCGACACCTACACCCTCGACACCGAGGGCGGTCCGTACTCCTGGGACGTCGACCTGTGCGCGGTGTCGCTGGCGAACTTCAACTACCGGACACTCGGGCTCGTCCGGGACTACGACGAGCTGCTCGCGACGGGCCAGTCGTGCCCGTCGTTCGACCAGCTGTTCTCCGATCGGCCACGTCCGATCAGCAGCGCACCGCCGGAGCTGCCGGTCGCCGAGCGGCAGCTGGTGGTGCCGGCCGACGGATCCCAGGTCGCCGCGATCGCGCGCGCCCAGCGCGGCGAGAGCTTCGTCATCCAGGGCCCGCCGGGGACCGGCAAGTCGCAGACGATCACGAACATGATCGCGGACTTCGTCGCCCGCGGTCAGCGGGTGCTGTTCGTCTGCCAGAAGCGAGCGGCGCTCGACGTCGTCCACGCCCGCCTGGCGAGCCGCCGGCTGGGCGGCCTCTGCACTCTGATCCACGACTCCCAGGCCGACAAGAAGGCCTTTATCCACGGCCTGCGCGACACCTACGAATCCTGGCTCACCGCCGACGACGACCTCGACACCCTCACCGCCCGCCGCGACCAACTGCTAGCCCGCGTCAACCACCTCCTCACCACCGTCACCACCTTCGAACAATCCCTAGCCACCGGCCACCCCCCACTCCGCCACCTCATCAACCGCCTAGCCCACCTCCACCCCTGGCCCACCACCGCCGGGTCTGAGCGGGTGGGGGCGGAGGTTTGGCGGTTGGTTCCGTCGCCGGGTGATTGGTGGCCGGTGCGGGAGGTGGTTCGGAAGGTTGCGCAGGATCTCGCGTCCGCCGACCCCGCCTCGGGTGGAGTGCTCGCGCGCAGCCCACTTGCCTTCGTCACGCCCTCACGCTGGGGCGATCCCGCCGTACCCGACGAGGCTCGGGAACTCGCAGCCGCCTGGACCGCAGCCGCCACCGCCCTCGCGTCATCCGGTGTCCCACAACCCCCGCCCACCGAGCCCGGCCCCGCCGAGGATGAAAGGGATTGGTCGGTCAAGCAGGCCCGCGCACTCGGCGAGCTCGGCCGGGTGATCGGCCCCCTCGCCGATCGCGACCTGGCCGACGCGATCGACCCCCGCTCGGCTGCCGCGCAGCGCCTGTCGGCCGTGGTCGCCGAGCGAGAACAACTTGTCTCCGCGGAGCGTTCGGCCTGGGAGCAAGCGTCCGGCTGGAACGACCCACTGGCGCCGGCCGACGCTCGCTCCGCCCTCAAAGTTGCTCAGAGCAAGGAAGGTGGCCTCTTCTCCTTCCTCAGCGGTGACTGGCGCCGAGTCAAGGCACTGGTCAAGAGCCGCTTCGACAGTACGACGCGAGCAGTGCAGCCATCGGTGATGGAACTGCTCACGGACCTAATCGCCGCGCACGACGCGACGGCAGCGGTGAAGCAACACACCGAGCAGACGGTCCGCGAATGGGGCACCGACGACCCGCACCGGCTCGCCGCCCAACTCGCCGCGGTCCGCAAGGACCCGCACCTCGCCGACTGGCGGATCGCCTTGCAGGACGGGGTTTCCGCCGGCCTCACCCGGATCGCCGACGCCCTCGAACGAGCCGAGGCATCCACGTCCAGCCTGCTGGCGACGCAGTACGAGGACCTGACCGTGTCCGCCGTACGTCAAGTGATCGACAAGCTGACCGCTGCCGAGCCAGTCCTGCGTGCTGTCGGACCGGCGTTGCGAGAACTGGCGACAACGCCGGAATCCGTGCAGAACGCAGTACGTCAGCTCGCGGCGACACCGGACCAACTCGAGTACGCAGTCTGCGCGGCCGAGTGGGAGCGCTGCCGCACAGCCGCCCCGCTGCAACTCTCGTCAACCCGAGTCGACTCGATCGTCGGTGAGCTGAGCCTGGTGTACGACGAGCTCACCACCCTCAACGCCGCCATCGTCGTGTCCGGCGTACGGCGCCGCTTCCTGAGCGAACTGGCCCACTCCGAACTGAGCGCCAGCGGCATGTCACCCGAGGACCGCGACCGCAAGAAGACCTTCGCCGCCGGCCGCCGCGAACTGGAACACGAGTTCGGCAAGGTCATGCGTTACCGCTCCATCCGCGATCTGGCCTCCGGCGCACCCGGCTCGGTCGTCTCCCTTCTCCGCCCGGTCTGGCTGATGAGTCCGTCGTCGGTCTCGGATACGTTGCCGCTGACAACTTCCTTCGACGTGGTCATCTACGACGAAGCCAGCCAGATCCCCGTCGAAGAAGCCATCCCCGCCCTCCACCGAGCCCCCCAACTCATCGTCGTAGGCGACCGAATGCAGTTGCCCCCCACCCAGTACTTCCAAGTCCGCCCCGACCCCCCAACCCATCCCACCCGCCACCAAAC
>NZ_BAAGPM010000041.1:169349-171722 GCF_054784135.1 Kribbella swartbergensis
TCACCCGCCACCAAACCCTCTCAGTCCACCCCGACGTCCCAACCCACCTCACCCGCCACCAAACCCTCTCAGTCCACCCCGACGTCCCAACCCACCCCATCCGCCACCAAACCCCCGCAGTCCACCCCGACCCCGCAACGCTCCCCACCAGCCACCAAACTCCCGCGGTGACCCTGGACGAGTTCGAGGATGACGGGGCTGCTGAACAGGTTGGGATCGCGTTGACCGAGGACAGCTTCTTGTCGATCAGCGCGCTGCGGCTCGCGTCGACGATGCTGACTTGGCATTACCGAAGCCGTTCGGAGGCGCTGATCTCGTTCAGCAACGCCGCGTTCTACCAGGGTCGCCTGGCGACTGTGCCGGACCGGCTTCCCGCCCACGCCGCGCCGCCCTGGACATTGCGATCGGACGCGCCCGCGCTGACCGAGGTGTGCGACAGCTTGCTGGCCGGCAGCATCACCGCCGTACGGCTCCTCGACGGTGTCTACGTACGACGTACCAACCCTGCCGAAGCTCGATGGATCGCCGGTCTGGTGCGCGAGCTGCTCGGTCGCCAAACCGGCAAGAGCATCGGCATCGTCGCGTTCTCCGAAGCCCAGCAGGGCGAGATCGAACGAGCCCTGGACGAACTGGCGGAGGCGGATCCCGGCTTCGCCGCGCTGTACGAGGCCGAACAGGTCCGTACACACGGCGAGCAGGACATCGGCCTGTTCGTGAAGAACTTGGAGAACGTCCAGGGCGACGAACGCGACATCGTGCTGATGAGCGTCTGCTACGCCGCCGGACCCGACGGCCGGATGCTGATGAACTTCGGCCCGATCAACACCGCCGGCGGCGAGAAGCGCCTCAACGTCATCTTCAGCCGTGCCCGCGAACACATGGTCGTCGTCAGCAGCATCGAACCCGACGCCATCACCAACACCTACAACGACGGCGCCAACACCCTCCGCCGCTTCCTCACCTACGCCACCGCCATCTCCCAAGGCAACATCCCCGCCGCCAAGTCCACCCTCGCATCAGTCGCGGGCGGTGTGAGGGTTGGTGCCAGTGCCAGTGCCAGTGCCAGTGCCGGTGTCAGTGCCAGTGCCGGTGTCAGTGCCGGTGCCGGTGCCAGTGTCAGTGCCGGTGCCGGTGCCACCGTCGGTGTCAGTGCCGGTGCCGGTGCCAGTCCCAGTGCCGGTGCCAGTGCCGGTGCCGGTACCACCGTCGGTGTCAGTGCCGGTGCCGGTGCCAGTCCCAGTGCCGGTGCCAGTGCCGGTGCCGGTGCCACCGTCGGTGTCAGTGCCGGTGCCGGTGCCAGTCCCAGTGCCGGTGCCAGTCCCAGTGCCGGTGCCAGTGCCGGTGCCGGTGCCCGTGGCGGTGGCGGTGCCCGTGGTGGCGGCGGGTTAGTGGTTCGTGCTGACGGGGAGTTTGATCGAGGTGCAGCCGGGGAGATCGGCGGTGGGTCGGGGGCCGCTGTGGTTGAGCAGTTGCGGGAGGCCTTGGAGGCTCGGGGGGTGGAGGTGGAGACAGGCGTGGGTGAGTCTGTGTTCCGGTGTGATTTGGCGTTGAGGTTGCCGGGTGAGGCTGGACATCGGCTCGCCGTACTGGTGGACACCCCCGAACGCATCGCCGGCGACTCGTTGCTCGAACGACTGACCACGCATCCCCGAGCCCTGACCGCGACCGGCTGGCGTGTCCACCACGTCCTCACCACCGACTGGATCCGCACCCCCGACACCGTCGTCGACCACCTCGTAGAAACCCTTCACCGTCCCGTCGACGCCTGACCGACCAGCACGTCCCGAAGGTCTCGGGTGAGGTAGTCAGCGGGTCAGGGCGTGGCTGGGGGCGAGCTTGTTGCGGGTGGTTGGGGTGGCTGACCTGGTGGTGGGGGCCGTGGGTGGAGTGCCGGGTGGCGATACGAGGGCTGGCGGAGCCAAACCGGAGAGAGCTGTTCGGTGTGCGGGTGGAACGGGGCGGCCGGTTGCGGACGGCGAGACGGTGGGTGCCGTGACGGCTTGTGTGGTGACCGACGGTGGAGTGACCGCCGACGTGGTGACGGGGGATGGGATAGCGGTGGGTGAGGTGACTGTGGATGTGCTGGCGGGCGGGGTGGTGATGGCGGGTGCGCTGCCCGTGGGTGGGGTGGCGGTGGGTGGGGCGACGGCGGGTGCGGTCACCGAGGACGGGGGGACGCTAGCTGCGGTAACCGTGGGTGTGCTGACCGCGGGTGGGGTCGCGGTAGGTGCGCTGGCCGGGGGTGGGTTGACCGTGGACGGAGTGGCGGTGGGTGGGGTGACCGTGGATGTGGTGATGGGAGGGGTGGTGACGGCGGGTGCGGTGGCCGAGGACGGGGTGGCGGTGGGTGCGCTGGTCGGGGCTGGGCTGACC
>NZ_BAAGPM010000042.1:0-34073 GCF_054784135.1 Kribbella swartbergensis
GTGCTCGGCGCGGGGTTGGTGGGGTTGGGCGGATCGTTTGGGGGGTGGTGGGGGTGATGGGGTTGTTGGTGCCTTCGGGGGTGGCGGTGGCGGTTGATGATCCGAATCCGGAGCAGTGGCCGACGATCCAGCCGCCGGATACCGCCGGCAACCAAGCCGACCCGGGACCGGCCACGTGGCCCGCCGTCGAGCCGCCGGAAGGCAGCAGCACCGGCGCCGACCCCCAACCCGAATCCTGGCCAGCCCCCCAACCCAGCTGACAACCCAACCCCGCTGCCAGCACAACCCCGCTAGCCACGCACCCCCAGAGCTGGCCCACACCACGCAACTGCCGCACGCCTACCACCGGCTGAGGCCAATGCATCGAGCCGGGGCAGTTCATCGCATCAACGCCGGCGTTCACCGGGATCAAGCCGGGGTGGTTCACCACATCAGCCCGCTGCTGCACCGCATAACCGGACTGCCCAGGCACCCCAGCCGGCGGCATGCAGCTGATCCATTGCCGTGCATCGCGCCGCTGCCAGGAACGGTTTCCCGGGTCATGCCGGCGCTCCGATTCCCGGCTGCTCGTCCGCACAACCCGATTGCCCAGGCACCCCAGCCGACACCAGCGCGCCGATTCCCACCCGGCCCGTCCGCACAACCCGACTGCCCGGGACACCCCAGCTGAGGCCAGCGTGCCGATTCTCGGCCGGCTCGTCCGCACTGCGCGGCCACCCACCCTGGCGGCCGCACGCCCGGCTGATGAGAGGGCCAGTTGCGGGCCGGTTGATCCGCGGCGGCGGGACCGGGGGTGCGGGCGGACGTGGTTAAGGCGAGGGGGTATGCGTAAGGCCCGCGCTCCGGGGAGGCGGGCCTTACGGGGGTGGTGCGGTCAGCTGGGGGTTACCTCGAGGCGGACTGTGGCGGCTACCTCGGGGTGGAGCTGGATGGAGACCTGGTGCTTGCCGGTGGTCTTGATCGGCGCGGCGATCGAGATCGCGCGCTTCTCGACCAGCGGGCCGCCGGCGGACTTGATCGCGCCGGCGATGTCGGCCGGGGTGACCGAGCCGAACAGCCGGCCGGTGTCACCCGCCTTGACGTCGAGCTTGACCGTGAGCTGCTCGAGCTGGTTCTTGACCTCGCTCGCGTGCTCCTTGCCCTGGATCGACCGGGCGTCACGCGCCCGCTTGATCGACTCGATCTGCTTCTCGGCGCCGCGGGTCCAGCCGATGGCCAGGCCGCGCGGGACCAGGTAGTTGCGGCCGTAGCCGTCCTTCACCTCGACGATGTCGCCGGGGACTCCGAGGCCCTCGACCTCCTGCGACAGGATGAGCTTCATGGTCCGGACCTCCCTCAGCGAGCCGTGCTCGTGTACGGCAGCAGGGCCACCTCACGAGCGTTCTTGATGGCGGTGGCGACGTCGCGCTGGTGCTGCACGCAGTTCCCGGTCACCCGGCGGGCGCGGATCTTGCCGCGGTCCGAGATGAACTTGCGCAGCAGCGCGGTGTCCTTGTAGTCGACGTACGGGCTCTTGTCCTTGCAGAAGCCGCAGATTTTCTTCTTCGGCTTCCGAATGATCTTGGCCATTGTGGTGCTCTCTTCCTTCCAGAGCCCGGCACACGTGCCGGAATGGTCATTCTTGTCTCTTGGTCACGACCCGGACCGGATCAGAACGGAGGCTCCTCCATCGAGCCGCCGCCCTGGCTGGCCCAGGGGTCGTTCTGCGGGGCGGACTGGCCGCCGCCGCCCTGGGGGGTCGCCCAGGGGTCGTTCTGCGGGGCGCCACCCTGGCCGCCGCCGCCGTAGCCGCCGCCACCCTGGTTGCCACCACCGAAGCCGCCGCCGTCGGAGCGGGACGTCTTGGAGATCTTCAGCGTCGCATACCGCATGCTCGCGCCGATCTCGTCGACCTCACACTCGAAAACGGTGCGCTTGTTGCCGTCGCGGTCGTCGTAGCTTCTCGCCTTCAGACGACCGTGGACGACGACACGAGAACCTCGGGTGAGGGACTCGGCCACGTTCTCGGCAACCTGACGCCACACAGAGCAGTTGATGAAAAGCGTCTCGCCGTCTTTCCACTCGTTGGTCTGCCGATCCAAAGTCCGCGGAGTCGAGGCGACCGTGAAGTTCGCCACCGCGGCACCCGAGGGCGTGAACCGCAGTTCCGGATCACCCGTCAGGTTTCCGATCAGCGTGATGGGTGGTTCACCGGCCATGACAACTTCCTCCTACTGCAGACGATTGGTGGTGTGACGCCAGACCACCTGACGCCCCAGGCTCAGTGCTGGTCCGGCCGGATGACCTTGGTGCGGAGGATCGACTCGTTCAGCGTGAGCTGACGGTCGAGTTCCTTCACCACCGCCGGCTCGGCGGTCAGGTCGATGACGGCGTAGATGCCTTCGGCCTTCTTCTTCACGTCATAGGCAAGCTTGCGACGACCCCAGATGTCGAGCTTCTCGACCGTGCCACCTTCCTTGCGGACGATGTTCAGGTACTGGTCGATGGACGGCTCCACGGTGCGCTCATCGAGCTCAGGGTCGAGGATCACCATGACTTCGTAACGACGCATGCGCGAACTCCACCTCCTTCGGACTTGGCGGCCACGGTCTCTCCGTGGCAGGAGGGCGATGCGATGATGCTCCGCGCCGGCACTTGCCGCCGACGCCAAGCAATGAGCCCGGTCGATGGACCGGGCCACACCCAAGAGAATACCAGCGCCCGGACGCCCTCTTGACCATATCCACAGGGCATTTCCGGTCACTGTCCGTCACCCGGAGCTGCTCAGTCGTCACTCTCCGGGCCGACCACCAGCAGATCGATGTGGATGCCGAGGATCCGGCCGTCCGCGTCCACGGTACGCATCACGGGGTACGCGCCGTCGCCCCAGCCCGAGTGAGCCAGCACCAGGTTCTCGCCCTCGGTGGCCAGCGGCAGTACGACATTCGCGCAGCCCTCGCGCAGATGGTCGGGCGAGTCCATCAGCGCGAACCAGCTGTCCTCGCGGCCGTTCTCGAACAAATCCTCGTACCAGTCGCCGTCCGGCATCTTGGTCCGCGCGGCCTCGGCGTCCACGAACGCCACCGTGCCCGCGTCCACGCCGACCATCCAGAACTCGTCCTCGCCCAGCGTCCCGCCGGGGCCGGTCGCCGCCTCCACCCGGGCCACCTCCCCGTCCGCGACGCGCACCGACAGGAATGCCTCGCGCAGATGACTACCGTCCTGCGCCTCCGACACGTCCGCGACGGTGACCGAGACCGGGTAGTCGCCGGGCGGCACGTCCAGCACCGGGGCCTCGCCCAGGGTGACGAACGGGTCGCACGCCTCCAGCCGGCCACTCGGAACCCGCAGCACCCCGAGGTCGTGGACGGTCAGGGACCAGGTCCGCCCGTCGACCTCGACGGGACCAGGCCGGAGGGCACGGAAGTAGGCAGGGTTGATCACGAGCCAAGGCTAGGCCGTGTCTCGCTGTGCACCGGCGTTCGCCGCAGTGCCACGAGCACCAACAGTGGTACGGCGAGAACCGCCGACACCAGCGTCAGGATCGGGAAGCCGCCAAGCGTGAACAGCCAGGGCGAGGTGGCTGTGGCCAACGCGGCGACGGCCCAGATCGACGACTCGACCTTGCTCTCGAGGTCGGTGGCGACCAGCTGTGCACTGCCGCTGAGATAGCACAGATTCCAGCCGTAACCGAGCAGGAACAGCGCCGGCGTGAGGAACGGACCGGCCTGGGTGGTCAGCAACGCGGAGACGAGCAGCAGCCCGAGTCCAGCGAGCATCACCTGGCGTGAACCGGCCCGGTCGATCCACCAGCCGGTGAGTGGCGCCAGGGCGAACATGCCGAGCGTGTGCGCGGACAGCATCACCCCTAGCGTCCCCAGGTCGTCACCATGCTGATGGGTGTGGACCGGTACGGCGCTCATCAACGACACCATCACCAGATGCCCCACGATCATCACGCCGGCTGCAAGGGCAACCGACGTACGGCGACCGCCAACAGGGACGCGGTTCAGCACTGACTCGTTAGTGGGGCGCCCGCCGCGGAAGTAGGTCGACGCGACCAGTGCGCCGAACACGGTGGCCAGAGCGAGCAGGAACGGTCCAGCCAAGGCAGGGACACCGAGTGCTGTGGCGAACGACTGTGACGGTGCCATGAGGAACGGTCCGCCGACTGCACCCGCCGTACTGGCCCAGACGACTGTGCTCATGGCCGATGCGCGTCGGGCGGCCGGTACGACGTCGGCCGCGGCGTACCGGGAGAGGAGGCTGGCCGCGTTGCCGGCACCGATCAGGAACATGCCGACGAAGAGCAGAGCCACGTGAGCACCCACAGCGGTCAGCACTGTGAGGGCTCCACCGGCGACACCGACGCCGTACCCCATGCGTAGCGCCTGTCCGCGGCCTCGGCGGGCAGTCCATCGACCAACAGCCAAGGCGCCGGCTGCGGTGCCCAGCACACCCGCTGTGTTGGGTAGACCGGACAGGCTCGGGTCCACCCTTTCGGCGATCAGGATGGTGCTCATCGCGCTGGCCGCGATCATGGCGGCGTTCATCAGGGCGGCGGCCAGAACGATGGGAATCAGCATGTATTCCACGCTAGGAAGGCCGCCGCCGCAGCTGAAGGCCTGACGTAAGGCGTTGCCTCTTGTGGAGCGGCGATGTCGAAGGTGTTCTGGGGGAATGACCTTTCAGGAGCGAAACCTCGACGCCACCGACTGGCAGATCCTCGCGGAACTGCAGGCCGACGGGCGGCTGTCGTTCAACCAACTGGGCAAGCGGGTCAACCTGTCACCGCCCGCCGTGGCGGAGCGGGTACGGCGGCTGGAGGAGTCCGGTGTCATCACCGGGTACCGCGCCCAGGTCGACCCCGCCCGGGCCGGCCAGCCGCTGTCCGCCTTCGTCCAGATGCGCTGTACCACCGGACGCTGCCTGCTGAAGACCACCCGCGCCGAGGACTTCCCGGAGGTGCTCGAAATCCACAAGCTGAGCGGGAACTCCTGCTCGATGCTCCGGGTCCGCGTCACCTCGATGCGCCACCTCGAAGGACTCTTCGAACGCCTCGGCGAGCACGGCGAGATGAACACCCACGTGGTCCTGTCCACCGAGTTCGAGGGCCGCCCCGTGCAGCCGCCGGTCCACGATCCACGCCCGGTGACCCGGTCGGCGGGATGGGGTTCGTGAGATCGGGGCGGTGGGGCGGGGGAGGAATCCGAACTGTCGGAGGGTGCTTCTAGGGTTGGGGTCATGAGCTTGAAGCTGGGTGCGCACGTGGACCAGGAGGACCCGCTGGCCGAGGCGGCCGATCGGGGCGCCGACCTGGTGCAGTTCTTCTTGGGCAACCCGCAGGACTACAAGGCGCCGAAGCTCGCGTACGCCGACGGCGAAGAAGCACTGCGCGAGCGGGCCGCCGCGGCGGGCGTCGATCTGTACGTGCACGCGCCGTACCGGCTGAACGTGGCGAACACGAACAACCGGATCCGGATCCCCAGCCGCAAGCTGCTCCAGCAGACCCTGGACAAGGCGGCCGAGATCGGCGTCAAGGGTGTGATCGTGCACGGTGGCCATGTCGGTGAGGACGACGATCCGGAGGCCGGGTTCGACAACTGGCGCAAGTGCATCGAGCGCGCCGAGCTGCCGGTGCCGCTGCTGATCGAGAACACGGCCGGCGGCGAGAACGCGATGGCGCGTCAGCTGGACCGGATCGCCCGGCTCTGGGACGCGGTGCAGTCGTCCGGCAACGACCGGCTGGAGAACGTCGGGTTCTGTCTCGACACCTGCCACTTCCACGCCGCCGGCGAGGACCTGGCGACGGTGGTGGAGAAGGTGCTGGCGATCACCGGGCGGATCGACCTGGTCCACGCCAACGGCTCACGGGACGAGTTCGGCTCCGGCGCCGACCGGCACAGCAACTTCGAGGAGGGCCACATCGACCCGGCCGACATCGTCGCGGTGGTGCAGGCGGCCGGCGCCCCGGTGGTGGTCGAAACGCCGAACGCGAACCACGGTCAGAAGGCCGACATCGACTACCTCAGGTCTCATCTGACGTAGGCGCCTCGACCTCGCGGGCGCTCAGGCCGTGCACCCAGTAGGTGATGCCCCACGGCAGGAGCAGAGCCAGGGCGGTGGTGTTGCGGGTCGGGATCAGGATCCCGGCGGCGATGGCGACGAGGAGCAGGACGGTCGCGATCTGGAAGAGGTCGAGTTTGCCGATCAGCCGGGTGCGCAGGGTCGCCCGGTTCAGGCCGCACGCGCCGTACAGGGCGACCAGGCCGAGGATGGACAGTCCGGCGACGGCCACGCCGAGCCAGGCCGCACCGCCGTACTGGTCGGCGCCCTGGACGATCTCGCCGAGCTGGAAGAGGCCGACCATCGCGGTCAGCGCGGCCGAGCCGAGGAGCAGTCGGACGGAGGTACGGCGGGCCCGTTCGGGATCCGGCACCGGAGCACCCGGCGACTCCTCCGACGAATCGGCGGGTGGGTCGGGCGATGAGTCCAGCGCGGCGTCGCGGGCCGGGTCGGGCGATGGGTGCGGCGAGTCCAGCGCGGCGTCGCGGGCCGGGTCCGCCGAGGGGTCGGGCGATCGGTCCGCGGGTGGGTCGGGTGGTGGGGCCGCCATGTGGGCGACCGTAGCGCAAGGGTGAGAATGGCTCGCATGCAGACCTGGCCCGAGCGGTTTCCCGAACTCTTCGCGGCGGGCTACTGGGCCTGGGGTGATCTGGACGTCCGCTTCCAGCTGGAGGAGCCGCCGGACGAGCTGATCAGCAACGTGCACGTGATCGGCCGGACCGACGGCGGAATCGTTGTCTGCGGCAACGACCTCGGCTGGCGGTTCCTGCCCGGCGGGACCCGGGAACCCGGTGAGACGATCGAGCAACTCGTCCACCGTGAGCTGCTCGAGGAGGCCGGCGCCCGGTTGACCGGCCCGTTGACGTGGCTGGGTGCGCACCGCGCCGAGCACCGCCGCCCCACGCCGTACCGCTCGCACCTGCCCCATCCGGTCTCGTACTGGGCGAACGTCGTCGCAGACCTGGTCATCGAGCAGGAGCCGACCAACCCCGACGACGGCGAACAGGTGGTCGAGGTGCTGGTCCTGCCGCCGGACAAGGCGATCGCGTATCTCGATGCGCAGCCCGACGGGATCATGGGCAACGTGGTCAGACTGGCTCAGGCAATGGAGCTGGTTTAGCCGCCTTCCACGGCAGTACGACGGCGCTCAGCAGACAACACGCGCCCGCGACGTACATCGCGCCGCGGATCCCGATCACCGCGGCCAGCACACCACCCAACGCCAGGAACAACGGCTGCACACACCGCGAACTGATCGACCACGCGGTCAACACGCGGGCCATGAACCCGTCCTCCGTCACGTCCATCCGGTACGTCGCGAACGACGGGTTGAACGCACCGGCTGCCACCAGCATGCCGGTCTCGGCGACCGTGATCAGGACCAGTCCGGCGATCCCGGATGGCGCCAACGGCAACAACAGCAGCCACGGCGCCCGCAGCACGCCGAACACCAGCAGCATCCGATGCAGTCCGAACCGGAGGGTGAGCCGTGGCGCCAGCCGCGCACCCAGCACTGCTCCGAGACACGACACCCCGAGGGACAGCCCGTAGCTCCACGGCGCGAGTCCGAGGTCGCGCAGCATGAGTACGGTGAGCAGCGGAGACGTCATCATCACCGGACCGCCGAAGATCTGCGAGTTCCAGAACAGCACCTTCAGTCCGCGGTGCCGGAGGATGTATCGCCAGCCGGCGGTGATGTCAGCCTTCGCCGTCCGGCGGACCGGCGCCGGCTCCGGCTGCCGGATCCGCCGGATGCCGATCGCCGACAGCAGGAAGGACACCGCGTCGACAGCCACTGTCGCGGTCGCGCCGACCAGAGTGACCAGCGCACCCCCGATCGGCGGCCCGGCGCTCATGGTCAGCCAGGTCGTCTGCTCGAACTTGCTGTTCGCCTCGGCCCGTCCCTCGGCCGGAACCAAAGCCTTCAGATGCGCACCGCTCGCGGCCGTGAACGCTATCAGCGCGGCTGCCTGGACGACGCCGACCACACACAGTTGGGTGTACGTCAGGACGTCGAACGCCGCCGCCACCGGCACGCTCAGCAAGGCCGCGAACCGGGCGAGGTCCGCGCCGATCATCACCGGGCGCTTGCGACGCTGCTCGATGAAGTCGCCCATCGGGAGCGCGAACGCCGCACCGGCCAGCGCGGAGATGGCCGCGAGGAGCGAGACCTGGAACGTGCTGACGTCCAGCGCCAGGATCGCGACGAACGGGAGGGCTCCGGAGCCGATCGCGGACCCGGCGGCGCTGACGGTGAACGCGACCCACAGCCGCCGGAAGTCTCGACCCAAAGACATCCGGCGATCGTAGAAGCGGCCACCGACAGAATCAGCGCAGGTTGAGACCGCCGTCGAGCAGGATCACCTCACCGGTCAGGTAGCTGTTGTGGACCACCGCGGAGATCAGGTCCGCGACGTCCGACGGCTGGGCCGCGCGGCGCATCGGACTCGCGGTTCTCCACAGGTCTTGAGCCTCGGTCCACGAGGCGGTGAGCGGTGTGTCGACGAGACCAGGCGCGACCGCGTTCACGCGGACGGACGGCCCGAGTGCGGCGGCCAGCAGCTTGGTCACGTGGTTGAGGGCGGCCTTCGACGCGGCGTACGCGACCGAACTCCCCTTCGGCCGGACGCCGGCATGGCTGGTCACGTTGACGATGCATCCACCGGACTCGCGCAGCGCGGGCAGGGCCGCCGTACACAACAACCAGGGAGCGATCAGGTTGACGTCGAGCAGCCGGCGCCAGTCGTCCGCCGTCAGCGCGTCGAGGTCTGCATGCGGCACCGGCCAGCTGATGCCCGCGTTGTTCACCAGTACGTCGAGCCGCCCGTGCTCGGCCAGAACGCTGGGGACCAACGCCATCGCCGCCGCATCGTCGGCCAGATCGGCCTGGTGATACGAGCCGCCGAGCTCAGCGGCCAGCGCCGCCCCGGCATCCCGGCTGGCCCGGGAATGCACCGCCACGGTCATCCCGTCCGCGGCCAACCGCCGAGCCGTCGTGGCACCGATCCCCGACGCCGACCCGGTCACCAAAGCCACCTTGTGCACGGTCAAGAACCTCGGTAGCGGAGGCCGTCCATGAGCAGGTCGAGCGCCCGATCGGCCTGTTCGCGGTTCTTCCCGGTGGCCAGTGCGACCCCGCTGATGCTGACGAGTACGTCGTCCGCCGACACGTCCGACCGGAGGTCGCCGGACGCGGCGCCGGCGTCAAGCAACGGCTTGATCGCCCCGACCAGGAGCTCGAAGCTCTGCGCGTACGGGTTGGCGCCGGAGGCGATCACCGCACGCAGGGCGTCGGCCATCCCGAGTTTGCGGGTCATGTAGTCGATGTAGCGGTCCATCCAGGCACGCAGCGCCTGGGCGGGCGGCATCGAGTCGAGCAGCTCGGGCGCGGCGTCGCAGATGGCCGCGAGTTCGTTCCGGTACGCCGCCTCGATCAGCAGCTCGCGGGTCGGGAAGTGCCGGTAGAGGGTGCCGATGCCGACACCGGCGTCCTTCGCGATGCCTTCCAGCGTCGCTTCCAGGCCGCACGTCGAGAACGCTCGTGCCGCGGCAGCCAGGATCTGCTCCCGGTTCCGCTGCGCATCCGCCCGCAGCGGACGCTCACCCGTGCCCATCTCCCCTCCCTTCCTGTCCCCAGAACCTATCGGACTTGATAACCGGAGGAGTCTCCGGTTAACTGGATTTACCGGAGGTCCCTCCGGTTACAGCGTAGCTGCAGAACAGGAACAGCCTGATGAGCAGAATCACCACCCCCTTCGGCCACGACTCCACCGCCGCGCAGGTGATCGCCGGCGTCGACCTGTCCGGCCGCCGCGCGGTCGTCACCGGCGGCGCGTCCGGGATCGGCGTCGAGACCGCGCGCGCTCTCGCCTCGGCCGGTGCCGAGGTCACCCTGGCCGTCCGCAACACCGCCGCCGGTGAGCGCACCGCGGCCGACATCATCGAGACGACCGGAAACAACCACGTCTTCGTCGCACCGCTCGAGCTCGCCGACCGCGAGTCGGTGCGCGCGTTCGCGAAGAACTGGGACGGACCGCTGCACATCCTGGTGAACAATGCGGGTGTGATGGCCGAGCCGCTCAACCGCACACCCGAGGGCTGGGAGCACCAGTTCGCCACCAACCACCTCGGCCACTTCGGTCTCGCGACCGGTCTGCACGACGCACTCGCCCAGGCCGGTGACGCCCGCATCGTCTCGGTCAGCTCCAGCGCACACCTCCGGTCGGACGTCGTGTTCGACGACATCCACTTCGAGCACCGTCCGTACGACGAATGGGCGGCGTACGGGCAGTCGAAGACGGCCAACGTGCTGTTCGCCGTCGAGGCGGCCAAACGCTGGGCGAGTGACGGCATCGTCGCGAACGCGCTGATGCCGGGCGGGATCCGGACCGCGTTGCAGCGACACCTGCCGGAGGAGTTCTTCAAGAACTGGGAGGGCTTCGCGTGGAAGAACGTCGAGCAGGGTGCGTCGACCTCGGTCCTGCTGGCCGCGTCGCCGCTCGTCGACGGTGTCACCGGCCGGTACTTCGAGGACAACAACGAGGCCGTGCCCAACACCGGTGAGGAATTCAGCGGTGTCGCGGCCTACGCTCTCGATCCGGAGTCCGCCACTCGCTTGTGGGACGTCTCCGAGAAACTGCTGGCCAGTTGATCCACGGGTTTGATCAGGTGACCGGCTCGGCTACGGTCTGAGGCTCCGGGCCGGTAACCTGACCGACCGTGAGTGACTTGAGCATCCGGACCATCTCGGCCGACGAGCATGCCGCCTACATCGCGGCGCAACCGTCGGCGAGCTTCCTGCAGACCCCCGGGTGGGCGGCGGTGAAGAGTGAGTGGAAGGCGGAGTCACTCGGCTGGTTCGACCCGGCGAACCCGGACCAGTTGCTCGGCGCCGGCCTGGTGCTCTACCGGCAGATGCCGAAGGTGAAGCGGTACCTGGCCTATCTGCCCGAGGGTCCGGTGATCGACTGGGACGCGATCGACCTCGGCCGCTACCTGCGCCCGCTCGCGGCCCATCTGCAGGAGCAGGGGGCCTTCGGCGTCCGCATGGGTCCGCCGGTGGCGACCCGGCGCTGGGGTGCGAAGACGATCAAGGACGCGATCGCGGCCGGCCAGCAGCCGAAGCTCGGCGACGTCCGCGCCGACGTGATCGAGCCGTCGGGCGCGACCGTGGCGGCCCAGTTGCGCGCCCTCGGCTGGAAGGCGCCGCGCACCGGTGAAGGTTTCGCCGCGGGCCAGCCGCAGTACGTCTTCCAGGTACCGCTGGCCGGCCGCAGCCAGGACGACCTGCTCAAGGGCATGAACCAGCTGTGGCGGCGCAACATCAAGAAGGCGGAGAAGGCCGGCGTCGAGGTGACGCAGGGCGGACCCGAAGACCTGAAGGCGTTCCACGCCTTGTACGTCGAGACGGCCGAACGGGACCACTTCACCCCGCGGCCGCTGCCGTACTTCGTGAAAATGCAGGCGGCGATGGCGAACCAGCCGGCCGACTGTTGTGACTTCCGGATCTACAACGCCTACCACGAGGGCGACCTGGTCGCGTCGACCATCTGGGTCCGGGTGGGCGGTCATTCCTGGTACTCCTACGGTGCCAGCTCGACCGCCAAGCGAGACGTGCGCGGATCGAACGCGATCCAGTGGCGCATGATGACGGACGCGCTCGCGGCGGGTGCGTCCGTGTACGACCTACGGGGCATCACCGACACCTTGGACCCGAACGACCCGCACGTCGGGCTCATCCAGTTCAAGGTCGGCACCGGCGGCGAGGCCGTCGAGTACGTCGGTGAGTGGGATCTGCCGTTGAACAAGGCGCTCTACACCGCATTCGACCTCTACATGAGACGGCGTTGACACCATGCCCCTAGTCCTGCACGTCGATTCCGATCGATGGCGCGAACATCTGCGTTCCACGTGGAACCCCGACATCGTCCCGGTCGCCAAGGGCAACGGGTACGGCTTCGGCAACCAGCGGCTGCTGGCCGAGTCGCGTGCACTGGGCGCGCGGACCGTCGCGGTCGGCACGTACTTCGAGGTGCCGCCGGACCCGCGTGAGGACATCGTCGTCCTGTCGCCCTGGCGGCCGTTCCTCGAGATCCCGCAGAGCAAGCACGTGATCCACACGGTCAGCCGGCTGGCCGACCTGGTCTCGATCCCGGCCGGCAGCCGGGTGCTGATCGAGGTGCAGACCTCGATGCGCCGGCACGGCATCGGCGCCCGGGAGCTGAGGCACACGATGCTGCTGAACGCCCTCGACCGGATCCGGTTCGAGGGCTGGTCCCTGCACTTCCCGATGGGTGCCGGCGGCACGTCGGCCAACCTGAGGGAGGCCGCGGAGCTGGGCAAGGCGGCCCAGGACGTCCGGCGGGGACCGCTGTGGGTGTCGCACGTACCGGCGCAGAAGCTGGCCGACATCGGTGCGGACGTCCGGCTGCGGATGGGCACGGGCCTCTGGCTCGGCGACCGCGGCGCGCTGACCGTGCGGGCCACCGTGCTCGACGTGCACTCGGTGCGCCGGGGTGAGCGGGTCGGCTACCGGCAGCGCCGGGTCAGCGGTGACGGCCACATCCTGGTGGTGTCGGGCGGGACCGCGCACGGCGTCGGCCTGGAGGCGCCGACCGCGGCCGCGACCGTGCGGCAGCGCGCGATCGCGATGGCCAAGGGCAGCCTGGACGCGGCCGGCCTGGCGCTGTCGCCGTTCACCATCGAGGGCAAGCAGCGCTGGTTCGCCGAGCCGCCGCACATGCAGGCCAGCATGCTGTACCTGCCGTCGTCGGTGGCGCCCCCCGCGGTCGGCGACGAGGTCGGCGTCGACGTCCGCTTCACCACCACCAACTTCGACAAGGTGTCGATGGACTAGGTCGTGTCTGGCAATTCCGCGCCGTCGCGAGCAGGTGCTCGGTGCGGTGCATCGGCGTGCTGGAGCGGAGGTTGCGATGCGGAGCATCGTGGCCTTCGCGCCAGTGCGGCGAGGTGCCGTGCCGAGTGCCGCGCAGTAGGCGGGGAATTGCCAGACACGGCCTAACCGGCGGGTGACGCCAGGTCGATGACGGTGCCGTCGGGGCAGCGCAGGTAGGACGTGACCTGCCCCCACGGCGTCTTCTCCGGCTGCTTCAGCGGCTCCGCGCCGGCCTCGACCGCCCGCTGGAAGTCGCCCTCGACGTCCTCGCTGGTGAGCCCGAGTTCGAACCCGACGGCACCGGGCGCGCCGATGTCGGTCAGGTGGCTCTGGCCGACCGCGTAGGTGGCGAAGACGATCTTGGTGTCACCGGCGTCCATCTCGCCGGCGCCCTGGTCCCAGTACGTTCCCTTCCAGCCGAACGCGCGCTCGAAGAACTCGATCGAGGCCTTCGCATCCTCGACGTACACGATGGTCTTGGCGAACTTCATCACCGGTCTCCTTGGTCTACTCCGCGGCAGGACCGTCCTGCCACCGAGCCTGACGTGGCCCGGGCCGGAAGTGTGACAGGTTGACTTCAGGTGGACCTGAAGTTTCAGCCTGGAGTCATGAGCTTTCTGGAGCGGATCGAGGAACGGCCCGGAGCCGAGCAGCTCCGGGCGGAGTCGTACCGGCTGCTGGACCTGCCGCCGGGCGCCACCTGCGTCGACGTCGGGTGCGGCGCCGGGCATGCGGTGGCCGACCTGACCGCGGCCGGTCTGAAGGTGACCGGGGTGGACGCGGACCCGGAGGCGATCGCGGCCGCCCGGAGCCGGATGCCCGACGGGATGTTTCACGTGGCACATTCCGACGGGCTGCCGCTGGAGGACGCCTCGGTGGACGGCTACCGGGCCGTCCGGCTCTTCCACCTGCTCGAGGACCCGGTTCCGACGGTCGTCGAGGCGCGGCGGGTGATCCGGCCGGGCGGGCGCATCGTGCTCGGTGGCCAGGACTACGGGTTCCTGCTGATCGACAGCTCGGACCAGGACCTGACCGACGTCGTCCTGCTCGGGCTGGAGTCGCGGTCGGTCGCTCCGCGCGCGGCCCGCAGTCTGCGCGACCTCCTGCTCGACGCGGGCTTCCGTGACGTGCAGGTCGTCGTACACACCGAGGTGGTGACCGACCACGCGGTGATGGCGCGGCAGCTCGAGATGGCGGCCGCCGCGGCGGTCGGCAAGGCGCTCATCACCCAGGAGGACGCCGAGGGCTGGCTGGCCGAGCAGGCGGACCGAGGCCGGCGCGACCGCTTCCTCGCCGTACTCCCGACCCTGCTGGTGGCCGCCACGCGTTGAGCTGACCCTGTCGGTGGGGGTCGTTAGCGTGCGAAGAATGATTCCACTCAAGGGTGTAGTACTCGACGCACCGGATCCCCGGAAGCTCGCCCGCTTCTACTGCGACCTGCTCGACTGGAAGCTCGGCGACGACGACGAGACCTGGGCGACCGCGATCGGCCCCAACGACACCAAGCTGTCGTTCCAGCTGGAGCCGAACTACCGCACGCCGTCCTGGCCGAGCCGGACCGACGAGCAGCAGATGCAGGTGCACCTGGACTTCAAGGTGGACGACCTGGAGGCCGCGCACGAGCACGCGACCTCCCTGGGTGCCCGGCTACAGGATTTCCAGCCGCAGCCCGACGTCCGGGTGTACGCCGACCCGGTCGGCCACATCTTCTGCCTGTTCGTCTAAGCCTTGAGGTGGCCGCGCCACTTGACCGTCGGGAGCAGGGCGGCGGGGTCGACGCGGTCCTTGTTCGCGGCGACGATGTCGAACATCGAGTCGATCAGCGTGTCGGACAGCAGGTGCGGCTGCAGGCCGAGACCGACCAGGCCGGTGTGCTTCACGTTGTAGTAGTGCTCGGCCTGCTCGACCCGCGGGTTCTCCAGGTGCTCGACCTGGACCGGGCCGGGGAAGCACTCCGCGACCTTCTCCGCGAGCTGGGCGACCGAGTAGCTCTCGGTCATCTGGTTGAACACCCGGAACTCGCCGGCGTCGGCCGGGTTCTCGACCGCGAGGCGGATGCACTCGACGGTGTCCCGGATGTCCAGGAAGCCACGGGTCTGGCCGCCGGTGCCGTAGACGGTGAGCGGCTCACCGAGCACGGCCTGGATGACGAACCGGTTGAGCACCGTGCCGAACACGGCGTCGTAGTCGAACCGGGTCGCCAGCCGCGGGTCGCGTACGGTCTGGTCCGTCTGCTGCCCGTAGACCACGCCCTGGTTGAGGTCGGTGACGCGCAGTCCCCAGATCCGGCAGCCGAACTCGAGGTTGTGCGAGTCGTGCACCTTGCTGAGGTGGTAGAACGACCCCGGCTTCTTCGGGTAGAGCATCCGGTCCTTGCGCCCGTTGTGCTCGACCTCGAGCCAGCCTTCCTCGATGTCGATGTTCGGCGTCCCGTACTCGCCCATCGTGCCGAGCTTGACCAGGTGGATGTCCGGGTTCGTCTCGGCCACGGCGTACATCAGGTTCAGCGTGCCGACCACGTTGTTGTGCTGGGTGTAGACCGCGTGCTCGCGGTCGATCATCGAGTACGGCGCGGCGCGCTGCTCGGCGAAGTGCACGATCGCGTCCGGTGCGAACTCCCGCACCACCCGGTAGACGAAGTCGGCGTCGAGCAGGTCGCCGACGTACGCCGCGATCCGCCGGCCGGAGACCTGTTCCCAGGCCGCGACCCTGGTGTCGAGGTCCTCGATCGGGACCAGGCTCTGCACCCCCAGCTCGCGGTCGTAGCCCCGGCGGGCGAAGTTGTCGAGGACGGCCAGGTCGTGGCCACGGTCGGACAGATGCAGCGCTGTCGGCCACCCTAGGTAACCGTCACCGCCCAGGACGAGTACGCGCACGGCTCGGCCGCCTTCCTTGTGGGGCTGCTGGCTTTCACTGTCCTTCCTATCCCGAGTACCCGCTCCCCTAACGTGACCGGCCCCACTCGGAAGCTGGCAATTCGCTATGAATCCGTGCGGCCGGGGCACCGATCCGGGCGGAGGTGCACAATAGGGCCGATGGGGATTCTGGCCAAGGTGATCGGCGGATCCGGCTCGCGCCGGACCCGTTTGTTGCTGTGGGCGAAGTACTCCACCGCGTCGGTGGTCGCGACGGTGATCAGCCAGACCGCGTTCGCGCTGTGTTACTGGTTCGGCACGGCGCCCATCATCGCGACCCTCGTCGCGTGGGTGACGGGGACCGCGCCGAACTACCTGATCAACCGCCGCTGGACCTGGGGTCACAGTGGCCGGCCCGGCCGGGAATTGTTGCCGTTCACAATCATCGCGGTGACCAGCGCAGTGCTGGCGGCGATCGTCACGACGGTCACCGACCGCATCGTCCAGGACACGATCGACTCGCATCTCTGGAAGACGGTGCTGGTCAGCGGCTCCTACCTCGGCACGTACGGCGTCCTGTTCGTGCTCAAGTTCGTGCTGCTCGATCGCTATGTGTTCGCCAAGCGTGCACGGTCCGCCGAGACCGAGCCCGCCGCAGAACGTACTCCCGTAGCCAGGTAGTCGTCATTACCCGCGCGTAATTCGCGCCGTACACCAGCCCCGGACCCTTCTTGCTGGTCCCGTCGCCGCGGCGGCGCATCGTCATCGGCAGCTCGTCCACCCGCGCGCCGATCGCGAGTGCCCCGAGCAGCAACTCCGACGACTGGTACTGCGGCTCGCGCAGCGTCACCGCGGTCGCCAGGTCGGCCCGCATCGCGCGGAACCCGAACGACGTGTCGGTCAGCTTCCGGCGGGTCAGGATCGACGCCAGGACGGCGAAGACCCGCACCCCCACCCAGCGCAGCCGGCTGTCCGCGTCCTCGGCCCCGAGCCGGCGCGACCCGGTGACGAAGTCCGCGCGGTCGAGCAGGATCGGCTCCAGCAGGACCTCGAGCTCGTGGTTGTCGTACTGGCCGTCGGCGTCGGTGGTCACGACGTACTGCGCTCCGCCCTCGGACGCGAGGTGGTAGCCGAGCCGGAGCGCGGCGCCCTGCCCCCGGTTGCTCGGGGCAACGCAGACGAAGGCGCCGTGCTGCCTGGCGATCTCCGCGGTGTCGTCGGTCGCCCCGTCGACGACAACCAGGACGTCGACCGGGAGCCCGGCACAGGTGCGCGGCATGTTCGTCAGCACCGGGCCGATCCCGCCGGCTTCGTTGTAGGCCGCAATCACCACGACGATCGGCGCGAACGACGGCTTGCCGAAGTCCTGCACGGCGAGCGAGTCGACCTCGTCCGGGTAGTCGGCCATCGCGGGCCGGGCCTGGTCCTTGCCGAGCAAGGCGCGCAATCCGATCGCGCCGGCCAGCGGGAAGAACACCAGGCCGGGCAACTGGTAGCGCCAGGAGAACTCGAACGCGGCCGAGCCGAGGAGCAGGATCACACCGGCCGCCGCAGGCAGTAGTGCCGCTGACCTGAGGCCGGAGGTCTTTGCCCGGCCAAGCCCGGCCACAGCGGCCAACGCGATCAGCACACAGATTCCGAGCAGCATGCCGGAGGTGTAACCGCCGTTGAGTTGGTACGCCCGCAGAACGGCGGCGGGCACGTGTGAAACCTGCGGCTCCGACCCACCCCATTTCACCGCCGCCTTGGAGGTGTTGGGGTCCTGCAGGTTCGGGTAGGTCGTCTGGAACTGCCAGCGCTCCAGAGGTACGTCGTCCGGTGACGTGGTCCGTGTCGGTGCGAAACCCTTGGCGAAGTCCTTCAGCGCGGCCCATGTGACGTCCAGCGGCTGATGCCTGATCACCAGGCGTGCGAACTCCGTGGCCAGCTCCTGCTTCGTGGTGCCGGGTGGCAGCGGCCCAGGCCAGTTGGGGTCGCCGTAGTGGTTGTGCGCGTACTTGTCGACACCGAGACGCTGGCCGAGCGGCTCCTTCGGACAGAACAACCTGGTGCCTTCGTTGAGCGGCAGCTTGGAGCAGTCCGCAACCACAGCGGTCCGGCCGTACAGCACCTGGTTCCCTGCGCCGGTGAATCCCCAGCGGCCGGTCTCCGCATGGAAGTAGACAGCGTAGGCGCCGAACACCACGGCGAACCCGGCTATGGCTGCGGCAGTACGTCGTACCAGCTCTAGACGACGGTGACGCCAGGCGTTGCCCACCACGACCAGGTAGAGCACGACAGCGATGAGCAGGACCAGGCCGATGGTGCGGACCGCGAAGGCGGCTCCCAGGAGCAAGCCCACTGCCAATCCACGCTTCCAGCCGGGGACGCCCCAGCCGAGCAGAAGCCAGAGGACGGCGACGAGGAGTACGTCGAAGGTGGTCTCGGCCATGATGTTCTGCTCGATCTGCACCTGGTAGGCGTCGAGCAGAAGCGGTGCGGCAGCTACCGCGGACAGCCAGCGGTAGACGTCGAGCCGGCGGGCCAGCGCGTAGATGGCAATGCCCAGCAGCAGTCCGGCCAGGTGCTGCACGATGACGACGAGGGTGAGGCCGCCGAGCTCGACCAGCGGCCGCAGGACGAAGTCGTAGCCGATCGGGTTGAGCTGGTTCGGACTCAGGTCCTCCATGTTGTTCAGGTACTGCACCGAGTCGGTGTAGATGATCGCCGGCCGGTAGGCGACGGTTGCGAGGACACGCAGGACCGTGCCCGCTACCAGGAAGACAGCGAGCAGCCAGTGGGTCCGCAACAACTTCCGCACGCCACCCAGCGAGGCGAGCGGGCGTGGTCGTCGGTCGCTCACTGCGCGCTGAAGTACTGCCACGTGCGGGCGAGCCCGTCGTCCAGCGAGACCGTCGGCTCGTAGCCGAGGTCGTTGGTGATGTCGACGACCACGGCCGGCATCTCTCCGGCCGGAGCCTCGATGTGCTCGGCCGGCACCGGACGACCGGTGACCGACCGGACCGCCTCGACCAGCTCGAGCACGGAGACGGAACGGCCGGAGCCGATGATCGCACGGCCGTCGTACCCCTTGTCGAGCGCGAGCAGGACCCCCGCGACGACGTCGTCGATGTAGACCAGGTCGCGACGCTGCTTGCCGTCGCCGTAGATCTTGACGCCCTCGCCCCTGAGCGCCGCCCGCATCATCCGCGGCACGAAGCTGTCCTTGTGTGACATGCCCGGCCCGTAGACGTTGGTGAACCGCAGGGCGGCGGTCGCCATCCCGTAGCTGCCGGAGTACGCGGACAGCAGCATCTCGCAGGCCGCCTTCGTCGCGCCGTACGGCGTGAGCGGCCTGAGCGGGAGGTCCGCGGTGATGGTCGACGTACCCACGTTGCCGACGACCGCGTTGGTCGACGCGAGGACGAAGCGGTCCACGCCGCTGCCACGGGACAGCTCCAGCAGAACCTGGGTGATGGTCACGTTCTGGGCGAAGGTCTGCATCGGCGCGTCGACCGAGCGCAGGACCGAGGTCAGGGCGGCCAGGTGAACCACGGCCGTCGGCCGGGTCTCGAACGCCGCGACACATACCTCCTGGTCGCCCAGCTCCCCGGTCACGACGTACACCCCGTCGTCCCACGACTGCTCCGCCGGCTCCCGATCCACCGCGGTCACCGCCACGCCCCGCCGCCGCAGGCCGGCCACCACGGCCCGCCCGATGAACCCGGCCGCGCCGGTCACCAGCACACGTTCGTCCATGCGTCTCAACCTACCGCCGGAGTGTCAATCCGCCGCCAGGCGTCGACAGTGCGCTACGAACTATTGACCAGGGGTGACGATGCTGGGCACGATCGCTCCGGGCGCGGGCTGACAACCTTGTCATCGGGGCCGCGCAACCCACACCGGCGGACGGGTCCCACCGTCGCGCCGGTCCGGCCGTGCAAGGAGCGTGGATGAATCTCCGCCGCCCATTGGGGCTCGTCACGTCTCTAGGGCTCGTTGTGACAATCTCGGTTGCCATGACGCCAGCCAATGCCGTCCCACCCGCCGCCTCCACCGAGGAGCAGCCCGTGGTCACCGGTTCGTCGTTCTTCACCTCGTTCGAGCCGGGTCAGCCGCAGCCCGGCTACACCGATGCCGTCGAGACCGGCCCGGACGGGACCCCGCGCGCCGACGGCGTCCGCGGCCCCACGCCGACCGGCATCGGCGGCAGCGAGATGGACAAGCTCACCAAGGTCACCGCGAACGGCGAGAACACCGGCGCCGGTGAGATCGCCACCAACGCGGCCGACGGGGACAAGTTCACCAAGTGGCTGGTGTTCCAGCCCACCGGCTGGCTGATCTACGAGACCTCGGTCCCGGTGGTGATCCGCAAGTACGCGCTGACCTCGGCCAACGACGCCGACGGCCGCGACCCGCAGAACTGGACCGTGCAGGGGTCCAACGACGGGACCACCTGGACCACGCTGGACACCCGGACCGGCCAGAGCTTCGAGAACCGGTTCCAGACCAAGGAGTACAGCTTCTCGAACGAGACGCCGTACAGGTTCTTCAAGCTGGACATCACGCTGAACCACGGTGAGAACATCGTCCAGCTCGCTGACTGGTACCTGTCCAACGGCGCCCCACTGCCGCCGCCCGGCCCGACCGCTGAATCGCGGCTGGACTCCGGGCCGAGCAGCGCCTACAACGCCCGCGCCCGGGTCGGGTTCACCGGCGTGAAGTCGTTCCGGTACGCCGGTCATCAGACCGGCGAGGGCCGTGGCTACACCTGGAACAAGATCGCCGACGTCGACCTGAAGATCGGCAAGGACACCCGGCTGTCGTACAAGATCTTCCCCGAGCACACCGAGGGCGACCTCAGCTACCCGAGCACCTTCGCCGCCCTCGACCTGGCGTTCTCCGACGGCACGTACCTGAGCGACCTGAAGGCCCGGGACCATCACGGGTTCGAGCTCAGCCCGCGCGGCCAGGGCGACGCCAAGGGCCTGTCCACGAACCAGTGGAACAACGTCGAGGCGGATCTCGGCAAGGTGGCCGCCGGCAAGACGGTGACCCGGATCCTGGTCGGCTACGACAAGCCGTCCGGACCGGCCGACTTCCGCGGCTGGATCGACGACATCCGGATCGCGGCCGCGGTCAACCCGGACCGGGCCGCGCGGAAGACCGCCGCCAAGCACCCGTCGGAGCTGGCGATCACCACTCGCGGCACGAACTCGACCGGTGGGTTCTCCCGGGGCAACAACTTCCCGGCGACCGCCGTACCGCACGGCTTCAACTTCTGGACGCCGGTGACGAACGCGGGCTCGACGTCCTGGCTGTACGACTACGCCAAGGGAAACAACGAGGCCAACAAGCCGACCATCCAGGCTCTGTCGATCAGCCACGAGCCGAGTCCGTGGATGGGTGACCGGCAGACATTCCAGGTCATGCCGTCCACAGCCGCCACGCCGACCGCCGACCGGAAGGCGCGCGCCTGGTCGTTCAGCCACGACAACGAGATCGCCCGTCCGCACTACTACGGCGTCACGTTCGACAACGGCAACGCGGCCGAGATCGCGCCGACCGATCACGCGGCGATCCTGCGCTTCTCGTTCCCGGCCGGCCAGGCGTCGCTGGTGTTCGACAACGTCAACAACAACGGCGGCCTGACCCTGGACCCCGAGACCGGCGTCGTGACCGGCTTCAGCGACGTCAGGAGCGGCCTGTCCACCGGCGCCGGCCGGCTCTTCGTGTACGGCGTGGTCGATCAGAAGGTGGTTGCCTCCGGCAAGCTGTCGAACGGCGGCGGCGCGAACGTGGGCGGCTACTTCTCGTTCGACCCGAAGGTCACCCAGGTCGAGCTCCGGATCGCCACCTCGCTGATCGGTACGGCGCAGGCGAAGAAGAACCTCGAGCTCGAACTGCCGGCCGGATCGACGTTCGGCAAGGTCAAGGACGCCGCGCAGGCCCGGTGGGACGCGAAGCTGCGCACCATCGAGGTCGAGGGCGCCACCGCCGACCAGCTGACCACGCTCTACTCGAACCTCTACCGGCTGTTCCTCTACCCGAACAACGGCTCGGAGAACACCGGCACGAAGGCGAAGCCGGTGATCGAGTACGCGTCGCCGACGTCGCCGAAGGTCGGTACGGACACCCCGACCACGACCGGTTCGAAGATCGTGGCCGGCCAGACGTACGTGAACAACGGCTTCTGGGACACCTACCGCACCGTGTGGCCGGCGTACTCGCTGTTCGCGCAGGACTCCGCCGCCGATCTGGTGAACGGGTTCGTCCAGCAGTACAAGGACGGCGGCTGGATCTCCCGCTGGTCGTCACCGGGCTACGCGAACCTGATGGTCGGCACCAGCTCCGACGTGGCCTTCGCCGACGCCTACCTGAAGGGCATCAAGGGTTTTTCAGACGCAGACGTCCAGTCGATCTACAACGCCGCGGTCAAGAACGCGGCCGTCGTACCGCCGTCGCAGAACGTCGGCCGCAAAGGGCTGGACCTGTCGACCTTCAACGGCTACACGGCCAACACCACCGGTGAGGGCTTCAGCTGGTCGATGGACGGCTACATCAACGACTTCGGCATCGCGAACATGTCGAAGCGGCTCTACGACACCGCGAAGAAGAACGACCCGCGCAAACAGGAGTACCTGGACAACTACCATTACTACCTGAACCGGGCCCGCAACTACGTCACCCTGTTCGACCCGGCGATCGGGTTCTTCCAGGGCAAGGGTCCGGACGGCGTCTGGGGTCACGCGCCGAGCACGTTCGACCCGCGGGACTGGGGTCACGACTACACCGAGACGAACGCGTGGAACATGGCGTTCTCGACCCCGCAGGACGGCGCCGGCCTGGCCGCGATCTACGGCGGCCGCGACGGGCTCGCCAAGAAGCTCGACGAGTTCTTCAGTACGCCGGAGGACGCGCTGCACACCGGCGGGTACGGCGGGACGATCCACGAGATGCTCGAGGCACGCGACGTACGGATGGGTCAGTACGGGCACAGCAACCAGCCGTCGCACCACATCCCGTACATGTACAACTTCGCCGGGCAGCCGTGGAAGACGCAGGAGAAAATCCGCGAGGTGCTGTCGCGGCTGTACCTCGGGTCCGAGATCGGACAGGGATACCCCGGTGACGAGGACAACGGCGAGATGTCCGCGTGGTACCTGTTCAGCATGCTCGGGTTCTACCCGCTGCAGGTGGGCGCGCCGACGTACGCGATCGGTTCGCCGCTGTTCATGAAGGCGACGGTGCGGCTGGCCGGCGGCAAGAAGCTGGTGGTCAGCGCACCGGGCAACGACGCGCGGAACGTCTACGTCAAGGGCGTCCGGGTCAACGGCAAGAAGTGGACCTCGACCGCGTTGCCGCACGAGTTGATCGCGAACGGCGGCAGGATCGAGTTTGAGATGACCGATCAGCCGTCGAGGTGGGGTACCGGCCGCAACGACGCGCCGCCGTCGATTACCACCCCGGGCGAGGACCCGAAGACGTGGCACGACTCCACGTCGGACGAGGGTGCGGTGGTCGGCGCCGGTGGTCAGGACGTGACCGGGCTGACCGACAACAACGCCAAGACACAGGTCACCCTGACCGGCGCGAACCCGACCGTCACGGTGGCGCTGCCACAGGGCCGACCGGTCGGGATGTACACGCTCACCAGCGGCGCCACCGGGACGCCGCCGTCCGGGTGGGTCCTCGAAGGCTCGAACGACGGTACGACGTGGACCACGGTCGATCGTCGTACCGGCGAGAAGTGGACGGGGGCGTCGTACACCCGGTCCTTCAGCATCGCCTCGCCGAAGGCGTACACGCAATACCGGCTGGTGCTGACGCCGGCGGGCAGCGAGGGTGTCACGCTGGCCGAGATCGAATTGCTCGGGACCCTGAAGGGCGTCGAGCCCGGCACGCATCCCAGCGAGAAGCGGGTCGCCCAGACGAAGCCCAGCCCGACGCCGTCGCAGTCGATCGACCGCAACTACGGCTGACAGTCAGCGGGGCGGCGGCCCTGTGCCGCCGCCCCTGCTGGACGTCTCCGGCGGAGCCTGCCCCTGAAAGGTTCCGCCGGGTCAATGAGGAGGGGTGGCGGTCCCCGCCCGGACTGCCACCCCTTCACCCCTAACGACGTCCGAACCGTCCGCGGGGTTGCCTTGGCGCCGAACTGTCCACATGCCGGACAGATCAGCGGGTGACGGCCGCGAACCAGGCCAGATTCAGCGCCATCAGCGCCGCTCCCGCCGCCACGGTCGTGGTCCAGCCGACACCGGCGCGACGGGCGAGCACCGGCAGCGCAAGCGCCATGGCGAGTCCACCGATCTGCACCGTGAACAGCACGCCCAACAGGTCGACCACGCAGTGCCGCGCCGACGGTGCACACAGCGGCGCGCCGGTCCGCACCATCAGCTCGAAGGCGAGCGCCGCCAACACTCCGGTCAGCGCCGCCTGCAACAGACTCTTGCCGAACAGTCCGGTGTCCATACGATCACGCTAAGCGGCGGCCGGGCGCCGTACCTGAGTGAAACTACTCAGCCGGACCAGCGGCCGGTGAAGAAGGCCGCCGCCCAGATCGCGGCCAGAGGTACAGCGACCGCGAGATAGAGCCGGCCGAGCCAGGGTTTTCGCTGGGCCAGGACCGCGAGCCCGATCCACAGCGGCCACCAGAGCAGGGTCGCCCGGGTGAGCGAGTAGATCCAGAACGACGTACAGAACGCTCCGACGGTCGCGGCCACCCAGGCCGCCTCACCCCAGGATCGGCGCCAGACCAGCCAGACGAGCAGGAGCAGACCGATCGCCAGCGTGACCAGTTCGGCCCGGAACATCCAGGTCCAGTCGCTGCGGTCGCCGGTGAAGTGGCCCTTCGTCGCGGCGTCGACAGTGTGCGTGATCGAGATCCACGGCCAGGTGAACTCGCGCGCCCAGCCCTTCTCCTGCGCCTCCTGCCAGGCGAACCACGACCCGTGGATCTGCTTCAGGTAGGCCATGAAGCCGAGCACCGGGACGGCCGGCAACGCCAGCCACGGCAGCGACAGCCAGTCCCGCTTCTTCGAGGTGACGAACTCGACGATCAGCGCGACCGCGAGGAAGATCCCGGACACCCGGACCGTCGACGCCAACGCGACCAGGATCGCGGCCCGCGCCCAGCGCCCCTGCCGCGCGGCCAGCCAGGCCGGGAACGCGAACGCACAGAACAGCGCCTCGGTGTACCCGGCAGCCAGGAAGACACCGACGGGCGCGGCGTACCAGATCACCGCAGCGTTCGGGCCGAGGTTCTGGAGCTCCGGGAATTCGTACTGCGCCAGCCGCGCGAGGTACACACCGGCGATCGCACTCGCGACCGCCGACACGACGATGCCCGCGGCAACGTAACCGATCCCGGTCCAACTGACGAGCCGGACCAGGACCGGGAAGCCAGGGAAGAAGGCGGCCAGCGGCGCCCCGGACGGCTCGCCGTTCGCGTACCCGAACTCGGCGACCGCCTTCAGGTGCCAGACGTCCCACTGCAGCCAGGCCCGCCAAACGTTCGGGTAGTCACTCCCCCGGTTGAACAGCAACGGGGCCGACAGCGACAACAACAACAGTCCGGCCCGGGTGACCAACCACCACCCGAGGACCTCCCGCGCCATCGGGGTGGGCATCCATCTCCGCAACCACACCCCGTCGGCCCGGGCCCGCCGGGCTCGGCCGGGCTTTTCGGGCCGCTGCTCACCGGCCGTCCGCTCAAACACAGACGCCCCCCACGAAACCCACCCGAGCCCGAATCACGCCCCCATGGTGCCCCATCCGAAAAGCAACCGGCGGCACCCGGTGGGGGATGCCGCCGGTCCGGGCTATTGGCCCCCGCCCGGTTTGCGCGGTGTCTCGCTCGGTTCGGTCGTCGGTCCGCCGGTGGGCAACGACGGCCAGACAGGGGTCTTGGTCGGCTTCGTCCGCGGCGGTGTCCTGGTCGGTGTCTGCGTCGGCGTCCGGGTCGGCGTCTGCGACGGCGTCTGGGACGGGGTGGTCTGCGTCCGGGTGGGCGTCCGCTCCGGGGTCCTCGTCGGGGTCGAGGTCGGCGTCGGGCTGTCCTTGATCGCCTCCTCGTCGGGCTCGGCGAACTCCGCCTCCGGCTGGCCCTCGAGGGCGGGCTCCATGAACGCCAACCAGGTCTTCAGCGGCCAGCCGCCACCGAAGAACGCCGGCTCGTCGGAGTACGGGTCGAGGTCGGCCTCACCGGTCTTACCGGCGCGGTACAGCACCGACGTGGACAGTTGCGGCGTGTAGCCGGTCCACCAGGACGTCAGCGTGTCGGCGCCCTCCTTGCAGCCGCCGCACTCGGCGTTCTCCTTGCGGTGCTCGACCGCGACGCCACCCGCCGTACCGGTCTTCCCGGCCGCCGGCCGTTCCAGCTCCCTGGCGTCGGAACCGCTGCCCTTCTTGACCACGTCCTGCAGGGCGTAGTTGACCATCCGGGCGACATTCGGCTCGAAGGCCTGCTTCTTCTGCTTCTCCAGGCTCTTCTCCGACCAGAGCACCTTGCCGTCCGGGCCGGTCACACTCTTGATGGTGTGCAGCGGCGCGTACTTGCCGTCGGCGGCGAAGGTGGCGTAGGCGTTGGCCATGTCGACCGGCGAGGCGTACGGGTCCGGGCCGAGCACCGTGGACGGGTTGTTTCGGCCGACCTCGAGTGCCTTGGTCTTCGGGATGCCGGCCGCGAGGGCCGCGTTCACCACCTTGTCCGGACCATCCTCCATCTGCTTGTCGACCAGGTCGTAGAAGGCGGTGTTGATCGACTGCTCGGTCGCCTTCAGCAGGGTGACGTCGCCGTAGTCCCGGTCGAACTCGTTGTTGAGTTCCTTGCCCTGGATCTCGATCGGGCTGTCACCCTGGAAGACGTCGTAGATGCTTCTGTCGTCCAGCAGCGCGGCGGCCACCGCGAACGGCTTGAACGACGAACCCGGCCGGGCCTTCAGCGTCGCCCAGTTCAACTGGCTCTTGAGGTAGTCCGGCCCGCCGTACATCGCCACCAGCTCACCGGTGCCCGGTCTCACCGCCGCCATGCCGACGTGCAGGTTGTCGCGTTTCTCCGGCAGCTCCTTCTGTGCCGCGGCGACCATGTCCTGCTGCGCCTCGTAGTCGAAGGTGGTGACGACCTTCAAGCCGCCGCCGCTGATCTCGTCCTCCTCGAAGCCCAGCCGCAGCAGTTCCTTGCGGGCCATGTCGAGCAGGAAGCCGTTCGGGCCCTTGAAGCGGTCGCTCTTCACCTTCTTCTTGATCTTCGGCAGCGACTTGCCGTACGCGGTGGCCTGCGCCTGGGTGATGGTGCCGCTCTGCCGCATCCCGTCGAGGACGTACTGGTACCGATCGATGATCCGCTTCTTCGTCCGCGGGTCCGGGTCGTCGATGTCGAACAGCGACGGGTTGTTGAGCACCGTGGCCAGGAAGGCGGCCTGCTGAACTGTCAGCTTCCGCGGGTCCGGCTGGCTGAAGTACGCCTCGCCGGCCGCCGACACGCCGTACGCGCCCTCACCGAAGTAGATGGTGTTCAGGTAGCCCTCGAGCGTCTTGCTCTTGTCCTGTTGCCGGCTCAGCTTCGTCGCGATGAACAGCTCTTCGAACTTCCGCGAGATCGTCCGTTCCTGGGTCAGGTACATGATCTTCACGTACTGCTGGGTGATCGTCGAGCCACCCTGCAACTGCTCGCCGCGCGCGATGTTCCAGGCCGCCCGCGCCATCCCCGAGGGCGAGATGCCGGGGTTGGTCCAGAACGTGCGGTCCTCGGCCGCGATCACCGCGTCCTGGACGTGCTTCGGGATCTGCGCCAGCGGCACCGAGTGCCGGTTCTGGTCGTAGAAGGCGCCGAGCTGCCTGGTGCCGTTGGCGTACGTCACCGTGGTGGTGTTGGTGGCGAACTCCTTGTTCGGGTCCGGGATGTCGGTGGTCTGGTAGATGATGAAGAAGGCGGCCGTGCCGACGATGATGCCGAGGAAGAACAGAGCCAGCAGCCAGCCGAGGACCCGGAGCGCCCAGTGTCTCTTGCGCCGGGCGGGAACGGCCTTTCTACGAGCTTCACTCACAGTGCTGTCCTCGACGATCTCACGGAAGTCATTGCCCCACAGACTACGCAGGGTGTGGTAACGGCCCCGAATCCGCTCCGGATGCTAACAAGCCCGCCGGCCGGCCGCGATGCGCCTCGACTTCGCCTTACGAAGATCTGCCGGTAGCGCGAGTAAGCGGTTACCCGGTGACGTGCGGTGCGAGCAACGTCACGGCGATCAGGGCGGCCGGGAAGCAGGCCAGGAACATCGTGAACGTGTAGCCCATGATGTCGCGCGCCTTCAGGCCCAGGATGGCCAGCGTCGGAAGCATCCAGAACGGCTGCAGCAGGTTCGCGCTCGCCTCGCCCAGGTCGTACACCACGACCATCCAGCCCGCGTCGACCTGCAACTCGTTCGCGGCCTGCAGTACGTACGGCGCCTCGATCACCCACTTGCTGCCACCGCTCGGCACGAAGATGCCGAGGATGCAGGAGTAGATCGCGACCAGCGGCGGGAAGAGGAACTGGTTGCTCGCCTGCACCAGCCAGCCGGCGATCCGGGCCGAGATCCCGGTGTAGGCGATCATCCCGAAGATGCCGCCGTACAGCGGGAACTGCAGCAGTACGCCGGCCGCCGCCGGAGCCCCGTCACGCACCGCCCGGGCCATCCGCCACGGCCGCCAGTGCAACAGCAGTGCGAGCAGGAACAGGATCAGGTTGACCGTGTTCAGGTCCAGTGCGTTGAAGAAGCTCTTCCCGTCGAAGTAGCGCACCAGGTACACCACACCGAGTACGACGATGAGCAGGCTGAACAGCGGTGAGTGCTCGAGCCAGTCACCCGGCCTCCGTGCCTCGCCCTCCTCCCGCCGGTCGTTGTACGCCGAGCCACGTCCGACAAGCGGCCGTAGCTCGATGCCGAGGTGCTCCGCGGTCCGCGAGTTGTCGCCACCGGGCGCGATGAACCACGCCATGCCTACGCCCACGACGTACACGAAGAGCGTTGCGACGAGCGCCTGCCACGTGAAGATGGTGTCGCTCAGCGGGATGAGTCCGCTCTCGCGGCCGCCGGCCTTGATGACCTCCTGCACTGGCGCCGGGCTGCTGCTCGCACTGGCGACCTGCAGCGCGGCCGAGCCCGACAGGCCCTGCGCCCACACAGTGCCGAGACCCAGGAACGCCATGGCGCCCAGCGCGCGGTAGTCGGCCTTGGGCACGTTGCGAGCCACCTCACGCGCCAGGATCGCGGCGAAGATCAGGCTGAAGGCCCAGTTCAGGTACGACGCCAGCATGGCGACCGCGGCGACGAAGGCGACCGCGGTCCGCGGCGTGCCGGGAACGCGAGCCAGCCGGGCGATCAGCCGCGTGACGGGCCGACTGGTCGCGACGGCGTACCCACCGATGATGATCATCGCCATCTGCAGGGTGAACGTGATCAGCGACCAGAAACCGATGCCCCAGGCATCGACCATGCCGAAGCCCTTGGTCGCGGCCGGGTCGTCCGGGCGTTTCAGCAGTGGCTCGCCGGTGACGAGGCCGAAGACCAGCACCACGAAGGTGCCGACCAGGACGAATCCGAAGGCGTCGGGCAGCCACTTCTCGGTGAAGGCGGTGAACCGCAGCGCGGTCCGGGCCAGCGCCCCTTCACCCTCGACGCCGTGCTTCGCGTGCTTCCCCTGGACGTCGACCATGACCCTCCGCTCCTGCGCCACGACTCTGTGTGTCAGCTGATTAACGCAGATCGACGCCTGACGTGACAGGTTCTCCGGCGCGTACGGGTGAGGCAGGTGACATGCGGGGACTTTGTCAGCTCTTGTCCACAGGCCCGCGTCTGTTTACAGTGGCGGCACGATGTATCGAGTCGATACATCAGGTCATGACAAACTGGACCGAGGGAGGTGGCTCATGGGAAACCGCAGTGGGGTCCTGGAGCTCGCCGTACTCGGTCTGCTGCACGAAGCGCCGATGCACGGTTACGAGCTCCGCAAACGCGTCAACGCCCAGTTCGGCTGGGGACGCGTGCTGTCGTTCGGTTCGCTCTACCCGTGCCTGAAGGCGATGCTCCGCAACGGCCTGATCACGGCCGACCCCGGGACGCCGGAGTCGGGTCGCAGGCCCAAGATCGTCTACACGATCACCGCCGACGGCAAGGACTACTTCGCGCACGCGATGCACGATGCCGGTCCGTCGGCCTGGGAGGACGACACGTTCGGCGTCCGGTTCTCGTTCTTCGGCCGGACCGATCCGGCCACCCGGTTGCGCATCCTCGAGGGCCGGCGAGCCCGGATGGAGGAGCGGCTGGCCAACTTCCGGGCAGCGATGAGCCGGACCGCGGAGCGGGTCGACCGCTACACCCTCGAGCTGCAACGGCACGGCCTGGAGTCGGCCGAGCGCGAGGTCCGCTGGCTGAACGAACTGATCGACGGCGAGCGGCGGCAACAGCGGCCCCCTGACCAGCACCAACCGCCTAACCAAGGAGATTCCAGATGACCTCGATCCGGGTAGCGATCGTCGGTGTCGGCAACTGCGCCAGCTCGCTCGTCCAGGGCGTGCACTACTACCGCGACGCGAAGCCGGGGGAGCGCGTCCCCGGTCTGATGCACGTCGTGTTCGGCGACTACCACGTCCGCGACGTGGAGTTCGTCGCCGCCTTCGACGTGGACGGCAAGAAGGTCGGCCTGGACCTCGCCGACGCGATCGGCGCCAGCGAGAACAACACGATCAAGATCTGCGACGTACCGCCGACGGGTGTCGTGGTGCAGCGGGGTCACACCCTCGACGGCCTGGGCAAGTACTACCGCGAGACCATCACCGAGTCCGACGCCTCGCCGGTCGATGTGGTGGCGGCTTTGCGTGAGGCGGCTGTCGACGTACTGGTCTGCTACCTGCCGGTGGGGTCGGAGCAGGCCGCGAAGTTCTACGCCCAGTGCGCGATCGACGCGGGTGTCGCGTTCGTCAACGCGCTGCCGGTCTTCATCGCCGGGACCAAGGAGTGGGCGGACAAGTTCACCGCGGCCGGCGTGCCGATCGTCGGTGACGACATCAAGTCGCAGATCGGCGCCACCATCACCCACCGGGTGCTGACCAAGCTGTTCGAGGACCGCGGCGTCACCGTCGACCGGACCTACCAGCTGAACGTCGGCGGCAACATGGACTTCAAGAACATGCTCGAGCGGGAGCGGCTGGAGTCGAAGAAGATCAGCAAGACCCAGTCCGTCACCTCGCAGCTGCGCGAGGAGATCGACGAGCGCAACGTGCACATCGGTCCGTCCGACTACGTGGCCTGGCTGGACGACCGCAAGTGGGCGTTCATCCGGCTCGAGGGCCGCAACTTCGGCGACGTCCCGCTCTCGCTGGAGTACAAGCTCGAGGTCTGGGACTCGCCGAACTCGGCCGGCATCATCATCGACGCGATCCGCGCGGCCAAGATCGCCAAGGACCGCGGCATCGGCGGCCCGATCCTGTCCGCGTCGTCGTACTTCATGAAGTCGCCGCCGGAGCAGTACGCCGACGACGTCGCACGCGAGCAGGTGGAGAAGTTCATCCGCGGCGAGGTCGAGCGCTGAGGTCGTCGTACCCGCAGCCCGCAGCTGGTCCCGGCCGGCTGCGGGCTGTTCTCTAGGCTGGTCCGCATGCGGCTTCACGTCGGGTGTGCGCAGTGGACGCATCCCGCCTGGCCGCAACCGTCTCGCTCGAAGCTCCAGGCGTACGCCTCGTGGTGCAACGCGGTCGAGAGCAACACGACCTTCTACGCGACCCCGTCCCGCTCGACCGTCGAGAACTGGGCCGGGCAGACCCCGCCTGACTTCCGCTTCGTGGTCAAACTCCCGCAGCTGATCACCCACGAACGCCGCCTGACCAACGTCGAGGCCGAGCTCCGCGAGTTCCTCACCGCGATCGAGCCACTCGCCTCCCGAACCCACGCCGTCTGGATCCAGCTCCCGGCTGCCTTCTCCCCCAACGACCTCGGCACCCTCGCAGCCTTCCTGTACCACGCGCCGCGCGGTTACCGGTACGCCGTCGAGGTCCGCCATCCGGCCTTCTTCGACGAACCTCGCGCGGCCGCCAACCTCGAACGGGTCCTGGCTCGTGCGGACGCCGAGTGGATCCCGTTCGACACCGTCACGCTGTTCGGCCGCCGTCCCACGAGCTATGCCGAACGCGACGCCTGGATGAGGAAGCCCCGGGTCTCGCGTCGCACCCGGGCGCTGACAGCGCATCCGATCGTCCGCTACATCGGGCGCGACTCGGTGGACGAGACTGTCGACGGCTGGGCCTACCTCGTGGACACCGTCGTGAACTGGCTCGGCGAGGGCCGGTCACCGACCATCTTCCTGCACACACCGGACAACGCCGAGGCCCTCACCCTGGCCCGCCGCTTCCACGCCGAGATCCACTACCGCGTCCCAACCCTCGCCCCCCTACCCGACCCCATCGAGATAGAACCCCCCACCCTGTTCTGACCCTCGCCGGGAATCCCACCCATTCGCGGATCCCGGGCTATTCGCGGATCCCCGGCCGGTTCACGGACCCCGACCGTGCCTGAACCCCGAGCCGTGCCCGAACCCATAGCCCGTGCCCGACCCCCGGGCGGTGCCCGCCCCCCAGGCGGTGCCTGAACCCCCGGGCGGTACTGAACTCACCGCCCGTCCAACTCCGGCGCCGTACCCGAACCCACCGCCCGTCCCACAACCCAGCCCCCAGGCCGTGCCCGAACCCACCGCCCGTGCCCGAACCTCCGGGCCGTGCCCGAAACCCGCCGCCCGTCCCCCAAACCCGGGCCGTACCCGAAACCCACCGCTCATCCACCAAATCCGGGCCGTACCCGAAACCCACGGCCCATCCACCAAATCCGGGCCGTACCCGAAACCCACGGCCCATCCACCAAATCCGGGCCGTACCCGAAACCCACCGTCCATCCCCCAAACCCGGGCCGTACCCGGACCCCCGACCCGTCCCCCAACTCCCGGGCCGCACCGGAACCCACCGCATGTGGCCGAACCCAACCCCCGGGCCGTGCCCGAACCCACGGCCCGTCCCCCACCCCGGGTCGGGCCCGACTCCCACGGCCCGTGCCCGACCCCCCGGCTGTTACGGATCCCCGGTTGTTCCGGGTTTTCCACAGTTGGAAAGTTCGCCGTCAGGGCCGAGCCGAATCTCCATATGTTCTCCGCCGAGATCACCCCTCGGGAGGACAGACATGGAGTACGAAACCCTTGCCAACCCCGGCGTCCGAGCCACCGCGGAGGAGCGACAGGCCCGCGCGGAATGGCTCGCCGCCGAGTTCCGCCGACGGGCGGCCGCCTGCGACGACCCCGCCGAGCAGGCCAACCTGCTGCGCTCTGCGGACTCGCTCGTCCGCCTGGCCACGGCGCACCAGCCGTGACCGCCACCCCGCTCGCGGCTCGTGCTGCAACCCCAGCCCGCACCTCGGAGCGCCCTTCGGTGCCAACGTCGCTCGAGGACCTGCTGGCACGCAGCGGTCCTGAGGCACTCGCGCTCTCCGGCGCAGAACAGTCCGCCTGGAACGGTCAGGTCATCGAGACAACCGGCGAGGTCCTCGGCCTCGCCGGCTGGGACCGCACGCTCTACCTCGGCGACAGCATCCTCGATCCACTGCGCCGGATGTACGAACGCTTCGGCGAAGTCCAGCCGCTCCCGGACCTGGCCCGCTACCGCGAATCCCTCGCCACGATCCTGCACGAACAGGCACATTTCCTCGGCCCGGCCGGCGCGACCCAGGAGGCGGCACGGGGCGCCTTCACCCAACCCGGCGGCCGCCAACTCGAGGAAGGTGTCGCCGAGGCCTGGGTCCAGGACAACCTGGACGCCTTCCTGGCCCGGCTCGGCGTCGAAAAAGTTGCCCCAGGCATCGAAAACGTCCGGGCCGGCGGCTACTACCCGGCCTTCGTCCCCGCCGTCCGCATCCTCACCGCGGACCTGGAGGACCGCGCCGGGCTGCACCGCGGCGCGGTCCTCAACGCCCTCAACCGCCAGACCGCCGAAGGCCAGTTCCCACTCCTGGTCTCCCTGCTCTACAACTCGTCCCGCCTGCCGGACCTCGACTCCCCCGCCGAGGCCGCCGGAGTCCGCGATCGCCTCGAGACCCTCCTCCGCGACGGTCTCCTCCAACTCGACGCCTACGAACTCCTCCCACCCGGCTTCGCCGCCGCCCGCTCCCGCTCCACCACAGGCGCCCTCCTAACCCGCCTCCACACCGAACTAAGAACCTCCGAAGCCCTCCACCACCCCCACCCACCCGCCTGCACCCTCCCCACCCCCACCATCACCCCAC
>NZ_BAAGPM010000043.1:0-82521 GCF_054784135.1 Kribbella swartbergensis
AGACCGGCGCCGTCCAGGCGGTCGACGGTCTGACCTTCAACGTGACCCGCGGCGAGACCCTGTCGCTGGTAGGCGAGTCCGGCTGTGGCAAGACGACCACCGGCCGGCTGCTGACCCGGCTGCTCGAGCCGACGTCGGGCCGGATCGTCTTCGAGGGCAGGGACATCAGTCACCTGAGCGAAGGCAAGATGCGCCCGCTGCGCCGCGACGTGCAGATGATCTTCCAGGACCCGTACGGCTCGCTGAACCCCCGGCACACCGTCGGCAAGATCGTCGGCGCGCCGTACCGGCTGCAGAACGTGAAGACCGAGCACGGGGTGAAGCGGGCCGTGCAGGAGCTGCTCGAGCTCGTCGGCCTGAGCCCGGAGCACTACAACCGCTACCCGCACGAGTTCTCCGGCGGTCAGCGTCAGCGCATCGGCATCGCCCGCACCCTCGCTCTCCGGCCGAAGCTGATCGTGGCCGACGAGCCGGTGTCGGCGCTGGACGTGTCGATCCAGGCCCAGGTCGTCAACCTGCTCGAGGACCTGCAGGAAGAGTTCGACCTCACCTACGTGATGATCGCTCACGACCTGTCCGTCGTACGGCACGTCTCCGACCGGGTCGCGGTCATGTACCTCGGCAAGATCGTCGAACTGGCCGACCGGGTGGACCTGTACGAGAAGCCGATGCACCCCTACACGGTCGCGCTGCTCTCGGCCGTCCCGGTCCCCGACACCAAGCGCAAGGCCAAGCAGGAACGCATCCGCCTCCAGGGCGACGTCCCCAGCCCCATCAACCCGCCTCCAGCCTGCCGCTTCCACACCCGCTGCTGGAAGGCCCAA
Organism: Kribbella swartbergensis; assembly: GCF_054784135.1. Classification (NCBI taxonomy): domain Bacteria; kingdom Bacillati; phylum Actinomycetota; class Actinomycetes; order Propionibacteriales; family Kribbellaceae; genus Kribbella; species Kribbella swartbergensis. Next base: position 825 of record NZ_BAAGPM010000043.1, read on the forward strand.
GACATCTGCAAAACCATCGAACCCCCGCTGGTCGAGCTGGCCCCGGGCCACCGCAGCGCCTGCCACTTCCCGGAGAACGCCTCCCCCGACCAAGAAGCCACCGCCCAGGCAGCCGCCAAAGAGGACCCAGCAACCACCAGGCACGACCCCAACTAAGAGATGCCGGCCGATCGCGTGGACATGGAGGCGGCGGCAACTACGCTCGCTCCGAGATCAGTCTGCTGGTAGAGCACACTACGACCCTTTCGCCTTGATACGACCAGGCCGCTGCGGCGCAGAACAGCCAAATGCTGACTGACGGCTGGTGGGCTCTGATTCAACAGCACCGCTAATTCGGTTGTCGAGTATGGACCGGCTAGCTTACCAAGGATTGCCGCACGACTGCGACCGAGCAGGGAGCCGAGCTCGTCGAGCGGCGTCTCAGCTTGTGTACCCGAAAGATTGCCGACACCTCGGGCGGGATAGGTCAGCACCGCCGGACAGCCCGCAGTTGACGCAAAGATGACATCTGGCCAGACGAAGATGCTCGGAACGAGGCGCAGGCCCGCCATCTTCAGGTCCGTGTCGGAATCTACACTTCTCTTGTCGATGGTCAGCACGGAGCCCTCGACTGCGACTTGCGGATGCAAGTCACAAAGCATTGAGCTCATACCAGAAGTTGTCAATTGGCCGGCGCGGAAGGCAACATCATCGTCGAGGATGGCACGCATCTTCTTCCAGTGCGGCTCGATTGCCACGTCCCAGTAGTTTCCGATCGCGTCCGCAAGGCGACGAGCCCCCGCACCTCCGTCCCGTAGGAGACCTTCGAGCTGAGAAGGCATCTGTCGGCCCGCCCAGACCTCGCGGAGGTCCTCCTCCAAACGGTCCGAAGGTAACCCGGCAACGTGCCGCAATTGCTGACCAATGGTCGTCTGAGGATCGACGGCACCGCCAAACAGGAAGTTCGCAATGTTAGGTCCAGCAGGCACAACTGCCAGGAGCAGTTGCATGTCAACCGCACCGAGCGAACCACGGACTGACTCGAACCAATCCCGGTGCAATGGCCGCAAGCACCGGGACGAGAGCATATAGAGGCTCTCCGCAACTTCAGTCAGGGGCGAGTACGCGAAACGCATCTGGCGAAGGTCTGCGAGCGTCATCCGCAGCCGGATCATGGCCCGATGGTAGGCGGGGGCAGCCGATGCGCGGAACGATTCAGCCATGCTGGAATCGTCCCGTGACGCAGTTGTCGTCCCTGACACACCTACAGGGAAGCTCGAGGCATTGCCGGCGCCGAGGCCGGGGGCCTCGGCCCATCAAGTGGTGCGGCGGCCACGGCACTGGATCACCATGGCCGCCGACCAGCCGGCCGACGCGAACGGACCAGCCGAACTCATTATCGGTTCGCTCTTGGGGACAAGGAACGATACGGTCCCAGCTTAAAGATGTGGCCGGTCCGAGGCGCTCCGGGTGTTACGGACGCGATCAATCGCAACCCACCAGCCGTTGACAGCGACGCTTCTGTCCTGATTAGCCTGATTGCGTGATTCAACTTCGGCTTACAGTGGAGGCCGCGACCAGTTCGCGCTTCGCATACTCGCCGCTTGCCGAACTCGCGGAGAGCCTTTACGTCTTGGCCACGGATCAAGTACACGCAGTGCATCACCCATGGCTGACCGACGTCCGCGATCGCATCAATCGCCGGGATGTCGCATTACTCAGGGCTTTGATGCCGTCACCGCGCGTAATGCCTGATTTTTTCTTCTGCGGTACGCTCGATATAAACACCACGATCGAAGCGCAGCTCGGCACCGTCGAACAAATGCCGTCCGAGTATCTCAAAATGGATATCGGATCTGTCTGGCGCGACGCACGCATGCCGACCGAACTCCAGACGGTCCTCAAAGACAGATCCGCACCGGCACGAGTCGCCGATGCTCTGTACGCATACTGGAAGGCGGCAGTCCTCCCTCATTGGGAGACCATCCGCTCGGGTCTCGATGATGACGTCGCATATCGCGCACAACGACTTGCGAAGCTTCCCTTTTCTGGCCTGTTCGACGACATCCATCCCGAGGTTGACGTCAAGGATGAGATGCTCGTCATCGACAAACCCGGCTGGCGCTCGACCGTGTCTTCCTATGAACTCGCCGGGCAGAATCTTCGGCTCGTGCCATCGGCATTTGCGTGGCCGAGAGTTGGCTTCGCCGTCACTTTCGATGAGCGTCCGATCTTGATTTACCCGGTACGACGCGTCGACCTCCTCTGGGGCGGCGAACCGTATACCGCAGAAGACGGCGATGCTCTGTCCTCGCTGATAGGGCGAAGCCGCGCGGCGATACTGAGACGGCTCGCCGTGGCCAGATCCACCACGGAACTAGCGGTGGAACTGAACCGCCGCCCGTCCGCGGTGAGCCAACACCTATCCGTGCTGCGCCGCAGTGGACTCGCACTCGCACACCGAAAAGGCAAATCAGTCCTCTATCGTCAGACATCCTTGGCGGAGCACATCGTCAACGCGACATCCTTCGGCCCTGCTCAGACCGGCACGTCATCTATGTGACGTGCTCCCTCTCTAGGTTGCCGACAGCAACGCCGCCCGTTGCACCTTTCCGTCCACTGGATGGTTGGTTCGACGTCCCGGACAGACGGCTCGAAACCGGAGGCCATCATTTCGAGAGAGGTGAATGGTTTGCGGCACCAGGAGGTGCTGAAATGATCGAGTTGGCGTCCTACCCCACCAGTGCGCGTCCGAGGTCTTCCCGTGGCCGGAACCTCGGACAAGGGCAGCGAGGATCGCCGATCTGCCTGGCAGACGGCGATCCTCGCTGTGCGTTCGGCAGCTGCCGCGCACGTGCCCAGCGCTCATCCCCGTGCGGAGTCCGGCGCTCAGGGCCAGCCGACGGTGTCGAGGATTGCGTGCCGCCGCCAGGCAGGTCAATGCCTCCCCGACTCCCCATTCATCAGTGTCATTCGACAACCCACCTCCCCTCTGCACCTGGCACCGTGCACGATGGATCGCTATCCGCCGGCAGTACCTCTTGCAATGTCCGCAGCGGGCGCCGCGCCTTGAGAGGTCTGAACGTCGTCGACTATGCCCGTGAAGAAGTCCGCCGGTTGTCCGTTTACCTTCCCGCGGCCGATGCTGAAGCTGCCTTCTGCCACTGGCAGCGTGACACGATCTCGGGTACCGGCCACGCAATAGGGAGCCGGGCCCGCGCGCAGGTGCGACCCCTGTGAATAGGCCGCAGAGGCTGTTCTGTCTCAGCAGCAACTGGCGCCGTTCCGATCCGGAAGCCACCCGCCTGCATGCCAGGCCGGCAACGGCGGACCGACCCGGCATGCTGTCGCCCTGGCCTGGTGCTGACCTCCGGTCCGCCCTGGCGCCGAAGTCTCGGTCAGCCGCCGTTGGGTTCTTGGGCGTCGGAGGCGGGGTACTTGTCCATGAACTGCTGGAGGGCGGCGCCGCTGACGGAGCTGCAGAACTGGCGGTGGCCGAGGGCGGTGGTCTGGCCGGCCTGGTTGCCGCTCCAGTGGGAGAAGGCGACGTTCTTGCCTTCCGGCCACGGCTTGCCCTCGGACTCCTTGAACGGGGCGGCGATGAACTTGCCCATCGAGCTGTCCGGGAGCTTCGCCTTGGAGATCTTCTCGATCAGGTCGATCTGGTCCTTCGGCAGCGTGTCGCGGTACCAGAGGATCGTGTAGCCGTGTTCGAGGTTGTGCACCAGGTTCGGCACGGCGGGCCGGTCGTCGACGGTGTAGAACTTCTTCCCGAACGGCGCCCAGACGGCGTAGTGCGGGCCGGACGACGGCGGTGACACCGGGTAGGCGATGACCTCGCCGTCCGGCTTGTGGTCCTGGGTGCCGGAGGCCGGGTCGTCGATGACCTTGTCGCAGGAGGCGGCCCCGGCGTCGACGCCGATCTCGGTGATGGCCTGGTTCCTGGTCCGGGAGTCCTGGATCAGCCGGATCGCCGGGTAGGCGATGATGGCGAGCCCCACCACGATCGACGCGATGACGATGAGCAGGGTCCGGTTGCGGTCGGCCCGCGCCTGGTCCCGCTGCATCTTCTCGATCATCTCGCGGCGCGACTGCTTCTGCGACGACGCTTTACCCACAGTGTTGATCCTCATACAGGCATCGACCAACGGACATATTCTCGACGTCCCGCAGGTGAGCCAACAGCTCGGCCTGCGGCCAATCGGTCCAGCGTACGGATCCGGTTCTAAATCGCCACGATTTCGTTCTCCCGAAATCGTCCAGCCGCTCATCGGCTCTCCAGCACACTATTCGATGGATATCTGCGCCGCGACAATTGGCTTCTCGTCGCGTAGAACAACAGATCGATCTCCGGCGTCGTCTTTAGTCGTGTAGGTCGGCTCCCACCCGGCCAACGAGGAGGCGACGTGACCTTTGACGAATGGACCCGTGCGGGTCTGCCGCAACTGTTCCGGTTCGCCACGGTGCTGTGCGGGTCGGCATACCTGGCTGAGGACGTCCTACAGGATGTCGCGATCAAGGCGCATCGCAACTGGGAGAAGATCAACTCGCTGGAGAACCCAGACGCATACCTGCGCCGGATGGTTGTGAACGAGTACCTGGCCTGGCGGCGCAAATGGTCTCGCTACGTGCCACGCGCGGAAATCTTCCAGGATGAGCACACAGTGGACCACGCCGACCAGACAGCCGACCGGGACCAGTTGATGACCGAACTGGCCAAGCTTCCGCGGCGCCAGCGAACAGTCCTCGTCCTGCGGTACTACGGCGGCCTCACCGACAACGAGATCGCCGAGACTCTCCATTGCGCACCTGTGAGCGTCCGCGCGTACGCCTCGCGGGCTTTGGCCGCCCTGCGGATCGAACTGAAGGCCCCCACCGACCTGACCCAGGAGGTGCACCATGCCTACTGAAGACGATCTCCGTGAAGTCTTGCAGTACCTCGACCGAACCACGCCTGCCCCCGATGGCCTGCTGGCCAAGCTCGACGCGCGGCGGTCGACAAGACGCCGCCGTTCGGCCCTAGTCGTCGGCGTTGTCCTGGCCACCGCGGCGGCCGCCGTGGCCGGCCCCCTAGCCGCGACCCAACTAGGCACCCGGACGGATCCCGCCGGCCAGGAGAAACGCAACAATGCGTGGACGCGGTGGGTTGATGTACCCGTGCCGAAGGGAATGTGGATTCATCCGGAGGTGTACAGCGCGAACCGCCAGGACTACGAGCTGCGCGGGTTCACCGGCAGCCCCTGGTACACGCAATGCCTGCTCACCGTGCACCGCAACGGCGACTTCGACCCAGCGACGATCCCGGCCGGCAGCCCGCAAGTGGACCTCAACGGCCGCGAAGGGAGGATCGTCACCGCGCCCTGGAGCAGGCCGTTCATTCCCACACCCACCGGCTACATTGCGCCCCTGTTCACCGATCCGCTCAAAACAGTTGTCTGGCAACCGGCCAACGGTCTGTGGGCCCTAATCACCTGTGCCTCCCAGCTAGAGCTCGGCACCCGGAAAGTTCCCAAGATCGACGCACGCTACCGGGCTAATCTGAACCTGGCGACAGCCATCGCGAAGTCAACTTCGCCGGGGACCAGAACCCTCGGCTCACCGGTCAAGATCGGCTACCTGCCGACAGGTCTAGTCCCGGACCGCGCCACCTACCGCCGCCAGGAGGCAGGCATTCCCGGCTCCGGGGAGGAATTTAACATCCTGTTCAGCGACGGAAACCCGAAGACGGGCCACCAGCCGCGAGAGGCGCTCAAGGGACTTGACACCCCGGACTCAGCCTACTCTCCCCGCCAGGGCCAGGATCTTCAGGTCACCTATACCACCGACAAGTTCTGGAACCAGATGACCCGGTTCGAGAAGGTTGCCTCCAACCCACCGGACCTCACAATCCACGGCATGAAAACCTGGTACATCTCCACCGCCATCGGCGGCCAGGAATTCAGGTTGGGCGCAGCGAAGACTACTAAGGCCGCGATTCGGATGGAAGGCAACGGCGTCGCCGTGGTCGTCGACAGCCTCGACGCCAAGGCTGACTTGGACGAACTTCGCAAGATCGCGCAGAACCTCCAAATCACCAAGTACCCCAACGACCCGAGCAGCTGGTTCGACGCGGCCACAGCGATCCCCTAAGTCTCGTGCGCGGCCCACAGCTGTGTGTTGCTGTCCGTTGGCCTCAGGCTTGGCTCGAGTGCGCTTCGAATAGGGGCGGTCCCTTCACAACCCTCAGACTTGCGTGTAAGGGACCGTCGGTACCGGGGAGAGCCACCGACGACGGTGATCGGGGGCGCAAGCAACCAATTGGGCCCGTCATCGCGTCGACAAGTTGAAACGCCTGCGCCGTTCTGACCCCGGCCCACCCGCCGACCGGAGGCCATAGCGACGGCGTCAGATCGGCCCAGAATCGAGCGCTGCCGACGCGAGTACTGGAGCCGCTCCCACAGTCGAGCGGAACCAGCCGAGTTCGTCCGGCCACAAGAAGGTGAACGGCCTGCAGCGCCCGTGGGCTGTTGGCTCATCCGCCATGGCAGGAGGCCCACAGTTGAGATACTTATGCGACAAAATTCTGGTATAGGCCAATATAAACCATGATCGGGAAAGTGAGGCCCTGATGCCCAGGCATGGCAAACGGCGGGCGACCAGCATCGCGATCGTCTCTGTCGCCTGCGTGCTGCTATGTGCGATTGTGATGGCGAGTGCTTTCACGCTGATGACGCACGACGCGCTATCAGGGTCGGGAACGGCGTCTGCGAGCGCACCGGTTCTGGGCTCGCCAAGCCCGTCCATCCCGATCAGCGGTACTCCCGGACCGTCACCGGCCCCTGGCCGGCCGACGTACCAGTGCCCCGGTTTCAGCGGCATCGAGACCCGCGTATCGGTCGAGATGCTCCTGCGCGACACGTTCGTCTGGGGTGAGGATCCCCCGTACCAGGTGGGCAACGGATCGGGGGATATTCGCTGGACCTCAAACCCATACGACAAGCCCAGCTGGTACATGTGGCTGCACTCGTTGCGCTGGCTCGGGCAGGGCATCCAGGCGGCCGGCGACGGTGATCGGCGCGCCCTCACTCACGTGATGACCATCATCCATGACTGGGTGCGTGACCACCCGTACTCATGGAAGACTGATGTTGGGGCGTGGGAATCCACGATGCACCGGACGAACGTGTTGCTCTGTGCCCGGCAAGCGGTGATGTCCGGCCTCCGCGCTCATCGACTCCCGGCGCAGTACGCCTGGCTCGACCAGGCATTGCTCGACCACACCAAGTTCATGACCGAGAACTGGAGCGGCCCGAGCAACCACGGCACCGACGAAAGCATCGCCATGTTCGGCGTCGGCTGCATCCTGGGGCGGACCGATGTGAAAAACCTCGCGGTCAAGCGGCTGAACGAAGCCATCACCATCGCGATCGATCCGCAGGGGTCGACGAACGAGCAGTCAGTCGGGTACGCGATGTTCAACTACCAACTCTGGGGCCGAGCCGCGACCGCCCTCGAACGATGCGATGTGAAGCCCGGTCCCACCATCGAGATCCGACGCCGTGCGTTGGCGGAATGGATCGCACTGGCAACCAACTCCATCGGTGAACTCCACCAGGTCGGCGACACCATCCGGCAGAAACCGCAGGCCGTCGCCGGCACACCCCTCGAGTACGCCGCAACCCTCGGCAAAAGCGGCGAAAGACCCACCCGCCGGACCGCCATCTTCGACGCAGGATACGTCTTCGGCCGTACCGGCTGGGGCGAGAGCCGGCCGTTCACTCAGGAGTCGACGTACAGCATCCGGTTCGGACCCGCCAGGCAGTTCCATGGCCACGACGACCACACCTCGATCACCTACACCTCCCGGGGACGCGACATACTCATCGACGCGGGCCACTCCGGATACCAGCTCGACAAATGGCAGGCATACGTCAGGAGCCAGTCCGCGCACAACGTCATGACCATTCCGACCGCCGAAACTGCACGCGTGGACACCCAGCTGGCCCAAGCGCTGCTCGGCACGGACTCGGAGTACTACCGCTTCTCAGACAAACCGGCCAAAGGCGTGGACCGGACCCGCGACGTCCTCGTACTCAAAGACCCCGACCTGATCGTCACCTTGGACCGCGGCCAATCGGCCAAGGAGGAACGCTACGAGACACTGTGGCACCTACCACCAGATCAGAAGGTCACAGTCCAATCCGCGACTACGGCGATCGCAGCCAAACCCGGCGACCGCACCAAGACCTACCTGCTCCAGATCCCCTATCAAAAACCGCCAGCCAGTACGTCGGTCAACGTGCGCAAAGGGCAATCCGACCCGGTGCAAGGCTGGTACTTCCCCCACATCTTCCACCGCGACCCCGCACCCGTAGTCACCTTCGGCCAGAACGGGCGGACCGCCTCGATCCTGTCCGTTGTCGCACCCGTCGGCTCGACCGAAACCGTTGCCTTTAGCACCCGCAGCGAAGGACCCGCCTTCTTCATTGACCTCACCATCGGCGCCCAGAAAACCACGGTCCGAGTACTACCCGACGGCCGCCTCACCCGAACCCGCTGACTCCATCGCATTGAGGTGCCAGGCGCAACGACATCACGAGCTCTCGATCGGCCCGCCCAACCGCTCCCGGCCACTCCGTAGACTTGCCGTTGTTGCCCAGCGCATACAACACGATGGAGCCGTTGGCGGTGACAGCGCCTGCGGGATGCCCGCACCTCCGATCGCCGTCCACGAGCCGAAGCCGGAACCCAGACTCGACTGGCCGCTGTGGACGACTGCGCCGAGCGCACTGAGCCGGAAGTCCGAGAGCACCGCCGATGGAGAGCGCACGATCGACACGTCGCCGGCCGACACCTCACCGGTTCCGCTCGCGCCAGGCAGCAACGCCTCCACCGAGAACAGGTTGCATCGCCGGTCGCCCGCGGCACCGGACGCGAAACGGAAGTACAGCCGGGCCGAGTCGTCGTCGAGCCGCTCGACAGCCAGCCCCTCCACCTCCCGGTACGTCAGGCTGTCACCTGCCAACCTGCGATAGGTCTCGACCACGCGGCCGGCGTGGATGTCGTAGCACCACAGAGTCGCGAGGTGGCGGACGAACAATCTGCCGTTCTCCGAGTCGAAGGCCATCGACTGCATTACTCTCGAGCCGTAAAGACGCTTGCCGGTGAACAAGTCAGTCGCTGTGCTGCTCAGCGAGACCTGCTTCGTCAGCGGCAGCGCTGTGAATTCTGCCGTGGCCGTAGCCGTAGCCGCTGCGGCCGACGGCGGGCTCGAACCGGTTGCGGCGATCGGCAGGCCGGCTGCGGAGACGAGTCCCCACTCGCTTTGAGCAGGGTCCGGCGGGAGAAGGGTGCGTACAGGCGTCAATGTGTACCCCCCAGGGCGGATTGGTGGCGGAAAGAGTGGTAGGGACGTGGAACGTCGATCAGTGCAGCGAGGGCAGGAAGGTGGCGAACTCCCTGAGGAAGCGGCCCACCATCGTGATCTCCTCCGCGTCGAGGTGATGGGCGGGTTCGCGGCAGAACGCACTGCTGAACAGGCCGCGGCGGACCGAGACGAGCTTCTCGACGGCGATGATCCGCTCGGTGTCGAGCATCCAGTACGAGATGTAGGGCAGCAGCCGGCGGTGCAGGTCGAGGCCCCCCGCCTCGTCGCCGCCGGTGAGCCGCTGCCAGATCTCCACGTAAATCTCGGTGAACGAACAACCAGGCTGGGTGCCCACCGCCCCGCGCCGTACGGCGTCGGGCAGTTGCACGCCGGCGTAGCCCTCGACGGCCGGCAGCGATGGGCTGCCGGCCGCCAGTTCGGCGATGAGCGGACCGGGTGGGCTGGACTCGACCTTCACCAGCCGGAGGTTGCCGTGCTCGGCCGCGATGGATCGAAGCACCCCAGCGTCGAGACTTGTGCCGGTCTCCGTCGGCGCGTACTGCAGTACAACGGGCACCGGATCGACTGCCGAGAGCACAGTCCGGACGTGCTGCACCAGCGCGCGCCGGGAAGGCGAGAGGAAGTGCGGCGGCAGGAGGTTGATGAGGTCGGCGCCGGCAGCGACGGCCGCCTCCGCTCGCCCGACTGCCAACTGGGTGGCGTGGTCCTGGACCGCGACGATGGCCGCGACGTCGTCGCGGTCCCGAGTGTGGGACAGCAGGATCTCGGTCAGGTCCCGCCGCTCCTGCTCGGACAGCTTGTGGAACTCCGACGCGAACCCGGGGAACATCATGCTGGTCACACCGGTGGACAGGACGTAGCGCACCACCCGGTCGAACCCGTCGTGGTCCACGGCGCCCTCGGCCGTGAACGGCACCTCGAGCACCGGCGACACACCGCGCACCAGCAGCGACGCGTCGCCGGCCGGCCGATCCCCCTCGAGATCCGTCGCGGCCGTTGCTTCACTTCCGTAGGTCACTTTTTCGCCCTTCGCACCAACTCGGCCAGGTTCTCGCCGAGGACGGCTGTCTTGTCGTCGTGGCCGATCGGCCAGTTCCGGATCCGGTCAAGTTCCGCGACCGGGACGGTGTACGGCGAGTCCGTCGAGAACACCAGCCGAGATCCGTCGATCGCCGGATCGGCCAGAAGGCCCGTCAGCACCGTGTCCCACGGCGCGTACGCCGTGTCGCCGTACAAGTTCGGCGCGTGCCGCAACGCCGGCGCCGCGTCGATCCAGAAGTCGGTGGCGCCGCTGCGGCCCATCATGAACTGGACCTCCGGCCAGCGCCGCGCAAGTGTTGCCAGTGGCAACGGCAGCGCGGTCGGCGGCGTACCGGTCCGGACGTAGACGAACCAGCCGACACCGGCGGCGTAGTCGAGCAGCGGATCGACCAACCCGTCCAGTAGGTCGAAACCCTGCAGCACCGAGTCCACCGCCAGTGCCGCAGCTCCCGCGTCCCGAGCCCGGTTCAGCTCGTCGACAGCCGCGCGGCCGCGCCACGGGTTCGCCACCGCGTACGCGAGCAGCCGCCCGTCGCTCGCGCGCGCACCGCGGTGGTCGCCTCGTTGCCCTCCTGGTTGTCATGGGCGATGCACCGTTCGCTTGGCGCCAACCACTGCCTGGTCGATGCCGAAGGCATCCATCGTCGCAAGCAGCTCTTCGGCCGACAGGCTCGCTTCTCGGCTGTCGCCGATCCGGACGTGCACGTCGATGATCATGCCGGCAACTCCAGCCCGAGCGCCGACAACGCGTCCGCATGCAAAATGCCTTCGATCACCTCGTCCGGAACGCGGGGCAGCTTCGTGCCCTCGAGCATGTCGTTCACACTCCACAGCCCCCGGATCGCCTCCTCGGTGGTGGCGATCGGGAAGTCCGAGCCCAGCAGCAGCTTGCCGGTCGCGCCCCACTCGACCGCGCAGCTCAGCGAAAGGTACAACACCCACGGGCGCAGGTAGATCGACGACACGTCGGCGTACACGTGCGGGTGCTTCCGGATCGTCACCACGGTCTCGGTCCCCCACGGATGTCCCATGTGCGCCATCACGATCCTCAGCTCGGGGAAGCGCAACGCGACCTCATCGGTCATCAGCGGGTACGTGTAGCGCAGCGGTGCCGCCCGGATCGGTGAGGCGCCCTGGTGGAACAGGATCGGCAGCCCGTGCCGCTGGCAGTAGTCGTAGAACCGCAGCGCCGGTTCACCCAGCGGGTCGAAGTTCTGGTAGTTCGGCCCGAGCTTCACCCCGACCAGACCCAGCTCACGGCACCGGTCGGCTTCCTCCAGCGCGCCCGGACGCTCGGGATTGACCGACAGGAACCCGATCCGCCGGCCCGGGTCGGCGGCAACGAACTCCGCGGTCAGGTCGTTGCACCGCTCCGGCGGGTACGACAGGCCGGTTGCCGCGACGGGGTCGTCGACCGCGATGTTGAACACAATCGACACATCCGCCGCCGCGGTCGCCGTGTCGTACTCCGGCCACGAGTTCGTGGTCACCACCGGGCGGTCAGTCCGCCAGTGCTCGTACACGAGCCGCTCCCCCGGCGGCACCCGATCACGGTGCGTTGGCGTGTGGGTGTGGACGTCGACGATCATCCGAACTCCTTCAACAGGTCGTCTCGCACGGTCACTCCGAGGCCGGGTGCCTCCCTCAGCCGGACCCAGCGGCCGTCGCTGTCGAGCGGCGCGGCCAGGATGTCCTCGGCGTAGTAATGGGCGCCGATGATGTCGCTGGGGATCGGCGACAGCTGCGGCACGGCCGCGGCGACGTGCAACTGCGCGGCCGCTCCGAGCCCGAGCTCGCCGTTGGAGCCGATCAGTACGTCGATCCCGTGCGCCGCGGCGAGCTGGGCCAACTGGACGGCCCGGCCGGGACCGCCGCTCTTGCCGACGTAGACACTCACCACGTCGGCCGCTGCCGTCTCGGCGACACGGACCAGGTCGGCGGTGCCGAAGACGGACTCGTCGGCGACGATCGGCGGACCGATCCGCCGCAGGTCGGCCAGTCCGGCCAGATCCGTAGCGGCCAGGGGTTGTTCCACGAAGGCGACGTCGTCCTGGGCCAGCGCACGAATCGCCACGGCGGCCTCGGAGCGGGACCAGCCGCCGTTGGCGTCCGCGCCGAGCACGGCCGTCGGACCGACCAGCTCACGGGCCAGCCGGAACCTCCGTACGTCCGCGTCGGCACCGAGACCCACCTTGACCTTGAATGCACCGAAACCGGCCGCCCTGGCGGCCGCGAGCACGCGTTCCAGACCGGCTCCGTGGCCGGAGAGCGAGATCTTGATCGGCACCTCGTGGCGGTACGGACCGCCGAGCGCCACGGCCAGCGGTACGCCGAGACTGCGGGCGAACGCGTCCCACAGCGCCGTGGAGACACCCGCCTTGGTGAACGGATTGCCGTGCAGCACCTTGTCCATCACGAACTCGGCCGCTCCGACCGGGGCGAGTCTGGTTCCGACCAGCGCCGGCGCCAGCCGGGTGCGGACGAAGTGGTCGGCGGTCTCCCCGTCCTCACCGCTCCAGATCGGCGTGGCGCTCACTTCGCCGTACCCCTCGACGCCGTCGCTCGTGATCACCCGGACGAGCAGGAAGTCCGAACGATCGTGCGTGCCGCGGGCGCCACGGACGACCAGATCGGGATTGGCCGCCAGCGAAACCCGCGCGGTCTGGATGGCTTCGATCGTCGCTCTCACAGGGCCTCCAGCAGGCGCTTCGGATTGTCGACAAGCATCGCGTGCCGTTGGCCGTCCGTGATGCCCCAGCCGTCGATCTCGCGGACTCGCGCCAGGGCGTAGTCCTGACTCGGCCGGTCCGCCAGCCCCGCGTCCGTACCGAAGAGGACCTCGTGCCGCGGCGCGTCGGCAAGGATCCTGCGCGCGGCGTACGGCGAAGTGCCGCAGATGCACAGGTAGAGGTTGTCGGTCTCCTGTGTCATCGCCAGCGACTCGCGCCAGAGATCGTGCAGACCGCCGTGCCCGAGCATCCACGGGTGTAGCATGAGTCCGCGCCACCCCAGTTCGACGACCATCCGCTCAACCTCGGCGGGGGCCCCCGACCGGTGGACGTTCACCGTCCCGAAACCGACCAGCCGGTCCGGGTACGTCCGGACAAACTCGGCCAGCCGGTCGTTCGCCTCGGGCGTCGCGTCGACCAAGCCGTCGTGGCTAAGTACGACGGCCCGCTCGGCGCCGACCTTGTCCATGAAGGCGATGAAGTCGTCCGCCCCGAACGCCGGCCCGGCCAGCCACGTCGCGGTCTCCCAGGCCGGTGTGTGGGTGTGGAGGTCGATCACAGTACCTCCGCCAACTCGACGAGACGGCGGCCGAGCGCGGCCACCGTCAGCTTCAGCCACCGCTCCCCCAGGTCGGCGGCGGCGTGTTCCGGACGGTCGGTGTAACCGTCGATCCGCTGCCACAGCCCGGCGGTATGGACGTCGACGTCGGAGACCACCGGCACGTCCGGCACTTCGTCGCGGGGCTCGGCGTCACCCACCAGCGACGGGTCGACGGCGAGAACCATCGACGTCTCGAACAGTCCGGCGTGACCGGGCACCGACGCGGTCTGGACCCGCGGCGCCAGCCGCCAGTAGTCGACGGTCGCGGCCGCGAGCTCGTAACGGGTCGAGGCGACGGATGCGACCGTCCGGCAGATGCCGGTGTTTCCGCCGTGACCGTTGACGAACACGACCCGCCGGCCGCCCGAGTCAGCGATCGAGCGGGCCAGGTCGAGGAGTACCGCCTGCAGGGTCTCGGCGCTCAACGACAGGGTGCCGCCGAACGGCAGGTGGTGGTCCGAGGAGCCGAACGGCACCGGCGGCGCGAGGATGAGCGGCCGGCCTGCCCGCTTGTGTACCTCCTCCGCCGCCCGTTCGCTGACCGTCCGGGCGAGGATCCAGTCGGTCCCGGTGGCCAGGTGCGGCCCGTGCTGCTCGGTGGCTCCGACGGGGACGACGACCAGCGCTTCGGGCAAGGTGCGGGACAGTTCCACCCGGTTGGACTCGTGCCAACGCAACAAGGTCATCGGCTTCCTCCCACAGCGATCTCGGCCACGCGCTCAGCGGTTCGCAGGGCGGCGATGCCGTCGTACAGCGACGGTTCTCCACTCTTGCGGAGACCGGTGCAGAGCTCGACGAATCGCTCCACCTGCCGGTCGAAGCACCGCGCCATCCGGGCCGTCGCGGACGCCGCAGGGACGATCGAGCGTTCGTCGTTCGCGGTGGCGAGCCTGAGCTCGAACGTCGCCACGTCGAGAACCGCCGACCCGCGATCGCCGAGAACACTCAACTCGCAGCGGGGCAGCGCCTCGGTCAACCAGCCGAACTCCACCAGAGCGACGTGGCCGCCGGGATAGCGAAGGCGCGCACCAACCAGGTTGGGGTTCGGCAGACCCGGCCTGGTACCGAGCGACCAGGCGTCCTCCACCTGCTCCGGCTGCCCACCGAGCAAGTGGCTCAGCCAGTCGAACACGTGCGCCCCTTCGTGGATGACCGGCATACCGTGCGCCAGGGTCGCGGTGATGCGTGCCGTGTGCGCCTCGTCGGCACCGCGGCGCTCGTCGTAGATGTGCGCACGAACCAGCAGCGGTGCACCGAGGGTCCCGTCGGCGATCCGCTGACCGAGGCGCTGGACGCCTGGGTCATGGCGGTAGGTCAGCCCGATCTGGATCCGTCCCTGCTGGGCTTGCGACAGTACGTCGTACGCCGCTGCCGCCTCGACGGACACCGCGACGGGCTTCTCGGCGAGGACGAACAGGCCTTCCTTCGCGCACCGCACGGTGAGCTCCGGCGTCGCCCACGGTGGAGTCGCCAGTACCACGCCGTCGAGGCCGAGCGCCAGCGCGCCGTCGAGATCGTCGACGACGTCGATGCCGTACCGTGGGACGGCGGCGCGGCGCTCGGCGGAGGTGTCCACCAAGGCCGCGACCTCCACGGAGTCGTGGCGCAGCAGGGCCGGGAGATGCGCCCCGAGTCCGATGTCGCCGAGCCCCACCAGCGCGACGCGTGTCGTGTTCATGCCTTCAACGCTCCCGCCAGGACCCCGCGAACGAAATACCGCTGGAAGGCCAGGAACAGCAGCGCCATCGGGAACAGGCTGACCACCGCGACCGTGGTGATGGCGCCGAAAAGTACCAAGACGTACGCGTGCCGGCCGAGCGCGCCCAGGGCGGGAAGCGCGGGCCATGGCGTCAGTGGTCCGGTGGTGCCGACAGTCGAGGTCAGTTGGTGGTGGCAGCGCTCGAGCAGCGACCAGAGCTCGGGATGGCGATGCGGATCGGGCCTGGCCTCCAACGTCGCCGCTCGATCGGCTGCGTCGACGCCCAGCCGTCGCAGGTCCTCCTCGGCAGCGGCGTGCGATGGAAGCTCCAGTGGAGCGATCAGTCGCTCGCGAAGCATCGTGACACCGCGTCGAAGATGCGTGCCGGTCGATCCGGCACGTGGATGTCCATCACGGCGAGCAGCGGACCGTCGCCGTCGAGCGTCCAGCTGCCGGCGCGTTCGAGCCCGGGGTCCCGGACGTACAGTCCGACAGTCTGCAGGTGGTCGACGCCGACGTCGACGTACGACTGGACGGTGTACCGCAGGCTGTGGAGCCGGAACATCAGGGTGATGGCGGTGCGTCCGGCGACGGCCTCGGTGACGTCCGCCGGCCCGTGCATGATCTCGCCCTGCATCCACAGGTCCCAGGGCTGCTCGTGTACGTCGGAGCTCCACACGACGACGTCGTCGACCAGCATCTCCAGCACATAAGTCCCGGCTGCCGCGCCTTCGGGCAGGAACCAGCGGTGGTACCAGAGCGACACCTCGTACCGGCGCGAGGCGGGATCGACGGTCACCCCCTGGCTCGCGGAGGCGACGCTGCCGGCCGGTACCGCCGAGTGCGGCGCGATCAGGGCGAGCCGGCCCGCGCCGTACAAGGAGCGGTGGTCGGTGGCGGGCGTCGGTGCGTCGTCGAGCTGGGTGCCATAGGCAATGACTCCGGGGGAGCCGCCCCGCCCGGACGTACTCGGCGGCGATGGTGAGCGTCTCGGTGACGTAGTCCTCCGTCGGCGGCATCGGCGCGTCCAGGAAGCGTCCGGTGTAGATGAGCGGGATGAGCTCGAGATCGCGCGGCTCGGTGAGCGCGAGGATGTCGTCCAGGCATCGGCCGAGGGAGCCCGCGATCGTGGTGTTCTTGTGCCGGCCGTCCAGGAACGGATAGATGATCCCGTCGACGTACGGCGCGTACTTGTCCAGGAACTCCTCGCTGGTCGCCTTGGCGTAGTACGCACAGGTGTAGAGGCGCAGGTCGGGGTTCGCCGCCGCCGCGCGCTGCATCGCCACCGTGTAGTCCGGTGTGAACAGCTCGGCGTTGCGGTCGAACTCGAAGTCGTCGATCGCCCAGGCGGTCAGGTCAGGGTACGCCAGCGAGAGCTCGGCCAGCGCCTTCGCCCAGCCGACGTAGTTCATCAGGAACGGCCGCGAGGCCCGACCGTCCTCGGCCGTCTCCGTAGGCGGCATGATGTACGGGATCACCGCGATCCCGGCGGCCGCGGCGGCCGGCAGGAACTCGTGGCGCAGGTCGTCGAAGTGGGTCGGCGAGTCCCACACGGTGTACAGGTACGTGTTCGCGGACAGCTCGCGGAGCCGCCGGATCAGCGCCGGAGTGTCGATGTGCCAGTAGCCGATCGTGTTGCCACCGATGAGTGTCGTCGCCTTGATGCCGCCGGCGGGCGCCGGGTAACGCGGGGTCGGTCTCATCACGCTCCTCGGGTACGGCGACATCCGACGGCCCAACTGCTTCGATGTTTCGATATTTCGAATAAAGATCTCTTATTTCGAGGAGTTTAGAGTGGGGTCCGCGCCGGCGGCAAGGGTTGAGAGCGACGGAATCGAATATCTTCCGTATGCGGATTCATCTTCGAGATACTGGAGGATCATGTTACTTCGAGCCGGCGTCGATCAGGCCCTATTCTCACCGTCCGACGGAGCGCGGATGGAGCGGCTGGAACTCGGCGGCCATTCACTCCTGGTCCCGGAGAACGCCGCGGGCGAGCTGTGGTGGGGCGCGTTCGTGATGGCACCGTGGACCAGCACCCTGCGGAACGCGAGGTTCGAGTTCGACGGGCGGCTGCTGCGCGTACCCGCGGACCACCCGCCGCACGCAGAGCACGGCACCGTTCGCAAAGCGGCGTGGGAACGACGCGACGGGAACGTGCTGGCAACCCCGATCGCCGACGGATGGCCGCTCGGCGGCGAGGTCACTCTGTCGCCCGTGCTGACCCCGGGGTGCCTCCAGCTCAGGCTGACGGTCCGGGCACTGGACCATCCGATGCCGGCCGCGGTGGGCTGGCACCCGTGGTTCGTCCGGGAGCTCGACGGCGTCGAGGTCGACGTACGGATACCCGACGGCGCACTCGTGCAGGACCGCGACGACGCCGGGCGGCCGACCGGGCGGTGGGCCGCCGCGCCAGCGGGGCCATGGAACGATTGCCTGCGGTCCGATGGCCCCGCGTCCCTGGTCTGGCCCGGCGTCGGCACGCTCGAGGTGTCCTGGTCGGGAGATTTCGTCACCGTCTTCTCCGGTCACCCGCAGGGGGTGTGCGTCGAGCCGGTCAGCGGCCCGGCCGAGGCGATGGATCGGATCCTGCGGCCGAGCGAGGAACTGAGTATGACGATCTCGCTGCGCTGGCAGGGCGCGGCATGACGGGGTGATTCAGCGCCGGGGCAGCAGGGCGACGATCTCGATCTCCACGAGGATGTCGCCCAGCCGTGCGCCGGCCGTCAGCCGCGCGGGGTACGGCGGGTCGAAGAACTCCGGGAAGACCGCGTCGTACGCGTCCCAGTCCCGGTCGATGTCCTGCAGGAACGCGGTGATCTTGACGACGTCCTTCAGGCTCACGCCAGCCTCGGCGAGGATCGCAGCGAGATTGCGGAAGACCTGCCGGGTCTGTTCGGCGACGTCACCCGCGCCCACCAACTCACGGGTGCGCGGATGGACCGGGCCGAGGCCCGCGGTGAAGAGGAGGTCGCCGGCGATCCGCGCGTGGGAGTAGTGACCACGCGGCGAAGGCGCGTCGTCGGACTGGATGGCCGGGGAGGAGAAAAAGGAGGACATTTCGCTGATGCTAGAGACATTTTCGGTATGCTGTCGATAGCTGGAGAGGTCGCATCGCGCGTTGTCCGGCGGGCGGCGGGAAGGATGTAGCGTGGGGCGCTGTCTCCTCGACACCCCAGGCAAGGAGGTTCTATGACGGTGAATCGGGACGACGCCGAGCGCTCACCATCACCCGCGGCCGCGCGCACGCTGACAGTGCTGGAGACCTTGGTGAACTCCGAGGACGAGCTCACCCTGACCGCGCTCGCCAAGGCGACCCGGATTCCGCTCGCCAGCTGCGCGTCGATCCTGTACACCCTCGAACAGCACGACTACGCCGCCCGGCGAGTGGTGGGTCGCAGCCACTTCTGGCGGCCGACTCTGCGGCTGTACGGGCTCGCCACCCAGTTGGTGCGCAAGGTGGACCTGTCCTCGGTGGCGCAACGGGAGATGCGCGACCTGGCGAACCTGGTCGGCATGCCGGTCCACATCGGTGTCCTCACCGGGGCCTCGGTCGTCTACGTGGCCAAGGCGGAACTGCCGGGCTTCATCCAGTTCGATACCTATCCGGGCAAGGTCGCACCGTTCAACCTGACCGCGCTGGGCAAGGCGATCGCCGCCTACCTGCCCCAGGACGAGCTCGAGCCGCTGCTCGGCCAGCTGTCGCCTGGCCGCGGCCCGAAGGCCCATCCGGCCGACGCGGACGCGTTCGTGGCCGAGTTGACCGAGGTCCGTGCCCGCGGATACGCCGTCGAGGACCAGGAGGAGCAGACTGACATCGCCTGCCTGGCGGCGCCGTTCTTCAACGCCACCGGCGGGGTGGTGGGTTCGGTCGGCGTCACCGGTTTCGCCAAGGAACTCACCGGCCAGCGTCGCAAACAGGCCCGCACGGGCCTGGTCGAGCTGGCTCGTACCATCTCCCACCGCCTCGGCGCCACCGAGCAGATCCACCACCCCGCCTGAGCGCCGATCGGTGCGAGGCATCGTGGCGTCTGCCGGCCGACCTTCCCCGGATCGGCTGACTAGTTGCTGACTTCGAAGCAGCGGTGGGACGCGTAGTTGGCGGCCGGCGGTCAAGGATGTTCGTCATCGATCCAACAGTGCATGTCGACCCGGGCTCTTGTTCTACCGGGCGGCCACCCGTCGCCAGTGAGATCATCGCCGAATTCGGGGAGCCACCGCTCCAGATCGAGGACCTCGCCGACCACGGCGTGAAGCTGGTTGGCATCGATACGCCGACCCAAAGTCACAAGCCGGGGATCGAGAAACCGCGAACGCGAACTGGCACTGTTCTCGGCCGCCCTGAAGACCATCGTGATGCGGCTCGAGATCGCGGTGATAGAAGCCTGGCCGCTGGGCCGTGGCACGCGGTGAATGGACCGGTCGAACGCGGCGAACGAGTCCTCCTAGACGACCTCAGTGGATGACGGACCTGAGGCCGCTACGGGTTGAGGTCCTTCGTGGTGAGTCGGTACGCCAGTTATGCAATTATGGGGGAGAGCGTCGACATGACACGGGGGATCGACGCGGCAGGCCACGGCCAATAGGTGCCACTGGGCCGACCTTCGGCTTCATCCGCGGCGTCACAGTTCGATTTTGCGCCGAAGGCCCGCGAAAGCCTTGAAACCCGTCGGTCCGAGCGCGTACGCGACTGGCCGGCCACGATGCCAGGGTCGATGCCGAGCTGATCCGCTACGGCGACCGCCTGGGACTTGGTCCGTACCTGCCGAAGAACCTCGTCCTGACGGGATCGCAAAAGGACCTGGCGGGCATAGTCGTTCGCCTCCTCGCCGATCGGTAGCCGAGTGAGATCAGGCAGCTGGAAGACCAGCCTGACAAAGGCCTCTCGGTCGAATGGCGACGGGTCGAGGGCTTCCGCCTGCCGTTCACCGAGCCGCAGCCACAGAGCGGTTGCGTCCCGGTCCACCGTGAGGTGCTGGGCGCGGCGGAACGACAACGCAGCCTCGGAGTAGACATGGTCATAGGCGTCGGGGCTGGCGACCCCGAAGAAGAACAGCAACTGCTCGATCTGAAGGTCGATGTCGGCGTGAGCGTCGACGACTCCGCGGGCGACCAGGTCTGACCGGGAAAACCGTCGGAACCAGGCTTGGAAGGCGGCGAGGTGTTGCCGAGCGACCTCCCTGCCGTGATTCGACTGATAGTGAGCCTCCATGGTCATCAGGAGGTGTGCGGACAGCCCGATGGCCCGTTCGATCTTCAGCGCGGTGTCGATCGACAGTGGCACCACGGCCTTCACGACCTGGTTGACGTGCTTGGTCGACAAACCCGTTCGGGCTGCCAGCTCGGCTTGGTTCAGTCCTCGGGCCGCGAGTTCGTCGCGAATCAACTCACCGGGCGGTACGGCGTAGTCGTGGGGAATCGCCGACGGCATCTCGGGCAGGACTGCCGCCCGGCGGCGAGACTCGGTGGGATTGCCGGATACCGGAGTCACGCGCTGACCGCCTGGGCGAGAGCGAGGCCGACAGCCAGGATGACGACGGACTGGATCTTCATCAGACTCTCCAAAGTATGGGCGGTCGTGAGGGTGCGGCCATATCGATCTGCGGGACGGAGAAGGACGCCGGTACGGCGGGTGCCGAAGAAGTAGTCAGCTCCTGTGCCCCCGTCGAGGCGCACCAGCGACCGGCTGCGGATCTGGTCCAGGTCGGCCAAGCTCCTCGCGGCAACCAACGTGGCGATGGTGAGCAGCAACTCGTTCGCCGTTCCCGGATCCGCCCGCCGGATGCTGGTCGGCTCGATGGCCGCGGCGACCCCGAGGTCCGCGCAAGCCACGTCCACTACGTCCACGCCACCACCGGACATACGAGGAGGCTCCACCTGACCCGCCGGCGCTGGCACAACCTGCTCCATGAGCTCGCACGCAGAGGCGAGGGAAGCCCGAGAGTCCGGAGCGTTCCTCCTCGCTCACCTGTCACGTCCGCAGGACGTCGTGGAGGTCGCGTACTACGACGACCTGGACCCTGCCTGCCTCACCGGCGGGATCAGCTTTGCCGGCACCGGCTACGGCCGGCTCTGGGCCCTATGCCGAGACGGCGGCCTGACTGTGGTCGCCGACATCCACACCCATCCCGGCGCCGTAGTGCGCCAAAGCCACATCGATGCCACCAACCCGATGATCAGCCACCCTGGTCATGTCGCGATCATCGTCCCCGACCTGGGCCGCTCCCCCAACCCGGACCTCGCTGGCGTCCACGTGTACGCCGGAGGCGATCGCTGGATTTCATATCTGGGCAAGAACAACCGGTCAGTCCTGAACATCAACGGTCCTGGCCGCACCTCCGCGCGTCGCGTTTGGCAGCTTCTTCGGCAGGCGATCGCTGCGGTGCGGGAAAAGCTGCCAGTGCGCGGTTCACACAGGAGCAACCGGTGACACTCCCCGACCCCGACGCGCTGAACCGGACCGCGAAGATCCTGATCGACGACGGAGCGCCAAGTTTCGAGGCGGCCGAGAGCACCATCGCGGGCTGGACGATCCAGCTCGCGCTCGGCACCGAGGCCTCCCTGCTCCCAGTTCAGGTAGCGGCCCTCACCGCCGCGGTCACCGCCAAGCGAGCCGCGGGCATCGTCACGGCTGCCCTGGCGGACGATGCGGAGATCCCATGCCTCGTTCCAGGCTTCACACAGTCGCCCCTCCGTGCCGCGCTTGAGGCCTTGGGCGCTGCGGTGGTCGCGCAGCCCCGAGTGTTAGAGCCCCTGAAGGTCACCAGGTTGGGGCCTGGCTCCGCACCGTCTCGGCTGGACCAGCCATCCGAGACGGTGATCGGCCCTTCGAGCCGATGACCCAGGGCACCCATCCCGAACAGCTGCCGGCCGAGGTCCTGGACGACGTGGCCAGCGTGGTCGGGGCAGAGGTCACTCTTCTCAGTCGCCTACCCGGAGGCTTCGATGTGGGTGCCATGCGCGTCCAGTTGGCCGGAAGGGGAAATGCAGTGCTCAAAGCATGGCCCCGGGCACGCCCCAGCCACCTGGACGAGGCGTTGCGAGCCCAGAGAGTGGTCGAGCACATGCGTAGGCGCGGCTATCCCACCCCGGCCTGCCTCGGAGTGGGGGCCACAGCCACTCATGTATGGCATCTGATGGACTTCGTTGACGCGGCTCCCGCGCCAGAGCTGACCCCTTCCCTCGTTGAGCAACTGATGGAGATCACCGAACTCCAGGCTGGCCAAGCCTCCGAGCCCTACGACCACTGGTCGTACGCCTGGCGGCTCGCTACCGGTAAGGAATCCGGTCAAGACTTAGCTCCGAGTCTGTCTAGAGCTGTCGCCGAGCTTTCGGGGTATTCGTCCGTGGTGTCGGCCTTGGTCGAGCGCCTGCGGCTCATGTGTACCGATGTCCCACCACCACGAGAAGCACCTGACATGGTCCATGCCGATCTCAAGCCCGACAATGTCCTAGTCCGTGACGGAGCGGTGGTGGCGGTCGTGGATATCGGGAACGCCGGCAGCGGTACGCGGGCGACTGACCTCACCACCCTCCAGTGGTACACCTTCGAGGATCCGCTGGACGGTGTCCGAAGGCGGCTGTGGACGAGAATCCTCGACCTGGTCGGCTGGGAGGGGGCGGCGGTCCTCGCAGCGACACAGATCCTCGTGATGCTCGAGTTCCCCATCCGTCACGGGCGCCACGATGTCGTTCCAGGGGTGGTCAAGCGCGGCCATCGCGCCCTCGACGAGCTGAACGCGCTTCGCTGACTGTCGCCGGTGGAGATGGTGTGCGGAATGGGGACCTCCGACTGCTATGCAACGTCCGCCTTGGGGCCGAGAATGGCGCACTCCGTGAGTTCGTCGAGCAGCTCCAGTCCCGGGTCGGCGAGCTGCTGTGGTTCGTCCCGATGCGGTCCGACCAGTACGCGCTTGACTGGCACCACTTCCCGCAGGTTCCCGATCGACGCCATCGCACCGAAATCTTTCTCCAGGCCCACGGCGATCTTCCGTACTTCGATGTCCTGGGGGCTGTCGCCGGCCGGATGGCAGCTAGGCGCGATCTGGTCCGTCACTTGCCGAGAGCGGACAAGAGCCGCAGCAGACCTGGGTCCGAGACGGCGCCCTCGACGGGGACGCTCAAGAGATCAGCTGCTCCACCGCGACATGCTGACACCTGAGCCCCCAGCGTCGCATCATCGGTTCCCCTCCCCTCCCCCACCCGACGCGCCGTTACTGGCGCGCCCCGCGCAGCCTTCACCGGCCGCGTCGTCATGGGTGTTGAGAATCGATCGTTATCTAGAGCTGCGGCTGCGCTGGGTCATCGCGTCGACCCGATTCCTGCCCCGCTGGGTGGGGTGGCTGGCGATCGCAAGCGGAGCGGGGCTCGCACTCAGCCGGATCAGCTGGGCCAGTTACATCTGGCTGGCGCCCTACCAGCTGTTTTGGCTGTGGGTGTTCATCGTGGCCACGCTGCTCCTGCGCCGCAGCTTCCGAGGCGTCCCTCAAACCGGTTGAGCCCTGTGCAGATCTGGTTCTCCGGGTCGCCGTCGCCGCACCAGTTGCGCAGCTATCAACCTGGCATCTCATCATCAATACACGTAATGGAGCGGCTCATGCACGATTCCGGGACGGCCGACCGTTGCCGCTTGGTCCCTGCGCCGGTCGGTGGTCATGCGTGCGGTCGCTCGGTCGATCCCGGGAGGTTCGCCTCCAGGTCGGCGAGCGCCTCGAGGATCTCCGCGATGCGGTGATCGGTGAGGTGGCCCGCGGTGGCTCGTTCGAGCTCGCGCCAGGCTTCGGTGACGTGCGGGCGGAGGGCGCGTCCGGCCTCGGTGAGGTGGACGATCATGGCGCGCCCGTCGGAGGGTGAGGGCTCGCGGCGCACGAGGCCGGTCTTTTCGAGGCGGGCGATGCTGCGGGTCATGGTGGGGGCGTCGGCGTCGAGGTTTTGCGCGAGGTCGACCTGTCGTTGCGGGCCCTGGTTCCACAGGGCCATCAGGACCAGCTCCTGGCCGGGGCGCAGCCCTGCGTCGCGCAGGAGCCGGGCGGCGAGGGCCTTGTGAGCCCGGGCCACGCGAAAGATCGCGTGGCTGAGTGGTGCTGCGTCCGCCCCGCCAGGTAGCCGAGGGGCCTGATCTTCGGTCATGCCACCGAGTCTACGCGAGAAACTTGTTCGAGCAAGGAATAGGAGACTCGACAGAAATGGGTCGAGCAAGATGCCTACGGACGAACGAGCAACACCGATGACCGACTGGGTGGCAGTGGACATGATCGGGAGCCGTTGTTCGCCAACTTCTTACCTGCTCCGACAAGCATTGGCCCGACTATTCCGGCAAGTCACCGTGGTCGGCGACGGACCTGAGCGCGGTCGGTAGGGAAGGTCACGTGGTTGCGCAGGTGCTCGTAGACGATCGAGGTGCGTACGTCGGCGACCTCGGGCTTCTCGGTGAGCCGGTCGATGACGAACGCGTACAGGTGCTCGTTGTCGGGCACCGCGACGTGCAGGAGGAAGTCCTCGCTGCCCGTGGTCACGAAGACCCCGAGGACCTCGGGCAGGCCGGCCGCCCACTCGCGGAACCCTTCGATGTGCGCCCGGGTTGGTGGGCGCACCCGCACCGCGACGAGCGCCTGGACGGGCCTGCCGATCTTGGCGAGGTCGACCTCCAGCCGCGCACCGGTGATGACGCCGCGCTCGCGTAGCGACCGCATCCGATCCAATGACGTCGTGGGCGCGACGCCGACCGCCGCGGCGACATCACGGTTGGTGCGCCGCGCATCGTGCATGAGTTCCCGCAGGATCGCCGTATCAAGTTCGTCGAGTTCCGCCATACGCATATGGTAGCCGTACAAAATACGGATATCCATCGAGATGACGTCGTAGTGCTTAGACTCGCTGGTATTCGCCGTATAGGTCACGATCCAGAGAGTGATTGTCGTATGACTGACCAGACGATTGATTTCCGGCCGGACGAAGTGCGCGCGAGCGGTCCGGCAGTTCTTGCACCCTCGGGCCCGGAGCGTCCCCCGGGCGCTTCCCGGCGCTCGCAGCTGCTCGGCGCCGGGGCGGTCCTGGCGGCCGCCGCGCTCTGGGGCACCGTCGGACCCGCACAGGTCATGGCCGCCTCGTCCGCAGACCCGGGCGCCCTCGGTGTGGCGCGCCTGTTGGTGGGCGGGCTCGCCTTGGCGGCGTTCCGCCCGCGACCGTCCGCCTGGCGCGCAGTCCTGCGCCGGGAGGTGATCGGCTGGGTCCTGCTGGCGGCGCTCGCCACCGGCGTCTACCAGATCACGTTCATGCACGCGGTCGACCAGCTCGGCGCGGCCCTGGGCACCGTTATCGCGCTGGGCGTCGCGCCGGTCGCCACGGGGCTGGCCGCGCTCCGGTGGACCGGTGAGTCGCTCACGACGGGCTGGGCGCTGGGCACGGTCGCCGCAATTGTCGGCTGCGTCGTCCTGATCGACCCGTGGGGCGCCACCGGGGTGAGCGTCACCGGGATCGGGTTCGCCCTGGTCTCGGGGGCCTGCTACGGCGTGTACACGGTCACCGCCAAGCGGTTCCTGCAGGCGGGCGCCCCGGCCCTGCCTGCGACGGCGGTCACCCTGATCATCGCCGGCATAGTGTTGTCCCCAATCGTCGCGCTGCACCCCGAGCACCTCGCCGAACCCCGCTCGATCCTGCTCGTGGCCTGGATCGGGCTGGCAGCCACCACCGCCGCCTACGCCGTCTTCGTCTTTGGGCTCCGCCGCACCAGCGCTCCCACCGCAGGAACGCTCAGCCTCGCCGAACCCCTCCTCGCCGCCGTCCTCGGCGTGCTCGTCCTGCACGAACGACTCTCGGCCACCGCGCTCGCTGGATGCCTCGCCCTCCTGGTGGGCCTGGCCACCGTCACCGTCAGGACCACCGGAGCGGAGCGGAGGCTGTCGTGAGCGTGGAGGAGTTCCACCGCGGTGGTCTGGCGAACTTCGAGCGTCTGAGTATCTAGCTCGGATCGACACCCCGGCCTTCTGGAAGGCGCTCTCGTACTTCAGCGGGTTCGAGGGGCGCGTAGCCAGTATCGGCCATGGGTGCAAGCTTGGGAACGCCTGCTGTTGCGCGAATCCGGCCGAGCGATTCGTCAAGAACTGGAGGTCGCCACGTCGCTCTACACGGGCCTGGCGCTCGACGCACTGCAGATGGCAATCGCGCGGAGCAAGACGCCGCCCCACTCATCTCCGGCACACGGCCTGGGTCACCTCGACGAACTGTGCGACCCGCCGGTTCAAGGAGCCGGCCGACCACGCCACGGCGAGCCTGCTGCGTGACATGTCGCGCACGGCGACCCATACGAGGCCGCCCGGAAGCTGCCCGTCAGGCGTCGCGTCGTGGGCGGGGCCGCGTGTCTCGCAGGCCCGCAGCCACGAACTCTCGTGCTACGCCGTCCAGCCCCCGCAGTTGGTCGACCAAGGTGGTCAAGGGCCATCACCTAGTTCTGTGAGTCGTGGCAACCTCCCTGCGGCTCCGGCGTCCGGCAAAAAGGTGTCCGGACAAGGAATGCTGCGGGTGACTTCCTTGTTCGACTAACTAAGACGCCAGCGCTGCAGACCACTGTCGGCAGCACCGAGAGAGGAAGAAGACAATGTCCCACCCCTACACCCGCGACGAGCTCATCGCCCGCCTCGTGCGCGCCGGCGAGCTGGAAGTCTCCGGCGAGGCGCCCGAGGAGGTGGACGGCTACTTCGACACCGAGCGGTTCACCTTCCACGGCCCCGACGGGTTCGAGTCCGACTACGCCGGACTGACGGAGTACTTCGCCGCACTTCGTGAAGCGTTCGAGGACCGCACCATCCGCCGCGGCCTGATCGTCGTCGACGGCGATCTCGTCGCGGCCCAGACCTGGATCGAGGGCACCTTCGTGCGACCGTTCACCCACTCCCCCGTCGGCACCGTCGAACCCAACGGCGCCCGCGTGGTCTGGGACCTCATCAACATCTTCCGCTTCGACGAGGAGGGGAGGCTGGTCGAGGAGTTCGTGCGGACGGACAACCGCTCGGTGCTGCGACAGCTCGGCGCAGAAGCCGCATGACACCCTCTGCGTCAACCTCTAGATGTACTCGGGCGGGAGGTTGGTGAGTGGGGTAGGTGGGGTTGACGTGGGGAAGACCTCCGGGGTGCGGTGGAGATAGCCGTCGTCACCAGTCCGGAGGTCTTCGTGTACCACCGTGGGCAGTGGCTACGAGGCACCCACGGAAACGCTGGTCGTGTGCCGGACTCGGTTCGCGAGGCGGTACGAGCTACACCACATCAGCCCTCGATCACGCGGTGGTGCATCCCTATGATCTGGACGACATCATGGTGGTGACGCCGAGGTATCACCACGAGGTTCTCGAGCCCGCGCGCCACTGTGGAGGTGGACGATGACCCGCGTCACGGCCGAGGAGCGCGCTGAGCTCATCGAACTCGTACGGCGGTTGATGTCCAGCGACGTTTACTACCCGACCGAAGAGGCGCAGGATCATGCCGTGGCGAAATTTAAAGCTCGCGTTGCCCATCCCGCGGCCGAAGGTCTCATTTCCACCCGGACTCCGAGTTCGATCATGAACCGACAGCTGAAGAGATCGTAGATCGGGCGCTCAGCTGTTGCCCCATTGCGCCCTGACATACGCGCTTGCCAGATCAGAGTCCGGAGACCATGACCGTGCTGTGGGAAGACGTTTGGGATGTGCTCAACCAGCAGTTCACGGAGGTACATGCGCGTCTCAGCCAATGCAACCCAACGTTGTGGTGGTCATGCGGGCACAGCGACAATGAGACCTTCCCCTTCAGGGCTTACGCATCCTTCGGGCATGAGGGTGTGGCCGGTGATGCCGATATTGTAATCACGGTCGACTTCAAGCGGATACCGAGCGGCTTAGATTTCAGTGCTGATATATCCCGCGAGAATGGCGAGATCCTGGTGGATGGGCCCAGAGGAAGTATAGTCGTCACTGGCGACTTGAGTCGACTGCGAGAAGATATCAAGAAAGCAACGGAGTTGATGGCCGACTTCTTCGCGAGCCAGGACGCGATTCTTCGGGAGATCGTCTGCGGTCAATCTCCAAGGCGCTCGGAGAAGGCCTGAAACCGAGTGGAGAGCACCTTTCTAGATCTTCTCAGCCCTGGCTCATTAGAACGCGCGGCAGACGCTGAAGTCGCGCCCTGCTGGACCGAGGGTCCATGAACCTAGGAGGCAGAGATTCAGGTGCGGCACCGGGAGCCTTTCAGAAGTGGGACGTCAGGCGCTCGCGAGAACGACGGCTCTCTTGCGCAGTTGCAGTTCACGGCCGAGAGTCCGTTCCGGCAGCTGCGGCCTATCTGCATCGGCACATCAGTTACCTTCACTCGCTCCGGAACTGGCGGGGACTGAAGTTGCCGTCGGCAACGTCGGTGGTTCGGCCGGATGACGCCAGCTCGCGAGGAGATTCATGGCCTGCCGCGAGGAGGATCCGGCCTTGGTGGAGTAGAGGAACAGAGTCATGTCGGAATCGCCGGGGAGGGCGAGGGCCTCGAATTCGACGGTCAGCTCCCCGACGAGAGGATGACGTAGGCGCTTCGAGCCGTACGTGGACTCTTGAACTCGATGCTGCCTCCACCACTGATCGAATTCCTGGCTATGTTCGCGTAGCCCCGTAACAAGATCAATGGTCCGTTGGTCGCGCGGGTAGCGGCCGGCGTTGAATCGAAGACTCTCGACCACTGCACGCGCCTGGATCTCCCAATCCACGAACAGGGACCGCGCGGCCTCTTCGAAAAACAGCCAGCGTGCATAGTTGCGCTGCACCGACGGCAGCCGATCGAAGTCGGTGAAGAGCGCTTTGGCCATGTGGTTGGCGGCCAGGACGTCGGTACGCCGTCCGAGGACGAGCGCAGGCTGGCCGTCGAGGACGTCCAGGAGCTGGTAGAGCCCAGGGCGGACGCGCCGGCCCTCCGGCGGTTCTCGGTCCGGCGCCATGGTCAGTCGGATGAGGTCCTCGAGATGTGCAGTTCCTGCGGTGTCGAGCCCCAGCGCACGACCGATCGCAGCGACCACGGCGGCCGACGGCATGATGCGCCGGCCCTGCTCTAGCCGGGTGTAGTAATCGGTCGACACTCCGGCAAGAAGCGCTACTTCTTCGCGGCGCAGGCCCGGCACCCGACGCACGCGCGCGTCGGGCGGCAAACCCGCCCGAGACGGATCGACCTGGCTCCGCGCCCGCCGCAAGAAATCGGCCAGCTCGCGATTGATCGCAGCCATAGCCCTCGTCCCTCCTCATCGAACCCTTGCGAGATCCATTGCGGGCAGCAAACGACTTGCATCCGATGTGCTCAGCGCACAGAGGATCGACACCCCGCCGGTCCTGCCAGTCCCAAACCCCACGACTCCACGGCCGACGGAGTCTTCGCTGGTCGGCATCGCCGGCTGGACCATCGGGTACGGCCTGCCGAGGCCGAGTCACGTCGGGGCGAGACCCGAGAGCTGCACTGGCAGGGCTTGTGTCATGAGGTGAGTTGACATCACGAAGTCATGGATGACCCCGTTGTAACGCGTGCTCACCCCACCGGAACACCGGCGCTGCGCAGCTTCATGGCGTAGGCCTCGGCTCCGTCACGGAGAGCATCGGCTTCAGCCGCGGTGATCAACGCGGGGGAACCGCGCAACTGGTCTTCACTCGCCGGCCACGGGGAATCCAGGTCGTAAGCAGGGAGTTCCAGTCGCACGTTGCGTTGTCGTCGCGAGCTACTGGCCGGTGGTGACGACCATGCGGTAGTGGGCCTTGCCGGACATCATCCGCTCGTACGCAGTCCCGACGTCGGCCAGCGGCATCGTCTCGGCCATCGGACGCACCCCGGTCAGAGCGGCGAAGCGCAGCGTCTCCTCCACATCGCGCGCGGTTCCCGAGGGGTGACCGTGGACGGTGCGGCTCGTGGCGATGATCTGGAACGGCGAGACCTCGATGGGTTCGGGCATCGCGCCCAGCACGACCAGCTGACCGTTGTGCCGCAGGCCGTCGATGGTTGCGGTCATCGCCGGTGAGGACGCCGCGGTCGCCAGCACCACCTGTGCGCCGCCAAGCGCCTGCAGCGAGCTCGACACGTCTTCGACGTCGCTGTCGATGTAGTGATGCGCCCCGAGCTTGCGGGCCTCGTCAGCGTGCTCCGCACCGCGGTTGATGGCCACCGTCTCGAATCCCATTTTCGAGGCGAACTGCACGCCCAGGTGCCCCAGACCGCCGAGGCCCAGCACTGCCACCAGGTCACCAGGCCGCGCGTTGCTCTTCCGCAGCCCGTTGAACGTCGCCACGCCGGCGCACCCCATCGGGGCTGCCTCAACCGCCGAGAGCGCATCCGGGATCCGGGCCAGGGCGTTGGCCGGCACGGTCGTGGACTCCGCATAGCCCCCCGGGTACGCCCAACCCGGGACCTTCACGTTGCCGCAGTGGATGAAGTCACCCTCCCGGCACGGCACGCAGTGACCGCAATGCCCGCCGAACCAGCCGACCGCGACGCGGTCCCCGACCTCCCAGCCCTCCACGTCATCACCGACTGCGTCCACGCGACCGGCGATCTCGTGACCGGTCACCAAGGGGAACGAGACCGGGAAGCCGGCATTGACGAAGTACGAATCGGAGCGGCACACACCGCACGCCTCCACCGTCAGACGAACCTGACCGCGCCCCGGCTCTTGGAGATCGGTGTCCACGATGGTGAACGGGCCGCCGGCAGCCGCGACCTGTGCGGAACGGTAACGAGACATGGCAACTCACTTCCACTCATGAATGACGTGTCGAAACGGCGCAGAGAACGCCTGCCGATGGGCTGCTCGCCGGCAGCTGCTGGAGCCGCCGGACGAGCTCGACAGTCGGTCAAGCCCGGCTCGACTATCAGGTGAAAGTGGGATCGATGTCATCCTCGCCAGAGGGAGGACCTACCTAGGTCCCGCGCGCGACGAAGTCGTCGCCTGCAGTTATGCGCATCCGGTCCGGAAGATTTCATTGTTGAACGGCGTGATGTACGGCGCCGGGTGCGCGACGTTCCTCGCCGGTTGCCTACAGCGTCCCCGAGTTGCTCCGCTCCTCCCCTGCCGCCGTCGCGCAGGCGGAGGGGTGACGGCAGCTGCGACCGGCGTCGATCGCCGGTCGCGGCTGCACGCGGAGCTCGGGGTAGAGGCTCAGCCGAGCTGGTAAGGGCCAGGATTTTGCGCTGCGGCCCAGTTCTGCCTACCGATCCGGTCGCGCAGATGGTTCGTGGTGGCCTCGGCCAGGCGGCGAGCCCGGGCGAAGTCAACCCCGACGAGCCTGCCGCGGTACTTCAGCACCCGGCCGCCGACCATGACCGTGTCGACCTCCCCGCGTTGGGCGTGAAAGACGATCTGCGCCTCCGGGTTGATGAGCGGGACCATCGACGGTGTGTCGGCACGGAGCACGACCAGGTCCGCCAGCTTGCCAGGCGTGATGGAACCGAGCTGTGAACCCATGCCGAGCGCGTCCGCGCCACCTTGGGTGGCGAAGCGGAGCACGTCCTCGGTTCGGAGGTTGTTGTTGATCACCGACTTGTCCTGGGCATGCGCCCGCAGGTGGTCGATTCCCCGGTCCGCGTTGATCGTGGAGCGCATGGCCGCGAACATGTCGGCGCTGAACCACACCTGCGTGTCGCTCGAGAGCGAGATCGGGATCTTGTGAGCGTGGATCCTGCCGGTGGGCGGGTAGCCCTGGCCGGCGTTGAGTTCGCTCTCGGCCGCGATCGAGACATTGCCCCCGGACCCGGCGATCAACTGGTACGAGCTCTCCGACATCGTGCCGCAGTGCACGTATGTGTTCGTCGGCAACAGGAATCCGTTGTCACGCAGCAAGGTGATCTGGTGGTCCTCCTTCCAGTCCCGCACCCCGGAGTGCAGGGTGACCGGCAGATCGTGCTCCACGGCGAACTCCCACGCGGGGCGCTCGGGGAACCCCGGCTCCTCCGGAAGGCCTGTGCCGTCCCAGGCAAGTTGCAGGGTCACCAGTTGGTCCTTGGATGCGAAGCGCTCACGCTGCAGCCGCTCCACATCACCTGCGGTGACCCACTGCGCCGGCGGAAGAAGCGAGTGGCCGTAGGCCAGCCGCGCGCGGCCGCCTGAGTCGAACAGTCCCTCGGCGGCAGCCTCGGCGAACTCGAAGTTCTGGAGGTCCTGCGACCAGTCCACGCTGGTGGTGATACCGGCGTTGATCGACTCGGCCATGGACAGCAGGTTGGCGGCGTACAGGTCCTCCGGCCGCCAGTACGGCGCCCATTGCTGGTAGATCCAGCTGAAGTAGTTCGCGATCGTCCATTCGGCGCCGAGCCCCCGGAGCACGGTCTGCCACATGTGCCGGTGGGTGTCGATCATGCCGGGCATCACGATCGAGTCGCGTCCATCGATGACCGCCGCGTCGCCGGGAGCGGACAGGCCACGGCCCACGGCCCGGATGGTCTGGCCGGTGACTAGGACGTCGCTGTTGCGCAGCGTCCCGAGCTTGGGGTCACCGGTGACCACGGTGGCATTGCGGAAGATGACGGCCCGACCGGGCCGGAACGCCTCGGCGGCCTGCGCCTCTCGGGGTCGGGCTACCACCGACGTGGCGACGGCCGTTGCGGCGGCGACACCGGCTGCCCCACCGACGAGGGCGGACCGGCGCGATATTCCCGTCCGGTTCTTCCTGTTGCCCGGCTCAGCGGGAGATTGTGACGCGCTTGTGCCGTCTGATCTGGCGGGCGATTCCTCACTCATCCAACCAATCCTTCTCCGATGTCGGTGCCGACCGCTTCGTGCCGTCAGCTCTCTGGCTACTGTCGCGTCCCCGCGCCCACGAATGTGGGTGAAAACTGGCCCTGTGAAAACTGGCCCTGCGCAGCCTGGGACGCGGTTGCCTAGGTCGCACGGAACCAGGCTCGACAGGGTCTTCCTGAGGACAGCGCGCACTCCAGGCGCGACAGCCCCGGAGGCGACGCGCGCAGCGCCGGTCTAGGCCTTCGCCGTCGGCTGGTCGAGGACATCCGACAGCGCCTGGTCGAGGAGGTCCAGGCCGTGGTGGGCCTCGGCTGCGGCGATGGTGAGCGGGGGGACGAGGTGGAGGCGGTTGGCGGTCGTGAACGGGAGTAGGCCGTGGCGGAGGCAGGCTGCGTGCAGGGCGGTCAGCTCGGGGCCCGTGGCGGCGAGGGGTTCACGGGTCCGGCGGTCGTGCACGAGGTCGAGGGCCCAGAAGACGCCGGTACCGCGGACGTCGCCGATCCAGGCGTGGCGGTCGGCGAGTGCGCGGAGGCGGGGGCCGAAGACCGTGTCGCCGAGGTGGGCGGCGCGCTCGACGATGTGGTCGTCCTCCATCGTCTCGATGGTGGCGACGGCGGCCGCGCAGGCCAGCGGGTGGCCGGAGTACGTGAGTCCGCCCGGGTACGGCGTTCGCGCGAAGGTGCTGTAGATCGCGTCGTTGATCGCGACGCCGCCCAGCGGGACGTAGCCGGAGTTGACGCCCTTGGCAAAGGTGAGCAGGTCCGGTACGACGCCGCCGTGCTCGACGGCGAACCACTTGCCCGCGCGGCCGAAGCCGGCCATCACCTCGTCGGCGATGAAGACGATGCCGTGCTGGTCGCACAGGGCGCGAACGCCGCGCAGGTAGCCGGGTGGCGGAACCAGGATGCCGGCGGTACCCGGGATCGACTCCAGCAGGACGGCGGCGATCGTGGCCGGGCCTTCGAGCGCGATGACCTGTTCGAGGTGGCCGAGGGCCCGCTCGCACTCCTCCGCCTCGGTCGTGGCCGAGAACGGGCTGCGATACAGGAACGGGCCGAAGAAGTGGACGGTGCCTTGCGAGCCGTTGTCGTTCGGCCAGCGCCGGGGGTCGCCGGTGAGGTTCACGGCCAGCTGCGTGCCGCCGTGGTACGAGCGGTACGCCGACAGGACCTTGTGCCGCCCGGTGTGCAGCCGCGCCATCCGTACCGCGTGCTCGTTCGCGTCGGCACCGCCGTTGGTGAAGAAGATGTGGTCGAGGTCGCCCGGCGTACGCTCGGCGATCAGGCGGGCGGCCTCCGATCGGGCACCGTTCACATGGGCCGGCGCAATCGTGCACAGGGTGGCGGCCTGCCGCGCGATCGCCGCGACGATCCTCGGGTGCTGGTGGCCCAGGTTGGTGTAGACGAGCTGCGAGGTGAAGTCCAGCAGCTTGTTCCCGTAGCGGTCCCACAGGTACGGTCCGTCGGCTTTCGTGATCACGATCGGGTCGATGAGCTCCTGCGCGGACCAGGAGTGGAAGACGTGCTTGCGGTCCAGGGCGTAGGCGCGGTCGGCGTCAGACATTCTGCGGGAACTCCAGTTCGAGACGGCCGGCGGGCCGGGCCACGGGATCCCTCCAGCGCGTCGTGACGACCTTGCCCCGGGTGAAGAAGTGCACGCCTTCGGTGCCGTGGGCGTGCGTGTCGCCGAACAACGACTGCTTCCAGCCGCCGAACGAGTAGTACGCGACCGGCACCGGGATCGGCACGTTGATCCCGATCATGCCCACCGTCACGTCCCGTCCGAACCGGCGGGCCGCACCACCGTCGTTGGTGAAGATCGCGGTCCCGTTGCCGTACCTGTTTTCGTTGACGAGGGCGACGGCTTCGTCGTACGACGAGACCCGGACGACCGACAGCACCGGGCCGAAGATCTCCTCCCGGTAGATGTCCATCCCAGGATCGACGTGGTCGAAGAGAGTCGGCCCCAACCAGAAACCGTCACCCGGGTGGCCGTCGCGGCCGTCGACGACGAGCTTCGCACCGGCCTGCTGACCGGAGGCGACGAAGCCGGCCACCCGGTCGCGGTGCTCCCTCGTCACCAACGGACCCAGATCCGTTCCCACCCGCAACGACCTGGTCCGCTCCGCGACGCGTGCCACCAGGTCGTCCGCGATCGGCTCGACCGCAACCAGGACGCTGATCGCCATGCATCGCTCGCCCGCACTCCCGTGCGCCGCCGCTACCGCCGCGTCGGCGGCCAGGTCGAGGTCCGCGTCGGGCAGC
This sequence comes from Kribbella swartbergensis, assembly GCF_054784135.1. Taxonomy (NCBI): domain Bacteria; kingdom Bacillati; phylum Actinomycetota; class Actinomycetes; order Propionibacteriales; family Kribbellaceae; genus Kribbella; species Kribbella swartbergensis. Next base: position 36,227 of record NZ_BAAGPM010000043.1, read on the forward strand.
ACCACCAGGTGGTTCTTCGCCCCACCCAGCGCCTGCACCCGCTTACCGTGCCGACTGGCCTCCTCGTAGACGTACTGCGCGATCGGCGTCGACCCGACGAAGCTGATCGCCGCGACCTCCGGGCTCTCCAGCAGCGCGTCCACCGCGGACTTGCCGCCCTGCAGAACGTTGAACACGCCGTCCGGCAGCCCCGCCTCCTGCCACAGCTTCGCGATCCAGACGGCTGCCGACGGGTCCTTCTCGCTGGGCTTGAGGACCACGGTGTTGCCGGCCGCGATCGCGATCGGGAAGAACCACAGCGGAACCATGGCCGGGAAGTTGAACGGGCTGATGATGCCGACGACACCGAGCGGATCCCGCGCGGAGTACACGTCCACGCCGGTCGACACGTTCTCGGAATGACCGCCCTTGAGCAGGTGGGCGATGCCGCAGGCGAACTCCACGACTTCCTGGCCACGGGAGATCTCGCCCAGCGCGTCGAGGTACACCTTGCCGTGCTCGGCGGTGATGAGCTCGGCAAGCTCGGACTTCCGGCTGTTCAGCAACTCACGGAAGGCGAACAGCACCTGCGTACGCCGGGCCAGCGAGGTCCCGGCCCAGCCGGGTGCGGCCCTGGTCGCCGCCGCGATCACCCGCTCGGCGTCGCGCCGGTCGGCCAGGGCGACCCGGCCGGACACCTGGCCGGTCGCGGGGTTGGTCACGTCGGCCCACTGGCCGGACTCGCCGTCGTACTCGGCGCCGTCGGCCCAGTGGTGGATCGAGGTGGTCATCGCGCGCTCCTTCGGTTCGTTGCCTCGATCCTCACCGTCCGGCTCCCGTCCTCGCAGCCGTCGAACTGTCGGTTCTTCCGCCGATCACCGACACTTCGTCGCGGCCTCCGTGCTGGAGGCCGCGACGCGACTCAGTGCCGGAGGCCGGCCTCGACCATCAGTGGCAGGATCTCGTCCTGGAACATCGACAGCTCCTCGTTCGGGTCGATGAGCCCCATGATCATGCCGCCCATGCCGGCCTCGTTGAGCTCCTTCAGGCCTTGTACGACTTGCTCCGGCGTGCCCACCAACGGGTAGCCGCCCCAGCCTGCGATGAACCGCTCGGACAGCTCACGCGCGTGGTCGAACGACTGGCTGGCCCCCGACAGCGCGATCTTGAGAACGTTGCCGACAGCCCCTTGGTCACCTTCCTCGACGACCCGCTGGAAGGCCGCCTTCGCCTCCTTCTCCGTGTCCCGGCAGACGACGAGGCCGTACGTCATCACGTCGATGTCGCGCTGGTAGCGGTCACGCGCTGTGGACCGGACCTTGCCGGTGTAGGCCTTGATGCTCTCCAGCGTGTCGAGGCTGGCGAAGTTGATGTCGACGTTGCGCGCCGAGTAGTCGATCCCGGCCGGTGAGTTCCCGGCGTTGAGCAGCACCGGATGCGGGCCCTGATGCGGCTTGGGGTACGCCTCGACGTCGCGACCCTCGAAGTACTTGCCGTCGACGTCGAAGCTGCCCGGCGCGCTCCACAGCCGCTTCGCGTAGTCGATCCACTCCTGCCCGAACGCGTACCGCTCGTCGTGCTGGCGCTGCTCGCCGCCGAACATCTCCATCTCCGGCGGGACCCAGCCCATCACCAGGTTGAGCGCGAAGCGGCCGCCGGAAATGCGGTCGATCGTGGTGGCCGCCTTCGCCGCCACGATCGGGTGGACGGTCGGCAGGTGTGAGGTCGCGGCGACTGCGATCCGCTCGGTGGCCTCGGCGATCCCGGCGGCCCAGGTGTAGGTCTCGAAGCAGTTGCCGTTGAAGTTGGTCGATCCACCGAAGCCCTTCCAGCGGGCCACCGGCACCAAGACCTCCAGCCCGAGCTGGTCGGCCTGCCGGGCGATGGATCTGGTGTGCTCCCAGCTGACCTCGTAGCTGGACGGCGCGTGCGACACGATCAGCCCGTACGAGCAGTTCGTGCCGAACAGCCCGAGCTTCATCGGCTGGTCGTTGAGCAGCGGGTTGGTCTCGCGGCGGTCCTGGACGGGCTTCGTCTCGGCGTCGGGGCGCGGGTCGGTCGGGGCGAGCCCGAGTCGTTCGTTGGCGCTGAGCGCGGTGGTCATGGTGTCCTCCTGGTTCGGTCGAGGCTGCGATCAGCCCAGCGTGAAGGGGTCGCGGGTGCCGCCGGTCAGCTCGACGAAGACGGACTTGTTCTCCAGGTACTCGTTCACCGCGTCGGTCCCGTTCTCCCGGCCGATGCCCGACAGGCCGTACCCGCCGAACGGCATGTTCGGGGTGACCACGCGGTACGCGTTGATCCAGATGGTGCCGGCCCGGATCGCGCCGGCCACCCGGTGCGCGCGGTGCACGTCCTTGGTCCACACCGCACCGGCCAGGCCGTACGGCGTGTCGTTGGCCAGGGCAACGGCCTCGCTCTCGTCGCTGAAGGTGTACGCCGCCAGCACCGGGCCGAACACCTCCTCGCGGACGATGGTCTTGCCCGGATCGGCCAGCACCACCGTCGGCTTGACGAAGAGCCCGCCCAGTTCCGCGTTCGGCTCGCCACCGCAGGCGATGGTGGCGCCTTCGGCCTTGGCGCCGGCGAGATAGCCGAGCACCTTCTCGTACTGCGGAACGTTCGCGACCGGTCCCATCTCGGTCTCGGCCTGGAGCGGGTCGCCCTGCTTGATGGACTCGGCCCGGGCGACGACCTTGGCGATCAGCTCGTCCTTGACCGACTCGTGCACGATCAGCCGCGATCCCGCCATACAGGTCTGGCCGGTCGCGGCGAAGACACCGGCCACCACGCCGTTGGCGGCCGCGTCGAGGTCGGCGTCAGGGAACACCACCTGCGGCGACTTGCCGCCGAGCTCGAGGGTGACCTTGTTGACGTTGGCCATCGCCGCCTGGGCTACCTTGATCCCGGTCGCGGTCGAGCCGGTGAACGCTACCTTGTCGATGCCCGGGTGGGACGCGAGGGCCTCGCCGGTCGCGCGGTCCCAGCCGGTCACCACGTTGAAGACCCCGGCCGGCAGACCTGCGTCGGCGAGGACCTCGGCGAACGCGACGGTCGAGGCCGGCGAGTGCTCCGACGGCTTGGCCACGCAGGTGCATCCGGCCGCCAGGAGCGGGGCGAGCTTCATGGTCAGCAGGAGCAGCGGGCTGTTCCACGGCGTGATGGCGCCGACCACTCCGACCGGCTCGCGGACCGTGTAGCCGAAATACGTCTGTGGCGCCAGCGCCGGGACCGTCTTGCCCTCCAGCTTGTCGGCGAGGCCGGCGTAGTACAGGTACCAGTTGCCGAGCGCCTTCAGCTGGCCGAGCATCTCGCGCAGGAGCTTGCCGGAGTCCCGTACTTCGAGCCGCGCCAGCCGGTCGGCGTTGGCGGTGATTGCGGCGGCGATGTCGCGCATGACCGCGGCGCGTTCGAAGCCGGACTTGTGTCCCCACTCGCCCTCGAAGGCGGCGCGGGCCGCGGCGACCGCCGCATCGACGTCCTCCGGTCCGCCGTCGGCCAGCCTGGCCCACGGCGTGCCGGTGTAGGGGTTGAGCGACTCGAAGGTCTTGCCGGAGATGGCGTCGACGCTCTTGCCGTCGATGAACAGCTTGAAGGTCTCGAGGTCGGTTCTGGGTTCGGCCATGGTCGGCTCCTCGCGTCGAGATGGGTGATGACTTTCGTCACCATCGACGCTAGGAACGCCGGCCGCCGGCGACTATCCGCTCACCGACGAAAGAGGGCCGTTTTCTGCAGAGCTGGTCAGCGGTGCAGGGTGACCGAGGGCAGCTCGTTGAACTGCTCCCGGTACTGCTGCGCAAAGCGCGACTGGTGCAGGAAGCCCCAGCGCAGGGCGATGTCGGTCACCCGTTCCTTCTGCGGGTCGGCCCGTAGCAGCTCGGCGCGGACCCGGCCCAGCCTGATCCGGCGAACGTAGGCCATCGGCGATTCGCCGAGCTGTTCCTGGAAGGCCGCGTGCAGGGTCCGCACGCTGACGCATCCGACCTTGGCCAGGATCTCCGGGGTGAGCACGCTGTCGGCGTTCGCCTCGATGTACTGCACGACCGGCGCGAGGCGGCCGAGCCGGCGGACGTCTTCGTTGCCGGAGAGGGCATCGCTGTACTGATGGTGCCCGGCGTGCAGCAGCGACGTGAGTACGTAGGCCTCCAGCTGTTCCCGGGCGAGCGGCAGGTCCGCCAGTCCGGCCGGCCGATCCAGCTCGGTCGCCAGGAATTGCACGGAGCGCAGCAGGGACCGGCCGGGGCCGGTGGTCAGGTCCAGGCCGTAGTCGAAGTCGACGACGTCGGTCACCGGTTTGCCGAGCAGATCGGACAGGTGCGACTCCAGGCTCGGGCGCGGGATCTTCAGGTGCAACTGTTCGGCGTCGGACGACCATCGGACGCGATTGGACTGCAGCGGCGAGAGCACCAGGCCGCGGTCGTTCGCGACGGTGACCTCACGGCCGCCGTCGCCGCGGGACGCCTTCGTGTGACCGACGACGGTCAGGTTGACGACGTAGAAGTCCTCGGTCGCCGGCATGATGAGCTCCGCGTCCGCCTGGTAGGTCAGGTAGCCGAGGGTCATATGCCGGTCGCTGACGGCGTTGAGGCGCATCCTCATCGCATCCTCGGACCCGATGAGCTCGTGCCGCAGGTAGATCCTGGTGACCGCTTCGCGGGCCTCTTCGAGGCTGTGCGTGTCGATCACGGACGCGGATGCCAGGTACTCCTTCATCGCGTGCCCCTTTGCGAACTGCGGCCAGCGCTGTGGTGAGCTTCACAAACATAGCGTGAAGCCTGGCGAAGAGGCAGCCGTTGGCCGCAACGGACTTTCCGTGGGTGCAGTGTCGCGAGGCGTCAGGCGTACGACGGCGTCCTCGGTCGGCGTGCGGTCTCCGGCAGGACCGCGGCCAGAACGTCGGCCAGCCAGCTCACCCGCCCGTCGAAGCGGGAGATGCGGCCCGGCCGGACCCAGCGGTACTGGTCGTGCTCCCAGTTCAGGGTGAGCCGGCGTTCGGTTGTGGCCGCCGCGAACGTGTGGACGACCCACGGCCGGCCGCCGCACGCATCCGGCAGGTCGAGGACCGGTCCGGCAACCAGGCGTTCCAGGTCGGTGACCCGCAGGCCGGTCTCCTCCCACAGTTCCTCGACCGCCTGCTGCAGCGGGCTTCGGCCGGGGTCGACGTACCCGGTGACGCAGTGCCAGGCGCCGGCGTCGTGGTGAACGTGCCGGCTGCGTTTGAACAGGCCGACACGTTCGTACCGCGTCAGGACGACGGCGACCACGTCCCGCGACGGCTCGGACATCAGCGGGTCCGCCAGTCCGCCCGCGGGTAGGAGCCGCGGTAGTAGAGCAGCGGGTGCCGCTCGACGTCGTGGTCGAGCGCGGTGACCTCGCCGATCACGACTGTGTGGTCGCCACCGTCGTACTCACGCCACAGCCGGCACTCGACCCAGGCCGATACGCCGTCAAGGATCGGCGAGCCGTTCGGCGCGGGCCGCCAGGCCACGCCCGCGTACTTGTCCGTGCCTGAACGGGCGAACTGGCCGGACAGGTCGGCATGGTCGTGCGCGAGCACGTTGATCGCGAAGCGGCCGACGGCGCGGATCCGCGGCCAGGTACTGGACGTCCGCGCCGGGCTGATGGAGATCAGCGGCGGATCCAGCGACAGGGAGACGAAGGACTGGCAGGTGAAGCCGAGGGGCTCGGCGTCCACGCCGAGGGCGGTCACCACGACCACGCCCGAGCAGAAGGCGCCCATGGCGGCGCGCATCCCGGCCGGCGTGATCTTGTCAGCAGGGGTGATGATCGGGGTCGTTGTTGTCAGGCTCATACAGTTCAGAGTCATCCAGGTCACTTCCTCGTGCTATCCGCTCGCTGCACTGTCACAGCCGCTCACTGCTGATATAGGGGCTGTCAGCAACCAACAGCCGAGGCGACCCGGAACCACCGTCAGCCCCGGCCGGATTGTTCCTCCGACCGGGATCTCCAGCTTCCCGGTGGTCCAGGGCAAGCACGGCCAGGTGGATTCCCAGCCGGGTCTCGGGGTCGGAGAGGCGGGCGCCCAGCGCCCGCTCGACCGTGCGCAGCCGGCCGTAGGCCGCCGCGCGGCTCAGCTGCATCGCCTCGGCGAAAGCGGTCATCGAGCCGGCGCCGAGGAAGGTCCGCAGTACGGTCAGGTGGTCGGTCCTGCGGGCAGCAGGCAGGGCGAGCAGTGGCGCCAGTTGATCCTCGACGAACTGCTGTACGTGTGGGTGGTCGCGCAAACCCCGGAGCAGACCGCGGATGCCGAGGTCTGCGGAGCGACGGACTCGCCCGTCGTCCGGTGCGACGTCGACGATCTGCAGGGCCTCCTCGAAGGCGGCGGGCAGATCGAGCAGTCTGCGCACCGGTGGGCCGGCGCCGGCCGCCGCGATCAGTCCGGCCGGGACGCTGTCCATCACGCGCTGCACGGCGTCCTCGGTCGACGGCAGCAGCAGGCCGATTCTTCCGTCGAGCACTCCCCCGAGAGCCCCAGCGGACCGGACAGCAGACACGACGAGCTGCAGGTGCTCTTTGCTCCTGATCCGTAAGGCCAGCGGAATGTACTCCGGGGCCGCGCCGAGGCCGAGCGCCATCGCACGAGCTCGCAATGACCCCTCATCGGTGGCGGCGCCGTCGAGCAGATCCCGCAACAGCTTGGACTGTGCCTCCAGGGCCATGCTCAGGGCGTCACCTTCGAGCAGTCGGCCGACGGTCAGCGCCTCGGCCGCGCGTTCGAGCACGATGGACATTCCAGCGTGCTCGTCAGCGGAAGTCGGTACGACGAGCCGTCCCCACCGCTGTCCGGGCGGCCCGACGGGCGTACACGTCCAGCGCTCCGGTCCGTCCGACGAGGTGAAGGCACGAACCGGTACGCGCCGCGATCGGGCCGTCCAGTCCCGCAGGACGACCTCGGCCGACGGACCACCCGCGTACACGAGGGCACGATGGCGCACATCCTCGAGGACGACCGGCAGACCGATCAGTTCGGCCGCCCCGGCCACGATGCGCTCCGGGCCGGCCGCGGTCACCGCGATCCCGCCGAACGCCTGGTGAGCTCGTTCGGCCATCCGCAGACGCTCGTGCCGGGGGTCCACGACCATCGCATGCACGGTCTCGACCACCTCGAGGAAGCGGACCGCGCGGCGCAGCTCGACCACCGGGAACCCGGCCGCCCGTGCGGCCTGGACGAGGGCCTCCGGCAACGACGTGACGTGCCGGCCCAGCTCGACCGCGAGCCCGCTCGCGCCGGCGTCCAGGAGCGACCGCACGTAGGCGCAGGCGTCCAGCTCCGGATCGGTCAGTGCGAGTCCGACCGACAAGACGAGGACGTCGCGGGTGAGGGTCCCGGCGACGTCCCCGAGTTCACTGACGTGCACGGAGCGCACCGGAACGTCGACGGCAGCGGCGGCCGATCGAACGACCGGAGCGCCCCGTGCGACCACCGGCAGTTCCAGCACCTCACGCAAGGTGGGATACACCTCAGTGACCGTCCTCGCGTGCGGCTGCCGTAACGGCGACCCACCTGGCGATCGCCGTCACGCGTGCATCGCTGCCTGGCTGCCCCATCACCTGGATGCCCACCGGCAGGCCGTCGACGCTCAGCACCGGCACGGTGACCACCGGCGCCCCCAGCAGCGAGCTGGGGGCGTTGAACACCGGATCGCCGGTGGGCCACTGCGACAGCGGCTCACCCGGGAGGTCATCGGACCGCAGTGGCGCCGGACCCGGTGAAGCCAGCGAGACGACGACGTCCACCTCCGACGCGAGTGCCGCGTGCGCCCTGCGGACCTCCGCGCGGCGCCGCAGCAGCTCGGCGTAGCCGTCCACGCCGAGCTTCTCGGCGGCTTCGAGGACGGCCTTGGCGCGGGCACTGACGCCGTCCGGGTGCTGCGCCACCAGATTCCGCAGTCCCCAGTGGTTCTCCCAGCCGGTGATGTCGAGGGTCAGCTCGCGAACGCCCGCCAGCAACGCCTCGAAGCGGTCGAAACGCCGCACGACCGGCACACCGGTGCCGGCGAGTCGATCGAGGAACGCCTCGAACGCGGCCCGCGACGACGCGTCGAGACCGACCCAGCCCTCGGTCTCCATCACCCCCACAGCGAAGGGACGATGCGGCTCCGGTACTGCGTCAGGCCCGGCAAGCGGCGCCATCCCCGGATCGCCGCCGGCCCGTCGCGCGATCGCGATCGCCACCAGCCACATGTCCTCCGCGCGGGCGGCGTGCACTCCGTGTGTACTCATGCTGGTCGCCTGCCGCTCTCCCCGGTTGATCGCACCTTGGGACGGCTTGAGCGCCCAGTTCCCGCAGTAGCTCGCCGGCCGGATGATCGAGCCGACCACCTGCGTACCGATTGCCGCAGGCACCATTCCTGCCCCGACCGCCGCCGCGGAACCGGACGACGACCCGCCCGGGGTACGCGCCGGATCGAACGGGTTGGTCGTCGGCCCGGGATGCGTACCGCCCAGCTCGGACGTGACCGTCTTGCCCAGGATCACCGCACCGGCCTGGCGAAGCGCCCACACCGCCGCGTTGTCGCGCCGCGGGAAGTTCCCGTCGTACGCCGCGCAGCCCATTTGCGTCGGCAGGTCCCGGGTTTCCAGCAGGTCCTTGATCCCGATCGGCAGGCCGTCGATCGGCGACAGCGGAGTACCGTCGCGCCAGCGCTTCGTGCTCTGATCGGCGGCCTGGCGAGCCCTGTCCGCGTTCAGTGCGACCCAGGCGCGCACGGTCGGTTCCCGTTCGGCGATGGTGTGCAGGCAGCGTTCGAGGTAGTCGCGCGGACTGTCCTCCCCGGTGCTGAAGGCCTGGACCGTCATCGGAGTTCCCGTGGGCCACGGGCCTGAACGGCCCCGAGTACGCCGGCGGCGATGACAATCCGCTCGATCGACCCGGACAGGCTGATGTACTCGCCGCGCGCGTGCGGGTGACCGCCGACCGCACCCATCCCGTCGAGCACCGGGATGCCGAGGGCGGCGGCGAAGTTGCCGTCGCTGCCGCCGCCGACCGCGATCTCGCCGAGGTCCCGGCCGAGGGCAGCGGCGACGTCGCGGGCGATCCGGTACGGGCCGACGGTCAGCTCCGACCGTTCCATCGGCGGCCGGTTCCAGCCGCCCGTCACGGTGATGCGCGCCCGGGGGTCGTGCGGCTCGATCGCGGCCAGCGCCGCGTCGATCCGCTCCATCTCGGACTGCCGGGCGACCCGTACGTCGATCTCCGCGCGCGCCGCCGCCGCGACGACGTTGGACCGGGTGCCGCCGGCAACGACCCCGACGTTCACCGTCGTCCCGGCGGTGAGATCGGTCAGGCCGTGCAGCGCCACCGTCAGCCGGGCCAGCTCGTCGATCGCGCTGACACCTTCTTCGTAGTGCGCGCCGGCGTGCGTCGCCCGGCCCTCGACGGCGACGTAGTACCGGCCGATCCCCTTGCGTTCGGTCTTGACGCGGCCTTGCTCGCTCGGCTCGAAGAGCATGACCAGGTCGGAGTCGATCGCGAACCGCTCGATGCTGGCGCGGGACGCCTCGCTGCCGATCTCCTCGTCGCCGGTGAACAGGATCCGGACGGTCGGCGTGGTCAGCCCGGTCGCGCGGGCCGCGGCGAGTGCCCAGATCGCCTGGACGCAGCCGGCCTTCATGTCGAAGACCCCCGGCCCGGACGCCACGTCCCCGTCGACCTGGTACGGCCAGTCGGCCAGGGTCCCGGCGTCCCAGACGGTGTCGTAGTGGCACAAGAACGTGACGACGGCGTCGCCCGTCCCGGCGTACGTGAGGACCAGCACGTCCCCGCGTGCGCCGCCGTCCACCAGTTCGACCGCGTCGGGTGGGCCGACGACCTGCTCGGTACGCCGCCGCAGCCAGTCCAGCGCTCGACTGAGCAACGGCTTGTCCGTACTGGGTGTTTCCAGCCCGACCAGGTCCTCGATGTCGGTGAAGATCGCGTCGGCCTGACCGGCCACCCACTTCGACACCACGCCGAGTGTCTGCGGGTCGGGACTCACCAGTCCTCCCCCACGTTCTGCAGCGGCAGGCTGTGCAGGCCGGCGGTCGAGCCCCCGTCCACCCGGACGATGCTGCCGTTCACCCAGGACGCCTCGTCGCTCGCCACCCACGCGACAGCGTTGGCGATGTCGTCGGGATGTCCCGGCCGGCGCATCGGGTTGGTGCCCATCGTCCGGGCGTACTCCGCCGAGACGCGGTTGATCGGGCTGCCGACGTCGATGAAGCCGGGGCTCACGGCGTTGACGCGGATGGCCGGCGCGAGCTCGATCGCGGCGCTGCGGACCATCATCTCGACGGCCGCTTTCGACGTGGTGTAGTGCGCGGCGCCCGGCCGGGCCCGCAACGCCGCGCCCGAACTGATCGTGACGACGTTGGCCGTGCCGCCGTTGTTGAGCACCCGCCGGCCCAGCGCGGCGGTCAGCAGCGTGGGCGCCCGCAGGTTCACGGCCATGACCAGGTCCCACTGGGCCGCGGTCAGGTCGGCGAAGCGGTCGATCGGGGCCAGTGCGGCGACGTTGACCAGCACGTCCACCGGGCCTTCGGTCTCCCAGATCTGCGGGATCAGGTCCTCGGCGGTCGACGCGTCGCCGAGGTCGGCGACCACGGTGGTGGCCGTCCCGGCGGCGATCAGCGACTTCATCGCGGTCTCCAGCTCCTCGGCGCGGAAGTCCACGGCGACCACCTGATCGCCGTCGCGGCAGAAGCGCTCCGCGATCGCGGTACCGATCCGGCCGGCCGCGCCGGTGACGACTACTCTGCGGCTGCTCATCGAGCGATTTCCTTTCGGTAGGTTTCCGGCAGGGTGAGCACGACCGCGAGGCCGAGCACTCCCGCCGCGGACAGGTAGACCCAGATGAACTCGCCCAGTCCCAGCGCGAACAGCTGAGTGGTGACATAGGGGGCGGTACCGCCGAAGACGCTCACCGCGAGCGCGAACGGGATGCCGCTGGCCGCGACCCGGATGGCGGTCGGGAACTGCTCGTTGTAGACCGCCGCCATGGTGCCGGAGAAGAGCGCGAGCACCATCACCCCGATCAGGTTCGCGGCGAAGACGGCACCGAAGGACGGGCCGAGGATCGAGAACACCGGGTACGGGATCAGGATGTACAGGACCGAGAAGAGGAGCAGCTGCGGCCGGCGGCCGATCTTGTCGGTCAGCAGGCCGGCGAACGGGATCGCGACGCAGTACAGGGCGATCGCGCAACTGTTCGCCAGCAGCGCCGTTCCGAGGTCGATCCCGGTCGTCGTCTTGGCGAAGGCGGCCATGTAGCTCAGGAACATGTAGTTGCCGATCGTGCCCGGCACGGTGAGCAGGAAGATCTGGATCAGCTGGCGCTTGTGGGTGCGGAACATCTCGCGGCGCAGCGCCTTCCGCTCGGCCGCGGTCAGCCTGACCACCTGCTCGCCCATCTCGGTGTCGTCCACCTGCCGCCGGATGTACAGGGCGATGAAGCCCGCGGCACCGGCGAGGAAGAAGCCGAGCCGCCAGCCCCACTCGTCCATCGCGGCGTCGGACAGGACCGCGGTGAGCGCCGCCGCCACCACGGACGCGGTCAGCAGACCGGCGCCGGTCGACATCTGCTGGAACGAGCCGAAGAAGCCGCGGCGGTGGACCGGCGCGGACTCGATCAGGAACGTCGCCGCGCTGCTCGCCTCGCCGCCGGCGCCGAAGCCCTGCGCCAGCCGGGCCAGCAGGACCAGAGCCGGTGCGACGATGCCGATCGTCCCGTAGGTGGGTACGAAGGCGATCAGGATCGATCCGGCCGACGTGAGCGTGATGGCGAGGGTGAGAACGAACTTCCGGCCCTTCTTGTCGGCCAGGTTGCCCAGCACGATGGCGCCGACCGGCCGGGCGACGAAGCCCAGCGCGAAGGTGGCCAGCGAGAGCAGCAGGCTGACGGTCGGGTCGGAGGACGGGAAGATCTGCTTGGCGAAGACCGTCGTCAGGGCCGAGTAGATGCCCCAGTCGAAGTACTCGACGCCGTTGCCCAGGGAGGCGGCGAAGACCGCCTTGCGCCGGGTCGTCGCCGGTGCCGGCGTCGTCGCCGGGACCACCGTTTCACTCATGAGGATTGCCCTTTGTCTCGGCGGAGTCCGAAGGTGTCGATGAGGAAGGCCGCCAGCTCGCCGTGGGTGGCGAACCAGACGTCGCTGTGGCGGGCCATGTGCGCCACCAGTTCCTCGAGCATGGCCATCCGGGAGCGGTGGCCGATGATGTGCGGGTGGCAGATGAGCTGGTAGACGCCGCCTTCGCGGTACGCGGCGTCGAACTCGTCGAGCTGGATCCGCAGCCACTCCCGCGGCGGCATGTACGGCCGGTGCGGCCCGTACCGGTCGAAGGTGAAGTACGGCGCGTCGTCGCGAATCCACTCCATCGGGATCTCGACGATGCCCGTCGGGTTGCCATCGGCAACGATCTCGTACGGCTGGTCGTCGGCCATCAGGGACGAGTCGTAGACGAGGCCGGTCTCGGCGACGATGTCGAGAGTGGCGTCGGAATAGTCGCCGCTCGGGGTGCGGATCCCGGTCGGCCGCTGCCCTGACAGCTCTTCCAGCGTGTCGAGCGCCCGGAAGGCGAGGTCGCGCTCGGCCTCGGCCGGCAGCAGCGCGTTCCGCTCGTGGATCCAGCCGTGCGCGCCGATCTCGTGGCCGGCCGCCGCGTAGTTCTTGATCTCGTCGGGGTGCAGCAGCGCCGAGACCGCCGGCATGAAGAACGTGGCCGGGATGCCGTGCCGCTCCAGCAGGTCGAGGATCCGGTGCGATCCGCGGCGGGAGCCGAACTCGCCGCGGGCGAGCAGGCCGGGCGAGGTCTCCCCGTCCCGGAGCGGGATCGTCTCGTGGTCGGGGTCGAAGGACAACGCGACGACGGCCTTCGCGTTCCCGGGCCACTGCGCCGGCCGCAGTTCCCGGCCCGCGCGGATCTTGGCGACGTACGCGCGCCAGCGATCCTCGGGCCAGGTCCAGGCCGCGTCGTTGGGCGGATCAGCCATCTCGCCTCCTTGAAGTGGTGTTTTATGGCAAGATGGACTGTATGGATGACTGATACTAGCGCGCAAGCCCTCGTTCATGGAGAATTTAGGCGGAAACAAGATCTTCACATCTCGAAGGAGGCAGCCATGGGCGGCGCTGCGGTGACCGTTGTCGTCGGCAATCCGAAGCGGGGTTCGCGCACCCGGGCCGCGGGCGAGATGCTCGCGCGGGAGCTCGCCGGGCACGCCGCCGGCACCGTCGTCGAGCTGGCCGAAGTCGGGCCGGGCCTGCTCGGCTGGGGCGACGACGCCGTCGGCGCGGCCGTCCGAACCGTGCAGGAGTCCTCGCTCGTCGTGTTCGCGAGCCCGACCTTCAAGGCGACCTACAGCGGCCTGCTCAAGCTGTTCCTGGACCAGATCCCCGGCGGCACCGGCCTGCAGGGCGTCGTCGCCGTACCGCTGATGCTCGGCGCCGGACCCGCCCATGCCTTGGCTCCTGAGTTGACTCTCAAGCCGGTACTGGCCGAGCTGGGTGCTACCTGCGCTCTGCCCGGCCTGTACCTGCTCGACTCGACGTTCACCGAGGACAAGGTCCTCGAGACCTACGCAGGCCGCTGGAAAGCGGTCGTGGCCGCGCTGTCATAGGCACGAGCGTCACCGACGGCGGAACCGTGCGGCTATCCGTTCGCCGCACGGCCCCATCCGTTGACCGCAGAGTCAGGTGTCGAGCTCCGTCAGCAACTCCTCCCCCATCGCGACCTCGCCGGCCTCGAGCCGCCGGATGTTCTCCAGCACGCCCGACAGAGTCGGCACCGGTACGCCGTACTCGCGGGCCCGTGCGAGGACGGGGGCGTACTGGTGCGGCACTTCAGTCGGCCGTCGGCGTACCACGATGTCCCGCCAGATCCCGCTGCGCTTCTTGTCCAGCGTGTGCAGCCATGCCACCAGCCGATCCGTTGCCTCGTCGGCACGTCGCTGGTCGGCGGTACCCGTGTAGCCCGCCGGATCGAAGGCGTCGAAAGCCTCGAGCGTGACACCGCCCGCCGCCGCGACGGCGAACACCTCCCGCACGGCCCGGTGCATCACCCGGCGATGGCGGTCGACGAGGTCAGCCATCGGAGCGTCAGCCAGTGAGGTGGCGACGAGCATCGTCCCGTAGCCCATCTTCGACCACAGGAAGCCTTCGACGTTCGTGCTCGCCCGCGCGGGTCCCCAGGCCTGGAGGTCGGCGGCCAGCGCGTCGACCCGCGCGGACGCAGTCCCGTCCAGCTCGCCGATCACCAGAGCGCCGGGGCCACCCACTCCGATGACGCCTGGCCCGAGTACGTCCGCGGCGAAGTTCACGAAGGCCCCGATCGTCCGCTCCGGACCTACCCGTGTTGCGATCGTCCGTTCGTTCAGGCCGTTCTGGAGCGAGACGACACAGCCGTCGCCGCTGAGCGAAGGGGCGATCAGGTCCACGGCCGCCGCGGTCGCCTGGGACTTCACCGCGAGCAGGACCGCGTCCAGGCGGCCGAGGTCGCCGATCTCCGCCGGGGTGACCGCCCGCATCCGCGCCGTGCGGTCGGGCTGACCTGCACCGCGCAGCGTCAGCCCGTGGTGCCGGATGGCTTCGACGTGCTCGCTGTCGGCATCGACCACGACGACCTCGTGACCGGCCGCGGTCAGGTGGAACGCGAGCGTACCGCCGATCGCGCCCGCACCGACGACCGTGTACGCCGTCACGCGGAGGCCCCGTCCAGCCGGTGCCGGTCGATGTAGTCCCAGTCCAGCTCCCAGCCGAGACCAGGTGCCTGCGGCAACGGAAGGTAGCCGTCGACGGGCTGCGGCCGGTTCGCGATCAGCGACCACCAGAACGGGTCCCTGTCGGGGTGGAAGCACTCGGAGAAGGTGCCGTGCTGGACGCTGCCGATCAGGTGCAGGCTGACCTGCGGTTCCTCGTGGTGGCCCATCTCCACGTCGTACGCCGTCGCGATCGCCGCCGTCCGGCGCCAGGCCGTCGGGCCGCCGGACCACGAGGCGTCGAAGTTGCAGACGTCGATCGCGCCGGCCTCCATCAGGTCCCGGCAACCGCTCGGGGTCAGCTCGGTCTGGCCGGCCGCGACCGGGATGCCGCCGATCGCGCGGACGTCCCGGAGCCCGCGCCGGTCGTTGTGCCACCTGACCGGCTCCTCGAACCAGCGGATCCCCAGCGGCCGGATCAGCTCGCAGAGCCGCACCGCCTCGGCGACCGTGTAACCCTGGTTCGCGTCGATGCAGATGGTGAAGTCCGGACCGGCCGCCTCCCGTGCCGCCGCCACCCGCTCGGCGTCGACCTCGGGCGCGCGCCCGCCGACCTTGAACTTGACGCCGGCCAGGCCGAGCTCGTCGCGGTAGTAGGCGATCTCCTCCGCGACCGGGCCGAGCGGCTCACCGTAGTACCCGCCGATGGCGATCATCGGGACGCGGTCGCGGGCGCCGCCCCACAGCCGCCACAGCGGCTGGCCCAGTGCCTTGCCGACCGCGTCCCAGATCGCGGTGTCCGCGGCGGCGAGCGCGACCAGTCCGATCCGGCGGTCCCGCAGGATGTCGAACGTGACCGGGTAGAGCGCCGCCCAGCACTTCTCGGTGGCCATCGCGTCCATGCCGATCAGGATCGGCGCGATCTCCTTGCGCAGCACGTCCACGATCTCGGCCGCCGCCGCGTCCTCGTCCCCGACGTACGCCTCGCCGACCACACCCTGGTCGGTGATCAGCCGGACGACGACGGTCGCGCGGTGCGTCATGTGGTAGTAGCTGCCGCGGAACTCCCGTGCGAGCGGCGCCCGGACCGGGATCACCTCGAGATCCACGACGGTAAGCGGTGTGACTGTCACTGCTGCTCCTTTCGTTGCTGAGGCCGGTGACATCGGCGTCACCACGCCCACCCGCGGTCCGCGGGTGCCTTCCAGAGCCCGGCGTCGCCGACCCGGCGGAACACCGACCCCATCCGCAGCAGGTCGTCCGCCGACCACGTCAGCGGGCAGACCTGGAAGCCGCGCAGCCCGGTCGCGCGGTGCACGGCGACGAGCTGCTCGGCCACGTCGTCGACGTCGCCGACGAGCACCTTGGCCCCGGCTGCCACACCGATGCTGCGGGCAACCGCATCCAGCTCGCCGCCGTGCGTGGCCTGGTAGGTCCGGCTGCGGCCGAGGAAGGACCGTGCCCACCCACGGGCCGCGTCCATGTCCAGGGTTTCGCGGAGCTCGTCGTACCGGTCCTGGGCTTCCCGTCGCGTCGGTGCGACGACCAGGCCGATCGAGCCGAGGAGGTCGACCGACAACGGGTTCCGGCCGGCCGCCTCGGCGCGCGCGGCGACGTCCTCGACCGGCCCGCGGACCTTGGCCAGGTCGTCGACCACGGTGAAGAACCCGTAGTCGCAGGCGTCGGCGATGAACTGAAGCCCGTCGTCGGAGACTCCTGCGTTGAACAGCAGGGGCCACGGCTCCTGGACCGGGAACGGGCCCATCATCGCCCCGTCGAAGTGGTGGTACTCGCCGCGGTACTCGATCCGCCGGCCGCGCGCCGCCCAGATCCGCTGGACGGCGTCGAGCGTTTCCCTGGCCTGCGCGTACCGCTCGGCATGTCCGAGCGGCTCGGCGCCGAGGAACGTGTCGTCGTTGGTGCCGGGCACGATGTTCCAGCCCCAGCGGCCGCCGCTGAGATGGTCGAGATTGCCGCCGAGCCGGGCGATCACTCCGGGCGGGAAGTACTTCGTGTGGATCGTCGTCGCGACCCCGATGTGCCGGGTGGCCGCCATCAGGATCGGCGCCCAGGTGAGGGCGGACAGGCGGGGCTCGCCGTGGCCGATCCGGACGTTGTGCTCGCCGTGGCTCACGTAGCCGTCGGCCAGGAAGAGGAAGTCGAACCCCGCCTCCTCGGCCGCCCGCGCGAGCGTGGTCTGCACCGCCACGTCGAGCACCGGCGGATTGCGGCCGGCGGCGACGGCCGACGTCAGGTACGGAGTCTGCGAGTTGAACCACATCAACCCGAACCGGAGCTGGTCGTCCGGCCGGCGCACCCGCGGATCGGTCACTCTCACACCTCCAGTGTGGAATTACATGTCGATATCGGTGGAGATTATGCTATATTTCATCACATCGTATGGCTAGGATGACCGTATCAGTCAATATGAAGGAGGTCATGGTGTCGAAGTCCGCCGTCTGGACACCGCTGCAGCTACGAGAGCTCACCGTGCCCAACCGGGTGTGGCTCTCGCCGATGTGCCAGTACTCGGCGGGGCCCTCGGGCGTGCCGACCGACTGGCACCTCGCCCACTACGCGTCCCGCGCGGTCGGCGGCGCGGGGATGGTGATGGTGGAGTGCAGCGGTATCGCGCCGGACCTGCGGACGACGCCCCGCGACCTCGGGCTGTGGAGCGGCGACCAGGTCGCCGGGCACCAGCGGCTCGTCGCGGCGATCCATGCCATGGGCAAGGTCGCCGCGGTCCAGCTCGGCGCCGCCGGCCGCAAGAGCTCGCACGACGCGCCCTGGGACAACAGCGGCTCCCGCAGCCCGGTGTCACCCGAGCAAGGCGGCTGGCAGCCGATCGCGCCGTCGCCGACCCCGTTCGCCGGCCTGACCGTTCCGCGGGAGATGACCGAGGACGACGTGGCCCGGGTGATCGAGAACTGGACGCAGGCGACCCGCAACGCGCACGCCGCGGGGTACGACGCGCTGGAACTCCACGGCGCGAACGGCTACCTGATCCACGAGTTCCTCTCCCCGCTGGCCAACGAACGGACCGACCGGTGGGGCGGGGACCTCGAAGGCCGGATGCGGTTCCCCCTCGAGGCCGTCGCCGCGGTCCGCGCGGCCTGGCCGGACGAGAAGCCGCTGATCCTTCGGATGCCGTCGACCGACCTCGTCGACGGCGGTCTGACGACGGAGGAAGCGGCGGTCGTCGCCACCAGGATGGCCGCCGCCGGAGTGGACATGATCGACGTGTCGGCCGGCGTCCTCACGCCCGACTACCCGCGCAGTACCGAGCCGCTGCACAACGCGCGGTACGGTCCGCTGCTGCGCTCGTCGGGCGCGCTGGTGGCGGCCTCGGGCCTCATCAGCGAGGCGTGCCACCTGGACGAGGCGGTGCCCGACCTGGTCGACGCGGTCTTCGTCGGCCGAGCCATTCTCCGCGACCCGTACTGGCCGCTTCACATCCGCGGCGGCAACCCCCGCGAGACCTGGCCCGTCCAGTACCACCGCGCCTTCTGAACCCGCCGCACCTCCTGAAACCACAGGGCGGTCGCCTCGCCGGCGACCGCCCTTCTTCCCTGATCAGCTGAGCCCGCACCGCCGGCGAGCGCGACGTTCCCCAGTGGAAGCTGGCCACCACGACATCGGCGCGCCGCCGCAGCCGTTCGATGCTGTCGGCAACCATCTGCGCGTCGTCGGCGCCACCGGCCATCCGCCGCCCGGCGACGGGCTGGGGCGGTCGGTGTAGGCGCCTTCGCAGTTGCCGAACAGGACGTCGATCGACCGCAGCAGCCCAGCCGAGTGCGCGAAAGCCGACGCCGGGTCAGGGCGGTTGACGAACACGTCGCCGACCGCCCCCAGGGTCGAGCGGGTCGCAGTCGGCCTCCGGGACGTCAGGCGACGTGCTTCGCCAGCGTCGTGAATTGGGAGCGGTACCAGACCAGCGGCTCCTGGGCGAAGTCTGTTTCGA
Source organism: Kribbella swartbergensis (assembly GCF_054784135.1). Lineage (NCBI taxonomy): Bacteria > Bacillati > Actinomycetota > Actinomycetes > Propionibacteriales > Kribbellaceae > Kribbella > Kribbella swartbergensis. Next base: position 54,854 of record NZ_BAAGPM010000043.1, read on the forward strand.
GACCGCGGACTCTCAGCACGATGATGTCGTGGTCGCCGGCCGGGTACGTGTGCTCGGTCGTGCACTCCAGGAACACCGGCGCGCCGTCGAGGAACAGCGCCCCGCTCGGCTCGACGCGGGTGGTGACGCCATCGAACCGGCGGGACTTGTCGCTGGACGCGAGTTGGCGGGCCTGGTCGGCGTGACACTCGCCGAGCACCGAGACGCCGATCGTCGGCGCCTTCGCGAGCAGCGGCCAGGTGGTCGAGCTGCGCTGGACGGCGAAGAGAACCAGCGGCGGCTCCTGGGAGATCCCCACCGTGAACGAGGACGCGACCAGTACCGTCGGCTCGCCGTCGACCACCGCGGCGAGCGCGGCCAGTCCGCTGGGGAACCCGGCGAAGGTGTCGCGCAGCCGGCGGGGGTCGTCGCACAAGGTCAGCATCGGCATCTCCTCACCAGCTCCAGCCGCGCTTCTCCGGCGGCGTCCAGACCCCGGCCCGCTCGAGTTCGCCGAAGACGTCCTTGTACCGGAGCAGCTCCGCGGCGGACCAGGTCAGCGGGCAGATCTGGTAGCCGCGCAGCCCGGTGGCGCGGTACACCTCGACGATCTGTTCGGCGACCTCGGCCGGCGACCCGAGCAGCACCTTCGCCCCCGACGCGACGCCGATACTCCGGGCGACCTCGTCGAAGTCCTTGTCGCCGTGGGTGTTCTGGTACGTCTCGCTGCGGCCGAGGAACGACGCGGCCCAGGCCCGGGCGGCGTCCATGTCGATCCCGGCGCGCAGTTCGGCGAAGCGGTCCTCGGCCTCGGCCCGGGTGTCGCCGATCACGATCACGGTCGAGCCGACCAGGTTGACCTCCTTCGGGTCGCGCCCGGCGGCTTCGGTCAGCCGGGCGAGGTTGTCCACCGGCGCCTTGACCTTCGCCAGGTCGTCGACGACGGTGAAGAACCCGTAGTCGCACTCCTGCGCGATCAGTTCCTGCCCGGCGGCGGAGACGCCGGCGTTGAACAGCAACGGCCACGGCCGCTGCAGCGGATGCGGCCCGATCAGGCGGCCGGAGACCTGCACGTGCTCGCCCTTGAACTCGACCGGTTCGCCGCGCGCCTCCCACAGCGCCTTCACCGCGCGCACGGTCTCGGTGGTGTAGGCGTACCGCGCGTCGTGGTCGAGCGACTCCATCCCCATGATCGAGTCGTCCCGGGTGCCGGGCACCACGTTCCACGCCCAGCGACCGCCGCTGAGTACGTCGAGGTTCGCGCCCATCCGTGCGATGACGGCGGGCGGCAAGTACTTCGTGTGCAGGGTGCAGGCAATGCCGATGTGCTTGGTCGCGGCCGCCAGGGCCGATCCCCACACCGGGGAGTACAGACGGGGCTCGGCGTGGCCGATCCGCAGGTTGTGTTCACCATGCCCGATGTAGCTGTCCGCCAGGAACAGGAAGTCGAAGCCGGCCTCCTCGGCGGCCTGCGCGAGCTCGGTCTGGACGTCCAGCTCCAGAACGGGCGGGTTGGCCGCCGCCGCGACTGCGGAGGTCAGGTACGGCGTCGGCGAGTTGAACCACATCAGCCCGAACCGCAGCTGTCCGTCCGGCCGACGCTGTTTGATCGTTTTCGTCACGGATGCACCCCTTCACGACTGGTATCGCTACTTTCGGACCTCTATGTGCCTCAATATAGCATCCGGACCATTGAATGTGAGAGTAGAAGGCAAACTTCGGCGTCAACGGAGCGGAAAATCGCATCCGAAGCGCGGCGGCGCCCTCCTGGTAGGCCGCCGGGCCGGTATCCTGAGCCGGTGACCCCCGTTCGTGCGGTTAATCTTCAGGACGACCTTCCCGACTGGCGCGGGATCAAGCTCGACGAGCTCGATCGGCGGATCATCGTCGCGCTGCAGACCAATGGCCGCGCGTCGTGGAAGGGGATCGCGCAGGCGCTGGGCGCCAGCGAGCCCACTGTCGCCCGTCGCGGCCGCCGATTGATCGACCGCAATCTCGTGCGTGTGGTGGGCTACATCGACGTGATGCGGGCCGGCCTCGGGATCCCGGCACTGGTACGCATCAACTGCGACCCGCGCGAGCGGGAACGCCTGGCCGGGGTGATCCGGCGCCGGGACGACGTCAGGGTCGCCAGCATGCTGACCGGGCCGACCGACATCTTCGCGGAGTTCGTTGTGCCATCACCGGAGGCCCTGGTGCACGTGCTGAACCAGGACCTGCCCAACATCCACGGCATCGTCGGCACCGAGACGCTCGCCGTGATGCACTCGTTCTACTCGGTCAATCCCTGGGAACGGTCGCTGCTGACCCAGCAGGAGCGCGAGGAGCTCGCCGACCCGACGAAGCCCCGCACCGAGCGGCTCTGGGAGGCGCCTGTCGCGCTCGACGGCGTCGACCTCGAGATCATGGCCGAGCTGGCCGAGGACGGTCGCCGGCCGGCGAAGGCGATCGCCGCCGCGATCGGCAGCGCCAGCGAGTCCACGGTCGCGCGCCGGATCGACCGCCTCGTCGCCGAGGGCTGCGTGTACTTCCGCGTCATCGCCCCGCCGGCCATGCTCGGCTTCAGCACCGAGGTCATCATCTGGCTGCGGGTCGCCAGCGCCCACCTCGACGAAGCCGCACATCAACTGGTCGAGCACCCGGCGATCAAGTTCCTCTGGGTGACGGCCGGCCGGTTCAACCTCTGCGCGGCCGTGCACCTACGCCACTTGGGCGAGCTCTACTCCCTGGAGACAGAGGTCCTCGGCGCACTCCCGCTCACCGGAACGATGGAGATCAGCACCCACCTGTCCACCTTCAAGCGTGCCTGGCTGGAGCTCTACCCCTCCAGCATCCCCGGCCCCGCCGAAGCCGCCAGCCGCGCAGTACGAGCCCTCATCGAAGCCACGACCGAGGACCAGCCTCCCACTTGACCACCAGCGCCACCGCTCAGGCGGCGGGCTCGAGGTAGCCCTCTCCGAGGCGAGCCAGCTATTCGACCAAGCTCGGGAGCTGTCCGAACGGCTCATCGTTGTCCGTGGAAGCTGTTCCCGGCACCGCCGAGCAGGTGACCTGAAGGATCTCGACGAAGCAGGCATCCCTCTCTGACCAAGCCCTGTGGCCTCCGGCGCCGGCGGAGGCCACCGGTGAACTACGACACGGTCTATCAGTCGACCGCGCGCCCCGCACTCTTCTGCACCTGCCGCACCAAACTGAGAAAGTCGCTGTCTGTCCAACCGCCCTGGCACGCCAGAGCCAGTTGGTTCAGGAGGTCCTCCGCCAGGCGCATGGGGATGCGGGCCTGCCGTCCCTGGTCGACCAACAGACGGACGTCCTTGTGCATGTTGCCGGTCGTGAACGTCGGCTCGTAGTTTCGCGCAGACAGGGCAGCCCCCTTGTACCGCAGGAAATCACTCGAGATGACGGTCTGATCGAGAGCCCGCAGAAGCACGTCGCGATTCAGGCCCGACGCCTCCGCCATCACCGTCGCCTCCGCCAGCAGCTGGGTCGTGCCTGCCAGCATCAGGTTGACGGCGAGCTTCACGAGTCGGGCCTCTTCGGCCTCGCCGACGACGACCTGCCGATCCGTGATCTCGGACAGCGCCTCGGCGACCGAGCGGATGGCCGGATCCGGGCCGGACACCAGCAGCCCGGCGTGTCCGGAGCCGACCACCTCGGCCGTTCCGCTGATGCCACAGCGCACGTACTGGATCCCGTGGTCTTCAGCTTCGCCGGCGACAACGCGCGAGGAAGCCACGTCGACCGTGGACAAGTCGATCAGGGTGCTTCCCGGCGTCATCGCTTGGATTGCTCCTTGATCGACAAGAACGGATACGAGTGCCTCGCCGTCGGTGAGGACACTGGCCACTATGGGGGTGTTCCTCACCGCATCGGCCAAGTCCTCGGCGATGCGGATTCGCTCACCTGCCAACGCCCGTGCGCGTTCCGGAGAGCGGTTCCACACCGTCAGTGCGCGGCCGGCCGCAACCCAGCGAGCAGCGAGTGCGCTGCCCATCCGACCGGCGCCGAGAAGGGCGAGTCCTGGTCTGTTCACATCGTGTCCCTTCGCCGACCGGTCGCGCACACGGTTGTCACTCCTGAGGAAAGTCGGTGGAGTGGGCGACCACTTTGCTCGCCTCGATGTCCGCCTGAAGGGCCGCGAGCTTCCCCTGGGCGTACGAGTAGGAGTCGGAGCCGAGAAGGGTCCGCAGGCGGGTCTCGCCGGTGACCGCGAGGGAGATGATGACGGCCGCAGCCTTGGCCGGGTCACCGAGCTGGCTCCCCTGCAGGTTCAGGTGGTCCTGCGTCATGTCCCGAATGGACTCGTACCCCTGCACTGTGGTGGTGGGAAGCGCCAGAGAGTCGGTGGTCAGGAAGTCGGTGCGCAGGTAGCCGGGCTCGACGATCGAGACCTTGACACCGAAATCGGCGACCTCGGCAGCCAGCGACTCGGTGAGTCCCTCGAGCGCGAACTTGCCGGCGCAGTACAGGGCCCAGCCCGGGACGGCGGTCAGTCCGAGGATCGAGGAGACGTTGATGATGTGTCCGCTGCGGCGGGTGCGGAAGTGGGGAAGTGCGGCGCGGAGGACGTTCCAGGTGCCGTGGATCTGGACATCGAACATGTCCCGCGCCTCGGCATCGGTCGTCTCCTCGACCGATGCGAGGAAGCCGTAACCGGCATTGTTCACCACCACGTCCAGGCCGCCGAAGCGGTCCTGGGTAGCCTGGACGGCCTGCGCGACCGCGTCCTGATCCCGCAGGTCCACGTCCAGCGCCAGCAGTCGGGTGGTGTCGACGCCGGCGAGGGCCGTGGTCAGCCGCTCGGTCGAGCGCGTCGTGGCGGCGACGTTGTCACCGCGCTCCAGCAACTGCCGCACAAGTTCGAGGCCGAGGCCGCGGGAGGTGCCGGTGACGAGCCAGGTCGCCGGTCCGGTAGTCGGGTAGGTCATACGAGGATCTCCTCGATTCTCGATTGTTGGATTCATGTCGGTCCGGTCTGGCCGACACTTCGAGTCTCGCCCGTCGATCGGGCTGTTCGAGCGCGTTAGTCGGCCCAGATCGACCTGGGACGCCCGTGACGAGGACTGCCAGTCCCACCCGGCTGAGCCGCTGCCCGCGGGCAGCGGCTCGCCGCTCTCGAGTCCAGGAGGCTAGCTTGCTAGCATCCGGCGCGTGGGCGCCGTCCGTCCTTACATGGCGTGGGGCGTGGTCTCACTCGACGCGGTCAGAGGCCTCCGGATGCGGCGCAGCGGCTGCAGCGTGGGCGCCCGTGAGTACCCAGCTGGCCAGCAAGTTCAAGGCGTCGCCAGACTTCGTGCCGGGCTCGGCGGTGTACACGAACAGCGTCTGGTCGGGATCGCCCGGCATCAGGAACGTCTCGTAGTTGACCGCCAGCTCACCAACCATCGGATGGCGGAGCTGTTTGACGCCGAAGGTGCGCTGGTAGACACCATGCGCCTCCCACCATCGCCGGAACTCGCCGCTCTGCGCGGACAAGGTAGCCACTAGATCCTCGGCGAGCGGGTCACCGGGATTGTTGCCGACGTCCAGCCGAAGGCTCTCGACCACGGCTCGCGCCTGAACTTCCCAGTCGACCATCAGGTCCCTGGCAGCTGGGTCCAGGAATACCCACCGCGCATAGTTTCGCTCCCGTGGCCGCATTGCCTCGAAGTCGGTCAAAAGTGCCCGCGCCAAGGAATTGCCGGCCAAGACGTCGGTTCGACGGCCCAAGATGACCGCGGCCTGTCCGCTCAAGGACTCCAGGAACTGGTAGATACCGGGCCGTACCCGTTGCACCGCCGGTGACCGCCGCACTGCCGTGGTGGCCTGGGTTCCGAGGAGATTGTGCAGATGAGTCCGGCCTGCCGCATCGAGCTCGAGAGCGACTGCGATCGCGTCGACGACACTCCGACTCGGCGTGATCCGCCGGCCCTGTTCGAGGCGAGCGTAGTAGTCGGCGGACACACCAGCAAGGAACGCCACCTCCTCACGACGTAGTCCGGGCACGCGGCGCACCCGGCCATCGGCGGGTAGACCCGCGCGGGAAGGGTCGACCCGCCCGCGGGCGCGCCGTAAGAAGTCAGCCAGTTCGCGGTTCAGCTCAGCCACATCCTCCATGGTCGCAGAGTCGCGGCCCGGCCCGCGTGGTCCGATCCGACCTCGGACTCACAGTCCTATGCTTGCTCCCGTCCGACCGCTGCTCTACAGGAGCCCTGGCGCAGCACGCGATCGCGCCGGGACACGGGGAATCAAGCCCCGTGGTCACTTTCATTCATGAGCACCCGAGCCGGGGTCTTCGTCGGCGACGGATCGGATGGTTGCGCCAGGCGCTGCGAACCATATTCTCGCTCCAGGGCCTCGCCGATCTGTCGGCGTGAGGTCACCCCCAGTCGTCCGAAGATGCTCCGCAGGTGGGTGTCCACGGTTCTTGGACTGACGGTCAGGATCCCCGCGATCTCCCTGGTCGTGATTCCCTTGGCCGCCAACCGCGCAACAGCCAACTGTTGCGCGGTCAGAGGCCGCGTCTCGGCCGAGCGAGTTTCCTCTCCCAGTGCACGCAACTCGCGGGCGGCTCGCTGCGCAAACGCCTCCGCGGCCAGCGCTGAGAATGTCTCGTACGCTTCGCGCAGCACCGCCCTGGATTCCGTCGGACGACGGCGGCGTCGCAGCCATTCGCCGTACAGCAACTGCGATCGCGCCCGCTGCACAGCACTACGCGAGTACCCCAGCACCTCGATCGAACCGAGGTACAGACTCTCCACCTCGGCGTCGTCCTCCAGCAAAGCGCGGCATCGAAGATCCATGCCCGAGGCCCAGGGCGTTGCCGCTGCTGTCGCGTACTCTCGCACCAGTTGTGCGTGGTCCCGAGCGTGCGAGCCGTCCCCGACACGAACAGCCGCCTCGACCTGTTCAGGTGGGATCGACGCGTGGAATCCGATCTCGACCTCACGGGCCGGCAACGGGCTGATCGCCCGGTCGTATCGGCACAACCCGTTGAACAGAACCATCTGAGCGTACGACGCACTCGACAGGATGCGTCGTCCGCCATGACGGCTCGCTTGTTCCTGGGCAAGTCGAGACAGGCGCTGCACCTCGCCCAACTTGCCGCGCCAGGCAGCCAACGGCAGATCCACCACGTAGTTGCTGCCGGCTCCGGTCAGCTCCCTCGCCTCAGCCGCCAACTTGGTCAGACGGATCGCATCGTCGATCTCTCCCGCGTGCAGATGCAGTGTCGCCCGGCAGTTCAAGGCAATCGGAATATCGCCCATACGACCCTGCCGCGTCGCCGCGTCCAAGTAGGTCTGCGTCAATCGAACGGCGGCGTCGTCGTCCCAGGCCAAACTGGTCATCAGCCACAGCCAGAACGGTTCTACGTCTGCAAGCCCGTCCCGGCTCCGCCCAAGGAGGTGATCGACGGCTCGACGGGCCGCTGGAACGGCATCCGCCGGCGTTCGGGCGAGGCTGAGCGCCAAGGCGTCCAGGACGATCGCGCAGGTGCCCGCCGAGTCCACGGGTTCACGCGTGAGTGCAAGCACTCTCCTGGCCAGCTCCGGCGCGGACGGGCTGCGAACGGTCGGGCCGGCGATCATCGTGGCGGCCAGGGTGCGGAGCATCGTCTCGGAACTCGACTGCGGATCGAACTCCCACAGCGCCGACGCAGCGTTGAAGAGCGACTCGGCTTCCGCGCGTCCGTAGCGCCGCTCGAAGTCGGTCCTGGCCTCCAGCACACGAATCTCTGCCAGTCGCCGAGGGTCAGCCGTGTAGATTCTGGCCGCCGCGGCCAACGCTCGGGCTCCTTCGAGGTCGCCCGCGTCTCGTCGCGCCTCCGCCGCTCGATGCTGTAATCGAGCAACCAGGTCTGGATCACTCGACAATGAAGCGGCACGGGACAAGAAGGAGGCTGCCGCAGCCGGGCCACCTCTCACTCTGGCATCGTCTGCCAGTTCGGCGAGGTCTCGGACCAGGTCGGCGTCGGGTCGGCGCGCCGCCTGACTCCGATGCCATACTTCGCGCACGGGATCATGCCGGCGGTCGGTGACGGCGGCCAGCGCCGCGTGCACGGCTCGCCGGGTGTCACTGTCGGCCCTCAAGTAGACGACAGATCTGATGGTGGGATGAGCGAAGCACAACCGCGGCGACAGCTCGAGCAAGCCGTCGTCAACGGCGGGCTGAATCAGCTCGGCGCCAAGACCGAGTACGCCGCACGCCCGCCGGAACAGGTCGACGCTTCCCGTCGGGTCGGCGGCGGCGAGGAGCACGAGCTTCTGGGTCTCCCGCGGCAGGGCCTGGACCCGCTCCCAGTACATGTCCATCAACGCGGTGGGGCCGAGCGGTGAGACCCCGAAGCCACCTGCCAGCGCCGCTGGAGGCTTGGTCGTCAGCAACTGCAGTACGAGGGGATTGCCCCTGGCTTCGGCCACGATCTGGTCCGCGACCACCGGATCCAGGGGACCTACCATGCCGCGGTCGAGTATCCGACGGGCAGTGGCTGTCCCCAAGGGTGTCAGGTCGAGTCGCCGAGCCCCGCTGAACCAGGCCTCGATCCTCGGATCCGGGCGGGTAGCGAGCACGAGGAGGCATGCGGCACTGTCGAGCCGTCGAGACGCCACCGCCAACGCCCGCGCGGACTCCTCATCCAGCCACTGCGCGTCATCGACCAGACATACGGCAGGTGCAGTCGCGGCCAGGATGCTCGCGGTCGCCAGGCCGACGAGGAACCGGTCGTTGGTCGTGCCGTCGGCATACCCGAAGGCTGTTTCGAGAGCACGGCGCTGCGGCTGTGGCAACTTGTCGAACTCCCGCGCGTGGGGAGCCAGAAACTCGTGCAAACCCGCATAAGGCATGGACGACTCGAACTCGACGGGTGTCAGAGACAAAGTGGTCCGATGACCCGCCAGCGACAGCACGTCACGCAGGAAGGTCGTCTTCCCCAGGCCCTCGTCGCCGACGATGAGTAGCGTGGACGTCGAATCGTCACCTGCCAGAGCCGCGCGTGCCGCGTCAAGCTCTGCGTCCCTCCCCAAGCTCTGGAATCCGGTGGTTCTCACCGTTGCGGATCCCTCCGTTCCTCTCCCCGCGGCAGTGTCCCGCTACTCACGCGTGGGGGCGAGATCCGTCGAACGTTGAGCCAGACCTGGAGTCAACCGGGCGCTCCCCCGCCCTTCCATTTGCCTTTGTCAACGGTCCGGTGCGCCCGCTCTTGAACCAAACGCACGACGCTGAGGCAGTCATCACTCCCCCAGCCGTCAGCGCATGTCTCGTCCAGCTCTGCCAGTGATCCTACCGCGAGACTCATCGGGATCCGCAGAGCTGTGCCGCGATCAAGGACCACCTCGATGTCATGTCGCATCTGCTGGGCTGAGTAGCTCGGGCCATAGTCCTGTGCGACCAATGCCTGACTCTTGCATGCCAGGAAAGTGCTGGCGATCGGGGAAGAGTCGAGTGCTTGGCAGAGCGTCTCGCGGGAAACCCCGGAGGCTTCTGCCACCACGACAACTTCGGACAACAGGCACGTGGCTCCAGCCATCATCAGGTTCAGCGCCAGTTTGACCACCCGAGCCTCATCGTGCTCGCCGACGACGTGACGGGTGTCGGCAACCGCGCCCAGAAGGGGGTCGGCGAGTTCCACCGCGTGCGTGGACCCTGACACGAAGAGTTCGCCCAAGCCGGCCTCGACGTCGTCGGCGGTCCCGCCCACCGCACATCTCAGGTAGTGCACACGGTGGCTGGCTGCGACGCGCGCCAGATAGCGGGACAGCTCGACATCGACCGTGGAGAGATCAACCAAGGCCGTACCGACCGGGACGGCTGCAAGTACACCTCGATCGACCAAGACGTCAACCAGAGCTTGTCCACCTGTCATCGCGGTCACGACCACGTCGGCCCCGGTGACCGCAGCCCGAGGATCCGAGGCGACGGTGACGCCTGGCCCCTCCAGGCTCTCGGTCCGCCCAGGCGTGCGATTCCACACCGTCATCTGCCAGCCGTCAGCGACGCACCTGCGAGTGACCGCAGACCCCAGCCGTCCAGCACCAAGAAGTGTCGCCCTGGGCACGCCGTTTCTCACATCCTCGGCTCGGCCACCGTCAAGATTGTCCGACATCATGGTGGAAACCGTCGTGACCTGTCAGAGCTTGAGTGCCGCAGAGGCCTGCAGGAATGCTTCGGCCGCCGGCTCGAGTGGCCGGTGAGCTGCCACGACCAGTCCGACCCGCCGGTACGTCCGGGGAACCAACGCAATCTCGGCCGAGCCGGGCGTGGGTGCGTCGTGGCTGCCGGGCAGTACAGCAACCCCCATGCCGGCTGCAACCAACCCACGCAGCACCGCAATTTCAGCGGTCACGAAGGTGTAGCGCGGCCGGACCCTTGCTCGCAGCAAAAGTTCATCGACCGAGCGGCGTAGAGCCGTACCGTTCACCAAGCCGACCATGGTGACGTCCCTGCACTCGTGCACCCGGACGCTGTCTCGCTTGGCCCACCGGTGAGCTTCAGGAACAACCAGGACGAGAGGCTCCCGGAGGAGAGGGTACTCAACGAAGACCGTATCGGGCTGGTCCACCGTCGTCAGAGCTATGTCGATGTCCCCACGACGCAGCCGCTGCGTCAGTTCCTCGTGATTCGCCTCATGCAGGACGAAGCGGACCCGGGGAAAGGCGTCGGAGAAGCGCCGGAGCAGGTACGGCGCTTTCGACGTCGCCAACGATCGCAAGTAGCCGAAGCGGACCTGACCATCGTGGGGGCGGCTGCGGACTTGAGCGCGTGCGACACCGAGCCGCAGCAGTGACTGGCCGAACTCCACTGCTTCTGCCATGGTGTGGCCGGCGGCGGTCAGTTGGATCTGTCCGTGGACACGCCTCGTCAGGTCGACCCCCACTCTGGCGTTCAGGCTCTGCAGCCAACGGCTGGCTGTGGACTGAGCAATGCCCAGCGATGCCGCGGCTGCGCTCAGGTGGCCGTACTGTGCCAAAGCACTCAATAGGGCAAGTCTTGGCGCAAGGAACGTCGACGCCACCCCTAGTGAGGCACCCTCGACGGAGGCGGCGTCCTCGGTCGGCGCGAGACCGGCGGCCGCGCCTGCCGGTGGATCGAGTGCTGGTAGGTCCTCACTCTCGTGGTCCGCGCTCGCGGATACTCGCTCGATCGTCACAGATCTGCCCTCGCCCCAGCGATGTGCTCTCCCAGCCAGTTGTAGAAGGAAGCAGCGGCCGGCGGTGTGGGCCTGGCCTGGGAGACCAGCAGGCCGATGCGCCGGTATGTGCGCGGGGTGATGACGACTTCACGAGAGGACCGCACGGGTGCCACGTGGCGGCGTGGCAGCACCGCGGGTCCCAGGCCGGCGGAGGCAAGGCCGCGCACGGTCTCGAGCTCGTCACATTCCAAGCGGTAGTACGGCGTCATGTCGGATGCAGCGAAGAGCTGATCCACAGCTGTCCGCAAGGCGATGCCCTGCTTCAGTCCCACCAGCGGTTCGTCACGCAGGTCGGAAAGGCTGGCGTGTTCGCGTTGGGCAAGTCGGTGGTCGTCCGAGACCACGACGACGAACGGCTCCTGCGCAAGTTCCCGAGAGGACACGACATCGTCGTCCGTGTCACGCAGGACGCCGAGCGCCACATCGATGGACCCGTCGCGTAGACGCGCCAGAAGCCCCTCGTGTCCGGCCTGCACGAGAGTGAAGCCGACCCATGGAAACTCGCGACGGTACGAGTTGAGCAATCGCGGTGCCCACGTTGTTCCCAGGCTACGCAAGAACCCGAAGACCACATGGCCGCGGCCAGGAGCGCCGGCCTCCATGGCTCGGGCAACACCGATAGTGAGCGCGGCATGCATGTCCCCCGCGGCTCTGGCCAGTTCATGGCCGGCCGCCGTCAATTCGACCCGGTGGCCGACCCGGACGGTCAGTTGCACACCGATGGCTTCATTGAGCGAGTACGCCCATCGTGTCGCTGTCGCCCGCGGAATCCCCAACGAATCCGCAGCCGCGGCAAGGTGCTTCGCTTTGATCATGGCGTGGAGCATCGCGAGCTTCGGTGTCAGGGAACTGGCGACGCTGGCCGACGGTGCGAGCATGGGCACACGCTATGGCGGAAGCTCGCGCCCCCACATCGGCAATTTATACCTAGACGCCCACCCGTCACCGATAGGCGGCACGCCAGGGGAACTCTCCGACCCGGCGCTGTCGCCCGAGCACGCCCGCTGACGCCCGCAAGCTTGGACATGAACTTCAGGCTGCGACTTCGGAGTTGGTGCGGGTCATCGATCAACTGCGCTTTTCCTGAACTACCGAACTCAGTCGTCGGCCGGTCGTAGCGTGAACCGCCTGAAACCAATGTGTCTGGTGACCCATGCCTTCCACGCCGATCGGAATGACGCCGAGTCAGACCGATTGGACGCGGGTATGCCCGTTCGAAGTTCACATACCGTGGGGGCAAGGATTTCCGGCGACGAACTGCGGACGCGGTGGTTCGTCATGGTCCGCGCCGCGCTCGTCCTGTGGTCGCTGCATCTCTTTGGACGCAGGCGGATCAGGGTGAGCTGCAACTACCGATGCAACTACGACTACGGGCTGACTACTTCCATGCGATGGGCGCAGGTCGCCTTGGCGATTTATGCGGAGCGGCGCCTATTCCCTTGTCTACAAGGAGTTCTCGCCGTCCTGGTTGATGCGGGTTGGACCCACTTCAAGACGGTTGTTACGGGTGGTTCGCTGCCAAAATCCTCCCACGGCGGTAGGCGGTCCGGTGGCCTGTCGACTCCCCGCTTCCCGCTGCACGTTGTGGCTCGGGCCATGGTCTGGATGGGCGTTTAGTCTGGGGCTGTGCGAGTTCCCGGTGTTGGTGTTGACCTTCTGCGGCCTGATGTCGATGAGTTACGGCTTGCGGCATGGAGCGACGTGGTGCGTACGGTAGGTGCGATGGAACGCGGAGAATATGCTCCCGCACCTGCTCAGTCCTGTGAGCGTCTCCGCGAGCAGCTCTCCGACCCGAGGACGACTCGGTGGGCCGGCTATCTCGACGGGACGGTGGTCGGTGCCGCGGAGGTCCGTCCCGCCGGCGAGCCGGATACGGCTTTCACGCGGATCTACGTCCTCCCCGACATGCGTGGTCACGGCGTCGGTCGGTCGCTTCTCACTGAAGTGGTCCGTGACCAGCGGGCTGCGGGTATGCAGATTCTCGCCACCACGGTCCTCGCGGATACACCCGGCGCGAGATATGCCCTCCATCTGGGCGCCACGGTCGGTGACGAACTGGTCATCAATGTGCTCGACTGCGCGAACCTCGACCGGGCCGCCCTCGAGCGGAGCGTCACCGCTGATCATGACGGTTACCACTTGGTCCACTGGTCTGGCCGCACACCGGACATCCTGGTCGACTCCTATGCCTTGGCAAAGCGCGCGATCGCCGACGCGCCCAACATCCATCCGCCGCCGGGCGCCGTCGTGGTGTGGGACCGCGACCTCGTACGCCAGAGTGAGCGTGAACGTGCCGGCCGCGGTGTCGAACTGTGGGTCACCGCCGCCGTTGTCGCCGGCACGTCCACGGTGGCGGCATTCACCGCGGTGGAGGTTGGCCGCTCGAGCGTCGACGCGGGCCAGGAGGACACGGTCGTTGTAGGTGAGCACCGGCGACGCGGACTGGCGACCTGGGTGAAGGCCGCTATGGCCCTCCGGCTCGCGGACGAGTTGCCGAACCTGCGTCGCCTGTCCAGCACCACCGCGGTCGCCAACACCGGTATGCGAGCCGTCAACGCACGCACAGGGTTCCGCGAGCTGACCCGACGACTCCTCGTCACAACCGAGATCGCCGGTCTGTCGGAGCGGCTCCACCTCTGACTGGCCAGGCGCTGGGGGCGGAGGCGAACCTGCGGCTTCTGGGAGCCGTTCGGCGCAGCGTGCTTAGGGTACGGGCCGGAACCGCAGCGAATGTCAGCGCTGACCACTCAACTTGACGGTTACGTTTCAAGTGCCCGGGCAGTCTTCCCGCATCGTCCCGATAGCTGCCGACCTTAGGTTCGGTGCGGTGCGGAGTGGCGGGCAGGCGTCCCGCCCTGTGGAGGCGGCGTGCTTTCGGGCCCTGGAGGGCCCGTCTTGAAGACGTAGAGAAACTTGAAGACGTAGAGAAACTTGTCAGGTCCAGGGTGAGCACGCAGAAGTCCTCCGTCAGGTGATGTGCGACTGTCGTCCGCCAGGTGATCTGCGACAGTGCGAAGGCGCGGATCGCGGCAGTTGCCGATGTACTACGGCCAAGATGGGTTCATGCAAGTCGCGCTGAAGCGTCCCGAACTTGACCCTGATCTGACAACGCTCCCGGCCCGGCCCATGCCTGCGGCAAGATAGGCGGCATCTACAACCCCCAACCCAATCGCGTAAGCGGCTGGGACGCCAACGCTGAAGGCGACGCCCCTGGATGGGAGAGGAGCCGAGCATGGGCGGATCGACTGGTTCGCCGATGGGCAAGACCTATCTGTCCACCGCGGTGACGGAGGATGGCACTCCCAAGGAGTTGGTGTCGAACACGCGCATCCGGCTGGAGTTCGCCGAAGTGCCCAACCCGAACGACGAGGGTCCGCGCGCGTATGACGTCCTCAGGGCGTACGCCGGGTGCAACGAGGTCGGCGTATCCGCCGCGGCCGGTGAGTTACTGGCCGACGGCAGATTGTCGATCGACCGCGGCTTCCGCACCCAGCAGGGCTGCGAACCGCCACTCCGAGCCCAGGACGAATGGCTGACCGAGTTCCTGGCCAGCAAACCCAGCTGGGCCCTGAACGGCGCCCAGCTCACCCTCACAGCAGCCGGTACGACGATCAGTCTGCTGGACCGGAAGATCGCCGAACCCGACTTCCCGCTCGACGGGCCCAGGTGGAAGGTGGACACCGTCATCATCAAGGACGGCGACCTCCGCCAGTACCACCATCGCGCCAAGGAGTCGTGGATCACCTTCGACGGCGGGCGCCTGACCGGCTGGACCGGTTGCAACGAAATCTCCGGCACCATCACCCGCAACAGCACAGAGCTGACCTTCACCGACGTCATCACTACCGACCGCGCATGCACAGGAGAATGCGCCGAGGTGGAGACCGCGATCCTGACCACCCTCAGCGCCAATGTCACCTACACCATCGACTACAACCGTCTAACCCTGCTGACCCCCACCGGGACCGGCCTCGACCTCACCGCGATCCCCTGATCCAAGGTCGAGGGAATCCTTGAGGAAACTTCCTGAATTCGGCATGCCCGCGCCTAACTGTCTGCGACAGATCCGGGTAGGTGAGGTTGCCATCCAGGGCTGGGCGCAAAGTCCCCTGGGTGGCGAGCATGCCGGTGAGCCGCTGGCAGGCGTTCCTTGTGCTGCCTACGGCGTAATGGTGAGCTCCAGCGGCGCGAGCTGCATGCTGCCGCTGTCAGTCTGCAGCTCGATGACCAGGCCCCACTGTCCCGGCGGGACGGCGTACCTCAGGTCAGGAACCATCGAGGCTGTCCCGATCAACACGGGCACGGGGCGGCTCTGGTGAGGTTCGATCCAGAACTCCACGCGCGCCGCGGTGTGCGGGCCGACGTACCGACCGACGTGTGAGTCGACGGTTCCCCGCCGACCGGACTGTTGTCGCCGGTGATGATGCCGCCACGCGAGTTGATCGAACAGGCGTGGAACGACCGAGGCAGGGCGGTGGTGTGTCACTTGACGGTGGGGAGGTCGTCGTCAGGGGTGCGTTGTTTGGTGTTGGTGTAGGCGGCCGCTTGGAGGGTGAAGAGTTCGGCGTAGTGACCTTCGGCGGCCATCAGTTCGTTGTGGCTGCCGTGCTCGGCGATCTGGCCGTCGCGCAGTACGTAGATGCGGTCCGCGGCTCGCACGGTGGAGTAGCGGTGTGAGATGAGCAGGACGGTGCGGCCGGCGTACAGGGTGCGGATGCTGGCGAACAGATCGTGTTCCGCGCGCGGATCGAGCGCGGCCGTGGGCTCGTCGAGGATGACCAGCGGTGCGTCGCGGATGAACGCTCTGGCCAGCGCGACGCGCTGCCATTGACCGATGGACAGGTCGCGCCCACCGGCGTATTCCGGGGACAGGATGGTCTCGTAGCCGTCCGGCAGACCGAGGATCGTCCGGTCGACCCCAGCCCGGCGCGCGGCCGCCCGCACAGCCGGGATGTCCTCGATGAGGTCCACCGAGCCGAACCCGATGTTTTCCCGTGCGGTGAGTGCGTAATGCAGGAAGTCCTGGAAGATGACGGCGACGTTGCGGCGCAGGTCGTCCGGGTCGACTGTGGCGGTGTCGGTGTCGTCCCAGCGGATGGTGCCGTGCTGCGGTAGATAGAGGCGGCACAGCAGCTTGGCGAGGGTGGTCTTGCCGGAGCCGTTCTCGCCGACGAGCGCAATCACCTCGCCGGCGTTGATCTGCAGCGAGACGTCGCGCAGTGCCGGGTCGGTCGCGGCGGGGTAGGTGAAAGTGACGTTGTCGACGGCAAGCCGCTGGAAGCGTGTCGGCGCGGGCCGTGACGGCCGGGCGGCGATGGCTGCGGGTCCGAAGGCGAGGAAGGAGGTGAAGTCCTCGACGAACAGGCCGGACTCGTAGATGTCGCCGACACTCATCACGGTCATCATGGTGCGTTCGGCGAGGACAAGCAGCGCGGCGCCGGCGGTCGCCGCGTCGGCCAGCGCGATCCGCCCGGACAGAGCGAGGTGCAGCAGTACGGCGATCGCCGCCGCGAGGGTGGCGGCAAGGGCGAGGTTGCCGGCGACGGCGAGCCGGAACCGCTGGCGTGCGCTGCGGCGCAGTTCGGCCATGTGTGCGTCGTACAGGTCGCCGTGGCGGCGCAGCAGATGGGCGGTGAGGCCGAACGCCCGGACCTCGGTGGCTGACGGTTTGCCCGTCAGTAGCTCGAACAGATAGTTGCGGGCGCGGGTGGCGGCGGTCATCCGGAGGTGAAACCCGAACAGCGACTGCCCGGCCTTGAGTACACCGGCGGTGAGCGGGACAGCCGCGGCGAGCACCACCGGCACCAGCCACGGCTGGATCGCCAGCAGTGCGGCGATGATGCCGGCGACGCCGGCCAGCGCGCCGACAGCGCCGATCAGGCCGTCGACGAGCTGGATGGGGCGATGCGGGCTGTTCGCGGCGCGCGCCAGGCGGTTGTGAAAGGCAGGGTTCTCGTAGGCCTGCAACTCGACGGCCGCAGACACGTCGACGATGCGTTCCTTGGCATGCCGCACAACCGTCTCGGACAGTACCTCGCGGACCTCCCGTCCCCCCGCGGCGATCAGCCCCAGCACGGAGATCAGCGCGGCAACGAGGACGACCTTCGGCAGCACGTCGACGGTTCGCGGCAGCGGTCCGTCGGTGAGCAGCAGCGCCATCAGGTTCTTGCCCAGCAGGAACACCAGCGCCAGCCCGGCACCGTTGACCAGCTTGAGCACCACGCTGATCGTCAGCTCCCGTGGCGCCGCGGACCACACCAGCCGGACCGCGTCGCGCATGATGCTGGGCAACAGGCGAACAGACTTCGGCCGGGCGCGTGCCTCGTCGTACAGATCCTCACAGCTCGGGAGCTGCGGCACAGGCGCGTCAGCGGTCATCGTCCGTACACCGTTCGAGTAGTTCCCATCCTTCCAGCATCAACCCCCGTACCCGGGTACGGGGCAACAGCGAGAACGCTGATCGCGGGGCCGGGATCGCAGAGCGACTTCCCGGGCCCGGTGGACCTTCATCGCAAGGCACTGCCCGCCCGCCATGCCGCCCACGAGAGGTTCCAGTCGCCGAATCCGTTGTCGAGTTCCATCGACCGCGTGGTCGGCGAGTTCACCACCCGGATGATGTCCCCGCGCTTGGTCTGACCGAAGTACCACTGGGCATTCGCCAAGCTCATCCCGACGCAGCCATGACTGACCCGAGCGGTGCCCTGCGACCCGACCGACCAAGGAGCGCCGTGGACGAACTCGCCGCTCCACGTCATCCGCACTGCCCACCGCACGTCCAGTCGGTAGTACTCCGGGCTTGTCCGGGGTATGCCCACCGTCGTGCCGTCCATGACTTTCAGCGGGAACTTCTCGAGCGCGACCTTCACGCCGTTGCGCGTCTCCCAGCCCTTCTTTCCCATCGTCACCGGAATGGTCCGAACCGGCTTTCCGCTCACGAAGACAGTCATCCGAAGCCGCTTCCCGTCGACGACGCTGACGACCGAACGTCCGACGCTGAAGGAGATGTCGCGCTGCTCGTCGCCGTATACGCCTTTGCCGAGGTTGATCCCCTGGAGTCCGACCTTGAGAGTGACCTTGGTTCCCGCCGGCCAGTACGCCTGCGGGCGGTACCGGACCTTCGTGTCGCTGATCCAGCGCCACGAGCCGGGCACGGCCGGCGTGGACACGACCTTCAGATTCCGTTCGGCGGCGGCGCGGTCGGTCACCCGGGCATTGAATGTGACCTGAATCGGAAGTCCGACACCCACCGTCTCCCCCGACAGTGGCACCACCGCGGTGTGGACACGTTTGCTCGGGGTGACCGTGGTGAACGTCGTACGGGCGGTCTTCTCCTCGCCGCCGTCGTCCTTGGTGGTCGCGACCACGGTGTAGCGCGTGGCGAAGTCGAGCGGCACCGTGGACGCCCAAGAGCCGTCGTCCTCGGACAGCCGTCCGGCGACTCGTTTGCCGCCGGCACCGGTCACCGTCACGGCGGTGAGCCGACCGCTCCGCGCCTTCACCTTGACGCCATCGGCCGGGGTCACCTTTGTCGCCTTGTCCTTCGGCGTGACCTCGACCAGCGCGGCCACAGGTGTCGCGGACGACGGCTGTGGTGTCGGTGAGGTCACCGCCGACGGCCCAGATTCGCCGCCGGGGCCGGAGCCCTGCTGGGCCGGCGTGTCCTGACAGCCGCTCGACACGAGCAGCAGGACCGCCGTGATGACCGCCGCAACACCGCGGGCCCGAGCAGTTCCACTCACGTCAACGACTCCCTTTTCCCTGGGATCGGTCAGTGTTCGGACACGACATGTCCAGCGTCGCACACCCGCGTATTTTGACAGTAGTGTTCAGGTTACGTCGGGAAGGTGAAGGAAACTGATGGTCGACGAACACCAGCTCGAGGTCGGCCCCGTGAGCTTCCGGTACGCCGTGGCCGGCAGTGGATCTCCGGTGCTACTACTCGCCGGCGGAGGCGGATGGCGCCTGACGTACGACGCCTTGCTCGAGCAGATCGCTGAGCGGCATACGGCGTACGTCGTCGACCCGCCAGGGCAAGGCGGAACCCGGGTCGTCGATCCGGACTTCGGATACGACGCCGATGCGATCGCCGACGCCCTGGCCGGTTTTCTCGACGCCGTCGGGATCGCCAGAACCGCCGTCCTCGGACATTCCTGGGGCGCCGGCTTCGCCCTGCGGCTGGCGGAGTTGCATCCCGATCGGGTGGAGCGGCTGGCCCTCCTGGCCCCGGGCGGACTGGACGTACCTGACATCTGGGAATTCCGCGTCCTGCGGCTGCCGGTGATCGGCGAGTTGGCCGCGCGGTTCACCACGGTCGCGGCGGTCCGGCACATGATGCGCAAGTCCTTCGTCCACGCCGACAGGCTTCCCTCCGAGCACCTGTTGCGCGCTGCCGCTGACGCGTTGCGATCCGGACCCGATGCGGCTCGGCTTCGGCGCGACATGTTGCGGGTGGAGCGCGCCGTGCGCTGGACCGACACCGAGCGGGATCTCGGCCGCGTCGCGTGTCCTGTGCTGATCCTCTGGGGCGAACAGGACCGATACTTCCCCATCCGCCTGCTCGACCGATTCACCCGCCGGCTTCCCCAGGTTGAGGTTCGCGTGGTTCCGGATGCCGGGCATGCGGTCCACGACGACGTACCTGACCAGACAGCTGCCCTCCTGAGCCAGTTTCTCGGCCGAGCGCCGGATCGCACCGGCTGACCTCTGATTGGGTCGATGGATTACGCGGCTTGGCGTCGTGCGGCGGTTCGGCTTCGGGTGAGGCGTTGGCCTCGGCGGGTCATGCCCTTGGGTTTGTAGGTGTTGAGCACCGCGACGACGAGCAGGATGGCCAGCCCGATGGAAGGGTGGGCGAGATCCGAGCCGAGATGTGCGACGTCGGCCGACGTACCGGCGCGCGCCACCGCTGTGGCAGAACTGACATCCGGCATGTGAAGGATCAACACGATCGTGGAGATCACCGTGAACAGCAACGAGACAACCACCCAATAGTGCTGAAACAGGCCCCAAGGTGTGATGAGCGACATCATCACACCGGTCACGACGGTCACCACCGCCAGCGGGACCAGGGCATACCAGCCGATGATCTCCATTGCGACCCACGCCGACCGGATCGTGAGCTCATCGGATGTCACCGCGGCCGAGACTCCGATGGCCAGATAGGCCACGACACCACCGACCCAGCCGAGCGAGCACACGATGTGAATCAGCAGCAACGAACGTCGTACCCGGGGACCACTCACGATGACACCGGATCTACCTGCGAGTGGCCGACGGTCGATATGACAGCCGGCGATCCGGAGTGACTTGGTCCGTGCCGCACTCCCCCTCCGGCCAAATGGACGCCGAGCAGAACCAGTACGGCGAGGAGGACCACCAGACCGAGTGCCTTCACCCAACGAGGCATACCGGCGTACTGCTCCCGGTCCACCGGCTCCGGACTGTCCCCTGATCGCTCTTCCGGCGCAGCCATCGCCGCCTCCCTCGTTTTTCAATACAAAGTGTCGCATACCAACATAGCGTCCATGAAGCGGCGCGTTGTAGCCTTTAGCCGTGCCGAAGTTGTGGACGGACACCATCGAGTCGCATCGCCGCGAGGTGCGCGAATCGGTGCTCGACGCCACCTGGCGGCTCGTGTCGCAGCACGGACCACTGGGCGTGACGATGTCCCAGATCGCCACCGAAGCCGGTGTCGGCCGAGCGACGCTCTACAAGTACTTCCCGGACGTGAAGTCCATCCTCGTCGCCTGGCATGAACGTCAGGTCGCCGCACACCTCGCCGAGCTCGCGGCGACACGCGACAGTGTCGGCGATGCCCGGCAGAGGCTGCGCGCCGTGCTGACTGGGTACGCGCGAATCTGTCAACAGCGGGGTCGGCACACCACCGAGGAACTCGCGGCGCTCCTGCACCAAGGTGGTCCCACCGAAGGCGACACGGCACGACTGCACGAACTCGTTCGTGGCGTCCTGGTCGAGGCTGCCGAGCAGGGCGTCGTACGACGGGACGCACCTGTCGACGACCTCGCCAGATACTGCCTGCACGCTCTGACCGCAGCCGGCGCGGCCTCGTCTCCGGAAGCACTCGAACAGCTCGTCGAGCTCGTCATGTCCGGTCTTACCCCCGACCGAACGACATGATCCATCCTTCGAGGCGACCGCCCGACGGGAAAGCCTCCCATCGAGGTTGGTTCTCCTCGGTCTCGAGTTGGCCGATCCGGGCGCGCGTCAGTGCCCAGGCGGCCGCAAGGCGCTAGACCGCGATCGCGATCAGGGCGACGGCCGGCAGGACGGATGAGGCAAGCGTTCCCCGGATGCTTCCTCCGCGAGGAAGCCAGTAGCCGAGCAGGTCCGCGACGCCCATGAACAACGAGGCGAGCAGCATGTAGATGCAGCTGACGACCACCACGGTGGTTCCGGTCGACTCGTCGCCGTACCGAACCATCCCGAGCCCGATGAGCGTGCCCACTCCGGCGAGTGCATTGCGGGCACCGACGCAGAAGCTCCACAGGTGCACGTTCCGGATGCCGTGGGGTTCGATGCCGAGGAACTTCTGGACCCAGGGGCGGTCGATCAGGAAGGCCTCCGTGGGGAACACGGCGATCAGAACCAGCGCCGCGATGCCGGCACTGAGCTGCGCAACTGCGTTCATGGCTACCTGCCCGGCACGGCTTCGATGAGCGAGATGGTCGAGACCGTGTGCAGAACTCGGGTGATGCGGAATCCGGCCCGGTCGAGCAGCATGCCGAACTCTCGCTCGGTCCGCTCGCGACCGCCGACGAAGATCATCATGTCGAGGTCGAGAGTCTTCGCGAAGTGCGGCGTGTTGCCGGGCGGCACGACACTCTCCAACAGCAACAGGGTCGAACCCCGCGGCATGTGGCGGCGTACGTTGCTCAAAATCGCGGCGGCCTGCTCGTCGTCGAAATCGTGGATCACGTGGCGCATCACGTAGAGGTCGCCATCGGACGGAGCCGTCTCGAAGAACGACCCGGATTCGATCCGACAGCGAGGGAGGACCCCTGCCTCACGGAGATGGGCCTCGGCTGCACCGACCAGAGCCTCGCGCTCCTGGAGAACACCCTTCGAGTTCGGGGACGCGCCGAGCATGAGCGCGAGAAGGCGCCCGTGCCCTCCGCCGATGTCGACGATCGTCGAGTACGGCGTGAAGTCGTACGCCGCTGCGACGGCCGGCCAGTCCAACTCGGTCACGCACGTCATGGCGTTGTTGAACGTAGCGGCGAACTCCGGATTCTCATCCAGGTAGTCCCACATCTGCTTGCCGAGAGCCAAGTCCGCAGCAGGGCTGCCGGTCTCGACGGAGTGGACCAGCCGGCCCCACGGAGCCTGATACTGCGGATCGCCGAGCATCAGAACGACGGGCAGCACCGAGCCAGGGGTTCCCGAACGCAGCCCGTTCCCCAGAGGAGTGAGTCCGAAGCGTCCGTCGGGCCCCTCGGTGAATACCCCGAACATGGCGCAGGCGCGCAGAAGCCGATAGGTGGCGTCAGGGTCCGACCCCGTTTCCGCCGCGATGTCGTCCGCGGACAAGGGACCGTCCGCCAGGACGTCCGCGATGCGGAGCCTGGCCGCCGCGTAGACGGCGTACGTCCCCACGAATCCCGAGGCGAGCTCCAGCAAGCCGACCTCCGGCGGAACCATGCGCCGCGTCAGGGTCTGCAGCGCGGTCCGGATGGTGGTGGCGGCCCGGACGACACCGACAGGAGGAACTCTGGTCATCGCACCCCCTATAATCGTCAGCAATACTGACCAATATGGTCAGGAAGGCTGACTACTGTCAAGGGGCGGTATGGACCTCGCCACGCTCATGTACATCGCGTACCGCGCGATGGACGACGAGGTGCTCCGTGCCATGCGTGAGGCCGGCTACCAGGTGACCGGCGCCCAGGCCCGGATCGCCCAGCGGATCGCAGCAGGCGGCTCTCGCCTCACTGATCTTGCCGAGCAGGCGCAGGTCACCAAGCAGACCGCGAGTCTGCTGGTCGCAGCGCTGGAAGAGGAAGGCCTGGTCGAGCGCGTTCCGGATCCGACCGACAGGCGGGCACGGCTGATCCGGTTCACACCGAAAGGACAGACCGCATCGGATCGGGCCCGCGAGGTGGTGATGGGCGTCGAGCAGACCTGGAACGAGCACCTCGGCCCGGAGTTGGCCACAGCCCTGCGCCAGGCCCTCACCAAACTGCGCGAGATCACCGATCCCTACCAGTGACCAGTCGCCCACCGACCCCTACCAGCGACTGTCGCCCACGGCGCGAGTATGCGGATCGCGTAGCCGACCACCTCGTACGCAGCCTGCCGGGGTGAGGGCGAGCTTCACATGTCGTCGTCACGGCCCGGGTGCGCAGGGCGGTGGTGCTCGGTCAGGACCGTGAGCAGGTGGGTGAGTTCCTTCTGCTGGGCGGGAGTGAGAGGGGCGAGGAGTTCGCGCTGGGCGTCAGCGACGAGCGCGTCGAGGCGCTCCAGGCGGCGGCGACCGGTCGGACTGAGGGTGATGACGTTGCGGCGGCGGTCGACGGGGTCGGGTTCACGGCGGATGCAATCCGCCGCGGCGAGCTCGTTGAGGACGGCAACCATGTCGCTGCGGTAGATGCCGGTGCGGCGGCTGAGTTCGGCCTGACTCGCGGCGCCGGCCTCGGCGAGCGCGACCAGTACGGCGAAATGCCACTTGCGAGCGCCTTCGGCGGCCAGCCGCTCGCCGACCAGCCGATCGGCGACCACCGCGACCCCGGCGAGCAGGCGGCTGGGAATGACGCGCAGCCGCGCCGGGGTCGATTCAGGGGATGAGCCCACGGGAGTCCTCTCACTCTTGCGTTAGTGCCACTAACAGTCTACCTTTGTTAGTGCCACTAACGTTTCTGCTCCGAACGAATCCCCTGGAGTGCCAAGCATGATCACGCCGTACCGCATCGACATCCCGCAGGCCGACCTCGACGACCTGACCGACCGGCTCTCCCGCACCCGCTGGCCCAACGAGGTCGCCGACGCGGGCTGGGACTACGGCTTCCCGCTGACCCGGCTGAAGGAACTCGCCGAGTACTGGCGCACCGGCTACGACTGGCGTGCGCACGAGGCGAAACTCAACGAGCTTCCGCACTTCACCACCGAGATCGACGGCCAGAGCATCCACTTCGTGCACATCCGGTCGCCGAAACCGGACGCGCTCGCGCTGATCCTCACCCACGGCTGGCCGGGGTCGTTCCTGGAGTTCCTCGACGTGATCGAGCCGCTGTCACGCGACTTCCACCTGGTGATTCCGTCCATCCCGGGATACGGGTTCTCCGGGCCGACCCACGAGCGCGGCTGGGATGCCACTCGGATCGCGCGCGCCTGGGCCGAGCTCATGCGCCGTCTCGGGTACGAACGCTACGGAGCACAGGGCGGCGACTTCGGCGCGGGCATATCGCTGGCGCTCGGCGCGGTGGCGCCGGAGCACGTCGTCGGCGTGCACGTCAACTATCTGCCGACCCGGCCGGACCCGAACGCCGACATCGAACTGTCCGAAACGGATCAAGCCCGGCTGGACAAGGTCAAGCAGCTGATGGCGAACCGTCCGCCGTACCAGGCGCTGCAGGCCCTCACTCCCCAGACCATCGGCTACGCGCTAACCGACTCGCCGGTCGGCCAGCTGGTCTGGATCGCGGAGCGCTTCGCGCACTGGACCGACCCGCGCTCGCAGATCAGCGACGATCGGATGCTCACCAACATCTCGCTGTACTGGCTGACCGCTACCGCGGCCTCCTCGGCGCGGCTGCACCACGATGCCGCACGGGGGCAGACCGTGCCGTGCCAGGTGCCGGTCGGCGTGGCGGTGTTCGCCCACGACATCACGCAGTCGGTGCGACCACTGGCCGAGCGACTGTACGACATCAGGCACTGGTCGGAATTCGACCGCGGCGGCCACTTCGCCGCAATGGAGGTCCCCGACCTCCTCGCCGAGGACGTCCGCGACTTCTTCCTCACCCAGGTCAAGCCCGACTAGCAGCAGACGTGGCGACTTGCCCGGCTGCTCTGGCGATCTCATGGGCCCGGCGAACTCCGCCGGGCCCAACCGAATCCGGTGAGTGATCCGCTCCGAGCCACGGCGTACTGCAGGCGGACGGAACCGCCGGTGTCAGTCTGTACCGACAACCGCAATTGGGTCGGAGGCTCGCCGAACTCCGCTGGTGCATCAAGAGTGGGTCTCGGGTGAGAGCGACCTTCCCGTCGACACTGGCACCCACACTGACCACCACGCGCGCGGTCGCTTCGGCATCACAGCCTCCTCCGGCTTGCTGGACGGCGGACACCAGATCTACCAGCGCCCACCGACAACCCGCGCCGGTCTTCACAACCAGCCCGCAGAAGCGTAGGCCGGTGGAGCTTCACGGGCCGGAGATGGAAACGAGGATCGCGGCTTCTACGGGGTAGGCGGTGTCTCGGCCCGTCAGGGGGAAGGGCTCCAGGAGGAGGACGCCCGGCTGGGCGATCATTCGGGGGCTGGTACCGCGGTGCGGCCACGAGGCGGCGTGGACCAGGAACGGGTGGCACAAGTACACATCACCTGCGGCGCCCGTGGCCTCGACGACAGGGCGGTCCGCGCTTGCCTCGACGATCGGCGGACCCGACTCGGCCGGAGTGAGTCCGCCGTCGCCTGCTGGAGCCAGGACACGCGCCGCGTCGGCGTGGGAGCCGACCCGGATTCGTGTCGGGGCGTCGTCGGGGCCTACATCGGTGAGAAGGAACAGCGAGAGCAGACCGCGATCGCGACTCCTGATGTTCGCCCGCCACTCGGTGCCGTCGAAGTAGCTCGCCTCGATGTGCCAGCCTGCGTCCCCCGGATCAGCGGGATGCGGAAAGCGAACGGGAATCGTGCCGCCCATTCCTTCGCGCTTCCACCACTTGTCCGGACCGATCAGCTGGTCGTACGCCTCCCACAGCACGCCGGCCGTGCCCGCCTCGGCGAACGGATGTCCCGTGTTGCCGTCCTCGGGGCAGATGATTCGCTCGACGGGCGTCTTCCAGGACCCAGGATCGGTCCTTCTGATTCCGCGCTCCTCGAGTTCCTCCCAGATCGCGTCCAGACACGCGTCGACCACCGGACGGCGTACGGCTCCGCGAACGACAACGAAACCGTCCCTCATGAACGACGCCACTTCGGCAGCTGTCAGCATGCCGAGCAGCCTTCGCCATCCATCTCTCACGGTCAATCACATTTCACCGACTCCCCTTGCGGGCTTGGCTTCGGGCCGACGATGCCGGGGTGTCAGGTGGATGAGCAATGTTCGATTGCGGGTTCCGTGCTGTTGGACCGGATGCCCGTGAGTTCTTGGCACCGTTCCACACGTGTTCAGAGTTGCTCGGTGGGACGTAACAGAATTTCGTGCACCGCGACTCCCTGAGGGCGGGTCACGAGATAGGTCACCGCATCGGCCACGTCGGTCGGACGGAGCTACTCGAAGGCTGCGCGCGGCGTGTCGGCCGCGAGTTCGGTCAGCACCATGCCAGGTTCGACAAGCCCTACTCGGACCCGCGGCAGCGCCGCATGTGTGCAGTGCAGAACGCCGAGGACGTTGACGTCGAGCATCGCCTTCCATTGGGCGATATCGGCTCCCTCGATCGGGCCTGTCACTCCGGTGCCGACGTTGTTCACCAACATGGTCCGGCCGTCTGCACCCCTCATGTCAGCGATCGATTCCTGTCCACGCCGACTGGTCGGCCGTCGGCGGAAGGTCAACACCGCCGACATTTCCGACGGCCACGAACGGCGTACTCATGACGGCCGACCAGGTGGGGTGTCCCATGCGGCGGTGAGCCGATCTGCAACCGGCGTACGGCGACGGCCGTGGTCCCCCGGCAGGGGGATCACGGCCGTGGCGGCGTCATTCGCCGTTGAGCGGCAGGACGCCTTCGTTGGTACCGAGGTGGTAGACCGGGTCCTGGTGGGTGCCTGGGAGCTTGCCGAGGGACCTGATGACGGTCGAGGTCCCGTTCGCATGGCCGACGGCGTACAGGTAGGCGCTGCCGCTGTCCTTGTCGATCCCGGTGAGCAGCGTGCCGTAGTTGCCGCAGCGCTCTGCCAGGATCACCTCGAAGCTGCTCCAGCCCGAGGCGCGGACCTTCTTCACCACGGGTGCCGACGACGCGAGCGGGATCCTGATCGTGTAGAGCGCACCGCCGCGAGTGACCGCGAGGAACGAGTCGTACGTCGCGGTCTCGGCGATCAACGCCATCGCCTTCACGGACGAGAATCCTGCGAATGCGGTCGGTTTGCCCCAGCGGGTGGTGTTCAGGTCGATCTTCCAGCGGTTGATGACTCCGTCGGACCGCAGGCCGTAGAACGTCGACCGTGGATTCGGCCCGCCGAGGTACTTCGTGTAATACGCGTTCTCGATGTAGGTGTAGTTGCCCCAGCCACCGCCGATGGGCGACTTCCTGGTGACCGGGTTCGGCCCGGAGCCGTACACGAGCGAGGCGTCGTAGAGCGTCGAGCCGACGATGACACGTCCGGCCCGGTAAGACTCCGTCG
>NZ_BAAGPM010000044.1:0-2138 GCF_054784135.1 Kribbella swartbergensis
GTCATGAGTCTGAGATCCAGGATCCCGGGTCAACCCGCCTGTCTGGCGCTCGATCATGCGCCGCACCCGTGGCCGGTCTGGTCCCTGATGCAGCTCCCGAAGGCGTTCGCCCACGGCAGCATCAGCCTGCGTGATGCGTTGGTTGTGCCGCACGTAGTCCAGCCAAGTCGGGTTATGGTAGCGCTCGATCCAGATTTCCGGGTTCTCCAGATCCCGTAGCAGCGTCCAATGTCGCGCGCCATCCCGGCGCCGGATCCGCCGCCGCTCGGCCATCACGGCGAGGAAGGCCACCACATCCTCTTCCCGGATCACATACTCGATCGTGATCACAACCGGACCGCTGCGCGGTAATATGTCAACTTCGATATGGGGCTCAGTCCACCGGTTCAGCGGATCGAGGTTGAGCGTCTTCAGCTCGGGCAAAGGCAGCCGCAGGCCAAGAGCGGCTCCGGCAATCAACACACCTGCCGCGATCAGAAGAGCATCCCCTGTCCCATACTGCTCGGCCGCCACACCCCAGATCCAGCTGCCGAAGGCCATGCCGCCGAAGGTTGCCATCTGATAGAGTGCCAGAGCACGACCCACGACCCAGCGGGGTGAGGACAGCTGCACGGTGGCGTTGAAGCTCGAGAGCGCCAGCACCCAGCTCGCCCCGCCAAGCGCCATCGCGACGATCGTCAGGAGCGCGAAAGAGCTCAGTCCCGCAACAGTTGCGCACACGGCGAAGCTGAGGAAGGCAATGCGCACGAGAGCCTCAAGCGACAGGGCCTGCCTCAGACGGGCGCTGAGAAGAGCTCCCCCAACCGC
This sequence comes from Kribbella swartbergensis, assembly GCF_054784135.1. Taxonomy (NCBI): domain Bacteria; kingdom Bacillati; phylum Actinomycetota; class Actinomycetes; order Propionibacteriales; family Kribbellaceae; genus Kribbella; species Kribbella swartbergensis. The sequence goes on from NZ_BAAGPM010000044.1 coordinate 808, forward strand.
ACCGATGCCGAAGGCCCCAAGCAGGAGGCCAAAGGTGAGCGGCCCTCCCTGGATCAGATCCCGGGCGATAAGCGGCATCAGGGCCTGCACTGCAATGGCCGCGACGCCGAACACGGCTCCCCGCAGGAGTACCACGCTGAGATTGGGGGACATGGCCACATAGCGGATCCCGGCTGCCATGGCCGATCCGAGACTTTCCGGCGGCAAAGCCCTCGGCGGTCGGGCTGGCTGCCACCGGGCCAGGACGGCAATCAGCCCGAGATAGCTGATCGCATTGACCGCGAAGGCTGCAAAAGCCCCCACAGTTGCGACGATGATTCCACCGAGCGCCGGGCCGACGCTGCGAGCGATGTTGAACCCCATGCTGTTGAGGGCGATCGCTGCCGGCAGGTCTGAGCGGGGCACCATCTCGCCCACCAGCGACTGCCAGGCAGGGCCATTGAACGCCGTTCCGCAGCCAACCAGGAAGGTGAAGGTTAGCAGGAGCCAGGGCGTCACCACTCCGAAGTAGGTGCACAGGGTCAAGGCGACCGACACCATCAGCAGGAAGAGCTGGGAGGTGAGCATGAGCTTGCGCCGGTCGAAGTTGTCGGCGATGGCGCCGGCCATGAGCGAGAACAGCATGATTGGGAGCGTTGTCGAGGCTTGCACCAAGGCGATGAGATCGGCCGAGGCGCCGATGGAGGTCATCAGCCAGGCCGCGCCCACCGATTGGATCAGTCCGCCGAAATTGGAGGCGAGGCTTGCAACCCAGACAGCCAGGAAGATGCGATGCCGGAAAGGCGCCAAAGCGGATGTTGGCCTGTCCGATCCTTCAGCGTCTCGTGTTGGCATGGAGAACCTGAGGTGAGATCAGGGCGAGAGCCCGCCCAAGATCGACTAGGTAGGGCCAGCGGCGTGGTGCGCTAGGGTGAAGATGCCGTCGCCGAACATGGCTGGAGCTAGGACGGGTTCCACGTTCAAGGCTTAAACGTCAAAGGAGCTCTGCTCGCCCCCTGTCGCGACACCCAACGATCTTGCGGGGCTGAAGCGGCGTGGATGCTGCCATATCGCTTGGCTGACACGGCTCCGCCGGCTGTGTTCTTCGCTGCACAATCCTCTGCATGCGCGTCAAAGCATCCTGAACTTCGGGACGAGTGGAAACCTCCTGAGCCGAGAACTCGTGGCGGCAGAGACGACAGATCAGATCCGCCCTAAACTGCAGCTTCCGCAGCCGGACCTTAAACCGTTGCTGGCAGTGAGGACACGCCAAGTCGATCCGTGTGCTCCCATGATCTTCGAACAAGCGGCCCCTCCGGTTAAGATTCGCCCTCATGCTCGAACCATGGCAG
>NZ_BAAGPM010000045.1:0-602 GCF_054784135.1 Kribbella swartbergensis
CGGGTCAGGGTAGTCGGAAACGACCTCGCGCTTGATGAAGTGCGGATCCTCGAGGATCTGAGAGGTGTCGTAGATCGGGCCGATCGTGACCTCGGCAGCCTCGAAGAAGGCGACGTTCTCCGCCTGCGTCCGCTCGGCGATGAAGGCGCCAATGATCGCGTCCAGCTCCTCGGCGTTCCTGACCCGGTCGGCATTCGTCCTGAACTTGGGGTTGTCGACGAGGTCGGGCCGACCGATGGAGCGGAACAGACGCTCGGCCATCTTCTGGATCGATGCCGAGAGGCTGACGTACCTTCCGTCCTTGCAACGGTAGGCGTTGCGCGGGGCCGAGTTCGTCGAGCGGCTACCCGTCCGCGGCTTGACCTTGCCCGTGAGGCGATAATTGGCCGATTGGGGGCCAAGGATGCCGAAAAGGGGATCGAGCAACGGCAGGTCGATGACCTGACCCTGTCCGCCTTTCAGCTCCACTTCCCGAAGAGCGATCATAGCGGCCGAGGCACCGTAGATGCCTGCGATGCCGTCGGCCAGGTACATCGGGGGGAGGACGGGTTCTCGGTCCTCGAAGCCGTTGATGGCAGCAAAGCCGGAGATACCCTCGACCA
>NZ_BAAGPM010000046.1:0-787 GCF_054784135.1 Kribbella swartbergensis
CCATACAGTAGCGCAAGGCTGCCGCCCGAGAGCATCAGGATGCCGAGCGCCGAGCCCGTCATCACTGGGCTGCTATAGCCTGCCGCTTCGAAGAAAAACGACAACTGGGTCGGCATAACGAAAAAGATCATGTTTGTGGCGGCTTGAAGAAGCACGAGCAGGGCGAAGACGAGGCGCCAGGATGAAGGATTGGAGGAGCTTTCCGCCAGGTTGGCATGGGGAGCAGGCGAGGTCCGCTCCGGATCGGTGATAGCCTTCCACATCAACGGCAGGAAGAGTGCGGCCACTCCATAGATGACGAAGGGAAGACGCGGCGAGACCGCCGCGAACCATCCGGCGAGCGAGATGAACACGAGCCCCCCGAGATTTCGAGCCGATATCTGAAGTCCTGACAACGCGCTTCGGTCCTCGCCGGTGAAGTAGTCGCCGATGAGGGCGGTCTGCGCTGTCATGATGAGGGCCACAGCGACACCGAGAACCAGACGGCTGGCGAAGATGGTCGGGAGGCCGGGAAGGAGCAGCCCCGCGGAGCCGGCGATCACGAAGAGGATGACCCCGACAAGGAGCATCCGACGCCGACCGTACCGATCAGCGATGAGACCGGCGAATGGGGCGAAGATGGCGACACTGATCGAGGGTGCGGGCACCAGCAGGCGCACCAGCATCGCGGCATTCGGATCATTCGCGAACAGACGTTCGAGCCCGGGGAGCGCAGGACTGATCGTGGCATTGGCCATGGTCGTGAGCGATGCCGCCATCAGCAGCGCGATTGCTCGCGGGTGTCGCC
>NZ_BAAGPM010000047.1:0-1643 GCF_054784135.1 Kribbella swartbergensis
GATTTAAGCGAGGTCGTTTCCTCCTCCAGGATATCAGGATCCTCAGAGGTGCGGGCTGCCTCATCGTCGGACTTGAGCAACAGCCACTGCTCGTTCTTGTCGCCGGGCTTGCCGCGGGTTCGCACAAGGTGCCACCTGCCCTTGAGGCGCTCGCCTTCGAGAGTGAACGTCAAACGTCCCCGGGCATAGTCCGCGTGCGGGTCGCCCTCGGGGATCCAGCGGCCCTGATCCCACACGATCATGGTCCCACCGCCATACTGGCCGATCGGGATGACGCCCTCGAAATCAATGTACTTCAGGGGATGGTCCTCTGTATGGACCGAGAGGCGCTTCTCGCCCGGGACCAGACTCGGTCCCCTTGTGACTGCCCAACTCTTGAGGACCCCATCGAGCTCCAGCCGCAGGTCATAGTGCAGACGGCGAGCGTCATGTTTCTGGACGACGAAACGGTCACCCTGAGACTTGCCCCGTTTCGCCTTGGGTTCGCTCGTGATGGAGAAGTCCCGTTTGGCCCGGTAGGTGGCGAGTGAACCAGCAGTCGTTTTCGTGGCGGTTCGGCTCCGCGACGGGGCCTTCCTGGCTTTCAGACGGGCTGATGCCGCGACCATAACACACTCCTACGCAACACAACTCGTGGGGATCAGCCGGCCTTGCGCGCCTTCGCTTTCGGCGCGGGCTTCTTTGCCGATTTCGATTTCGCTGCAGGTTTCTTCGCCGGAGCAGCCTTCTTGCCCGTAGATCCTGCCTTCTCGGCTGAGACACTGCGCTTGAGTGCATCCATCAGATTGACGACATTGGACGGTTTCTCGGACGGCTCTTCTTTCAGCGGCTTGCCGGCCTGCTTCGACTTCAGCAATTCAGCGACGGCTTCCTCATAACGATCATCGAATTGTTTCGGATCAAAGTGGGCTGCCTTGCTGTCGATGATGTGGGCGGCGAGATCCTTCATCTCCTTGGGATACTTGACCTCACTGATCTCGTCGAAGACCTTGTCCTCGTCGCGAACTTCGTCGGCCGCGTGCAGTGTGGTTCCGACAAGCCCCTCGTCCAGAGGCTCCAGCAGGATCATGCGCTCGCGCCGCGCCAGCACAATCCGGGCAATGCCAGCCATGCCCTTGTCGCGGATCGCATCACGGATAACGCAGAATGCCTCGTTGGAGACCTTGTCGGTCGGGGCGACGTAGTACGTGGTATCGAGGAAGCGCTCATCGACCTCCTCGCGCGGCACAAAGCTCTCGATGTCGATGGTATGGGTGCTTTCCACCTTCAGGGCATCGAGCTCCTCGTCCTCGACCTGAATGTAACTGCCCTTGCCGACCGCGAAGCCTTTGACCTGGTCTTCGCTCTCGACGACTTCCTCGGTCTCGCTGTCGATAAACTGGCGCTTCACGCGGTTGCCGGTTTTGCGGTTGAGGGTGTTGAACCGGATCTTCCCACCCGACGATGTGGAGGGATACAGGCCGACCGCACAGGACACGAGAGAGAGCCTGATGTGACCTTTCCAGACCGTCCGTTCAGCCATGGGTAGAACTCCCAGCAATACGCTACTGTGTGACGGGTCTGGCAACCTTGACCGGTACCCTCACGAGTCAGCAACGTCGCCCTGAAATGACTCGTTCCGAGTTCTCCACAGGACTCTCTGG
>NZ_BAAGPM010000048.1:0-1340 GCF_054784135.1 Kribbella swartbergensis
TCGTGTCGAGGTTGAGCTTGCGCAGGGCCAACGCACGATGGGTCTCCACCGTCTTGGTGCTAATGCTGAGGATGTCGGCGATCTGCTTGTTGGTCTTACCCTCGGCGATCAGTTGCACCACCGCCTTCTCACGGGAGGTCAGCGCCGAGTCATTGGCAGTTCCCTTCGACAGATAGGTCTCCAACAGGGCTTCGGAGACCTTGCCCGTGAAGAATGGCCGGTGGGCGGCCAGGCTCTCCACCGCCGAGACCAGGAACTGCTTGGCATCGGACTTGAGCAAGAAGCCGCGCGCGCCGGCCTCCAGCACGTCCCGCACTAAGCTGTCGGTGTCGTGCATGGTGAAGATCAGCACCTCCACACCGGGGAGCCGACTCCGGATCTGCCGGGTGGCCTCGACCCCATTCACCAGCGGAAGGCCGTAGTCGAGGATGACGATGTCCGGCCGGGTCGCCTGAGCCTGATCGATGGCCTCCTTGCCGTCACGCGCCTCGCCGACCACTGTCCAGTCCTCATGTCCCTCCAGGATGGTGCGGACGCCGGAGCGGACCACGTCGTGATCGTCGGCGATCAGGATACGCGTCATCGTGCAACGTCCTTCGGCGGGGGCGGCTCTTCCAGCAGGCTCGAACCCAGGCAGGATACACCTGCCGGCCGTCGGTCTCACCTGTGCGAAACCCTGAATCTGCCGGATGAAGACCCTGAATCTTCAGGAGGGAGCCTCGCCATCGACCCTGGTCGATCCGGGCAGCCATGGATCGAGCATGCGCCGGGCCTGGGTCAGCGCCCGTCCCGCGACCGTGACGGGAACAACGGCAATGACCGATGTGCCGCCTGGGCCGGATCGGATCCGCAGGTTGCCGCCGAACTGCTCCAAGCGCGCCCGCATGCCTGCAATGCCGACCCCGAGCCGGACGGGTCCGGCAGGCTGATCCCGGTCTGTCATCCCATGCCCGTTGTCGCGGATGCGGACCACAAGCCGTCCAGATCTGATCCTTGCATCCACTGACACGCGCGATGCACCTGCATGGCGGTGGACATTGGTGAGTGCCTCCTGCACCACGCGCAGAATCGCCCGTTGGAGCTCCGGCGACAGGTCATCGACCTCCTCCGGGATGCGGATTCTGGCGACCAGTCCCGTGCGTCCGGCGAAGCCTTCGGCGAAGTCCCGCAACGTGGCCTGGAGGCCGTCCTTGGCGAGGTTCGGTGGATGCAGCAGGTAGGTGAAGATGCGCAGTTCCCGCAGTGCCTCGCTCTGAAGCCTCTCGACCTCGGCCAGGACCTTGCGGCCGTTCGGGCTGTGCCGGACTTCCGGCTCGAGGCCTGCCAGCCCAAGGTTCGCC
>NZ_BAAGPM010000049.1:0-605 GCF_054784135.1 Kribbella swartbergensis
GCTTGCTAAAGAAGCGCTTGGCCGCTTTCTTGCTGCGCCGGCTCTGGACCAGCACGTCGAGCACGTTCCCGTGCTGATCAACGGCTCGCCAGAGGTAGTGCAGTTTGCCCCGGATGCGAACAAACACCTCGTCGAGAAACCATTTGTCACCGCGTTTCGGCCGGCGCCGCTTCAGGGTCTTGGCGTAGGTCCGTCCAAAGCGCAGGCTCCACGCGCGGATGGTCTCGAAGTTGCGTCAGTCGCCCTGGCCAACAAGACAGCCCGCATCGCATGGGCGGTGCTGGCGAAGGGGGAAGTCTACCGGGCTCCCGTGCCTGCTGCTTGAGCACTGGCTTGGGCTGACATCTTCAGTTTGGGAAGGGTGATGATGGCGTGATGCAAACCGGGCGAGCCGGGATCAGGCAAACCCGAGGTACTGTCAGAGCTGCGAGCTCGTCAACCTGTCAGGGGCCTGATCTGCGGATTTCATCAGGGCCAGCGGTCAGATGGGCCGCACCAACAGGCCGTACATATCACTGCACCCGACCACCTTGCACATACGTCAACAAATTCCTTGCCAAAGGGGAGCGTCCACATATGACAGTACCCTTAGAACTACCCACCGG
>NZ_BAAGPM010000050.1:0-1037 GCF_054784135.1 Kribbella swartbergensis
CCGAGACTACCATGTGGTCGCTGCTGATTGTACCAGGTCAGCCACCGCGGCAGGTCGGCCACTCTGGACTGCGATGAGCTGAACGGGATCGCATAGGCCCATTCCCGCAGAAGCGTCTGGATGAAGCGTTCGGCCTTGCCATTGGTCTTGGGCGTATAAGGCCTCGTGCGGATGTGCCGGATCCCAAGCATCCTCAGAGCTTTGCGGAACAGCCGCGCCACGTAACCGGACCCGTTGTCCGTCATCACCCGCTCGACCCGTATGCCGCGCGCTCTGAACCAGCGTAGCGCCCGCACCAGGAAGGCTGTGGTCGAGCGGCGGGTCTCATCCGGCAGCACCTCAACATAGGCCAGCCGAGTGGCGTCATCGATGGCTACATGAAAGCAGTCGTAGCCTGCTCCTGTGCTCGGGTTGCGCCGATCACCCGTGATGCGATGGCCTACGCGCTCAAAGCGGGCCAGCTTCTTGATGTCCAGGTGGATCAGTTCGCCAGGGTGCTGGCGCTGATAGCGCCGGGGTGGCTGCTTCGGCTCTAGGGCTATCAGACGACCCAAGCCCCGTCGGGTGAGCCAGGCGGCTACGGTGGAGCGGGCCAGCTTCAGTTTGCCGGCGATCTCCTCGGCGGTCAGTCGATACTCCCGCCGCAGCATCTCCATCACGCCAATCCAGTACTCGCCGGTTCGATTGGCAACGGTCCTGGGACGGGAAGAGCGGTTGTCCAGCCCGCTTGGCCCTTCCGCCCTGTAGCGGGCCAGCCACTTGCGGGCGGTGCGCTCGCTGATGCCAAAGCCTCGGGCCACCGCTCGGAGAGGTTGACCGTCCTCAAGGATGCGGCGGATCATTTCCGCTCGACCCAGCCGGGTCGTGCGGGCATTCTGGTGCGGGTTGTTCATCTCTCAGGCCCATCGGTAATCGTGTCGCAACGACCACCTTCAGGCCCTCAGACGGGATGAACAACCTCCTCAGATCTCACAGCTAGACCGCTTTGCGGCCAAGCTGACAGCGCTCGCGATTTGTGGGACAGTTCGTCCGCGTCG
>NZ_BAAGPM010000051.1:0-1410 GCF_054784135.1 Kribbella swartbergensis
TTCGATCAGGGTTCCTTGGGCTGCTCCTGCGCCTCCGTCTCGACAATCACATTGGGCGGCCTTGGCTCGGATCCGCTCTCAACCAGATCCTGCAAGTCACCCTGCGCTACAGCCTCTGCCGTCCTCGTCGGAGTAGACCTCTGAATGCCATAGGTCTGCGACTCAGGCTCGGTCGGATCGGTAGCCGTTCTCTCGTTCCGGACTTCAGAGACAGTCTCTGGGGAAACAAGACTAAGGCTCGCGGCGTGCTCGGCCATCGCCACACTGTCGGCCGCCAGCACCAAGCTGCTGCCCGCACCAGCTACCACCTTGGCGAGGTCCTCGATCTCGCCGATCCTCTTGGGATCCCGAGAGACGTTGCGAATGTAGACCGCCAGCACCCGCCCGGGATGCTCCTCGACAATCTGACGGTAGATCTCAGGATCGTGCTGACCGCTGTCGCCGATGAGGATGAAGGGCAGCTCACTGTAGAGCGCCAGCATGTTGTGGATCAGCTCGCGCTTGTGGTCCCCGGCCTTGCGCGGCAGCGGATTTGTCCAGGAGACCCCCCATTCACGCAGGAACAGGATTGGGCCAATCGGGATGCCATGCCGATCGAAAAACTCCTCCAGCACCTCGTAGATGCCCCAGGGTGCGCGTGAGACATAGAGCATGGGGTTCTGCTGATCGCCAGAGGCACCGGCGTGCAGGGCCCGGTACAACGCCCCGACCCCGGGAAATGCCACCCGGCTCTGCGCGTCCTCGACGAACAGGCGCCAGAGCATCCTGAGCTTGTTGGCCACACCCGTTTCCATGATGGTGTCATCGATGTCGCTGATGACCACATACCGGCAACTGGCCGGTGGGATGAAGATCTGGGTCTGCGCCTGAACCGCCTGGGGCAGCGGCAGTGTCAGATCCATGGTGTGCCACGAACGGGCGGGCGGCGGCGGCAGGGCAGGGGAGAGATGGATCCGGAAATAACCGTCCTTGTCGGTAGTGAAGTTCTCTTCAGCACCATAGAACCGGGCTGTCACAACAGCATTGGGGATCGCGCGGCGGGCAATGCGCCGACCGATATTGCGTAAGTTAGTCAGGAGGTCTCCTCGTCCGGTCTCCGCTTGCGGGCGGGATTGCCGGAACACCCGACCGATCAGGAAAACCTTGGAGCGGGATCCGTATCCGCGGTAGGGCTGGATGACCACGCCTCTTTCGCCTTGCGCTTCCTGCACGGGCCGAGCAGCGATGCCCAGCATCCGGATCAGTCCGCTCAGCCATTTCCTCACTGCGCCAGTGAGGCTCATCGCGATCCCCCCGCATCCTTGTCTGGTCTCACAATGAGGTAGGTCGTGGAAAAGATCCTGGAAGTCGTGCTCAGTTGAGCCATGATCCTCATGCACTAGCTGCGGCAGGCCAGGCTCGGTCCACTAC
>NZ_BAAGPM010000052.1:0-760 GCF_054784135.1 Kribbella swartbergensis
CGAGGCGGGAGGCCGCGGCTACAAGCTTTACATCCCAAGCGGCTACACCGGACAGCCACTTCCCCTCGTGGTGATGCTGCACGGCTGCACCCAGTCGCCGGACGACTTTGCCACTGGGACTCAGATGAACGAGCTGGCCGAGGAGCAGACCTTCCTGGTGGCATATCCGGCGCAGTCGCAGTCGGCCAACGTGTCCAAGTGTTGGAACTGGTTCAACGCAGGCGACCAGCAGCGGGATCGCGGTGAGCCGTCCCTGATCGCCGGCATCACCCGGCAGATCATGCATGACTTCTCGGTTGAGACCGGACGCGTCTATGTCGCTGGGCTCTCAGCCGGTGGGGCAGCAGCGGCGATCATGGGCTCGGCTTACCCAGATCTCTATGCAGCCGTTGGCGTCCACTCGGGCTTGGCGTGCGGGGCAGCGCGTGACATGCCCCCGGCATTTGCGGCAATGCGGCAGGGCGGGGCGCCTCAGAACGGTGGAGCCAAGCAGCCCGTGCCGACGATCGTGTTCCATGGGGATCGCGACACGACCGTCAGTCCCATCAATGGGGATCAGGTCATCGCTCAGTCGAAGGCAGGCTCGGATCTGCAATCAAACGTCAGCCGCGGGCAGGCTCCCGGCGGGATCAGCTATACCCGCACGATCGCGTGCGATGACAGCGGACACCCGATGCTCGAGCATTGGGTCCTGCACGGGGCGGGCCATGCCTGGTCGGGCGGAAGTCCAGCAGGTTCGTACACTGAGCCACGGGGACCC
>NZ_BAAGPM010000053.1:0-857 GCF_054784135.1 Kribbella swartbergensis
CAGGCCGCAGCGAGCGCTTCGAGTGTGCCTTCCGCCGTAAGAGCCTCGAAGCGCACGACATCAACAGTCACACGTTCCGGGTCAAGCCAGATCGATCGGCTATCGCTGCGGAGCGGTCCCTCGCTTCCGCCAAGGAGCTTTCTGAGCTGGTGCAGGACAAAGCGCAGGTTGCCCTGGGCGTGCGGCGGGTCGGAGTCCGGCCACAGCAACGCGTGGAGGATGTCGCGCCGATACTTCGTGCCGGGAGCGTAGGCCAGACGCGCGAGGAGCTGGGGACTCTTCTCTCCCGTGAGCTCGATGGGTCCGCGGTCGGGATGCCGCAGGCGAAGCCCGCCGAGCAATGCGATCTCGAGTCCCGTCATGGATGCCTCGGACGCTGTCGCAGCAGAACCAGTCTAGCACCGCTTCAGGACACGTGAAATGCCGGGACGCACCCGCCTCACGCCCGCCTAACGCTCCAGGGGCCCAACTCCCGCAAGCACCGCACGCGGGAGGATTGATCCATGAGGAAAGCTCGCCCACACCAATGCGAAGCCGGCCGGCACGCCGAGGCCAAGGCTCCATGGCACACACTCCGTCTGGCCCACGGGATCGCCTTGGTCGCCTGTGGCCTCGCGTTGCCCTTGGCCGCCATTGGTTCTGCGCCGGCTCGCGCAGCAGGATCTGGCGGATGCCTTGAGGGCGATTGGATCGCCGAGGCAAGAGCGTTCGTCGCCGAGGAGACGGGTATCCCGGCCCCGGAGGCTTGCGTGCGCTTGGCCAGGAAGGAGCGTCTGGAGCGGCTCGTGTTCCCGATTGCCGTCGGCGAGTCTCACGGCGAGGCCGTGGCCGCCGTCTATGTCCCCGCCACGCAAGAG
>NZ_BAAGPM010000054.1:0-9153 GCF_054784135.1 Kribbella swartbergensis
AACAGGTGAACCCACAAATCGTGGGTTCACCTGTCGCCGATGTCCTGAGACATCACATGGCGCGCCCGGCAGGATTCGAACCTGCGACCAACGGATTAGAAGTCCGACGCTCTATCCAGCTGAGCTACGGGCGCGTGGCAGGGAAGAGTCTCTCAGATCCGGGGTGAATCGTGCGCGGGGGTTCCGGTCGGCGGGTCGAAGTACAGGCTTGTCGTTCCATCCCGGTAACGCTGCGTGGGCGGTCCTGCCGCCGGATCGGGTCTCCAACTAGGCTGCGGGCATGAGTTACCCCTCACCAGGCCCGGCCGGCACGCCGCAACCCGCGGCGGGGTCGGCGTACTCGCCCGGCGGACCGTACCCTCAGCCGAACGTACTGGGCAGCCATCCCGTCCCCGGGCAGCGGCGCAACCAGGGCATCCTGATCGGCATCGTGATCGCGGTCGTGTTCGCGATCGCGGGTCTGGTGATCTTCAGCATCGTGGCCAGGTCGACCGGTTCGGGCGGCTTCACCTGGGGTCTGGTCTTCGCCTTCGTCCCGGTCATCCCGGTGATCGCGCTCTACCTCTGGCTGGACCGTTACGAACCGGAGCCGACCAGGTACATCCTGTTCGCGCTCTGCTGGGGTGCCTTCATCGCCACCCTGGTCGCGATCTTCATCAACACCGAGGTCTCGCACTGGCTGCAGGAGACCGGCAGCGGCGGTGACCGTTCGGCCGTCTTCGTCGCGCCGCCAGTGGAGGAGTTCGCCAAGGGCTCGGTGATCCTGCTGCTCGCGCTGGTCCGGCGCAAGGAGTTCGACGGGATCATCGACGGTCTGGTGTACGCCGGGATGGTCGGCGTCGGCTTCGCCTTCACCGAGAACATCCTCTACTACGGACGCATCTTCAGTGAGCTCTCCGAGGAGGGCGGCCGGGGCGCAGGCTTCACAGGCCTGTTCTGGTTGTTCGTGCTCCGCGGCATCATGACCCCGTTCGCGCACCCGTTGTTCACCTCGTTCACGGCGATCGGCATTGGCATCGCAGTACGGCATCGCAGTACGACGGTCCGGTTCCTGGCTCCGGTTGTGGGCTACCTGGCCGCCGTACTGGCGCACGGGTTGTGGAACGCCGTCGCGAGCTGGGCCGGCGCGGCGGGCTTCGTCTTGTCGTATCTGTTCCTGATGGTCCCGTTCTTCATCGGCTTCGTCGTCTTCGCCCTGATAATGCGGTCCCGCGAGGGCAAGATGATCGCGTCCCGGCTGTACGACTACGTCCGCTTCGGCTGGCTGGTCGCCCAGGACGTGCCGCTGATCGCGACGCTGCGCGGCCGCAAGGCGCTGCGGCAGAACGCGCGGCGGTACGGCGCCGAGGCCGAAGCGGCCGCGAAGGCGTTCCAGCAGAACGCGACCGACCTGGCGTACCTGCGGGACAAGATCGTCCGCCAGGTCGTCGGCCCGGACGCACTGCACACCGAGAAGCGGCTGCTGGACGAACTGCGGGCTCGGCGGCCGAGCGTCCCGTTCCCGCCGATGCCGGCGTTCGCCCAGGCCGTGCCGCAGGTCCAGGGTCCGGGCGGACCGCCGCCGCCTGGTCAGCCGGGTGGTTATCCACCCCCTCCGGCGGGGTATCCGTCGGGGCAACCCGGTTACCCAGGGGGCCAGCCCGGTTACCCGCCGGGACCCCCCGGCCAACAAGGACCGCCGGGAGGATACGGTCCGTATCCACCATCGCAGTGACTGCCACCCGTCCACGCCGCCAAACGGGGATGACGATGACTTTGCTTCTGCGCTGTCCGACCGGGCACTCTGTGCTCGTGGGCGGACGCCGTGGCTGACATCAGGTCAGCAGCTGGTGAGGGTTCGGAGCGCTCGGGAGAGCCGCAGGTTCCGAACCGGGACCAGCCTGCCCAGGAGCTGGCGAACCTGATCGGCCGATCCGATGCCAAGGGCAAAGGTTTCTGGCGCCGTCGCCGCCGCAAGTCCGCGCCGGAACCCCCGGCCACCCCCGCCACCCCACCCGACGCAGACCCCCAGCCGGACACCACCTCCGCAGCCGGCGCAACCCCAGCCACCGACCCGAAGCAACAGCCCGACACGCCCGCCACCCAATCCGCCGCCCAGCCAACCGCCAAGGCCGACTCGGCCGACTCCACCGACGGGAGCGGCGACCGCCCGTACGACGGGAGCCGTCCGGGCCACACGGGCAACTCCGTTGGTCGGGCGGGCGACGACGACCCGGCCGACACGGGCAACCCCGCCGACGGGATCGGCGACCAGCCGACCAACGGGGGCGGCGACCGCCTGAGCGACACGGGGAACCCGGCCGACGAGACCGGAGACCAGCCGACCGACACTTCGGCCGGTGGTGCCGGCGCCGAGACCGCTGCCGAGGCATCCTCCGCCGACGCCGCCGAAGCCGCGCCTGCGGGCGAGAAGTCAGCCGCCGAAGAATCCACTGCCGAGCGCGGTGTCGGTGGAAGTACTGCAGGCGAGCAGCCTCGTACCGAGCAGACGGCCAACGACGAGCCCGCGGCTGAGCACACTGTGGCCGAGCAGCGGCTTGGTGAGGGTACGACAGGGGAGCAGCCGCGTGCCGAGGAGACGCCTGGCGCGGAGTCCGCGGGTAAACAGCCTGCGGCCGGTCAGCCTACGGCTCACCAGTCTGGCGTCGGGCAGCCTCAGGCTGAGCAGTCTGGTGCCGAGCAGAGTGCCGTGGAACCGAGTGCCGTCGTGCAGGGTGCCGCCGAGCGGACTGGCGACGAGCAGACTGCTGCCGTGGAGTCGGCCAACGGGCAGACGGGCGCTGAGTCGGCCGGCGGGGAGAGTGCCGGCGAGGCTATTGCTCAGGAGATTGCTGGCGGGGAATCTGCCGGAGTGCGTGCAGTGGAGACTGCCGACGAGGCCGCGGAGCCCGAGCGGTCGCGCCCGACCGTGGGCGTCGTGTACGAGCCGGAGGAGTCCCCGGACGGCTTCCCCCTGGAGTTCGGCAACATCATCATCGGCCTCCCGAAGAAGCCCGTCGCCGAGGACTCCGCCGAGCCTGCGGCCGAGCAGCTCGACGGTTCTGCCGATCAGGCTGCCCGCGAGCTCGCCGGCGCCGAGGCCGACCAGGCGGGGGCCGAGCAAGCGGAGGCTGAGCAGGAGCGGGCCGAGGAGGCTGGGGTCGGGGTCGAGCAGGTTGGCGCCGAGGGCGAGCAGACCGGCGCCGAGCAGGTTGTCGTCGAGGGTGAGCAGTCTGAGGTCGGCGCCGACGGTGACCGGGCTGAGGCCGGAGCGACTACGGCCGACGGAGCTGAGCCGGGTGAAGAACAGCCGGGCGACGCTCAGCGGGCGTCCGGAGGCGAGCAGTCGAGCGACGCTCGGGCGGAGGCTTCAGGCGAGCAGCCGGACGGTGGTCAGGCGGAGGGCGAGCAGGAGCGGGTAGGGGCCGAGGGCGAGAACACTGGGGCTGAGCAGGTCGTTCTCGAAGGTGAGCAGGCCGAGGTCGGCGCCGACGGTGACCGGGCTGAGGTCGGAGCGGCCGCGGCCGACGGAGCTGAGTCGGGTGGTGGAGAACAGCCGGACGACGCTCAGGCGGAGTCCGCAGGCGAGCAGTCGACCGACGCCCGGGCGGAGTCCGCAGACGAGGAGCCCGGGGACGGTCAGGCGGAGGCCTTAGGCAAGGAACCGGGCGACGGTCAGGCGGAGGCTTCAGGCGAGCAGCCGGACGGTGGTCAGGCGGAGGGCGAGCAGGAGCGGGCAGGAGCCGAGGAGGCTGGGGCCGAGGGCGGGCACACCGGGGCCGAGCAGGTCGTCGTCGAGGGTGAGCAGGCTCAGGTCGGCGGGGACGGTGGCCGGGCTGAGGTTGGAGCGGCTGCGGTCGACGGAGCTGAGTCGGGTGAGGAACAGGCCGGCGCTCAGACGGGCGCCGTAGGCGAGCAGCCGGGTGTCGCTGGGGCGGCGGCCTCAGGCGAGCAGCCGGGGGACGGTCAAGCGGGGACCTCAGGCGAGCAGCCGGGGGACGGTCAGGCCGGGACCTCAGGCGAGCAGTCGGGCGACGCTCGGGCGGAGGAGTCAGGCGAGCAGGCGGGGGACGCTGGGGCGGAGGAGTCAGGCGAGCAGGCGGGGGACGCTGGGGCGGAGGCGTCAGGCGAGGAGGCGGGGGACGGACAGGCGGGTGCCTTGCCCGAGGGGGCGGATGCGGAAGTCGAGCGGTCTCAGTGGGCTGGGGAAGGCGCGTCGGCTGAGCGAGCGGGGGCGGCGGCTGGAGCCGGGACGGCGGTTGGTTCGGGTGGAGGAGAGGCCGCCTCCGAGGATTCGACTGACTCAGGGACCGAGAGGTCGTCTGATCGGGCTGAGGTAGCAGGGCAGGCCGAGGCGTCGTCTGGGCAGGGTGACGCAGCGGCGCGGGCCGAAGGGACGTCTGGGCAGGGTGACGCGGCGGCGGGGGCCGAGGGGGCGTCTGGGCGGGGTGGTTCGGCGACCGAGGGTGCGGGGGCGTCTGAGGAGGGTGGTGCCGCGGGACCGGGCGGTGAGGATGGGGCGGTTGGTGAGGGTGGGGTTGAGGAGCTGAGTGCGGCGGAGGTGGCTGAGCGGGCGGCTGCTGAGCAGGCTGCTATGGCGTTGATTACGGCGCTGATGCGGCTGCGGGGTGCTTTGGCTGCCAGCCAGTTGCCGCTGGATGTGGTGGGGGCCGACGAGGCTCGCCAGCAGCAGAAGGCGATGCTGGATCAGCTGGACGACTACATCCTGCCCCGCCTGGTGCAGCTCGAGGCTCCGATCCTTGCCGTCGTCGGCGGTTCGACCGGCGCCGGCAAATCGACGCTGGTGAACAGCATCATCGGCAAGGTCGTCAGCGAGCCCGGCGTACTGCGCCCGACCACCCGCTCGCCCGTGCTCATCCACCACCCGGCTGACGCCGACTGGTTCGTCGGCGATCGGGTGCTGCCCGGCATGGCCCGCTCCAGCGGAGACAAGCCCGGCGGTATGGAGGATCCGGGTCAGCTGCGGTTGGTTGCCGCCGACACCGTTCCGCAGGGCCTGGCGATCCTGGACGCGCCCGACATCGACTCGGTCGTCGAGGCGAACCGCGAACTCGCCACCCAGCTGCTCGGCGCGGCCGACCTGTGGTTGTTCGTCACCACGGCCGCCCGGTACGCCGACGCCGTACCGTGGGACTTCCTGCAGAGTGCGTCCGACCGCAGTACGGCGGTCGCCGTGGTGCTGGACCGGGCGCCGGAAGACACCATCGACGACATCACCGGGCACCTCGCGCAGATGCTGCTCGAGCGCGGGCTGGGTGACTCGCCGCTGTTCTCGATCAAGGAGACGGTTGTCGACGGCAACGGCATGCTGCCGCCCGAGACTGTTGCCTCGATCAAGGACTGGCTGATCGATCTGGCCGCTGACGCCGAGGCCCGGTCGGCGGTCGTCCGCCGTACGCTGCACGGCGCCGTCACCGCGATGGTGAAGAAGACCCCGTCGTTCGCGGAGGCGGTCAAGGCACAGGCCGAGACCGCGGTCGAACTGCGCTCGACGGTCGAGGCGGCGTACGACCGGGCGGTCAAGGACATCGCGAAGGCGACGCAGGACGGCACGCTGCTGCGTGGTGAGGTGCTGGCCCGCTGGCAGGAGTTCGTCGGCACCGGTGAGCTGCTGAAGGGCCTGCAGACCAACGTCGGCCGGCTGCGCGACAAGATGAAGAGCGCCGTCGTCGGCAAGCCGCCGCCGACCCGGGATCTCACCGACGCGGTCGAGTCCGGGCTGGAGTCGTTGCTGCGTGAGCACGCCGAAGCCGCCGCAGAACGCGCCGAGGAGTCGTGGCAGTCCACGGCCGCGGGCCGGCAGTTGCTCGCCGCCGGGGACCGCGATCTCGGCCGGATGTCGAAGGATTTCCCGGCCGCGGCCGGACGCGCGGTCCGCGAGTGGCAGGGGTACGTCCTCGACCTGGTCCGAAAGGAGGGCGCCGACAAACGCTCGACCGCCCGCATCCTCGCGTACGGCGTGAACGGGCTGGGGCTCTCGTTGATGGTGGTGATCTTCGCCAGCACAGCCGGGATCCCGACCGGGGCGGAGGTCGGTGTCGGCGCCGGAACCGCGGTGGTCGGGCAGAAGGTGCTCGAGGCCGTCTTCGGCGACCAGGCGGTGAGGACCCTGGTGGCTAAGGCCCGCGAGGACCTTGACGGTAGGGTTCATGCCCTGATGGATGCCGAATTCGCCCGCTATCTGGCCGTCCTCGACCAGCATCCGGTCGACCCCGACGCGGCCAGGCAACTGACGGAGGCCGCGCGCGCGGTGGAGGACTGCACGTGACGGGAATTGTGGATACGGTCAAGGGCCTGGTGAGGGGCTCGACCGATGTCCTGACGAAGATCGAGGCCTTGGAGAAGGCTGCTGAAGCCGGCCAGGGTCGGCTGGACCCGGTGGTACTCACCGAGGCCACGCAGATCGTGGAACGCGCCGGGCAGCGACTCAGGATGTCCGGCGACTTGACCGTGGTTGCGCTGGCCGGTGCGACCGGTTCCGGCAAGTCGTCGCTGTTCAACGCGTTGACCGGGCTCGACCTGGCCGCGATCGGCACCCGTCGACCGACGAGTTCGATGCCGCTCGCCTGTGTCTGGGGCGAGGAACCGGCCGGCGAACTGCTGAACTGGCTGGGGATCCCGCGCCGGCACCAAGTGCAGCATCGAAGTTCCCTGGAGGACGCGCACGCCGAGGACCTGGACGGCCTGGTCCTGCTGGACATCCCCGACCACGACTCGACCGAGGTCGAGCACCGGCTGATCGTCGACCGGCTCGTCGAGCTGGTCGACATGCTCGTGTGGGTGGTCGATCCGCAGAAGTACGCCGACGCCGCGCTGCACAACCGGTACATCAAGCCGTTCGCCTCACACTCCAACGTGATGGTGTTCGCGCTGAACCACATCGACAAACTCACCCCCGACCAGCGGAAGAGCTGCGTCAACGACCTCGACCGGCTGCTCAAGTCGGACGGCCTCAAGTCTCCGAACGTCGTGGCCACGTCGGCGGTGACCGGCGATGGCCTGGGCGAGCTGCGAGACCTGCTGGTCAAGCGGGTCAACAACAAGCGGGCCGCGCGTGAACGGCTCGCCGCCGATGTCGACCGCGTCGCCGACCGGATGGCGAGCCAGTGTGGCGATGCGAAGACTCCGGAGATCGCCAAGAACGACATCGCCGAACTCGTCGACGCCCTGTCCGACGCCAGCGGTGTCCCGGTCGTCGTCGACGCAGTACGTCGTTCCTACCTGCAGCGTGCGCGTGCTGCGACGGGTTGGCCGGTCACCAAGTGGATCGGCCGGTTCCGCCCGGATCCGCTGCGGCGGCTGCACCTGGATCAGTTGCCGAAGCAACAAGGCAAGGCGTTGCGTAAGTCCGCCTCTCAGGAGGTGGCGATCGCCCGGTCCTCGTTGCCTGCGGCAACACCGGTCCAGCGGGCCCGGATGGACACCGCAGTCCGCACCATCACGAACAAGGCGGCCGCGGGGCTGTCGCGTCCGTGGGCCGACTCGGTCCGCTCGGCAATCCGTCGCCGCGAGGAGTCGCTCGGCGACGAGCTCGACCAGGCCGTGGCTCGGACCGACCTCGGTGTGAGCAAGAACCCCGGCTGGTGGAGCGCGGTGCGGTTCATCCAGTGGTTGCTGTTCCTGGTCGCGCTCGGCGGTGGGTTGTGGCTGGCCGCGCTGGCTGTGTTCGGCTTCCTGCAGCTGGAGGACCCGCCGCTGCCGAGGTGGAACGGCGTCCCCTACGCCACGATCATGCTGATCGGCGGCACGGTCCTGGGAGTGGCTGTGTCCTTCGCCTGCCGGCTCTTCGCCACCAGCGGGGCAGCTCGCCGGGGCCGGATGGTCGCCAAGGCTCTTCGCGCGGAACTCGAGAAGGTTGCCGACAGCCACGTTGTTGCGCCGGCTCGCGAAGAACTCGCCGCGTACACCACCTGCCGCGACAGCCTCGCCATCGCCCGCCGCTGACCAACGCGTACCGCGACGCGGAGCAGCATCAGCAGGGCGGGATCGCGGCCGAGTACCCGTCGGTGAAACGCGGTGGCCGCCAACACGCCCGCGTCCGACCAGCACGACCTCGTCACCGTAGAGCGCTCCGTGCCCATGTGCCATCGCGTTCCTGGTCCCGAGCTGCGGTGGCAGACAGAGCCTGTCGGACGGCGATACACATCCGCGGCTTGGGCTGCGGAGTGTGGTGCGGGTTGGGTGTACCGCAGTACCTAGGGGTGGGGGATCGTCCGGGCTCTGGGGAGCCCGGACGGATGTGCGGTGTGGGAGTGGGGTCAGACTTCTGTGCCGGGGGCGAACTGGGCCATGGAGATCTTGGCGGCTTCGGCGAGGTCTTCCTCGGAGGTCGTACCCGATGAGCGGATGGCTTCGATCCAGGCGCGGACGGACTGTTCGTTGAACTTGACGACCTCGGGAGAGTCGGCGAGTTCGACCGGGTTGCTGTCCTCTGGGAGGTCGCCGGCGACGTAGAGGCCGAGGCCTAGGAAGCCGCCGTCCCAGCCGGGGCCGACCCAGAGGGCGCCGGCTCCACCCGGGGCCGGTGGCTCGCTCATCGAGTGCTCGAGTTCCAACTCGGTCGAGGTCCCGGAACCGGGCAGCAAGCGGAGCTCGAGCAGGCTGGTCGGGCCGCCGAAGGTGACCTTGAAGCGCTTGGGTGGCTCGCATTCCAGGATTTCGCCGCCGGCGTTGTGCTCCAGCTGGAACGTGCCGCCGACCTTGAAGTCGCCGGTGACGGGCCAGAACCAGCGGCGCATCCGCTCCGGATCCGTCAGCGCGTCCCAGAGCTCCTCGGGCTCGGCCTGGTACGACCGGCGCATCACCACCGTGACCGTCTCTCCGGTCCGGCTGACCTCGCGCTGAACCGCGTTGATGTGCTCGAGGATGTCGATCACGGTTGTTTCCCTCTCGTCTCCGGCTGTGGTCCAGCTCAGACTGCCGCTTCTCACTTATATAAGTCAAGGCTGAGATAGTCATGCCGCCTCCGGCTCCTCGGTGGCGAGGCTGGAGCTGGGCGTGTCGGCGGAGGTGGGGGCGAGTGTGCCGGAGGGGGTGGAGCCGGGCGTGCCGGAGGGGGTGGAGCCGGGCGTGCCGGAGGCGGGTGTGCCGGAGGTGGGGGCAGGTGTGTCGGAGGACGTGGGGTTGGGGGCGTTGGAGGCGGCGTGCTGGGGG
>NZ_BAAGPM010000055.1:0-1144 GCF_054784135.1 Kribbella swartbergensis
TCGCTGGTTCTACCCAAGTGTAAAAATAGAGCCTTATACCCGCCCAGAGAATTGCTGACTCGGATTTGCGTCGGGATGGGTGGCGTGATTCACTGCGGAGCGGGGGCGCTGTTGCGGGAGATCAGCATGGCTGCGCTCCAGATCCGGCAGGACTACTCAGCATCCGACCTTCGCCAGCGGGCCGCTCGTGAGAGGGACACCCGGGCCAGCCTGCGGTTGCTGGCCATTGCCAATGCCCTGGAGGGCATGACACGGGCCGAAGCCGCTCGGCTGGCCGGTATGGAACGGCAGGCTCTGCACGATGCCATTCAGCGCTTCAATGTTGAGGGACCTGACGGTCTGCATGACCGGCCCCGCTCCGGTCGCCCGGAGCAGCTCACGGCCGGCCAGCAGGCCGCGCTCAAGGCCCACATCCTGCGCGGGCCGGAGCCCGAGCGCGACGGGATCAGTGCCTGGCGTCTGGTCGACCTGTGCGAGCATGTCGAGCGGACTTATGGCGTGAGCTACAGTGAATGGGGGCTCTCGTGCCTGCTCAAGCGGCTGAACCTGTCGCGTCAGAAGACCCGGCCCTCGCACCCGAAGGGTGATCCGGCCGCACAGGCAGCGTTCAAAAAAGGAACTCCCGTCTAAGCTGCAAACCATCGCGATGGAGCATCCTGATACCCGCCTCCAGCTCTGGTGCCAGGACGAAGCGCGCTTTGGCCAGAAGGGCCGGACCACACGCGTCTGGTATGAGCGTGGGGTGCGCCCGCCCGGTGTGGTCGATCAGCGCTTCGAGAGCTTGTATCTGTTTGCCGCCTGCCGGCCCGGCACGGACGAGACCTTCGCGTTGGCTCTGCCGCGGGTGAACGCTGACGCGATGACGATCTTTCTGGAGCACTTCTCACGGCAGCTTGAGCCGGGCGTGCACGCGGTGCTCGTGCTGGATCAGGCCGGCTGGCACGACAAGAGGGCCCTGCACGTGCCAGAGACGATTACGCTGCTGCCTTTGCCGCCGGCGTCACCTGCGCTGAACCCGGTGGAGCGGATCTGGCTCTACCTGCGTGAGCGCTATCTCTCGCATCGCATGCTGGACGACTACGGGGCGGTGTTGGACGCGGTCTGCCGCGCCTGGAACCGGCTCCTCGACGAGACAGGCCGTCTC
>NZ_BAAGPM010000056.1:0-552 GCF_054784135.1 Kribbella swartbergensis
GACGTTCCCGCTGGATGCAATGGCCGCGGCGGATCATGCGCATCACCTCAATACCGTTCAGGGTCGTAGAGGCGGTCTTCATGCGCTGGAAGCCACGCGTCGGCCGGATCATCCGTTTGAGCGCGCCATGGTCCGCTTCAAGGATGTTATTCAGATGTTTCGAGGTGCGGTGTACCACATCGTTCGGCAGAAGCCCTTCCTTCTGCAGGCGCAGGATGGCCTTCGGATAAGAAGCCAGTTTGTCGGTTGTGATGGATGAGGGAGGATAGTCGCTCATCGCCTTCAGAGCCTTGCGCAGGAAGCGATAAGCCGCTCCGGTATCACGCCGGCCGGACAGCATGGAGGCAATCAGCCGACCATGTTTATCGACCGCTCGAAACAAGTACCGCCAGCGCCCGCCCACTCGTACATAGGTCTCATCCACCTGCCATGAGCCTGAACGATGCCCCTGGTATGGTCGCACCCGCTTCTCAATCTCCGGGGCATAGCGTTGGACCCAACGAAAGATCGTGCTGGGACTGACGCTGATACCGCGCTCGGACATCATTTCAG
>NZ_BAAGPM010000057.1:0-887 GCF_054784135.1 Kribbella swartbergensis
CCCGCTACCTGGCCGCGCTCGATCGCGCCGACCGGCAGGGTGGCGCGGAGACGGAGGCCAGGACAAGCCGTCTGAAGCAGAAGATCGCGGGTCTGCGCCGGTCGATGCAGTCACTGAAGGAGATGGAGCAGCAGGTGGAGGCCGCGCCCGACCAGCAGATCTCCCTCACCGATCCCGATGCGCGCTCCATGGCCACCAGCGGCAAGGGCACTGGCATTGTCGGCTACAACGTGCAGATGGCGGTGGAGGCCGAGCACCACCTGATCGTCGCGCACGAGGTGACCAATGTCGGCAACGACCGCACACAACTGCTGGCAATGGGACGGCAAGCCCAGGACGTGATGGGGTGTGAAGAGATCACCGTGCTGGCCGATCGCGGCTATTTCAATGGTGACGAGGTGCTGGCCTGCGAAGGCACCGGCGTGCTGCCCTATGTTCCCAAGACCCAGACCTCCGGCAACAGCAACCGCGGTCTCTTCACCGGGCAGGACTTCGTCTATGACGCTGAGCATGATCGCTACACCTGCCCGGCGGGCCAGCATCTGACCAGGGGCAAGGTGCGTTCAGATCGCAGAGACAATATCGACCACTACCGCAACCTGACCGCCTGTTCGACCTGTGCCCTCAAGCCCCGGTGCACGCCTGACAAGCACAAGCGGGTGAAGCGCTGGCAGCACGAGGATGTGCTCGACCGCATGCAGGACCGGCTGGAGCGGATGCCTGAGGCCATGCTCATCCGGCGGCAGACGGTGGAGCATCCGTTTGGGACCATCAAGGCTTGGATGGGCAGCACGCACTTCCTGATGAAGACCTTGGAGAAGGTCAAAACCGAGATGGCCCTGCACGTGCTGGCCTACAATCTCACCCGGGTGCTGAACATCCTGGGG
>NZ_BAAGPM010000058.1:0-661 GCF_054784135.1 Kribbella swartbergensis
CTAGTTGAGGCTCTCAATAGGGCATGTGGGCTAGCCGGCGAACCGACAACATCCAGCCCTTCGAGAGCCAGGATCGCGCTGGAGGTGATCTGTGGCGAACCAACGATCGTCGGACGCCTAGGACTGAAGAAGCTTTAAAGTGCTCAGCGCATCGCCGGTGGCTGCGAAAGCAGCCGTATTGTCGAAGATGCACCATGCTGCTCGTCCGACCTTGGCATGGTTTCCAAGGGCCTTGGCAGTTTCCGCCATGACCTCTTGCGAGTACGCCGAGTAGTACATTTTTGGCGATCCATGCAGGCGGTAGTAAACCAGCCCAGTCCAGCCGCCCGGAGTACCGGCACAGGGATGAGGCTTTGGGTCGGCCGCCACCCGCGCGATCCGGTGCTCCACGAGGAAGGCATCGACATCGGCGGTGAACCATGAGACGTGCCGGGGCTCGCAGACGAGATCTCCACCGAAGGAGGCTCGAAGCCTCTCAACGAATGATCGCACGACCGCAGGGTCAAACTTCAGGCTCGGGGGAAGTTGGATGAGAACTGGTCCAAGCTTCGACCCCAATCCGGCGATCTCTCCTAAAAAGCGCTGCAACGGCTCGTCGATATCGCGGAGGCGACCTTCGTGGGTGATCGTCTTCGGCATCTTCACGGCAAAGCGGAAATGG
>NZ_BAAGPM010000059.1:0-5399 GCF_054784135.1 Kribbella swartbergensis
CACCGCCACCACCCCGGCTGAGGCGGGCACCGCCGCGAGCTCTTGTACCACCGCCACCACCCCGGCTAAGGCCGACACCGCCGCGAGCTTTTGTACCACCGCCGCCACCCCGGCTAAGGCCGGCACCGTCGCGAGCTCTTGTACCCACGCCGGCTGAGGCCGGCACCGTCGCGCGGTTTGTACCAGGGCCGCCAGCCGCGGCTGTTCTCCCCCGCGGCTGCGCCTCCGACCCGGCCAGCCATTGCTGCCGCGGGTCGTGCGGCGGCTCCGCCTCAACCTGAGGTCCGAGCAAGGCGCCCGTTCCGCCACCTTGCTCGAATCCTCACCAACCAGCCCGAATTATGTGCGCGAGCCTGGGAGGTCGCCGTCTGCCGCGGTGGACTCGCCGCGACCCGTGACTGTGCCGCCGGTCTGGGCGCCTTCCGGGCGGGAGCCGACTGAACTGGCGTGCGCGGAGGATGGATCAGGTGCCTCGCCGCCTACAACTTCCCCGTGCGCGTCCGGAGCACCCCCGCCCCCGTCCTCAGGTACGCCGCCGCCGGCCTCGTCCTGCCCCGTCGTACCGGCCTGTCCCCCAGCCTCCGGAGCCCCATCACCAGCACCGGACTCATCCGCCGCCTCACCGCCCCCACTTCCACCCGCACCACCAGACGCCTGCGCCTCGCCGGCTCCGCCGACACCACCCGCCTGCGCCTCGTTCGACGCGTCGGCTCCACCCGCCTGCGCCTCACCGGTTGCCTCGGCGCCGCCCGCTTGCGGCTCGCCGGATGCACTGCCGGTGTCTGCTTGTGGCTCGTTGGATGCGTTGGCGGGGTTGGGCTGGTCGGCGCTTGCCGACTGGGTTGGTGCGGTTCCGGACTGTGAATCGACGTAGCTGCCGACCTTCTGCTGGACGGCGTCGACCTTGTCGGCGTACTTGCCGCCGGTCTGCTTGTCGAGCAGATCACCGGCCTTCTCCACGCCGGCCTTGATCTTGTCCGGGTTCTGTTTGACGACGTTCCGGAGCCAGTTCTTCGCCTGTTCCTGGAATTCGCTCATTGCACCCTCCGCGGTGTCAGGGGCGGATCGACCGAAAATCTCAGCCTACGAACCGGCTCCAAACACCGGCCTACTTCGGATGACACACCGTCAACCCCCACCCGTCAACGCCCCTCGCCGCCACCACCCCACCGAACTGCAGGCAAGCTCACCGAATCCCCCTACCGTCCTCACACCGCGCAAGCAATCCGATCCGCCGCCGACCCAGCGCGCCGTACTCGAACTCACCCGACGGACTGGTCGGCGGCCAGAGCCCTGCTGGTCGGTGTCCCGGCCCGGGTGTAGTCGGCAGGGTGGCCCTCGAACAGAACGGTGCCGCCATGGCGGCCGGGGCCAGGACCCAGGTCGATCAGCCAGTCGGCCTGGCGGATGACGTCGAGATTGTGCTCGACCACGACGACGGTGTGACCGTGCTCCACGAGACTGTCGAGCACGTGCAGCAGCATGTCGATGTCGCTCAGGTGCAGACCCGTCGTCGGCTCGTCCAGCACGTACGTCGTCGGCTGTTCCGCCTGCCGCAGTTCCTTCGCGATCTTCACCCGCTGGCACTCACCCCCCGACAACGTGTTCAACGACTGACCCAGCCGCAGGTACCCCAACCCAACAGCCGCCAACTGGTTCAGCGCCCGCGAGATGCCCGCGTCAGCCAACTGAGCGATCGCCTCGTCGATCGTGAGCTCGTCGACGTCGGCGATCGAGAGCCCATTGACCTTGTACGCAAGGACTTCCGGAGTGAAGCGACGCCCGTGGCACGTCTCGCACACAACCTCCTGCCCCTCCATGAACGCCAGGTCCGTATAGATCACCCCCAGCCCCTTGCAGTCCGGGCAGGCTCCGTCGGAGTTGGCACTGAACAGAGCAGCCGGTACGTCGTTGTGCCGGGCAAACAACTTGCGAATCGCCGGCGCAATGCCGGTGTACGTGATCGGTGTCGACCGGCGGTTGGTACTGACCGGCTTCTGATCGATCACCACGGCGTCATGCTGCGCCACCAACTCCTCCGCCAGGCTCGACTTGCCAGAGCCTGCCACACCGGTCAGCACCGTCATCACTGCCGTCGGAAAGCTCACCGTCACGTTCTGCAGGTTGTTACGGCTCGCGTCCACCACGGTCAGCTTCCCGTCTCCACGACGAGGAGCAGCCTTGAGCGGGCGTTGCACGGTCAGCGCCTTGCCCGTCGACGTACCGGCCTTGCGAAGCTCGGCGAACGTCCCCTGGAACACAAGCCGCCCACCCGCACTCCCCGCGCCCGGACCGACCTCGATGATCTGGTCCGCATGAGCCATCACGGCAGGGTCGTGCTCGACGACCAGCACAGTGTTGCCACTGTCACGTAGCCGTTCCAGAAGCCTGATCATCGACTCGACATCGGTGGGGTGCAGCCCGACGGTCGGCTCGTCCACGACGTACGTCATCTCGGTCAGACTCGACCCGAGATGCTTCACCGTCTTGATCCGCTGCGATTCACCGCCGGACAGGGTGGTCGTTGCCCGCGACAACGTCAGGTACCCGAGCCCGATCGCGACCATCGCCTCCAGCCGTGCGGTGAGCGCGGCAACGACCGGTACGACGCTCGCAGTGTCGATCGTGCGTACGACGTCTAGTAGCTGGGTGATCTCGACTCGCGACAACTCGCCGATCGTGTGACCGAGTACGGTCGCGGTCCGCGCCGCCTGGTTGAGCCGGTCACCGCCGCAGTCCCGGCACGTCTCGGACCGGGTGAAACGGCGAATGGTCTCCTGCTTCCGCTCCGACAGGTTGTCGGACGTGTGCAGGTAGATCCGTTCGAACCGTTCGACGAGGCCTGTGTACTCCTTCGGCAGCTTCCGGCCGAGCTTGGCTGCCGCTTGGCCGCCGTACAGCAAGGCCTCACGTTCCGCCTCGGTCCACTCGCGTAGTGGTGTATCCGCATCAAACGTGCCGATGTCGGCGTACTGGCTGTACCAATAGCCGCCGTTGCCGAAGCCGGGGAGAAGGATCGCGCCGGCGGCGAGTGAATTGTCCAGGTCGAGGAACCTGTCGACGGCACTCACCACGACCTCGCCGAGCCCGGAGCACGTGGGGCACATCCCGACCGGATCGTTGAACGAGAAGTGGTCCGACTCACCGACGTACGGCGTACTCAGCCGTGAGAACAGCAACCGCAGATACGTCCACGTGTCGGTGATCGTGCCGACGGTCGAGCGGGCGTTGCCACCGATCCGGCGCTGATCGATGACGATCACCGGGGTCAGGCCGCCGATGTGTTCGACCTCGGGGCGCGTCCATTTCGGCAGGCGATTCCGGGCGAACGGCGGGAACGTCTCGTTGAGTTGGTATCCCGCCTCGGCGGCGATCGTGTCGAACACCAGCGACGACTTGCCCGAACCGGACCTGCCGACGAATACGACCAACTGGTTCCGCGGGATGTCGAGGTCCAGGTCGGCGAGATTGTTCGTCCGGGCTCTGCGGAGGGTGATGGTTCGTTGCGTCATGAGTACGACGGTATGGCGAGATGTGGCCGGATTTTGACCGCAATTCGTGGAATCATCGAGGCATGGCCGATGTCACCGCGCGGATGCTGGCGCTGCTGTCCACCCTGCAGACGGGTCGGCCGTTCAGTGGCGACGAGCTGACGCGGCGGCTGGGTGTCAGCCCGCGCACGCTGCGCCGAGACGTCGACCGGCTCCGCGGATACGGCTACCCGGTCGAAACCCAACCCGGCCCAGGCGGCTACTACCGCCTGGCCGCCGGCCGCACGATGCCACCACTCGTGTTGGACGACGACGAAGCAGTAGCAACCCTCCTAGCCCTAGCCTCCCTCGCCGCAGCCGGCCCATCACCAGCCCCGACTGCCGACGCGAGCTCCACCGGTGACGGAACACCCACCGCCGATGGGAGGTCTGCTCGTGACGGGAGTACGGCGGGTGACGGGAGTACGGCGGGTGACGGGAGTACGGCGGGTGACGGGAGTACGGCGGGTGACGGGAGTACGGCGGGTGACGGGAGTACGGCGGGTGACGGGAGTACGGCGGGTGGCGGGAGACCCACTGCCGATGCGAGCTCGACTGGTGACGGGAGTACCACGGGTGGTGGGAGGTCGGCTGGTGACGGGAGACCCACTGCCGATGCGAGCTCGGCTCGTGACGGAAGTACCACGGCTGGCGGGAGGTCGCCTGGTGCCGGAAGACCCACTGCCGATGCGAAGTCGCCAGCTGGTGGGAGGTCGGCTGCTAGTGGGACGTCGGCTGCTGGTCGGACGTCGGCGGCTGTTGGGGCGTCGGCTGCTAGTGGGACGTCGGCTGCTGGTGGTGCGTCGGCTGGTGGTGAGGGTGGGATCGATGATGCGGCTACGCGTGCTTACGGGAAGCTGGATCAGTTCTTGCCGGCTCGGCTTCGGGGGCGGGTGGTGTCGGTTCGGTCGAGTCTGGAGACCAGCCAGCAACCGGCGCCGAGCGTGACCGCCGAACAGCTCAGTCTGGTCGCAGAGGCGATTGCTCAGCAGGAGACGATCTCGTTCGACTATCAGAACGCTCGTGGTGAGCGCGCGCACCGGCGGGTGGAGCCGTATCGGCAGGTTCACCACCTGCTGCGGTGGTACCTGCTGGCGTGGGACCTCGATCGCAACGACTGGCGCGTCTTCCGTCTGGACCGCATGACCGACGTCCTCCGCACCGGCAGCCGGTACCAGCCCCGCCCACTCCCCGCCGAGTCAGCCACCGACTACCTGCGCCAAGGATTCAACAGACACAGACAAACCGTCAGCCTCGTGGTGGAAGCCCCCGCGACGGACGTCATGGACGCCCTGCGGCACCAAGACGCGGCAATCCAGCCCGTCGGTCCCCACCGAACCAACGTCACCGTCGCCATCGACTCCTGGCAGTGGCTGGTCCTCAACCTCGCGTTCCTCGACGCCGACTTCCACATCACCCAAGGCGACACCTTCACCACGGCCTGCCAAACCTTCGCCCACCGCCTCCTAGCCGCCACCGCCCCAAACCCCACCGCCACCACATAGGCAAGGTCCGCCTTGCCCCTCGCCGATCATCGCCCCGGAACGGCGGAGTCGACGCCGACGCCGTACCCGCTGTCCTCAGCCTGCGCCGCACCGCCGCGAACCTCCACATGATCGCCTCGGAGTTGGCTCCACCGCGAACGGCACCGCCGAGGATCACGCACCCGAGCACACCCCACCCGCCTCGCGCTCCGGAGCAGACGCCCACGCCGTACCCGCTGTCCTCAGCCTGCGCCGCACCGCCGCGAACCCGCACATGATCGCCTCGGAGTTGGCTCCACCGCGAACGGCACCGCCGAGGATCACGCACCCGAGCACACCCCACCCGCCTCGCGCTCCGGAGCAGACGCCGACCCCGTACCCGCTG
>NZ_BAAGPM010000060.1:0-667 GCF_054784135.1 Kribbella swartbergensis
GAGGCGTTGGTGTGCAGCGGGATCTCGGGACGCTCAAGCACCCGCAGCAACTCGGCTTTGCGCCGCGCCAACCGGGCCAGCAACTCATCAAGGTCCTTGTAGCCCGTGCGCTGGCCAAAGATCCGGTTGAACTGGTGCCGGAATGACGCCTCGGCGCCCGGTGAGGGACTCTGCTTCCACAGCTTCAGGCTACGATAAAAGCACCAGATCGCCGCGCGGACCAGCTCAACGGCTTTCGCCTGCTTGGGCGAGGCTGGCATCAGCTTCTCGAGGTGGCGCTCGGCATGAACCCAGCACAGGGCATGCGTGGCAACCCGGAACTGGCCGGCATCGTCAGAGACCACGACCGTGTTCTCCAGCAGCCCGTGATGCCGGAGCGCACCCCAGGTGGCGGCTTCGTCTAGCGACTGCAGCAGAGGCCGGTCGAAGATGTTGATCGAGCACTGCAGCAGATGCTGCCACCACTCCATTTGCGAGTTGAAGACTTGGCCCTGGAGCTTGCTCAACCGGGCGATCACGGCGGCCTCGACGGATTGCGCCCGCAGATAGTCCAGGGCGGCTTCGTTGACGACATAGTCGTCACAGCCGGCCCGCAGCAGCGACAGGAAGTTCAGGCGCGATTTCGACCGGCTGGTGCGAAAAACACAAAAGCGCTCGCCGCCGATCT
>NZ_BAAGPM010000061.1:0-727 GCF_054784135.1 Kribbella swartbergensis
TACGCGGTGGGAGAAGGTCATGCGCGATCTATTCTGGCTGTCTGACGAGGCCTGGGCGGCCTTGGAGCCACATCTGCCGCACGACCAGCCGGGCAAGCCCCGCGTGGATGACCGGCGGGTGATCAGCGGGATTCTCCATATCCTCAAAACAGGTGGGCGCTGGCGCGATGTGCCGCCTGAATACGGACCAGCCAAAACCATCTACAATCGCTACACCCGCTGGGCGCGACGCGGCGTTTGGCAGCGCATCTTCGCCAAAGTCGCAGCTGCTGGCCCCATTCCCGAGGAACTGGCACTCGACAGTTCCAACGTGAAGGCCCACTGCTCGGCGTCAGGCGGAAAAGGGGGGAGCTCGCGCAAGCGGTCGGCGTCTCGCGCGGCGGCCGAACAACGAAAATCCATTGTCTGGCCGATGGTCGTGGCCGGATCCTTGCCGTCGCGCTAACGCCGGGCAACGTGGCCGACATCACAATGGCTATGCCGATACTCGAGGCTCTGGCGCCGACCAGGCGGCTCATCGCTGACAAAGCCTATGATGCGGATCGGCTCCGCACGTGGCTCGAAGACAAGGGCATCGAAGCTGTCATTCCGGGCCGTGCTGCTCGTGCCGTTGCCCATCCGCTCAATCGCGCCGCATACCGACGCCGTAACGTGATTGAGCGGATGTTCGGCCATCTCAAGAATTGGAAGCGGATCGCAACGCGATACGACCGGCTGGCTGTGAACT
>NZ_BAAGPM010000062.1:0-617 GCF_054784135.1 Kribbella swartbergensis
TGGCGGCGGCGATCGAGGTCGAGATCTGGCTCATCTCGGTGATCGTGCGGGCGATCTCCTGGATGGCGGAGACCGTCTGCTGCGTGGCCTGCTGCACCGAACCGATCTGAGCCGAGATTTCCTCCGTGGCCTTGGCCGTCTGGCTCGCCAGTTCCTTCACCTCGGTGGCCACCACGGCAAAGCCCTTGCCGGCCTCGCCCGCCCGCGCCGCCTCGATGGTGGCGTTGAGGGCCAAGAGGTTGGTCTGGCCCGCGATGGTGTTGATCAGCTGCACCACGTCGCCGATCTTGGCCGCCGTGGTGGCCAGGTCCTGCACCGCCGCATCGGTGCGCCGGGCACCCTGGACGGCCCGGTCGGCGATCTGCGAGGACTGCGCCACCTGGGAGGCGATCTCCCGGATCGAGATCGACAGCTCCTCGGTGGCGGCCGCCACCGTCTGCACGTTGGCGGAGGTCTGCTGGGCGGCGGACGAGACGGTGACCGATTGCTGCGTGGTCTGGCTTGCCACCGCCGTCATGCTCTGGGCGGTGGCCTCCATCTCGGTGGCAGCCGACGAGAGGCCCCGCGTCAGGGACGAGACGTTCAGCTCGAAGCGCTTCGTCAGCTGATCGAGTGCC
>NZ_BAAGPM010000063.1:0-1277 GCF_054784135.1 Kribbella swartbergensis
TGTCCAAGAACCCGGAGCGGAGCCACTGACCATGCCTGAGATTGCCACGATCGGCCTTGATATCGCGAAGAACGTCTTCCAGCTGCACGGCGTCGACAGAAGTGGAAAGATCGTCCTGCGCAAGGCGCTACGCCGCAGCCAAGTCCCAGGTTTCTTCAGCACGCTTCCACCTTGCCTGATCGGGCTGGAAGCCTGCGCGACCGCTCACCATTGGGCGCGCACGCTCACGGCCTTCGGCCATGATGTCCGTCTGATCCCACCCGCATACGTGAAGCCGTATTTGCGCCGGCAGAAGAACGATGCCGCGGACGCGGCTGCGATCTGCGAGGCCGTCACGCGGCCCTCGATGCGCTTCGTTCCGGTCAAGAGCCCGCAGCAGCAGAGCACCCTGATGCTGCATGGAGCTCGCGATCTCCTGATTGGCCAGCGAACCGCCCTGATCAATGCCCTGCGCGGTCACTTTGCAGAGCTGGGCATCGTCGTCGCCCAAGGCGCTCGCAACACACGCCAGCTGATTGCCCTCATTCATGATGACGCCAGCCCTGACCTCCCCGCGATGGCCCGGGTCGCACTCCAGCCTCTGGCGGCGATGCTGCTCGGGATTGAGGCGCAGATTGCCAAACTCGACAAAGCCATCCTGGCCGCCCACCGCAGCGATCCGGTGAGCATCCGACTGGCCACCATTCCCGGCATCGGCCCGATTGTGGCCTCCTGTCTCTCGGCCAGTGTTCCAGATGCCAGCCTGTTTCAGGGCAGCCGGGAGTTTGCCGCCTATCTTGGCCTCGTGCCCCGGCAGCACTCAACCGGCGGCAAGGCGCGGCTTGGCTCCATCTCCAAGATGGGCAACCGGCACCTGCGCAAGCTGCTGGTCGTCGGCGCGCACGCGGCGCTCTACAGCATGAAGTCCGGCAAGACCAGGACAACAGTGGCGGACTGGGCCCGAAGCCTCCTGGCTAAGAAGCCATTCAAGGTGGTGGCCGTCGCGCTGGCCAACAAGATGGCTCGGATCGCCTGGGCTGTGATGGCCAGGAGCACGGCTTACGAGCCCGGGAGCCAGGGAGTTGCCGCATCGGCGGCATAGGCGACCAATTCAAACGTTTTGCCCGTAGGGCATTCCAGTTGGCACGGTGATGATGAAATGATGTGAAGCCAAAGCGGACATGGACCGCCAGATCTGGAAAACCCGTGGTATTGTCTTGCGTCAGTCGAGCGCGATAACGTGAGAGGGACCAGCTTCCAGCGCAAAACATCAGGGCCTGCGGTCAGGAAGCACCGCG
>NZ_BAAGPM010000064.1:0-115152 GCF_054784135.1 Kribbella swartbergensis
GGTGCGGTGGGTGGGTGGTGCGGTGGGTGGGTGGTGCGGTGGGTGGGTGGTGCGGTGGGTGGGTGGTGCGGTGGGTGGGTGGTGCGGTGGGTGGGTGGGAGTTGGAGGTTGGTCGACGAGCCCCCACGACGGCCTCCACGCCGTCCACCGGCCTCCCCACCCTCCGCCGCAGGAGGCGGTCCATCGGCCTCCCCTACCCGCACCGCCGCAGGCGGTCGGTTCGCCGGTCCGCCGGCCTCCCACACTCACCGCCGCAGGCGGTCGGTTCGCCGGGGGCGACCCGCCGCCGGAGGCGGTCAGTTCGGCCGGGGGTCAGTTGATGAGGCCTTCGACGATTGTTTTCATGCGGTCTACGGGGATGGCGAAGCCGATGCCGATGTTGCCGGAGCGGGAGGTGGTGCCGAGGGTGGCGATCGCGGTGTTGACGCCGACCACCTGACCGGCGGTGTTGACGAGCGGGCCGCCCGAGTTGCCCGGGTTGATCGCGGCGTCGGTCTGGATCGCCGACTGACGGTTGCCGTTGTCACCGAACCGCGCCTGCCGGTCGACCGCGCTGACGATCCCCGCGGTCACCGTTCCTTCCAGGCCGAGCGGTGAGCCGACGGCCAGCACCGGGTCGCCGACCCGCAACTGTGCGGACCGGCCGAGCGTGAGCGCGCGCAGTCCCTCGGCGTCGGCGGCCGAGACCTGGAGTACGGCGAGGTCGTTGTCCTCGTCCGACCCGATGACCTCGGCGTCGACCCGCCGGCCGTTCGACAGGACCAGCGACACATCGCTCGCTCCTTCCACCACGTGTGCGTTGGTGACCACGTGCCCCTGCTGGTCGATCGCGAACCCGGACCCGGTCGCCCGGCCGGCCCGCACCGACACCACACCGGGCAGCACACTCGCCGCCGCCGCGGTGATGGAGCCCTGGGCGGCCGCGGGTGGTGCGGCCGCCTGGGGCAGTTCGACCGCCGCGGACTCGGGATCACGCGATCCCGTGACCGCGCCGGCCAGCCCGCCGGCCACGATCGACAGCGCGACGCTGGCGACCAGGATCCGCCCGCGACGTGCCGCCGTACTTCCGGCGGAGACGGGAGGGGGGTCCGTCACCCCGGCCTGAGGTGCCGCGGCCGGAGAGGGGGGAGCCGACCCAGCGGAAGCCGGGGTGACGGAGAACGGGCCCTGCGGCGCCGGTGCGGGCACCGGCTGCGCAGGGGGTGGACCGGGCGCGTAGTGCGGCCCGCGGAACGGGTGACCGAGATGAGGGCTCATCAAAGGCTCCTTCACGGCTCGAGGGAGGCGTTCACGGCTGGCGCTCACGACTCAGGGGAGGCGCGAGAACCAGAGCAGCGAGGCCAGCGCGGCCAGCAACGCCGCGACCAGGGCGATTCCCGCCACCAGGTTGGTGATCTCGCGTGGTTCGGTGGTCCAGCCGATCGACGACTGGAGGTCGGAGTAGACGTTTCGCAGTTCCTCGTCGCTCTCGGCGGAGTACGCGGAACCGCTGGTCGCGTCGGCGAGGCGTTCCAGCGCCTCGGTGTCGGCGGGGACCGGGATGGTCCGTCCGTCGATGTCCACGGTGCCGTCCGGTGTCCCGAAGGCAATGGTCGACACCGGTACGGCGGCCTGCGTCGCGGCCTCGACCGCTTCGTCGATCGGGCGGCCGGAGGTGTTCGCGCCATCGGACAGCAGCACGATCCGGGCCGGCGGCGGGTCCTCGGGATCGATCGAGCGAACCGCCTGCAGGCTGGTCAGGACGGCGTCGCCGATCGCCGTGCTGTCGGTCATCGAGAGGCTGTTGATCGCGTCGATCGTGGCCTGGTGATTGGTGCTCGGCGGTGCGACCACGGTCGCGGTCCGGGCGAACGAGACCAGGCCGACGTTGAACTGGTCCGGCAACTCCTGGACGAACTCGACCGCGGCGCTCTTGGCCACGTCGAACCGATTCGGCGCGACGTCGGTGGCCGCCATCGAGTTGGAGATGTCCATCGCCACCACGACGGTGGCGCGTTCACGGGGCACCCGGATGTCGGCGACCGGCCGGGCGATCGCGATCGTCAGCACGGTCAGTGCGGCCAGGAACGCGACGGCCGGCGCGTGCCGGCGCCAGCCGGGCCGGGTCGGTGCGACCTTCTCCAGCATCGGCAGGGTCGCGAACCGGACGGCGTACTTGCTGCGGCGGCGCTGGGCGACCAGGTAGGCGGCGATCAGCGCCGCCACCAGCACCAGCAGCCAGAGCCACAGGGGTTGCTCGAATCTCATCGGATACCGGTCCTTCCCATCGGGTTCCGGCGGATGCTCGCTCGCCGGCGGGCGGTGGCGAAGGCGGCCACGTCGCGGACCCAGTCGGTGTCGGTCCGCAGGACGAGGTGCGCCGCGCCGGCGGCCCGGAGGTCGCGAGCGGTCTGTTCACGTTTGGCTGTCATCGCGTCGGCGTACCGCCGGCGCAGTCTCTTGCTGCTGGTCTGCACCTCGCGCCGCCGGCCCGTCTCCGGGTCGACCAGCGTGAGCAGGCCGACCTCGGGGAGTTCGAGTTCGCGCGGGTCCAGCACCTCGACGGCGATCACCTCGTGCCGGGCGGCCAGCCGGCGCAACGGGTCCGCCCAGGTGTCGTCGTGGAAGTCGGAGACGACCACGCGCAGCCCGGGGCGCGGGTGCTCGCGGTTGAACCGGGTGACGGCCGCGCCGAGCGGGACGGCCGGGTGCTCGCCGGGAGTTGCCCTAGGCAACGACAACAGCGTTCTGAGGGTACGGCGGAGTGCCGCGGCCCCACCGACGTCGGGGACCCGGGACAGGTGGTCCCCGACGGCGATGCGGACGCCGAGCCGGTTGCCGGGCCGGTCGGCGAGCAGGCCGACCGCCCCGACCACGGCGATCGCGAGGTCCCGCTTCTCACTGAGCGCGGTGCCGAAGTCCATGCTGGCCGATGCGTCGAGCAACGCCCAGGTCTCCAGCTCCCGCTCGGCCAGCGGGGCACGGACGTGCGGCTCGAGCGAACGGGCGGTGACGTTCCAGTCCATCCGGCGGACGTCGTCCTGGCCGGCCTGGTACGGACGCGCCTCGTTCGGCTCGCTGCCCGGACCGCTCCGCAGCCCGGTGATCTCACCGTGCAGGAACCCTTCCAGCTTCCGCTTCACCGAAAGCTCCAGCGTCCGCAAAGCGCGCTCCCGCCCCTTGATCAGGTCGGGACCCGTGTCGGTCATGCCGCCGACCCCTGGGCATCGTCCGCCGGGACGACGTGTGGCTGCTCGACGGTGTGCAGGATGCGGGAGACGACGGAACGAGGGTCGACTCCGTCGGCGAGGGCGTCGAAGGTGAGGACCAGACGATGCGCCATGACGTCGAGTGCGACGTCGTACACGTCGGCCGGCAGGACGTAGTCCCGCCCGCGCAGCAACGCCAGCGCCCGTCCGGCGGCGACCAGACCCAGCGTCGCCCGGGGACTGACACCGAACTCCAGCACGCCTTGCAGATCGTCGATGCCGTACTGCTGCGGAACCCGGGTCGCATGCACCAGGCGTACGACGTACTCCGCGACCGCGTTGTGGACGAACACGTCATCCGTTGCCGCCTGCAACTGAGCGACCTGCTCCGGCGTGAGCACGCCGTTCGCGTGCGGCCGGTGCGAGCTCATCCGCTGCAGGATGGTGAGCTCCTCGAGCGGGCTGGGGTAGTCCACGGTGATCTTCAGCAGGAACCGGTCCCGCTGCGCCTCGGGCAGTGCGTACACGCCGTCGGACTCGATCGGGTTCTGGGTCGCGAGGACCAGGAACGGGTCCGGCAGCCGGTAGCTGGTGCCGCCGATGCTCACCTGGTGCTCGGCCATTGCCTCGAGCAACGCCGACTGCACCTTCGCCGGTGCCCGGTTGATCTCGTCGGCGAGGACCAGGTTCGCGAACACCGGGCCGAGTTCGGTGTCGAACCCCTCCGCCGACGGCCGCCAGATCCGGGTGCCCATGATGTCGCCGGGGACCAGGTCCGGGGTGAACTGCAGCCGCGCGAACCGACCGCCGATCACCTCGGCCAGCGTCCGCACCGCGAGCGTCTTCGCGACGCCGGGCACACCCTCCAGCAGGCAGTGACCGCGGGCCAGCAGGCCGACCAGCATCCGCTCCACCAGATGGTCCTGGCCGACGACGACCCGCTTCACCTCGAACAACGCATGCTCGAGCAAGGCCGACGAAACCCCGACCTCACCCCGCCGAGCCTCTTGCCTTTCCACACCTACCTCCATGTGATCTCTCCGCTCGAACTCCGAAAGCCGGGGCCTCGCCCCCGGATCCGGGCGTCTCAGGACACCCGGATCCGGGGAGCCCAGGGCGGTTGGGTCCGCGTCTGTCATGCGTTCTCGGCCGCGTCCGGCTGGGTCTGCTCGGGCTGGGTCTGCGGCTGCGACGGCTGGGCCTGACCCTGCTGGCCCTCGCCCTGGCCCTGTCCGTTCTTCTCCGGGCAGTCGTAGCCGTCGCGGCCGGCGCTGCCGTCGTTCGGCGTACCCGGGGTGGCGTTCTCCGAGCCGGTGCCCGGCGACGGGGAGGTGGCGCCCTCCTCGATGGTCACG
The DNA here is from genome assembly GCF_054784135.1 of Kribbella swartbergensis. Classification (NCBI taxonomy): domain Bacteria; kingdom Bacillati; phylum Actinomycetota; class Actinomycetes; order Propionibacteriales; family Kribbellaceae; genus Kribbella; species Kribbella swartbergensis. The sequence goes on from NZ_BAAGPM010000064.1 coordinate 4,544, forward strand.
TAGCCCTGCTCGGGTGCCGGGTCGTCGGTCGCCGCGTACGCGATCCCGCCGACGCCGAGTGCCGCCATCGCGACGGCGGCACCGAGTACGAGCCGTTTACCTGGGACGTTCATCAAGAACTCCTTCTCGTCGATTGGCCCCAAGACCATCAAAGGAGTGCGAAAACGACCGGAAAGCAGAACGAAAGTCCGGCGAAAGAGCAGGCTGGACGACACCGCGCCGACGGCTACCTTGGTGTCGTGCGACTACTGGTGGTGGAGGACGAGGAAGGCCTGGTCAGCGCGCTGCGCTCCGGACTCGGCCGGGCCGGCTATGCCGTGGACACGGCGACGACCGGTGCCGAGGCGATGGAGAAGCTCGCGACCACGGCGTACGACCTGGCGATCCTGGACATCACCCTGCCGGACACCAGCGGCCTCGACCTGTGCCGCGCCGTACGCCGGGGTGAGATCGAGGTGGCGTCCGGCCGGGAACTGCGGGTGCTGATGCTGACCGCGCGGGCCTCGCTGGCGGACCGGGTCCGCGGGCTCGACGAGGGCGCGGACGACTACCTGACCAAGCCGTTCGCGCTGGTCGAGCTGCTCGCCCGGATCCGCGCCCTGCTGCGCCGCGACGTCACGAACGGAACGACGCAGCTGCACGTCGGCGACCTGGTGCTCGACTCGTCCCGCCACCTCGCGACCCGGGCCGGGCGAGAACTTCCGTTGACGCTCAAGGAGTTCGGCGTACTGCGGTACCTGATGTCGCGACCCGGTCACGTGGTCTCGGCCGAGGAACTCCTCGAGCACGTCTGGGACGAGAACGCGGACCCCTTCACGCAGAGCGTCCGGGTGACGGTCGGAACGCTGCGCCGCAAACTCACCCAGGAAGGCGAAGAACCCGTCCTGGAAACCGTCATCGGCCGCGGCTACCGCCTCAGAGGTGACTCATGAAATCGCTGCGTGCCAAGATCCCGCCCTGGGCTCAGACGATCCGGTTCCGGCTGACGTTGACGTATTCCGCCGTACTGATCGCGTTGTCGGCGTTGCTGCTCGGTGGCGTGTACGTCGCGCTGTCGGCCTACCTGGACCCGAAGCCGCTGAACCCGATCACCGTCAACAAGGTCTACAAGGACTCGAACGGGAACCTGAAGGTCAAGGAAGGCCACGTCATCGAGGCCGCGGAGCTGTCCAGCATCGAGTCCGCGGTCAACTACCAGACCCTGCAGTCGCTGCGGAACTATTCGGCGGCGGGGATGGGCGCGCTGTTCCTGGTCAGTCTCGGCACCGGCTGGTGGTTGTCGGGCCGGGCGCTGCGTCCGGTACGGCGGATCACCGCGACCGCCCAGGAGATCTCGGCCACCGACCTGTCCCGGCGGATCGCGCTGGACGGACCGCGGGACGAGTTGCGGAACCTGGCCGACACCGTCGACGACATGCTCAACCGGCTCGAGTCGGCGTTCGTGGCGCAACGGCAGTTGGTGGACGACGCGTCGCACGAGCTGCGCAATCCCTTGGCGGTGATCCAGGCGAACGTCGACGCGGTCCTCGCACACGACGACACCACGCACGAGGACCGGGCCCAGGCGATCGCGATCGTGAGCCGGGCGATCCAGCGGATGACCCGGCTCGTCGAGGACCTGCTCGCGTCGGCCCGCCGTTCGTCACCGGCGTTCGTCGACGCCGACGTGGACCTGGCCGCGATCGCCGGCGAGGCGGCGGAGGAGTACGAACTGCTGGCGGCCGATCGCGAACTACACGTCGTACGGCGTCTGTCGCCGGGGCCGATCGCTGCCGGGGACGCGTCCGCGCTGCGGCGGGCGGTCGACAACCTGCTCTCCAACGCGGTCCGGCTGGCCCGCGGTGGAAGCGAGTTGGTGCTGGCTGTCGGCAGCCGCAACGGCTGGGCCTGGATCGCCGTACGCGACGAAGGTCCCGGGATCGCCGCCGAGGACGCCGACCGCGTCTTCGACCGCTTCTACCGTTCCGGCCAGCGCCAGCCGCCCGCGACCGTGCCGTCGACCGGTCAGCGCCGCGCCGGACTCGGTCTCGCGATCGTCCGCCAGATCGCCGAATCCCACGGCGGGACCGTCGCCCTCCACTCGGAGGTGGGTGTCGGCAGCACCTTCGTCATCTGGCTCCCCGAACGCTCCCTCACCAACGCCACCCGACGCACCCCGACGCCACCCACAGAAGACCCCCTCGGCCCCCGCCACGTGGCAGACCCGCTCTAAAGCTTCAACAGTTGCCGGGTCCGTGAATCGATCTCCGCACCGGCGGAGGCCGAGTGCCGGATGCCGTTGTAGACGAGGTCCCACAGCTGTTGGTTCGACTCCAGTAAGCCGAGTGGGAGGGTGAGCCGCTGGTTGTTCGGCCCGACGATCCGCAGCGCTCGGCCCCGGATCGAGTCGGTGACGCTGATCGAGCGCAGTTCGTAGAGCGGCAGGTCGAGGCCGTCCCCGTCCGCGTCGACTTCGGCGACGGAGCGAGCGCCCGCACGCAGGATGACGGTCGGGTCTGAAGCGGCGCGCCAGAAGAACAGCAGCATCGCGCCGGCCACAATTCCCGCCAAGATCAGGTAATGAAGCGGCCGATCCCCCGCGGCGAACCACATGATGACGGCTTGTACGACGCTCACCGGCAGCACGGCCACGAGCGCAGCCAACACGGCCCACCGCCACCGTCCGCTCGGGCGCCGAGCCGCAACGCTCTCGAGCAGGGGATCACCTTGCCCGGTGGACGGAACGAACAACCGGTCGGCGACCTGATGGTGAGCCGCCGTCACCCGGAACCGTTCGGCATCCCAGGCCCCCACCACCCGCGGCGCGGCAGGCGGCCTCGGCTCCCCGAACTGGTCAGGCACAGGAGGCAACACCCCGCCCGCCATCCACCCCACCTCCACATCGCCGCACCCCGAGTGTCACCTAGCCGGGGGAACAATCCGGGCCGTGACACCTTGCTGCCGCTTGACGGCTGCGTGTCCTCAGGGTGTTGTCCCCTGCCGCCAAAGTGAGATCGCGCCCCACTCACGGCTTCGCCTGCGGACACGCAGCGGCTCGGCGTCGTCCGCCGCGGAACCGGAAAGTGCCGATAGTGAGCATCACGAGTGACGAACCGCCGAAGAACACGCCTGGCAGCCAGTAATCGAAACCGTAGTCGGCGGCCTGGAGGCGAGTCGGCTCGGCCGGGTCGTAGACCACCTGAATGGTCTTACCGGTCTCGGCCTCCAGGTAATTCGAGGTGCTGGTCTCGACAGTCAGGCCGTCCCGGGTCACGAACCGCACGTCGATCCGCTCGGCCGACCTCCCAGCCTGGTACTCGTCGACAACCTTCGCCTCGACAACCACGCCCCGTCGCTGGAGCAGATAGAGGTCCTCGATCTCGGAGTACCCGACCCCCGCCAAGACGACGGCAGCGACGACACACATCAAGCCCACGCGGTCGAAGTGCCACCGCCCTCGGGTGCGACGTCGCCAGCGCCGCTTTCCGTGCCGGTTCTTCGTCGAAGGCTCTGCCACTGTTCCCACCACCCCGTTTCAGGCGTACGACGTAGCGCGCACCCGATCGGCTCCGGGTGTACGGCGTACGGGTTGTCAGCGGTTGTAGGGGGTGGAGAGGACGGGGCGGGTGTTGGTGAGGACGTGGGAGTAGAGGGCGCGGACGGTGGCGGCCTCGGCGTCGGTCATGGTGGAGGGTTCGGGTTTGCCGGTGGGGATCTGCCAGGTGGGTGGGGTGTCGGCGCCGGAGAGTGCCCAGGCGGCTTGGCGGGCGGCGCCCAGGGCGACGTACTCGGCCGGCTCGGGGAGAATGACCTCGGCGCCGAGGAGGGCCGGGGCCAGGGCTTGGACGGCCCGGGACCGGGCCGCACCGCCCAGCAACAGGACGCGCTGGACGGGAAGACCCTGAGCGCGGAGGGCGTCGACAGCGTCGGCCAGGCCGCACAGCAGACCCTCGACGGCGGCCCGGGCCATCGTCTGGGGTTGCATCGTCGCCCGGGTCAGTCCGTAGATCAGACCGGTCGAATGCGGCAGGTCCGGCGTACGTTCCCCATCCAGGTACGGCAGCAGCACGAGGCCGTTCGAGCCGGACGAGGTCAGCGCGGCCTCGTTGAACGTCTCGAGGTCCATGCCGAGCAGTTCAGCCGTGGCGGACAGGACCCGGGCTGCGTTCAGCGTGCAGACCAGCGGCAGGTATCCGCCGGTGGCGTCGGCGAAGCCGGCGACGAGCCCGCTGGCGTCCGAGGTCGGGGTCGCCGACCGGGCGAACGCCGTACCACTCGTGCCGAGGGAAACCGCGACGTCACCCGGCTGCAAGTTCAGCCCGAGAGCGGCCGCCATGTTGTCACCGGTGCCGGCGGCAAGCGCGGCACCGGAGGCGGTCTGCCCGACGATCTCCGCGGGCCCGGCAACGCGCGGCAACTGCAGCGACCGCCCGAAGGCAAGCTCGACCAGGTCCGGCCGGTAGTCGTTCGTGAACGGCGACCACCAGCCCGTCCCGGACGCGTCGCCGCGGTCGGTGCTGATCCCGTCGATCCCGCGACGGTCGGCAGCCAGCCGGTGCGTGAGCCAGTCATGCGGCAGTACGACGGCCGACGCACGAGCCGCCGCATCGGCCGCGGCCCGGCGGACCCACCGCAGTTTGGTCACCGTGAAACTCGGCACCGGCACCGAACCGATCGCCGCAACCCATTCCGACGGACCACCGAGCTCCGAGACGAGCTCGACCGTGGCGTCGGCGGACGAGGTGTCGTTCCACAGCACGGCCGGGTGGACGACCTCACCGGTGTCGTCCAGCAGGACCATGCCGTGCTGCTGACCGCCGATCGAGATCGTCTCGACGCCGTCGAGCAACCCGTCGGACGCGATCTCCCACGCCTTCCACCACTCGGCCGGATCCACCTGGGTCCCGTCCGGATGCGGTGCGCGACCTTCCCGCAATACCTCGCCTGAGTCGGCGTCGCACACGACCACCTTCGTCGCCTGCGTGGAACAGTCCACACCGGCGACAAGCCTTGGTTGACTCATGTTTCGGCCTCCTCGTGAGCGCGGGCGGAACCAACCCTAACCGCCCGCGCCACACCGCGTACGGCGCTGTCCACAAGCGGCCCGGCACCCGCAGCCGGACCGGGTGTGGCCGCAGGTGCCGGGGGTCCAGGGACCGCTCACCCTCCGGGACGGACCATGGCCTTGATCGCCGCAGGGTCCCGGCGCGACGCGGCCAGCGCCTCCGGCGCCTGCTCCAGTCCGTGCCGGCTCGTCACCAGCCGGTCCAGATCGACGCGGCCGCTCGCCACCAGGTCGATCGCCGTCGGCCAGGTGTTCGCGTAGCGGAAGGTCCCGGTCACCTCGATCTCATGCTCCTGCACGTACGACAGCGGCAACGGCAGTTCGTCGCCACCCATCCCCACGAGGACGGCACGGCCGGCCGCGGCGAGAGCGCGGATGCCCTCGGCGACGACGGGTGGATGACCCGAGCACTCGAGCAACACCGTCGGCGACCAGTCCAGCTCGGCCAACCTCGCCGTACGGGCGTCGATCACGTCGGTGGCACCAAGCTCCGACGCCACCGCGAGGCGTGCGGGATTCACGTCGGAGACCGCGATCCGGGTCGCGCCGAGCGCCCGCGCGACCTGGACACACAGCAGTCCGATCGCTCCGGCGCCGGCGACCAGCACCCGGGAACCGGCACCCACCCTGCCCTTGCCGCAGGCCCAGACAGCCACCGACAACGGCTCCAACAGGGCCGCCGCCTCGTCGCTCACGCTGTCCGGTACGACGTGCGCCATCGCCTGATGTACGACGACCAGCTCGGCGAAGGCGCCGTCGATCGGTGGGGTCGCGAAGAACCGCATGTCCGGACACAGGTTGTACCGGCCGGCGAGGCACTGCTCGCAGGTGAAGTCCGGCCGGCCGGGCTCGATCGACACCCGGTCGCCGATCGTCCGGCCGGTCACTCCCGGGCCGAGCTCGACGATGACCCCCGACGCCTCGTGCCCGAGGACGAGGGGCTGATCGACGACGAACCTGCCGATCCGGCCGTGGTCGAAGTAGTGCGTGTCGGACCCGCACACCCCGACGGCGGCCACCTTCACCAGGACCTCGCCGGGCCCCGGGCGCGGCGCTGCTCGCCGCTCCGTGACCACGTCGCCGACGCCACGCAGTACGGCCACCCGCATGGTGGCATCGTCGACAGCCATCAACCCGCCAGGTCTTCGAGGGCCGCCCGGGCGCCGCGTTCGTGCAGCGACCGCAGAGCCGAGGTGTACTCCGCGACGAAGCGCGGATCCGAGGCCAGGTCACCGAAAAGGTCCGGATCCGAGATGAACACCAGCGGGTTCTCCCGGTTGTGCCGCGCCCGCTCCATGACCTTGTCCTTCAACCGATCCACCACCACGATCGGCTCGCCCTGCTCGTCGACGCCCTCGGCGTACCGCGCCCAGGCTGCGACCACCAGCGCCGATCGCTTGATCTCCCGCCCGGCCGCCAACTGCTCACGGACGACCGGCAGCAACCACTTCGGGATCCGGTCCGAGCTCTCCGCGCACAACCGGGCGAGCGTGTCCCGCACCTCCGGGTTCGCGAACCGCTCGATCAGCTGATGCTTGTAGCGATCGAGGTCGACCCCGGGCACCGGCGGCAAGGTCGGCGTACCTTCGACGTCCATGTAGCCCAGCAGGAAGTCGACGAACAGCTTGTCCTGGCAGACCTCGTGCGCGTAGCGGTAGCCGGCCAGGTAGCCCAGGTAGCAGAGCGCCTGGTGACTCGCGTTCAGCAGCCGTAGCTTCATCAGCTCGTACGGCTCCACGTCGTCGACGAGCTGAACGCCGACGTCCTCATACGGCGGCCGATCGCCACCGAAGTCGTCCTCCAGCACCCACTGCGTGAACGGCTCGCACACCACCGGCCAGCCGTCCTCGACCGCGAACCGCTCCGCCAGCGCCGCCCGGTCCGAGTCCGAGGTCACCGGGGTGATCCGGTCCACCATGCAGTTCGGGAACCGCACCTCGGTCTCCAGGAACTCCGCGAGGTCCGGGTCCTTGAGTCGCGCGAAGGACGCCAGCATCTTCCGTGCGACGTGCCCGTTGCCGGGGATGTTGTCGCACGACATCACCGTGAACGGCGCCACCCCGGCCGCCTGCCGCCGCGCCAGCGCCTCGACGATGAACCCGAAGACGCTGACCGGCGTGGCACCCGGCTCCAGGTCCGCCGTCAGCCCCGGGTCCGAGGTGTCGAGCTCCCCGGTCACCTGGTTGACGTGGTACCCGCCCTCGGTGATCGTCAGGGACACGATCCGGGTCGCCGGGTCGACGAGACGGTCCAGCACCGCCGACGGGTCGTCGGGCGCGAACAGGTAGTCCACGATCGACCCGATCACCCGCGGCTCGAGCGTCCCGTCCGGGTACTTCACCACCAGCGTGTACAGGTGGTCCTGCGCGGTCAGTACGTCGTACATCCGCCGGTCCTGCGGCAGTACGCCGACCCCGACGATGCCCCAGTCGAGCGCCTTGCCGTCGTTCATCAACCGGTCCAGGTACATCGCCTGGTGGGCCCGGTGGAAACCGCCGACCCCGAAGTGCACGATCCCCGGGCGTACCGCCGTCCGGTCGTACGACGGCACACCGACCTCGTTGCCCAGGGCATCCAGAACCTTCGACGAGAGCACAGTCACTTGACCGCCCCCAGCGACAGCCCCTGGACGAGTTTGTCCTGGGCGGCGAACCCGGCGATCAGCACCGGCAGCGACACCACGATCGACGCGGCACAGACTTTGGCGAGGAACAGTCCTTGGCTGGTCACGAACCCAGTCAAGAACACCGGGGCCGTCTGCGCCACCGTGCCGGTCAGCACCCGGGCGAACAGCAACTCGTTCCAGCTGAAGATGAAGCAGATCAGCGCCGCGGACGCGATGCCCGGTGTCACCACCGGCGCGACCACCGATCGCAGCGTGCGGGACAGGTTGGCGCCGTCGACCGAGGCGGCCTCGAGGATCTCCACCGGCACCTCGGACAGGAAGCTGCGCAGCATCCAGACCGCGATCGGCAGGTTCATCGAGGTGTAGAGGATGATCAGCAGCCAGATGTTGTCCAGGAACCGGACCGACTGCGCGAACAGGTAGATCGGCAGCAGGCCGGCCACCACCGGCAGCATCTTGGTGGACAGGAAGAAGAACAGGACGTCGGTCCACTTGCGCACCGGCCGGATCGACAGCGCGTACGCCGCCGGGAACGCGAGCAGGATCACCAGCGCGGTGGACAGGATGCTCGCGGTCAGCGAGTTCGCGATCGACGGCCACGGCCCGGTGTCGAAGAACGACCGGTAGCCGTCCAGCGTCAGCGGCGCGGCCAGGTCGGGCGGGTTCTTCGCCGCGTCCTCCTCGGAGTGGAACGACGTCAGCAGCATCCACAGCACCGGCAGCACGAACAGGATCCCGACGATCCAGGCCAGCCCGGTCAACGCGAATCCGCCGCGGCTCTTCCGCCCCTTCACCATGGTCACCTGGCCGGTCATCGCCCGGTCTCCTCTCGGAACAGCGTGGACACCGACCGCAGCGCCAGTGTCGCGATCACGATGGTGCCGATCACCACGATCACGCCGGCCGCGGAGGCCCGACCGTAGTCGTGGGCGGTGTAGAAGGTCTGGTAGATCGTGTACGGCAGGTTCGCCGTACCGAGGCCGCCGGACGTGATCGTGAAGACGGCGTCGAAGTTCTGCACGACGTAGATCGAGCCGAGCAGCGCGGACAGTTCCAGGTACTGCCGCAGGTGCGGCAGCGTCATGTAGCGGAAGATCTCCCACTGGTTCGCCCCGTCGATCCCGGCCGCCTCGATCACGTCCAGCGGACGGCTCTGCAGCCCCGCCAGCAGGATCAGCATCATGAACGGCGTCCACTGCCAGACCAGCGCGAAGATGATCGCCCACAACGGCTGGTTGCTGATCCAGTCCGGCTGCGGCGCGTTGTCACCGAAGATCCACCTCAGCACGCCGTTGAACAGCCCGTACGTCGGGTTGTAGAGCGCGTGCTTCCACAGCAGGGCCGCGGCCACCGGTACGACGAGGAACGGCGTGATCATCATCGTCCGGACCACGCCGCGACCGCGGAACTTCCGGTCCAGCAGCAACGCGATCAGCAGCCCGAGGACCAGGCTAATCAGGACGACGCCGGCGGTCAGCAGGATCGTCACCCAGATCGCGTTCCGCGTGTTCGCGTCGGTCAGCACGCGGCGGAAGTTGTCGACGCCGGCGAACCCGCGCTCCTCGGGGTAGTAGGCGTTCCAGTCCATGAAGGACACGATGATGGTGACCACGAACGGCAGCTGGGTCACGATGATCATGAACACCAGCGCCGGCATCAGCGGCGCCCGCCGGGCCCAGTCCCCGGTCTTGCGCATCACGGAGCCCTCCGGAGGCGGCGGAGGGGCATGGCGACGCCCCGGCCGTGTTTCAGTGTCGACGGACATGTGAACCGCTCCCCTCACTTCGCTTCGCGCGAGCGATAGCGCTCGGCGACGTCGTCGGCGAGCTCCTGCCCGCGTTTCAGCGCATCCTCGACGCTCATCCGACCGGCGATCGCCGAGCTGACGTCCTGACTGACCTGGGTGCCGAGATCCGGGAACTCCGGGATGTCGACGAACTGGATCCCGAGCGCCGGCCGCGGCTGGGTGCCCGGGTTGCGCGGGTCGGCGGTCTCGATCGCCTGCCGGGTCGGTTCCGCGAACGCGGCCGCTTCCTTCAGGTACTGCGGGTTCTCGTACGTCGAGGCGCGCTTGCCGGCCGGGACGCGGGACCAGCCGAGCTGTTCACCGACGAGTTGCTCGTACTCCTTGCCGGACGCCCAGGAGATGAACTTCCAGGCGTTGTCCTTCTTCTTGCTGGCCTCCTGGATGCCCCAGGCCCAGGCGTACAGCCAGCCGGAGCTGTCGGTCTTCACGACCGGCGCCGGCGCGTACCCCATCTTGCCCTTCACCGGAGAGTTCGGCGCCTCCAGCGATCCGGCCGCGGAGGTGGCGTCGTACCACATCGCCACGTTGCCCTGGATGGTGTTGTTCAGGCACTCGGTGAAGCCGGCCTGCGGTGCGCCGAGCTCGCCGTGCGCGCGGACCAGGTCGACGTAGAACTTGGTCGCCTCGGTGAACTCCGGTGCGTCCACCTTCGCCTGCCAGTCCTCGGTGAACCAGGTCCCGCCGAAGGTGTTCACCACCGTGGTGAGCGGCGCGAACAACTGGCCCCAGCCGGGCTGGCCGCGCAGGCAGATCCCGCGCATCCCGGGCTGGGCGTTGTCCACCTGGGCCGCGATCTCGGCGACCTGGTGCCAGGTCGGTTTGGCCGGCATCGTGATGCCCTTCGCGGCCAGCACGTCCTTGCGGTACATCAGGAACGACGACTCGCCGTAGAACGGTTCGCCGTAGATCTTGCCGTCCTCACCGGTCAGCGAATCGGTCATCGGTTTCAGTACGTCGTCCTGGTCGAAGGACGGGTCGTTGGCGATGTAGTCCGAGAGCGGCGCGATCCACTTGCTGGTCGCGTAGATCGGGATCTCGAAGTTGCTCAGCGACGCCACGTCGTACTGACCGGCCTGGCTGGAGAACTCCTGACTGATCTTGTCCCGGACGTCGTTCTCCGGCAGCACGGTGAAGTTGACCTTGATCCCGGTCTCCTTCGTGAAGTGCTCGGCGGTCAGTTGCTGCAGGTCGACCATCTGCGGGTTGTTCACCATCAGCACGTTGATGCTGTCGGCCCCGCCGCCGCCCGCACCGCCGCCCCACCCGGCACAGCCGCTGACCGCAGTCACCAGGAATGCGATCGCGACCGCCCAGAGGCGTTTTCGCTGTCCCGACACGAGCCGCTCCTTCACCGTCCGAGGGGTTGCTCATTTGAGCAGGGCTCTGCTCACGTAGACGAGTGAACCGGGGAAGCCATTGACCTGTCAAGAGTCTGTGCAACACTAGGGCGCAGGCCTGCTCATATGAGCGGGGGCTAGCGACGGCGGGGAGGATCCATGGAGTCGAGCACCTTCGGCCCGGCACAGCTGGTGCTGACCGCGTCGATCGCGCGCCGGTACTACGTCGACGGGCGATCGAAGGTCGAGATCGCCGACGAGTTCCGGTTGAGCCGGTTCAAGGTGGCCCGGCTGCTGGACCAGGCACGCAGCAGCGGGCTGGTGCGGATCGAGATCAGCCACCCCGGTTCGATCGACCTGGACCTGTCGGCCCGGCTGCAGGAGGCCCTCGGACTCCGGCGGGCGATCGTGGTGGACACGCCCGAGGAGGATCCGGCCGCGCTCCGGCTCCAGCTCGGCAAGGCGGCCGCGGACCTGTTGTCCGAGATCGTCACGGCGGACGACGTACTCGGGCTCGCGTGGGCCCGGGCCGTCACGGCGATGACCGAGCAGTTGACCTCGCTGGCCCCGGTTCCGGTCGTCCAGCTCACCGGTGCACTGACCCGGCCGGACGTCGAGGCGAACTCGGTCGAGCTCGTGCGCCACACGGCTCGCCTGTCGGGCGGGCCGGCGTACCTCTTCTACGCACCGCTCGTCGTGCCCGACGCCGCCACCGCGCGGGCGCTGCGGCAGCAACCGGAAGTGGCCGAGGCGATCAGTCACTTCGAGTCCGTCACCAAGGCGGTCGTCGGGCTCGGTTCGTGGACGGCCGGCCAGTCGACGCTGTACGACGCGATGGACGAGAAGGCCCGTGAGCAGTTGCGCCGGCGCGGCGTCGCCGCCGACATCTCGGGGGTGTTCGTCAGCGCGGACGGCGAGCCGGTGCAGAGCCGCGTCACCGACCGGGTGATCGCGATCAGCGCCGCACAGATGGCGGCGATCGACGAGGTGATCGCGATCCCCTACGGAATGGCGAAGGTCGAGGCCGTCCGGGCCGCTGTCCGCAGCGGTCTGGTCAACGGAGTCGTCACCCACAGCCCGCTCGCCAAGGCGCTGCTGGACGAGACATCCTTGGCAAGTGATGGGTGAGGCAGAAATCGCGCTCCTCGGCGGCACCGCCAACCGTGGTCTGGTCGTCCGCGTCGGCGATACCGTACGTCGTCCGCTGCGTCCGAGCAGTCCGGCGACACACGCACTGCTTCAGCACCTCGAGCGGGTCGGCTTTTCCGGCGCACCGCGGTTCCTCGGCGTCGACCAGGAGGGCCGCGAGGTGCTGTCGTACCTACCAGGCCAGACGGTGACGGCGCCGTACCCGCCCTGGTCGATGACGGATGCCGCGCTCGAGAGCGTGGCCCACCTGCTGAGTCGCTACCACTCCGCGGTTGCGGACTTCTCCCCCGACGGTCACGAGTGGGCCGAGCCGGTGCCGGCGCAGTACGTGGACGGTCTGGTCAGCCACAACGACCCGAACCTGGACAACATCGTGTTCCGGGACGGGGTGGCGGTCGCGCTGATCGACTTCGACCTGGCCGGACCGGGCTCGGCGCTGTGGGACGTGGCGGCCGCGATCCGGCTCTGGGCGCCGCTGCGCCCGGACGCCGATATCGCCGACGTACGCCGCGGCCGTACGTTCACCCGCCTGCGGCGCTTCGCGGACGCCTACGGGCTCAGTGAGGCCGACCGTCTTCGGCTGGTCGACGCGGCGGCCGACAACCACAGCTGGTGCATGGACTACGTACGGCGCGGCGCGGAGACCGGCCACCCGTGGTTCCGCCAACGCTGGACCACCGGCGAGGCCGACCTCACCGACCGGACCAACACCTGGTTCACCGCCCAGGCGGAAGCTCTTCGCCGCGCGCTGCTCTGATCTCCACCTCGGCCTCGGCGACCCCGTCGCAGTACGACTCCTGCATCCTGCGACCTCGGCGAGTCACCGCGCCGATCGCGAACAACACAGCCGCGAGCGCATCCAGTACAGCGGTCGCGACGATCGGCCAACCGTGCACGTCCGCATACGAACCCCACCCCCGAAGTACGCCCACGACCGATACAGCCAGGAAGACCGCGATGACGGCATAGCACGCCGCACCCAGTTTCAGCTTCGGCACGGCGGCTCCTCAGGTTGTCTACCCGCATATCGCGGGATGCTGGTTGGTTGTTACCGCAGGCAGTGGCAGAGAATGGGCCGGTGAGTTCGCGTGTGGTGTTGCTAGCGGGTCCTTCGGGGACGGGGAAGTCACACCTGGCCGAGCTCGTCGGACTGCCCGTCGTACGACTGGACGACTTCTACCGCGACGGCGACGACGCGGCGATGCCGCGCTCCCCGCTCGGCATCGTGGACTGGGACGACCCGCGGTCGTGGGACGCCGACCGGGCCGTCGCGGCGCTGGAGACGCTGTGTACGACGGGTACGGCGGACCTGCCGATCTACGACATCGCCGCGGACGGCACGGTCGGGCACCGGCCGGTGTCCACCCAGGGATCGCCGCTGATCATTGCCGAGGGCATCTTCGCAGACCAGATCGTCCGCGCACTGCGCGACCGCGGCCTGCTGGCTGCCGCGATCTGCGTCCGGCACCACCGGCTCGTCACCTTCGTCCGGCGGTTCCACCGGGACCTGCGGGAGCACCGCAAACCGCCGTTCACCCTGCTCCGCCGCGGTCTGCTCCTGCTCCGCGACGACCCGATCGTCGTCCGCCGCTGCCTCGACGCCGGCTGTGAACCCCTGCATCCCAAACCCGCCCGCCACCGCATCGAAGCCCTCCTCGCCGAAGCCCGCTCCCACTAGCTTCCCGAACCGCCCGGCTCGGGCCGACGGGTGAGATGGTTGGCCGGGTGTTCGTGCGGAGTTCACCTGGATCTGATCCGATCGGCGTGATGCTCTCGGGGTGAGAAGTCGGACGGAGAAGAACCGTGAAGCGGACTGCGCCAGGCTTCGCCGCCGTGGTGACCGCGCTGATGCTCGGCGTGACAGGATGCGGGAGCGACGCCGGCGCCTCGACCGGCATTCTGCAGACACCGTCGGCGACCAAGGCGCCCACGGCGACGCGGGACAAGGCGCCGAAGGGCACGCTGGCCGGGCTCGTCGTACTGCCGCGCGGGTACGTCGCCGGTCCGCAGGGTGACGGTGGGGCGTTCGACGCCGCCACGTTCCTCGACAACTGGTCCGCCGACCCGGCCGTGGACCGGGCGCTGCTGCTGAACGCCGGGTTCGTCGAGGGGTACCGCGCCAGCCGGTTGAGCCCGGACAGGAAGAAGCGGTTCACCGTGCAACTCTTCAAGGCGGCGACACCGGCCAAGGCGAAGGTGCTGCAGCAGGGGTTCTGGAGCCAGGACACCCACGAGGCCGGGTTCGGGGTGCGGAACGCGCTGAGCGACGCACGAGTCGAGTACGACGGCGGGACCGGTCAGTCCGAGGCCGTCGCGGAGGTCAGCTTCGTCGTCGGCTCCCTCGTCGCCGAACTCACCGTCCGCCAGACCGGTGCCCTCGGCACCGACCTCCGCCCCGACACCGCCCTCCTCGAAACCCTTACCCGGCAACAGCGAGCCCGCCTGACCACCGGCTCCAGCTGACGTCAGCCGATGCGGTCGATCACCAGCGGGCCGGGCTCGTAGGACGTCGAGACCTCGACCGCGTCGGTCAGGGACTCGAGGGCGCGGTCGAAGCGGGCCGGGTCGTCGGTGTGCAGGGTCAGCAACGGCTGCCCTTCGGCCACCTGGTCACCGGGCTTGGCGTGCCACTCGATCCCCGCGACCGGGGAGACCGGGTCCTCCTTGCGGGCGCGGCCGGCACCGAGGCGCCAGGCGGCCACACCCACGGCCAGGGCATCCAGCTTCGACAGGATTCCCGAGGAGGGCGCGGGGACGACGTGCTGCTCCCGCGCGACCGGCAGGTCGGCGGAGGTGTCGCCACCCTGGGCCGCGATCATGGTGCGCCAGACGTCCATCGCCGTACCGTCGCGGAGCTTGTCGGCGGGGTCGACGTCCGTGACGCCCGCGGCCGCCAGCATCTCCCGGGCGAGGGCGACGGTGAGCTCGACGACGTCGGCCGGTCCGCCACCGGCCAGAACCTCGACGGACTCGCGGACCTCCAGGGCGTTGCCCGCGGTCAGGCCGAGTGGGACGGACATGTCGGTGAGCAGGGCAACGGTTTTCACCCCGGCATCGGTGCCGAGCGCAACCATTGTCTCGGCCAGCTCGCGCGCGTCGGGCAGGTCCTTCATGAAGGCGCCCGAGCCGACCTTCACGTCCAGCACCAGCGCGCCGGTGCCCTCGGCGATCTTCTTGCTCATGATCGAGCTGGCGATCAGCGGGATCGCCTCGACCGTCCCGGTCACGTCCCGTAGCGCGTAGAGCTTCTTGTCGGCCGGCGCCAGCCCGTCACCGGCGGCGCAGATCACCGCGCCGACCTCCTCCAGTTGCCGCATCACCTCGTCGTTGGACAAAGTGGCCCGCCAGCCCGGGATCGACTCGAGCTTGTCGAGCGTGCCGCCGGTGTGGCCGAGCCCCCGCCCGGACAGTTGCGGTACGGCGACGCCGCACGCCGCCACCAGCGGGGCCAACGGCAGCGTGATCTTGTCGCCGACACCGCCCGTGGAGTGCTTGTCCGCGGTTGGCCGGGACAGCGTGCTGAAGTCCATCCGCTCCCCGGAGGCGATCATCGCGGCGGTCCAGCGGGCGATCTCGCGCCGGTTCATCCCGTTCAGCAGGATCGCCATCGCGAGCGCGGACATCTGCTCGTCCGCCACGTCGCCGCGGGTGTAGGCGTCGATCACCCAGTCGATCTGAGCGTCGCTCAGCTCGCCCCGGTCCCGCTTGGTGCGGATGACGTCGACGGCGTCGAAGCTCATGACCCCTCCAGGTCCTCGGGCCCGAACGCGTCGGGCAACAGCTCACGCAGCGGCCGGCTGCCACCGGCCGACTCGACCAGGAGGTCCGGCCCGCCGTGTTCGTACAGCAACTGGCGGCACCGTCCGCACGGCGCCAGCAGGTCACCGTGCCCGTCGACACAGGTGAACGCGATCAGCCGCCCGCCGCCGGTGTTCATCAACTCCGAGACCAACCCGCACTCGGCGCACAGGCCCAGGCCGTACGACGCGTTCTCCACGTTGCAGCCGGTCACGACCCGCCCGTCGTCGACGAGCGCCGCGGCGCCGACCGGGAAGCGCGAGTACGGCGCGTAGGCCCGGCTCATCGCGTCGACCGCGGCCGACCGGAGCACCGGCCAGTCGACGGTCGCCGACCGGTCGACGGTCGAACGCTCGTCGACGGTCGAACGCTCGTCGACGGTCGAAGGCTCGTCCGGCACGGCGCTAACCCGCCTGACCGCGTCGATATCTGAGTCCGTCGGCGGCAGGCATCCGGAGCCGTTGGGCGGCCAGCCCGAGGACCAGGATGGTCGTCACGTACGGCGTCATCCGGGTGAAGTCGGCCGGGACCTCGTCGGTGGTGAAGAACCAGATCGCGAAGCCGATCGCGATCACCAGCGACGTGATCGCGGCGATCCTCTGTCCGCGGCGGTACTGCAGCACGGCGACGCCCAGCAGGATGATCGCGACGATGATCAGCAGCGCGTGGACCGCCTCGCCGCCGGCCCGCAACTGGAGCGCGTCGGTGTAGCCGAACAGGGCCGAGCCCATCACCAGACCGGCCGGACGCCAGTTGCCGAAGATCATCGCGGCCAGGCCGATGTAACCACGGCCGCCGGTCTGCCCGTTCTGGTAGATGCCGGACGAGACCAGCGCGATGAACGCGCCGCCGGCCCCGGCGATGGCGCCGGAGGTCAGTACGGCGATGAACTTGTAGCGGTAGACGTTGACGCCCAGCGTCTCGGCCGCCACCGGGCTCTCACCGCAGGACCGCAGCCGCAGGCCGAACGCCGTACGCCACAGCAGCAGGGCGCTGCCGACGATCAGCACGATCGCCAGGATCGTCATCGTCGACAGCCCGGTGGTCACCGCGGCGACCACGGAGGCGAGGTCGGAGACGACGAACCAGTGCTTGTCCTGCAGGGTGATCATCGCGTCCGAGATCCCCGGGATCGTGATCGACAACGGGGCGTCGAGCGGCGGCGACTGGGTCGGGCCACCACCTTGCAGGCCGGAGAACCAGGTGTCCGCCAGGAAGGCGGCGGTGCCGAGCGCGATGATGTTGATGGCGACACCGGAGACGATGTGGTCGACGCCGAACGTCACCGTCGCCAGCGCGTGCAGCGCGGCGCCGATCATGCCGAAGATCATCGCGCCGACGATGCCGGTCCAGGGCCCGTACCAGTAGCCGAAGTAACCGGCGCCGATGGTGCCGAGGATCATCATGCCCTCCAGGCCGATGTTGACCACACCGGCTCGCTCCGACCACAGACCGGCCAGCGCCGCCAGGGCGATCGGGACCGAGGCGTTGACCGCCTCGCGCATGGTGCCGGCCGAGTCGACCTCGTGCGCGCCGGTCAGCACCCGGACCGCGGAGATGAGCAGCAGGCCGATGAGCAGCCAGAGCCAGATGCTGATCCGCCGCCGGGGCACGAGCGCCTCGGACGGGGCTCCGGCGGGCCGGAGCTCTTCGGGAGCCATCGTCATCGGGTCGCCTCCGGGGTCGCCTCGGCCGGGACCGAGCTACTGAGTTCCGCTGCCACCTGCCGCTGCTCCAGCGCGGTCCGGTACCGGCGTACCACCTCGTAGGCGATGACGACGGCGAGCACGATCACGCCCTGGCTGATCGCCACGATGTCCGGCGAGACCCGCGCCTTGATCTCGAGCAGGTTGCTCTGCTCGGTCAGGTAGGAGAACAGCAGCGCGCCGAACGCGATGCCGATCGGGTTGTTGCGGCCGAGCAGCGCGACCGCGATCCCGGCGAAGCCGATGCCGCCCTGGAACGTGGTGCCGTAGCTGTGCGAGCTGCCGAACAGCAGCGGCAGGCCGATCAGGCCGGCCACCGCACCCGAGATCATCAGTGAGACGACCACCATCCGGCGTACGTCGATGCCGCTGGCGACGGCCGCGCTGGCCGACGTACCGGTGGCCCGCAGGTTGAACCCGAACTTCGACCGGTTCAGCAGGACGGCGTACGCGATCCCGCCCAGGACGGCCAGCAGGGACAGGCCGAGCAGCTCGTTCGGGGCCCCCGGCAACAACGGGATCCCGGGCACCCAGCTGTCCCGCGGGATCTCCTCGGTGGCCAGGTTGCTGCCCGTGGACACGCCGACCTTGCGCAACAGGTACGCCGTGAGCGAACCGGCGATCGCGTTCAACATGATCGTCGAGATCACTTCGCTGACCCCACGGGTCACCTTCAGGACACCGGCCAGGGAGGCCCAGATCGCGCCGACCACCATCGCCAGGGCGATGGAGACGACCACGTTGATCGGACCGGGCAACCAGCCCTGGGCGGCGAAGACCGCGGCGGTGAACACCGCCATCTGGTACTGCCCCTCGACGCCGATGTTGAACAGGTTCATCCGGAACCCGATCGCGGCCGCCAGGCCGGACAGGTACAGGATCGAGGCGTTGTTCAGGATGTTGATGACGTTGCGTTCGGCCGGCGCCGAGAAGATCGTGCTGAGAAAGCCGGAGACCGAACTGCCCGCGATCAGCAGGATCACGCAGGTGATCAGCAGGGCGGCGACGATGGCGAGCACCGGCGCCGCCAGGGCCAGGCCGATTCGCCGGACGTCGAGCTTGCCCATCACTCCTCTTCTCCGGCACCTGTCATCGCGGAGCCGAGCTGCTCCGGGGTGACCGTGTCAGGATCGAATTCGCCGACCAGCCGGCCGCGCAGGATCACCTGGATCTGGTCCGACAGGCCGATCAGCTCGTCCAGGTCGGCGGAGATCAGCAGCACCGCCAGTCCCTGGCGCCGGGCCTCCCGGATGTGGTCCCAGATCGCGGCCTGGGCGCCGACGTCCACGCCCCGGGTGGGATGGGACGCGATCAGCAGCACCGGATCGCCGCTCATCTCCCGGCCGACGATGAACTTCTGCTGGTTACCGCCGGACAGTGCCCGGGCGGTCGTCTCGATCGACGGCGTCCGAACGTCGTACTGCTCGACGATGCGCTCGCTGTCGTTGCGGGCGCCGGCCTTGTTGATCCACGGTCCGCGCACGCTCGGCGACCGGTCCTGGTGACCGAGGATCCGGTTCTCCCAGAGCGGGAAGTCCAGCAGCAGGCCGTGCCGGTGGCGGTCCTCGGGGATGTAGCCGACACCGGCGTTGCGGCGGGCGGCGGTGGACCAGTCGGTGATGTCCTCCGCGCCGAGCAGAACCCGCCCGGAGGTCGCGGGCCGGATTCCCATCACCACCTCGACCAGCTCGGTCTGACCGTTGCCCTCGACACCGGCGATGCCCAGCACCTCGCCGCGGTGGATGCGCAGCGAGACGTCGTCCAGCAGGTTCCGGTCCCCCGCTCCGGCCAGGGTCACCTTCTCGAGCGTGAGCTGGACGTCCTCGGTGACGGTTGATTCTTCCGTGCTGGGCGACGGCAGCTCCGAGCCCACCATCAGCTCGGCCAGCTGGCGCGCGGTGACGTCTTCCGGCCGCACCGAGGCGACGGTCGTGCCGCGCCGCATCACCGTGACGTCGTCGGCCACCGCGAGTACCTCGTCGAGCTTGTGCGAGATGAACAGCAGGGTGTAGCCCTCGGCCTTGAGCTCGCGCAGGTTGCCGAACAGCGCGTCGACCTCCTGCGGCACCAGGACGGCGGTCGGCTCGTCCAGGATGATGATCTTCGCGCCGCGGTAGAGGACCTTGAGGATTTCGATTCGTTGCCGCTGGCCCACACCGAGGTCCTCGACGAGGTCGTCCGGTGAGAGGCCGAAGCCGTAGGCGCCGGAGAGTTCCTTGATCTTGGCGCGCGCCCGGTCGCCGATGCCGTACAGCTTCTCGGCGCCGAGGACGACGTTCTCCAGCACGGTGAGGTTGTCGGCCAGCATGAAGTGCTGGAACACCATGCCGACACCGTGCTTGATCGCGTCGGCCGGCGAGTGCAGCACGACCTGGTCGCCGTTGATCTCGATCGAGCCCTCGTCCGGCTTCTGCACGCCGTACAGGATCTTCATCAACGTCGACTTGCCGGCGCCGTTCTCCCCCACCAGGGCGTGCACGGTGCCGGTCCGGACGTCGATGTCGACGTCGTGGTTGGCCACCACACCGGGAAAGCTCTTGCCGATTCCCCTCAGCCGGACGGCCATCGTCTGAGTCATGGTGTCGATGTCGCACGCTCCCAGATGCCTGCGGCGACCTCGGTGTCGCCGCGACGAGCCGCGGGCTCGGGCCAGAACGCTACCGCGTCACCGGCCCGAGCCCGAGGGTTTCAGTCGTCAGAGTTTCGACGGCGCCTTGAGCTCACCGGAGACCAGCTTGGTCTTGTACTCCTCGAGCTTGGCCGTGACATCGTCCAGGTGACCACCGCTGGTGGAGTACCCGACACCGTCACGCTTGATGTCGTACAGGTCGAAGCCGGCCTTGGTGGTGCCGTCCTTGAACGCCTTCGCGTAGTCGAAGACGGCCACGTCGACCTTCTTCAGCGACGACGTCAGGATGTGCTTCTGCTGCTCCGGGGTCGCGGTCTGGTACTGGTCGGCGTCGACCCCGATCGCCCAGATGCCGTCCGGCTTCGTGGCGACGACGTCGAAGAGCCCGCCGCCGGACAGACCGGAGGCATGGAAGACGACGTCCGCGCCGGCGTCGTACAGCGCGGTCGCGGCGGTCTTGCCGCCGGCCGGGTTCGCGAACGCCTTCGCGTCACCCTTGTCGGACAGCCACTTCATGTCCACCGTGATGCTCGGGTCGACGGCGGTCACCCCGGCCTTGTACCCGGCCGCGAACGGGTCGATGATCGGCCCCCGGACACCGCCGATGAAGCCGACCTTCTTGGTCTTGGTCTTCAGGCCCGCGGCGACACCGGCCAGGAACGAGCCCTGCTCGACCGCGAACACCAGGTTGGTGACGTTCGGGGCCTCGCCGAAACCGTCGACGATGGCGAACTTGACGTCCGGGTACTCCTTGGCGACCTTCACGACCTCTTCGGTGTAGACGAAACCCACGCCGATGATCGGGTTGAAGCCGGCCTCGGCCAGCGTGCGCAGCCGCTCCTCCTTCACGGAGTCGGGCTCCTCCTGGGCGGCCTCGGCCTCCTCACAGGTGGCGTCCAGCTCGTCGATGGCCTTCTTCACACCTGCCGCGGCGAGGTCGTTGAAGGACTTGTCGCCGCGACCGCCGATGTCGTAGGCCAGGCCGATCTTGGGTCCCGCCCCCGACTTGTCGGCGCACAGCTCGTCACTGGCGGCGGCGCCAGGCTCTTCCTTCTTCGCGCAACCCGCCACCACCAGCGCCACGGTGGCGGCGAGCGCCGCCAGCTTCGTCGTGTGCCGCAAGATGCCTCCTCGATCCTGATCGCCCCGTACAGGCGTTCGCAGCGACACGATAGACCCGGCACGACCCCCCAGCCACTGACGATGCGTCACTGAAATGCTCGTTACTCAATCGTAGTTTCCGCTGTGACGCTCAGCCAGACGGCCGACGCGGGGGGTGAACTCGCGCTGACCGGATCCGTCCGGCTCCGTCGGGTGACGAAGCGGGATGCGAGAATCGCGGGATGACTCACCAGCTGCTGGTCGCCGACGTCCTCTCCCGGGTGGAGGACGTTCGCGACGAGGCGATCGAGGTACGCCGCGACCTGCATGCCCACCCGGAACTCGGCTGGCACGAGGTCCGTACGACGGAGATCCTCGAGCGACGGCTGGTCGAGGCCGGACTGTCACCGCGCGTGTTGCCGACCGGGACCGGCCTGATCTGCGACATCGGCTCCGGCGACACGTGTGTCGCGCTGCGGGCCGACATCGACGCGTTGCCGGTGCCGGACGCCGTGGAGTCGCCGTGGCGGTCGACGATCGACGGAGTCGCGCACGCGTGCGGTCACGACGTACACACCTCCGCGCTGCTCGGCGCCGGGCTGGTGCTGGCCGGGATGGCGCGTGACGGGCAGCTGAACCGGCGGGTGCGGCTCATCTTCCAGCCGGCCGAGGAAGTGATGCCGGGCGGTGCACTCGGCGTCATCGCGGCCGGCGGACTCGACGGGGTCCGCCGTATTTATGGGCTGCACTGCGATCCGCGCCTGCAGGTCGGCCAGGTGGGTCTGCGCGTCGGCTCGCTGACCGCGGCCGCCGATCGCATCCTGGTCCGGTTGACCGGACCCGGCGGTCACACGTCGCGGCCGCATCTGACCGCCGATCTCGTCTATGCCCTGGCGACCGTCGTGACCGAACTCCCCGCGGCGCTCTCCCGCCGGGTCGACCCGCGCGCCGGCATGTCACTGATCTGGGGCCGGATCACCTCCGGTTCCGCGGCGAACGCGATCCCGGCCCGCGGCGAGGCCGAGGGCACCCTGCGTTGTCTGGACGCTAGCGCGTGGCGCCTCGCCGACGAGATCCTGCCCGAACTGGCCGCCCACCTCGGCGCGCCGTACGGCGTCGAGGTCGACACCGAGATCACCCACGGCGTCCCGCCGG
Organism: Kribbella swartbergensis; assembly: GCF_054784135.1. Classification (NCBI taxonomy): domain Bacteria; kingdom Bacillati; phylum Actinomycetota; class Actinomycetes; order Propionibacteriales; family Kribbellaceae; genus Kribbella; species Kribbella swartbergensis. The sequence continues at coordinate 26,896 of NZ_BAAGPM010000064.1, forward strand.
TGATCAACGACGACGGGGCCATCGGCGTCCTCACCGACGCCACCCGCCAGACCCTCGGCGCAGGTGCGGTCGCCCCGACCGACCAGAGCCTCGGCGGCGAGGACTTCGCCTGGTACCTCGAACACGTCCCCGGCGCCATGGCCCGCCTCGGCGTCCGCGCACCGTCGGCCGACACCGCCGCCGACCTCCACACCCCCGGCTTCGACCCCTCCGAGGAAGCCATCCCCCTGGGCATCACCCTGCTGACCGCCACCGCGCTGCTCGACTGACGCGATTGGTAGGATTGAAGTAGGATTATGGTGTGACCGAGAAGAACAAGCTCTCCGTGACCGTCGACCCGGACGTGGTCGAGGCTGCTCGTGATGCGGTGGCGTCAGGGCGTGTCGGCAGCGTCAGCGCCTGGGTGAACGAGGCCCTGCATCGGCAGATGGATCACGAACGCCGGCTTGGCGGGCTCGACCGGTTCCTGGCCGCGTACGAGGCCGAGCATGGTGAGATCAGCGAAGCCGAGATGGCGGAGGCGGTGCGGTCGACGCGGGCCGGCGCGACTGTTGTCCGCGGCAAGCGATCCCACGGTGCCGCGTGACGCTGATCCTGGACGCCGGTGCGTTCGTCGCGATCGAGCGTGGAGACCGCACGGTAATGGCCCTGCTCAAGGCTGAGTTGCTCGCCGGCAAAACCCCGGTGACTCACGGCGGAGTGGTCGGACAGGTGTGGCGTGGAGGTTCTGGCCGTCAGGCTCCCATTGCTCAGGTGCTCTCAGGCGTCGACGTCGAGCCACTCGACGAGGCACTCGGCCGGAAGGCTGGCGTACTCCTGAAGCAGACCGGCGGACATGACGTGATCGATGCCGCCGTCGTACTGCTGGCCCGGGACGGAGACACCGTGCTGACCTCGGACCCTGGCGATCTCGTACCACTAGCGGCCGAGGCTGACATCCACCTCGATCTCGCGATGGTTTAGAAGGTGTCGGCGGGGACGTAGGCGCCCCAGACGGCCCTGAGGGTGTCGCAGACCTCGCCGACGGTGGCGCGGGCCTTGAGCGCCTGCTTCATCGGGTAGAGGCAGTTGTCGTTGCCTTGGGCAGCGGTCTTGAGCGCGGCCAGCGCCTCGTCGACGGCCGCCTGGTCCCGGTCGGCCCGCAGCTTGGCCAGCCGTTCCCGCTGCTCGACCTCGATGGCCGGGTCGACCCGCAGCGGCTCGTAGGGCTCCTCCTCGGCGATCCTGAACTTGTTCATGCCGACGACGACCCGCTCGGTCGAGTCGATCTCCTGCGCGATCCGGTACGCCGACCGCTCGATCTCCTGCTTCTGGAAACCCTTCTCGATCGCCGCGACGGCACCGCCGTACTCCTCGACCTGCTCCATCAGTTCGACCGCGGCCGCCTCCACCTCGTCGGTGAGCGACTCGACGACGTACGAACCGGCGAACGGGTCGACGGTCGCGGTCACGTCGGTCTCGTAAGCGAGCACCTGCTGGGTGCGCAGCGCCAGCCGGGCTGCCTTCTCGGTGGGCAGCGCGATCGCCTCGTCGTACGAGTTGGTGTGCAGGGACTGCGTTCCGCCGAGCACGGCGGCCAGGCCCTGGACCGCGACCCGGACAAGGTTCACCTCGGGCTGCTGCGCGGTCAGCTGCACCCCGGCGGTCTGGGTGTGGAACCGCAGCATCATCGACTTCGGGTTCCGCGCGCCGAACTCGTCGCGCATCACCCGGGCCCAGATCCGCCGCGCGGCGCGGAACTTCGCCACCTCCTCCAGCAGCGTGGTCCGGGCGACGAAGAAGAACGACAGCCGCGGCGCGAACTCGTCAACGTCCAGCCCGGACGCCACCGCGGCCCGGACGTACTCGATCCCGTTCGCCAGCGTGAACGCGATCTCCTGCGCGGGCGTCGCCCCCGCCTCGGCCATGTGGTAGCCGGAGATCGAGATGGTGTTCCAGCGCGGCAGCTCCGCCTTGCAATAGGCGAAGATGTCGCTGATCAGCCGCAGCGACTCCTTCGGCGGATAGATGTAGGTGCCGCGGGCGATGTACTCCTTCAGTACGTCGTTCTGGATCGTGCCGGTCAGCCTGTCGCCGGTCACCCCCTGCTCCTCGGCCACCAGTTGGTACAGCAGCAGGAGCACCGATCCGGGCGCGTTGATCGTCATCGACGTGGACACCTGGTCCAGCGGGATCTTGTCGAACAGCACCCGCATGTCGTCGATCGAGTCGATCGCCACCCCGACCTTGCCGACCTCGCCGTGCGCGATCGGGGCGTCGGAGTCGTACCCCATCTGGGTGGGCAGGTCGAAGGCGACCGACAGGCCCATGGTGCCGTGGTCGATCAGCTGGTGATACCGCTGGTTCGACTCGGCCGCCGTACCGAAACCGGCGTACTGGCGCATGGTCCACGGTCGCTCGGTGTACATCGTCGGGTAGACCCCGCGGGTGAACGGGTACCGCCCCGGCTCCCCCAGCTTCGCCTCCGGCTCGAACCCGTCCAGCGCATCCGGCCCGTACACCGGCGCAACCTCGAACCCCGACTCACTCCGACGACTCATCCCCCCACCGTAGGCCGAACCACCCCACCACTGGTATGCACCAGGGCACGCTGCCGGTGTGGGCTCCAGCACAGCGACGGAACGGGTTTGCCGCGTGGTGGGATTCCAACCTAGGCTGATCCGGCTTCGGGGGAAGATTTTCTGCCCTCGACCCTTGGAGTCATCGAATGCGCGCGCGTGGACTGGCCCTCGGCGGCCTGGCCCTGATCACCCTGGTGTCCGTCGGCGTCGTCGTCGCCGGACCGAGCTCGGCCGACGAACCCGTGCCGGCGAAGAGCGTCGGCACCCAGCTTCCGGTGCAGGATCTCCGCGCGATGGAGGTTGACGAAGCCCGCGGCCGGCTTTACCTCGCCCAGGGCGCCGGCAGTGACCTCCCGCTCGTGGTCACCGACCTGGACGGCGTACTGCGGTCCAAGCTGTCCACGGTGACCGGCGCGTCCGACGTGGCTCTCACCACCGATCGTCAGCAGGTGCTCGTCACTCAGCACTACAACCGAGTGACCGCGCTGGACGCCGACACCTTGGTGCCCTCGGCAACGTACGCCGCTCCGGACGGCGCCTGCGTGTTCAACGCCGAACCGGCCGGGACCAAGGTCGTCGCCGCGTTCCTCGACTGCGGGCTCGGGACGTCGGGCCTGCTGGTCTGGTCCGCACCCGGGACCACACCGATCGTCTACACCGACGGCCCCGACCACCACCCGATCATCTCCAGCGCCGCCAACGGCATCGTCGTCGCCGGCGACACCGGGATCTCGCCGGTCACGACGTACGCCATCGACGTCTCGGGCGCCGCCCCGGCGATCGTCGGCAAGCGCGAGAACACCGGCTCCAACCTCATCGACTATGCCGTCAGCCCCGACGGCTCCGAGGTCGTCGAGACGGTCGGCCACCCGTACGAGCACCGGTCGTACCGCCTCCCCGATCTGGCCGACGGCACCGTCTACCCGAGCGGTGTCTACCCGGCCGACGCGGCCTGGTCGTCCGACAACTCCACTGTCGCCGTGGCTCGTTCCAGCACCGGGTCCAACGACGCCGACGTGCTGTTCTACGCCAAGGGCAGCACCACCCCGACGTACGCCGTCGACTTCCGGCGCAGCGACGAGCTGTGGAAGGGCACTCTGCGGCTGAACTCCACCGGCACCCGCGCCTGGGCCGTCACGTACGACGACACGTACCAGAACGTCCAGCTGCTGCACTCCTTCGGCCCGTCCCACCCGCCGAAGGCACCGGTCACCGACATCCAGGTGACCGCCCGCACGGGCTCGGGCAAGGAGAAGTCCACCGCGTACGTCACCGTCACCTGGACCTCACCGCTGTCCCGCCCGGGCAGTTCCACCAACCAGCAGTTCCTGCAGCTCTACGCGACCCCGGCCGGCTCGACCGCCCGCCTGATCGGCAACCCCGAGCTGACCTCGGCGGGCACGTTCACCGCCACCTACGCCCTCCCCCGAGGCACCACCACGTTCACCGCCCGCTACAAGGACTTCGAGAACTGGTACCCCGAGGCCACCGTCACCACCACCCTCACCCGGTAGTCCTCCCGGCGATCCCGGGGCGCGGTCAGGTACGCCGGCGTACAGCCGTGGCAAGGGCGGTCTCGGCTTCCTCGATCAGGCGGGACACCAGGTCCCGGGCCGGCACGATGTCGTGGACCAGGCCGGCGGACTGACCGGTGAAGGGGATGTATTCGTCACCGCCACCGTTGCGTACCGCGGCCAGCACCTGCGGGCCGATCACCGACGGATCGACCGAGTCCGGGTCGCGCTCCAGCTGGTCGACGAGCGGCGTCCGCAGGCACCGGGGCGCGAACGGGGCACCGAGCTGGGGCAGGTTGAACGGCGGCAACAGCCGTTCGCCGTTCATGACCTTGACCGCGTCGGCAGGACCGGCGGCGACGATGCGGTCCTTCCACGCCGGGCTGATGCGCATCTCGGGGGTCGCAAGGAACCGAGTCCCGAGACTGACGCCCTGCGCCCCGAGCGCCAGCGCCGCGGCGATCCCGCGGCCGTCACCGATCCCGCCGGCCGCGACCACCGGGACCTCGCCGGCCAGGTCCACCACCGCGGGCACCAGGGCCATGGTGCTGATCCAGCCCGCGTTCCCGCCGGCTTCGTTGCCCTGGGCGACCAAGACGTCGACGCCGGCTTCCAGGGCGAGCTCCGCGGCCGGCAGGTCTCCCACCGTCTGCAGCCACCGGATCCCGCGGTCGTGTGCGCGCTGGATCAGGTCGACCGGCAGACCCATGTGGAACGAGATCGCGGCCGGACCGAAGTCGAGGGTCGCCTCGAACGCCTCCAGATCCAGCGGCCGGCCGGTGTGGTTGATCGCGAACGGCCGATCGGTCAGGTCGCGCAGCCGGGCCCACTGATTCTTCAGTTCGCTCGCACTCCGGATGGCCGTGCCGAGGCTCCCCAGCGCCCCCGCCGCACAGACCTCCGCCGCGAGCTCGACCTGCTCCCACGGCCCGAACGGCGCCAGCACGATCGGGACCTCGATGTCCAGGGCGTCACACAGACCGGTGTGCAGCATGGCTCCTCCCCGTTTCCTTGACCATCCACGATCCGACGAGCGGTGGTGGGCGTCAACGGCGGCCGGTCCCCCGGAGTTCGCGCGCTGACAACGACGGGGCGCCTTCCAGTCATTTTCCGGCCATCCACCGGCCCTGGATGCGTCGACAGGGGATCGACGGGCTGTCACGAGAGTGTCGCCGAGGGTTCATACGCGGTGGGGAACGTTCGGAGCGTGCGCATCGTGATGGTCGCTGAGTCCTTCCTGCCGCAGATCAATGGCGTGGCGAACACCGTTCGACACGTCGCCGACCGGCTGCTCGCCCGCGGGCACGAGCTGCTGATCATCGCTGCCGGTCCCGGCCCCGACACCTACCGCGACATCCCCGTCCTGCGGGCGCGCAGCTTCGGGATCCCGGGCTACAAGGAGTTCCCGGTCGGCCTGCCCGACCCGTCGATCGAGCGGGCGATGGCCGAGTTCCGGCCCCACCTGGTCCATCTCGCGTCGCCGTTCATCATCGGCGCGTACGGACTGCGCAGCGCCCGCAGGCTGGGCCTGCCGACGGTCGCGATCTTCCAGACCGACATCGCCGGGTTCGCCCGCCAGTACCCCTGGTTCGCCGCGGCCGACCGAGGCGTCTGGCGATGGGTACGGCGGGTGCACTCGCGCGCCGACCGGACCCTCGCGCCCTCGACCGCGTCGGTGCAGCAACTCATGCAGGGCGGCGTACCGCGGGTTCATCTGTGGGGCCGCGGGGTCAACCTCGACCTGTTCGATCCGGCACACCGCGACGAGAGCTGGCGCCGGGAGATCTCGCCGGACGGCAAGCCGATCGTGGGGTACGTCGGTCGGCTGGCCGCGGAGAAGAAGGTCCGGCGACTCGCCGAACTGGCCGACCTCGATTGCCGGATCGTCGTGGTCGGCGACGGACCCGATCGCGCCGCGCTGGGAGGTGCGTTGCCGACGGCAACCTTCCTCGGCATGCGCCGGGGCGCCGACCTGGCCGCGATCTTCGCCGGGCTGGACGTGTTCGTGCACACCGGTGAGCACGAGACGTTCTGCCAGACCATCCAGGAGGCGCAGGCCTCCGGGGTGGCCACCGTCGGACCGGCCGCCGGTGGTCCGCTCGACCTGATCCGCCCGGGCCTCAACGGTCTGCTGTTCCAGCCCGGGCAGCCCGGGTCTCTGCGGGATGCGGTCAAGACACTCCTGGATCACCCGGAGGCCCGCGGCCGGATGGCGGCCAACGGGCTGGAGAGGGTGCAGTCGCGGACCTGGCCGGCGGTGGTCGACGACCTGGTCGACCGGCACTACGCCGAAGTACTCCGTGAGGCCGCGGCCGTCCGGCGGGCCGCATGAGAGGCCTCCGGATCGCCCAGCTGGCCAACTTCGTCGGGCCGACGTCGGGCGGGATGCGGACCGCGATCGAGCACCTCGGCCGGGGGTACGCCGACGCCGGCGCCGACCGCATCCTGATCACCCCCGGCGAACGCGACTCGGTGACCGAGACCGCCTCCGGCACCGTGATCCGGCTGAAGGCCCCGAAGGTCGGCGGCGGCTACCGGCTGATCACCGACCCGTGGAAAGTCATCGAGCTGCTCGAGCGCTTCCGCCCCACCACGGTGGAGATCTCGGACAAGTCGACGCTGTTGCCGGTGGCCCGTTGGGCCCGCCGTACCGGCATCGGTTCGATCCTGTTCAGTCACGAACGCCTGGACGCGATGCTGTCGCTGCGCACCGGCCGCCAGCTCGGTGTCGCCGCGGGTGTCGGCGCGCTCTACAAGCTGTTGGGCCGGACGTACGACGCTGTCGTCGTGACGTCTCGTTATGCCGCCGCGGAGTTCGACGCGGCGACCACGCCGCTGGTCCGGATCCCGCTCGGCGTCGACCTCGACACGTTCCATCCGTCGCTGGCCGAGCCGGTGGACGACGGCGTACTCAAACTCGTGCACGCCGGCCGCCTCTCCCGCGAGAAGAGCCCCGACCTCGCCGTCGCCACCGCCGCCGAACTCCATCGCCGCGGCGTCCCGATCCGAATGGACGTCTACGGCTCCGGCCCGCACCTCGACGAACTGATCGCCATCGCCGGCTCCGCGCCGGTCATCTTCCACGGCTACGTCGACGGCCGCCAGACGCTGGCAAGACACCTCGCCGAAGCCGACATCGCCCTCTCCGTCTGCCCCGGCGAAACCTTCGGCTTAGCCGTCCTCGAGGCCCTCGCCTCAGGCACCCCCGTCGTCACCGCCAACACCGGCGGCGCCCGCGAACTCGTCGACGAATCCTGCGCCCGCTGGGCCCCCGCCACCCCCGCTGCCCTAGCCGACGCCGTACTGGAACTCGCCCAACTCCCAGGCCGCCGCCCGGCAGCTCGCGCCCGAGCCGAACTCTACGACTGGCACACCTGCATCCACCGCATGCTCTCCTTACACAACCGCCTGGCGCAGTCCCGCCTCGCCGCATAAACCTGCAACCAAGTTGCGGCGCGGACCGTAACCGCGATACTTCTTACCTTCCTCGCCGGTGTGTTCGGGGCGCACCGGATTTCCCCTGCCAGGAGATTCAATGCGCCGCGTCCGCCCGCCCGTCCTGCTCCGCTATGCCCTGGCCGCCGCCCTCGCGGCCATCACCATCCCCTTCATCGCCCACGCCGCCTTCGGCGAAGAGTCCGCCGCGACCCCGGTCGCCCAGGTCTTCCCAACCCGCCAGGGCATCGGCGTCACCTGGACCGACGTGGACGCCTCCGGTTACCGCGTAGAACGCAAACAAGCCACCGCCGACTGGCAGGACGTCAGCGGCCCGTTGACCGACTCGACGACCACTTGGATCGACGAGACCATCCCAGCCGGCGCCACCGCCGACTACCGCGTCGTCGCAACCTCCGACACCGACCCGGCCACCAGCCCTGAGGTCAAAGCCACCCGCGTCGCAGAAGCACCGGCCATCGGCGACATCGAGGTACTTGCCTTGAACGCCAACCACGGCGCTGGCGAGACCTGGTTGCAGGACGAGACCGCCGGACCGGTCACGGCCTCCGCGCCGGACAGCGGGTCGCGAACCCTGTCCGCCGGCTCGCTCAAGGTGCGAATCCCGGCCTTTCTGTCCGGACCTGGCTACGTCTTCCTGCCGGCCACACAGGTCGAGCTGACGCAAGGCGACCGCAGTTGCACGACCTGGGGGGACCTCTGGGTCACCGCCGTCGCCTACACACCAGACCTCGCGCTCGAGACCCTGACGGGCACTCTGCGGATCCCCTCCTGCAGTGGCACCACCGTTCGCACCGACCTCGACATCCGTTTCCGGAGCACGTCCGGCTACCAGGCCCTGTCTGTCACACCGGACCGGCCGGACTTCGGGCGGGTGATGACGGGCAAGAGCTCCGCTGATGTCCCGATCACCGTGAAGAACACCGGCACCGAGCCGGTTGAGATCGTCAAGGTATGGCTCAACACCGGCGCCGAGAGCGACTGGGCGCTGACCTCGAACAACTGCCCGGCCATACTGCCTGTGACTGCCTCGTGCACGCTGACCATGCAGTTCCGGCCGCGGCTGGACGGCAGCTACTCGGCTCGGCTGACGATCGAGGACTCCACCTCGTCCGGCATGCACACCGTCCTTGCGACGGGCACGGGCGTCAAGCTGCCCAGCTCCATGGGTGTGAGCGTGGCCGGCACCTTCACTGGTCACACCGTTATCTGGGCGAGTCTGCCGACCGCCGGGGGCACTCCGGTGCGTGGCTATTACCTCCATCGGTACCTGAACGGTGCGGAAACCACGCAGTGGGTCGCTGCAATCCCGTCGGCGAAAATCATGAGCGTCTCCGACGCCGACCCGCCGGCCGGAGTCGAGTACGCCGTCTCCGTCGTCAACGAGGTGGGCGAGGGCCCGACCGGACCACGGACGGCGGCAGGCCGGGTACCGGCTCAGCTCGCTGTCATCCAGGGTGAACCGGCGTCCCGTGACCTGATGGCCGCCAGCCTGTCAGGATGGGCCGTACCGCTCCCGGACGACAGCACCACCGTCCGGCCGAAGGAGGCAGTCGCCAGCGCGCCCGACGGGCGTTCGCTCGCCTACGTGACGAACACCGGCGGGCGGGTCCTGTGGACACGCCGCGTGGATCCGGCCGGGCTCGGTGCTCCGGTGCAGCTGTGGACGTCACTAGCGGCTATCACCCACCTGTCGTGGTCACCGGACGGCGCCCGCATCGCCTTCCAGGCGCCCGAGAACAACACCCCTTGCGTCTACGTCATCCCGGCCGCCGGTGGTACGCCGGCGAAGGTGGCCTGTGATGTCACCAGCCCGAGTTGGATGCCGGATGCCGCGAGCCTGATCGTGGTCGACCGCCGTCTGACGGACGACCGGATCGCGCGGATCGAAGCCAAGCCGGGTGGCATCAGGATCAAGACGCTGCCCGCTCCGGTCGCACCGGCGGACGGAACGCCGGTCCGGGTGTCGCCGGACGGGACCTGGGTCGCGTTCGGGTCGGGGACCGCTGTGCAGGTCATCGATTCCGCCACCCTGACGGGGAGCACGGGCCCGTCGCTCGGCGCGACGGTGCGTTCGATCAGCTGGGATCCCGACGGTGGTCAGCTGGTCGCCCTCACCGACGCCGGGCGGATCTTCCGGCTCGGAGTCGCGCTCGGAAAGGTAGACCAGACCGCGGTCAGGCTCGGACCCGACAAGGACGAGCACCGGCTGGACCTCGCCTGGCAGCGGCTAGGGGTGACGATCGCGCCGACGCCGGCTGTCGTCGGCGCGCAGACCTCCGTCGCGTTCGACGCCTCGGCACTGCTCCCGGGCACGACGTTCACCTGCACGATCCTCGCGGGCCCAGCCACAGCCTGCACCTCGCCGTACGTGGCGACGATCGTGAGCTCGGGCGAGAACACCGTGGCGATCACCGCCACGGAGCCGGACGGGCGGGTGACCCAGGCGTTCCGGACGTTGAATGCCGATGTCAGCGGGCCGGTGGCGCGGATGGTGGCGCCGGCGTATCAGTCGTCGGTGGCTGGGACGGCGACGTTGACGGTGTCGGCCGCTGATTCCGCCGGGGTCGCGTCGTACGACGTGCGCTACCGCCGGGCCACGTCGGCCGGGCCGTACGGCGCTTATGTGCAGCCGTGGACGAATACGACCGCGACGTCGATGAACCTTGCGGTCGCGGCCGGGTACGAGTACTGCGTCTCGGTGCGGGCGAAGGACAAGCTGGGGAACGTCGGCCAGTGGAGTGCGGAACGGTGCTTCTCGCGGCCGCTCGACGACCGATCGTTGACGCTGGCCTCGACCGGTTGGACCCGGGCGACCGGATCGACGTTCTACTACGGCACGACGACGCAGACCACGGCGTACGGCAAGTCGCTGACGCGGACCGTGCAGGGCAAGCGGTTCTTCCTGGTCGCCACCCGCTGCCCAACCTGTGGCTCGGTCGCGGTGTACGCCGGGAACAGGTACCTGACCACGGTCAACCTGGCCTACCCGACCACGCACCGCGAGGTCCTGCTCGGCCTCCCGGTCCAGAGCACGCTCTTCAGTGGCACGCTGAAGCTCGTCTCAGCCTCCACCGGCAAGCTGGTCCAGATCGACGGTCTGGCGGTCGGCCGCACCTGACCCCAGTCCCGGGCGCCCCTGACGCGGGGGCGCCCGGCACCACTCACGTCAGGTGGTCGTAGTCGCCTCGGGTCCAGGCGGCGTGGCGGTCGGCGGAGTGGCGGACTACTGCTTTGGCGTCGACGGGGATGGCGGCGCCGAAGTTGTTGTAGAGGCGGTCGTAGTCGAACGGGTCGAGGGAGCGGGCGACGCGGTCGACGACCGCGCCGGACAGGGGGATGCGGTTCGGGTAGCTGCGCATGAAGCTGACCGAGGTGCGGTCGGGGTTGGCGAAGATGGTGTCGCCGGACAGGATCACACCCTTGCCGTCGGCACCTTCCGCCCAGTGGGTGACTGCGCTGCCCGGAAAGTGCCCGCCAGGCTGGATCACGGTGATCCCGGGCAGCGGGGTGAGCTCGCCCGACCAGGTCTTGATCACCGGGTCCTGCCGGGCCACCCATTCGGCGTCCGCCTCGGAGACATAGACGGGTACGTCGCCGAGCCGGTGGCTCCACTCGACCTGGACGCCGTACATGTGCGGGTGGCTGGCGATGATCGCCGCGACCCCGCCGAGCTCACGGACCCGGCGTACGGCGTCGTCGTCGACGTACCCGATCGGGTCCCACAGCAGGTTGCCCTCGTCCGTCTGCACCAGCATCGACTGCTGGCCGATCCCCGTCGGGGGTTTCGACGTGATGCCGTACAGCCGGGGCTCCACCTCGTCGATCGCCACCGTGGTCCCGGCGGCGGCCAGTTCCTCGAGCGTGGTCCAGTGCTGCCCGTCGGCGGGCACCCACTGGCGTTCGTCGGCGCAGATCGCGCAGACCTCGACCCGCTCGGAGTGCTCCACCGCACAGGTCGCGCAGATCCAGAAACTCACCGTGTTTCTCCCCTCACTGTGACCCGGGCGACATCCCGGGCCGATGCGGCAGTCTCGAACGTCAAGCCGGGTTGAAGTCAACAACGCACGCCCGGGCGCGTCGAGGGCCACTCGGAGATCTCCCCGCTGGGCCACTTGGAGAGCGATGTCACACCTGTCAGGACAAAATGGGCCGACCGGCAGGACTAGCATCGAAGCGGCCCGGTTTTCGCCGGGCCGAGCCGATCGCGGCAGCGCCCCGAGGCTTGACCGGGCTGAGCGAGTCCTCCAGGCGTCACCCCAGGGCCGCCGCGTGCACCGGCTCCCGGTATGTGAGTCCGATCGGAGGATCGGTTTGCCCAGCAAACCAGCCGGCACGCTGTACCGCGGCCGGGAGGGCATGTGGTCATGGGTCGCGCACCGGATCACCGGGGTCGGGATCTTCTTCTTCCTCCTGGTGCACGTGCTGGACACCGCGCTGGTCCGGGTCTCCCCGGAGGCCTACAACGAGGTCATCGGCACCTACAAGAACCCGATCGTCGGCCTGCTCGAGGTCGGCCTGGTGGCGGCGATCCTGTTCCACGCGTTCAACGGCATCCGGCTCATCCTGGTGGACTTCTGGGCCAAGGGCCCGCGATACCAGCGGCAGCTGATGATCGGCGTCGGTGTGATCTGGGTCGTCCTGTTCGTGCCGTTCGTGATCCGTCACCTCACACATGTCTTCGGAGGCTGAGATGTCGGACATCGCAGCTCCCCGGTCCAGCTCCCGTTCCCGCTCGGTCAAGGGCGGCGGCCGGAACCGGTCCGGGCAGACCAACTTCGAGCTGTACAGCTGGTTGTTCATGCGGCTGTCCGGGCTCGCCCTCGTCGTCCTGGTGCTCGGCCACCTGTTCGTGAACCTGATGCTCGGCGACGGGATCAACGCGCTGGACTTCGGGTTCGTGGCCGGCAAGTGGGCCAACCCGCTGTGGCAGGTCTGGGACCTGCTGATGCTGTGGCTGGCGATGCTGCACGGCACCAACGGCCTGCGCACGATCATCAACGACTACGCCGAGAAGGACCAGACCCGGTTCTGGCTGAAGTCCCTGCTGATCACCGCGTCGATCGTGATCGTCGTACTCGGCACCCTGGTGATCTTCACCTTCGACCCCTGCCTCGACCCGCACAGCACGCTGCCGGTCTGCAGCAAGTAAGGATCTCTGAACATGCAGCGCCATCAGTACGACGTCGTCATCGTCGGCGCGGGCGGAGCGGGTATGCGCGCCGCCCTCGAGTCCAGCAAGCGGACCCGGACCGCGGTGCTGACCAAGCTCTACCCGACCCGGTCGCACACCGGCGCGGCTCAGGGCGGCATGTGTGCCGCGCTGGCCAACGTCGAGGAGGACAACTGGGAGTGGCACACCTTCGACACGGTCAAGGGCGGTGACTTCCTGGTCGACCAGGACGCGGCCGAGGTGATGTGCCGCGAGGCCGTCGACGCGGTCCTCGACCTGGAGAAGATGGGCCTGCCGTTCAACCGGACCGCCGAGGGCAAGATCGACCAGCGGTTCTTCGGCGGCCACACCCGCAACCACGGTGAGGCCGTCGTACGGCGTTCCTGCTTCGCGGCCGACCGGACCGGCCACATGATCCTGCAGACGCTGTACCAGCAGTGCATCAAGCAGAACGTGGAGTTCTTCAACGAGTTCTACGTGCTCGACCTGCTGATGACCGACGGCAAGGCGAGCGGCGTGGTCGCCTACGAGCTGGCGACCGGCGAGCTGCACGTGTTCTCGGCCAAGTCGGTGATCTTCGCCTCCGGCGGGTTCGGCAAGGTCTTCCGTACGACGTCCAACGCGCACACGCTGACCGGCGACGGGATGGGCATCGTCTGGCGCAAGGGGCTGCCGCTGGAGGACATGGAGTTCTTCCAGTTCCACCCGACCGGCCTGGCGGGTCTCGGCGTACTGCTGTCCGAGGCCGCCCGGGGTGAGGGCGGGATCCTGCGGAACAAGGACAACGAGCGGTTCATGGAGCGGTACGCGCCGACCGTCAAGGACCTGGCCCCGCGCGACATGGTCGCCCGGGCGATGGCGAACGAGGTCCGCGAGGGGCGCGGCTGCGGCCCGGACGGCGCCTACGTGATGCTCGACCTGACCCACCTCGATCCGGCCCACATCGACGCGAAGCTGCCGGACATCACCGAGTTCGCCCGGACGTATCTCGGCGTGGAGCCGTACACCGAGCAGATCCCGGTGTTCCCGACCGCGCACTACGCGATGGGCGGCATCCCGACCAACATCAAGGGCGAGGCGCTGGCCAACAACGACGACGTGATCCCCGGCCTGTACGCCGCGGGCGAGGTCGCCTGCGTGTCGGTGCACGGCGCGAACCGGCTGGGCACGAACTCGCTGCTCGACATCAACGTGTTCGGCCGGCGGGCCGGGATCGCGGCCGCGGAGTACGCGGCGACCGCGGACTTCGAGGAGCTGCCGTCCGAGCCGGAGGCGTTCGTGGTCGAACTGGTCGAGGGACTGCGGAACTCGACCGGCGACGAGCGGGTCGCCGCGATCCGGTCGGACCTGCAGGCCACGATGGACCTGAACGCGCAGGTGTACCGGACCGAGGGCTCGCTGAAGCAGGCGCTGGTCGACATCGAGGCGCTGAAGGAGCGGTTCGCCCGGGTCGCCGTCCAGGACAAGGGCAAGCGGTTCAACACCGACCTGCTCGAGGCGGTCGAGCTCGGCTTCCTGATCGACCTGGCCGAGGTGCTGGTGGTGTCCGCGCTGGCCCGCAAGGAGTCCCGCGGCGGCCACTTCCGGGAGGACTACGACAAGCGCGACGACGTCAACTTCATGCGGCACACGATGGCGTACCGCGAAGTCGATGCCGAAGGCAACGTGAACATCCGGCTGGACTACAAGCCGGTCGTGCAGACCCGCTACAAGCCGATGGAGCGCAAGTACTGATGGACGTCAAGGTCAAGATCCTGCGGTACAACCCGGAGGTCGTCGACGAGTCCGAGTGGAAGACCTACTCGGTCACCCTGCAGCCGACCGACCGGGTGCTGGACGCGCTGCACAAGATCAAGTGGGAGCAGGACGGCACGCTGACGTTCCGGCGGTCCTGTGCGCACGGTGTCTGCGGCTCCGACGCGATGCGGATCAACGGCCGCAACCGGCTGGCCTGCAAGACGCTGATCAAGGACCTGAACCCGGAGAAGGAGATCACCGTCGAGCCGATCAAGGGCCTGCCGGTGCTCAAGGACCTGGTCGTCGACATGGAGCCGTTCTTCGACGCGTACCGCTCGGTGATGCCGTTCCTGGTCACCAGCGGTCACGAGCCGACCCGGGAGCGGATCCAGTCGCAGGCCGACCGGGACCGCTTCGACGACACCACCAAGTGCATCCTGTGCGCGGCCTGTACGACGTCCTGCCCGGTGTTCTGGTCCGACGGCCAGTACTTCGGCCCGCAGGCGATCGTCGGCGCGCACCGGTTCATCTTCGACAGCCGCGACGAGGGCACCGAGCAGCGCCTGGAGATCCTGAACGACAAGGAAGGCGTCTGGCGCTGCCGCACCACCTTCAACTGCACCGACGCCTGCCCCCGCGGCATCGAGGTCACCAAGGCCATCCAGGAAGTCAAGAGAGCCCTCATCTTCCGCCGCGTCTGATTCGGCTGAGCGCAGAGGCCGGGGGTTGCGCTCGCCGGACAGCGCAGCCGCGGCTCTGTGCCTCTCCGGTTTCAGTGTCACTCGACGGGACTCCACCGCACCCAGTAGCGGACGCCGTCCATCCGGTACTGCTCCCCGCCGTCGAAACGCCACTCGGCGACGAGGCGCGCCGCATCGGCGGGCACCTGCCGCGCCTCCGTCAGCAACCCGGTCAGCTCGTCGTACCGGGGATCGATCCCTCCGTGCCCTGGGTGGGTCTCGGTCCCGGCGTCCCCGGCTTCGTATCGCTGGTTCCAGCGGACGAAGATCTCCCACTGCTCGCGCTCCAGCGCAACCAGCTCCGCGCTGACCGGCCACACGACGTACTGGTCCGGTGCGTCCTCGACGTCGTAGCGCAGGAAGTCGTAGCGCTGGAAGTAGTGCGCCACGCCGTCGATGTCGACGATCCCGGCCACCGGGCCGTCATACCAGTCCAACTCGACGTAGACGTGCTCGAATCCTTCGGCGGTCAGCCGGCGTTCGTCCCAGGGTTCGGCCACGCAGGCAGGCTAGTGCCGGCCGGAGCCGGAGTACTAGGGGTGCATCCGGGCGCCCTTGAGGATCTTGTCGACCGCGTTCTTCGGGCCGTACAGCGCGATGCCGACCAGGTCGAGCTGTTCCGTCGACACTGCCTTGACGGCGGCTCGGTTGTCCCGGTCGTTGCCGGTGGAGAACAGGTCCTGGGTGAACACCGCGTGCTCGATCTCCCGCTTGAGCGCCCGCTCGTGCGCCGTACTCATGAACTCCTTGGACCCCTCGAACACCAGCACCGGCTGCCGGAACATCGGCAGATACCGCTGCCCGTCCGCGTCCTCATAGGCCTCCCCGACCACCTCCGGCCGGGTCCCGGCAATCCCACTCACCAAGAACGCGGTCACATTGAGCCGCTGCCAGACCGCCAGATCATCCCGCAACAACACCGCAATCTTGGTATCGAACTTGATCGTCTCGTTGGCGTCATCCACACCCCCATCGTCACGACCTGCCAGACACGGAGTCTTGTACGTTCTTGACCTCTGGCGCACAGGACCTTGCGGCACTCCTGTACGCCGACCTGGTCCGCGGCGCCCGGACGATCCGGCTGACGCCCGGCCAGGCGATCGCCCGATGCACACCCACCGTCCAGTCGCCGATCACCTCGCCCCGCAACCACGCCGGGCGACTCCCGCCGAAGGCGGCAATAGAACAGCCGCCGCCGGAGGCGGTGTCCGATCGCCGCAGCCACAGTCGCTCGCACCGGCCCGGCGCCCACGCTCCACCGTCCACTCGCCGATCACCCGAGGCCCGCAACCACGCCGAGCGACTCCCGCCGAAGGCGGCAAAACAACAGCCGCCGCCGAAGGCGGTATCCGATCGCCGCAGCCACAGTCCCTCGCACCGGCCCGCCGTCCGCGCTCCACCGTCCACTCGCCGATCACCTGAGGCCGGAACCACGCCGGGCGACTCCCGCCGAAGGCGGCAAGACAACAGCCGCCGCCGAAGGCGGTGCCCGATCGCCGCAGCCATAGTCGCTCGCACCGGCCCGGCGCCCGCGCTCCACCGTCCACTCGCCGATCACCTGAGGCCGGAACCACGCCGGGCGCTCCCGCCGAAGGCGGCAATTGAACAGTCGCCGCCGGAGGCGGTGTCCGATTGCGGCGGAGGGTGGGGTCAGCAGTACGGCGGGTTGGTGGTGACGGCGGTGGCTACTCGGAGGAAGAGGTTGAAGAGGCGGTAGAGGTCGGGCATGGGGGCGTGGGTGGTGACGGTGCGGTCGTCGCGGCGTTCTACGCCGGGGATGGCGGTGAGGTGGGAGACCACCGAGGCGTTTTGCCAGCGGACGGTGAGGCGGCGGGCGGCGGCAGGGTCGGCGGGGGAGGCGGTGACGGCGGGGTCGGTGGTGACGGCGGGGTCAGTGGTGCCGGGGTCGGTGGTGACGGCGGGGTCAGTGGTGCCGGGGTCGGTGGTGATGGCGGGGGTGGGGGTCGGGAGGTTTTGGAGGGCTGTGCGGGCGGTGGCTTCGATGGTGGCTCGGGCTTCGGTGACGGGGACGAGCCGGGCGGCGAAGCGGTCTCGTGCCTGCTTGACGGGGACGGTGTGGACGGCCGGGTCCCAGGCGGTCATTTCGGCGCAGGCGGTGTCGTCGCCGGTGAGGAGGACGACCGGTACGCCGTACGCGGCAGCGGCAGCGTGGAAGAGGCCGATCTCGCCGGTGACCTGGTCGTCGAGCCAGATGTCCTCGATCTCGTGGCCCATGAAGCTGTGGCTGAGTACGCCGAGCACGCCGGCGCGGGCGTGGTAGCCGACGCAGAAGGCCGCGTCGAACGAGCTGGTCAGGCCCTCCATCATGCCCATCGGCTTCGGCCGGCCCTTGATCAGGGTGGCGCGCGGGTCGAGCAGGTCGGGCAGCAGGTTGCGCATCGGGCCGTGGGCGTCGTTCACGAGTACGGCGGTCGCGCCCGCGTCGTACGCGCCCCGGATGGCCGCGTTGGCGTCCTCCGTCATCAGCACCCGGCCGCGCTCGTAGTCCCGGCCCGGCGGCTGGACGTCCTCCGCGTCGACCAGTCCGGTGATGCCCTCCATGTCCACGCTCACGTAAACCTTCACGGCAGGCAGCGTATGTTCTGAGGTATGAGCGGCGGCGCCGAGGTCAGGGCGTGGCGGCCCGGGGTGAGCGGGGTCGTCGAGGTCCTGCACGCCCACTTCCCGTCCCACGCGTACCCGAGCCACACCCACGACGCCTGGACGGTGCTGATCGTGGACGAGGGCGTCGTACGGTACGACCTCGACCACCGGGAGCACGGCCTGGCCCAGGCGCAGGTGTCGCTGCTACCGCCGCACGTGCCGCACGACGGGCGGTCGGTGCGGCCGGAGGGGTTCCGGAAGCGGGTGCTCTACCTGGAGCCCGATCGACTGGGTGAGAACGTGATCGGGGCGGCTGTCGACCAGCCGGAGTACGTCGACCCCGTGCTGCGACACCGGATTCACCAGTTGCACGGCGTACTGCTCGACGGGAAGGAAGACCTCGAGGCGCAGAGCCGGCTCACGCTGATCGAGGAGCGGTTGCGGCAGCACCTGCGGCGGAACGTGACCGATCCGCCGGATCGCCGCGATCCCGGGGTCGCGTCGCGGTTGCGCGACGTATTGGACGAGTCCGTGCCGGCCGGGATCACGCTGGACGAAGCGGCGAAGCTGGTGCACGCGCATCCGGCGCATCTGGTCCGGGCGTTCACCCGGGAGTACGGGATGCCGCCGCATCGGTATCTCACCGGGCGGCGAGTGGATCTGGCGCGGCGGTACCTGCTCGACGGGAGCCCGCCCGCCGAGGTGGCGACGCTGGCCGGGTTCTACGACCAGTCGCATCTGAACCGGCACTTCCGGAAGATGCTCGGGGTGACGCCGGCCAGGTTCGTCAGGCGCTGACCTTGGCCCGCGAGGCCTTGTAGGCGCGGACGCCCCAGGTGCCGAGGACGGCGGCGATCAGCAGGTTCACCACGATGAGGATGGTGTGGGCGACGTAGTACCCGGTCGGGCGGCCCTCGGTGTCGGCGAGCGCCTTGATGAACCGCAGGTACGTGACGACGTTCCAGACCGCGATCCCGAGCAGGACCAGCGCGTGCTTGCGTTCGAGTTTCACCTGCTCATTGTCCCCCGGGAGTGAAATCGGGGCGGCCGCGCCTCACTCGGCCGCCCCGGAGCGAGGGGCGAGCTCACCCGAACGACATTCGTCCATCAGCCTTCGGACAGCAAGACATACGAACCTACCCACGGGTCACCTCAAGGGTTTCCCTGCACACCCCGTACGACGTTCAACCGGAAGGCCGGCGTGCGGTCAGGGGTTGGGCCGGTCGACCATGCGGAGGAGCTGGGTCCGGTTGGCCACGCCGAAGCGCCGGTAGAGGCGGGTGAGCTGGGACTCGACGGCCTTGACACTGAGGTAGAGGGCGGCGGCGATCTCGCGGTTGGTGGAGCCGTCGCGGACCATCGCGACGATCTGCTGCTCGTTGTCCGTCAGCTCGGACGGCTGCCGGCTGCGGCTCGGGACGTCCAGCCGGGCCAACTCTGTCTCGGCCACCTCGCGCCAGGCGGGAGCGCCGTACGCCTCGAACTGCTCGATCGCGTCCAGGAAGGCCGTCCGGGCGACCGACCGGCGACGGGCCTGCCGCGCCACCCGACCGCGGGTGAGCTCGCACCGCGCCAGGTCCAACGGGTAGACGTAGTCCCCGGCCGTACTGATCGTCTTCTCCAGCAGGTCCAGCGCGGCGGCCGGATCACCCTGCTTCGCGATCAGCAGCGCCTCCGACCGTGCCAGGCCGACCTTGACGACCGCACGGTCGAGCGTCTCGGCCCGGGCCCGGATCTCCGCGATCAGTGCGGCCGCGTCGTCCAGCCGGCCGGCCGCGACCAGCGCCTCCGCGTAGTCCGCGTGCCAGGGGATGACGGCCGGGTCGAACGGCATCGCGGCCTCACCCGACTCCGCGATCGCGTCGAACGCCTCCACCGCGCGCTGCGGGTCCCCGGTGAGTACGCCGATCAATCCGAGGCTGGCCAGCGCCGGCCCGGTCCATTCGTCGTTGCCGACCAGGCGGACACCTTCGAGCGCGGCCTCGGCGAGTTGCCGCCCGACCGCCGCCGAGCCGCCGGCCCACTCCGCACGGCTGGCGATGATCATGCCGACCTCGGCCT
The DNA here is from genome assembly GCF_054784135.1 of Kribbella swartbergensis. Lineage (NCBI taxonomy): Bacteria > Bacillati > Actinomycetota > Actinomycetes > Propionibacteriales > Kribbellaceae > Kribbella > Kribbella swartbergensis. The sequence goes on from NZ_BAAGPM010000064.1 coordinate 46,742, forward strand.
CCTCGCCGATGTCCTGCATCAACTGGTAGCACTCGTGGCCCGCGGCCAGCGCGTCGGCGCCACGGCCGCTGCGTTCGTAGATCGCGGTCGCCGAGATGAGCACGGACGCCAGCCAGCGCATCGCGCCGCCCTCGCGCACCTCGTCGACCAGCGCGCTGATCGCCGCGATTGCCTCGGCGGTGCGACCGCGGAACAACTCACGCATCGCCGCCATCTGCCGCGCGTTGACCACGGTCTTGGTGAGCGGCAGGTCGCGGGCCAGTTCGGCCGCTTCCGCCAGCAGCGCGTCCGCGGTCTGCTCGGCGTCCCGGGCAATCTGTACCGAACTGGCCGCGCTCAGCGCGTCCACGATCGCCTCGGTGTCGCCGCACTCGCGAGCCAGCGCCTCCGCGACCCGGGCGTCCTCCTGCGCCTCGTCCAGCCGGCGGTCGAAGTACTCGCTGTGGCTGCGCATGATCCGCACCCGCGCCTCGAGCCGCCTGTCCCCCACCGCGGCGTCGAACGCCTCGGCCAGCAATTCCACCCGGCGATCGTGATCGGGCCAGGCGGCGTCCACGAGCAGCAACAGCGCGGGAACCTTGGTCTCCGGCTTCGTCGCGGCGTGTACGGCGAGACGCGCCATCTCGGCCGATTCCGCCAGATGGCCGGCGGCCGCCGCGTCGTCGGCGGCCCGGGTCAGGCGTCGAGCCCGGTCGTCCGGCAGGCTGATCGGCGTACGCTCGGCGGCCAACCGCCACAGCGTCGCGGCGGCTCCGGGTGCGCCACGGCCGCCTGCGACGGCGGCAGCCTCCTCGATGGTCGCGGCGAGCTCCGCGTTCGCCTCCTGGGTGGCGAGTGCGCGGTGGGTCGCGTTCTCGACCGGCTCGTCCACGACGGCAGCCAGCTGGGCGTGGGCCTGGCGGCGGGCCGCCGAGGTCGCCTCGGCGTACACGAACTCCCGCAGCAGCGGGTGCGTGAACCGCAGCCGCTCCGACGACACGTCGATCAGCCCCAGCGACTCCGCCTCCGCGAGCTCGGCCTCGATCGGCCGCTGGAGGGACTGGGCGAGCTGGGTCGTGGTCGGACGGGGTGACGACGCCGCGTGGAGCAGGAGCTCGTGCGCACCGGCGGACAGATCGGACAGGCGGTCGCCAAGCAGCGTCTTGAGCCGGCTGGACACCGGGAGCGGGTCGTTGGGCGAAACCCCCTGCGGGTGTCGCAGGACCGCTCGACCGAGCTCCAGCGCCATGAACGGGTTGCCGGCGCTCGCCGTGAAGATGCGGCGTGCTGTGCGTACCGGGAGCGGGCTGGAGAGGCGCTGACGCAGCAGACCGAGTACGTCGGGCTCCGTGAGAGGCGGGACCTCAAGCTGCAGCACCGGCTCCGGGCACGCCTCGGCCATCATCGGGAGGTCGCCGTCGGCCACCTGTTCGGTGGCGAGCATGTGTACGCCGTCGGACAGCCGGCGGGCGCAGAACGTCAGTACTTCGAGGCTGGACGGGTCCACCCACTGGATGTCATCTACAACGAGTAACACCGGGCCACTGGCTGCCAGGCGGCGCAGTACGTGCAATACGGCGAGACGGACGGCCAGCTCATCACGGACAGTGTCGGGCGCACTGGCCTTCAGGAGGGCGACCTCCAAGGGCTGGCGCAGGTGGTCGGGCAGGACCTGCCAGGCGAGCTCGAGCTGGTGGGACAGGAGGTCGAGGAGCGTGACGTACGGCAGGCCGGCTTCGGACTGGGACGGGGCGGCACTGAGGACACGGCAGCCGGCCCGGGTGCGGTCCGCGACGAGCGCCCGGCCGAGCGCGGACTTGCCGATCCCGGTCGGGCCGTAGAGCAGCACGCTGCCGCTGGTCTCGAGCTGCTTGCGCGCACGCTCGACCAGCCCGGCCCGCCCGACCAGCTCGTCGTCAGTCATCGATTCACAAACTCCTCGAAGGATTACCTTCGCCGATTATCACGGTCAACGACCATCCGACACGGCGAGTGTCACATGAGGAAACCATCCAGTCACCATCCTGTCACCGGTTGCTGCCCAGATATGAGCCGTCGGAACGGCACTGTTGTGCCGGGGCACGGATTGCCCACCCTCGCCGCCGTCGCTCCCATCGAGGGGCCAACCCCTGAGCTTGCGGGTTGGCCCCTCGGATTTTCAGGGGCCAACCACCCGCCTGAGGGGTCAACCCCTCCGATGGGGGCGAGGTGGCACCGGACCTCGGCCCGTCAGCGGGGACGGTGATCAGCTGAGGAAGGCGCGCAGCAGGGCCGCGGTGCCGGAGAGGTGTTCCTGCATGGCCCGACGGGCCGCCTCGGGGTCGCCGGCCAGGATGGCCTCGACGATCGCCTCGTGCTGTTCGTTCGAGTGGAGGATGTTGCGTTCGAGCAGCGGAATCGCATCCAGCAGCTCGTTCAGCCGCATCCGGGCGTCGGCCGTCGCCGACGTCAACGACGGCGACCCGGTGACCTCGGCGATGGCGAGGTGCAGGCGGGAGTCGAACCGACGGTAGTCGGACAGCTTCGCCGTCGACGTCTCCGCCAGGCAGCGACGCAGATGCTCCTGCTCGGCCTCGCTCAACGACCGTGCAGCGGCCGCTTCCGCGGCGCCGGTCTCCAGGGCGGCACGCAGTACCAGGGCATCGTCCAGCCCGTCGCTCAGCTCCCGGACCAACCGCTTGGCCGGCGTACGGCGTGGCTTCGGCAGCTGCTCGTTGACGAACGTGCCGCCGTACCGTCCGCGCCTGGACTCGACGTAGCCGGCCTCGGTCAGGGCGTGGATCGCCTCCCGGAGGGTGACCCGGCTGACGTTCAGCCGGGCGGCCAGGTCGCGTTCGCTGGGCAGCCGGTCACCCGGCGCGACGACGCCCAACTTGATTGCCTGCAGCAACCGTTCGACGGTCTCCTCGAACGGGTTGCCGGTCCGGACCGGCCGGAACACCGCGTCGTCTGCCTGGGCAACCATGAGGACAGACTAGAGCGGCGTCACATAGGCGCCCGAGATTCCGCCGTCCACCAGGAACGTGTTGGCGGTGATGAAGGAGGCGTCGTCGCTGGCCAGGAAGGCGACCGCGGCCGCGATCTCCTCCGGCTCGCCGAACCGGCCCATCGGGACGTGCACCAGTCGCCGCTGGGCGCGCTCGGGGTCCTTCGCGAACAGCTCGGTCAGCAGCGGCGTGTTCACCGGCCCGGGGCAGAGCGCGTTGACCCGGATCCCCTGCCGGGCGAACTCGACCCCGAGCTCGCGGCTCATCGCCAGCACGCCGCCCTTGGACGCGGAGTACGAGATCTGCGAGGTGGCCGCGCCCATCACCGCGACGAACGACGCGGTGTTGATGATGGAACCCCTGCCCTGCCGCTGCATGTAAGGGATCGCGGCCTTGCAGCACAGGTACACCGACGTCAGGTTGACCTCCTGCACCTTGCGCCAGGCGTCCAGCCCGGTGTCCAGGATCGACGCGTCGTCGGGCGGCGAGATCCCCGCGTTGTTGAACGCGATGTCGACGCTGCCGTAGGTGTCGAAGGCCTGCTGGAACAGGTTGTCCACCGCCGCCGGATCGGTGACATCGGTGGCGACGAACAGCCCGCCCGCCTCGTCCGCGGCGGCCTTGCCGGCCGCCGGGTCGAGGTCGCCGATGACGACCTTGGCTCCCTCGGCCGCGAACCGCCGTACCGTGGCCAGGCCGATCCCGCTCGCGCCGCCGGTCACGACCGCGACACGGCCCTCGAGCCGGCTTGCCTTCACGTCCATTCAGTCCTCCGTGCTGATGAAGATGTTCTTGGTCTCGGTGAACGCGTCCAGCGCGTCCGGGCCGAGCTCACGGCCGAGCCCGGACTGCTTGTAGCCGCCGAACGGTGTGGAGTACCGGACGGACGAGTTCGAGTTGACCGACAGGTTGCCCGCCTCGACGCCGCGGCCGACCCGCAGCGCGCGGCCGACGTCACGGGTCCAGATCGACCCGGACAGCCCGTACTCGCTGTCGTTGGCGATCCGCACCGCGTCGGCCTCGTCCTCGAACGGGACGACGGCCACGACCGGCCCGAAGATCTCCTCGCGGACCGCTCGATCGTCGGCCGCGACCGGCGCGAGCACGGTCGGCGGGAACCAGAACCCCGGTCCGCTCGGCGCCGTACCTTGGAACGCGGGCCTCTCGACGTACGACGCCACCCGCTCCAGCTGACCCGCCGAGATCAGCGGACCCATCTCTGTCGCCGGATCGCCGGGATCACCGACCTTGAACGACTTCACCGCCGGCTCGAGCAGCTCCATGAACCGGTCGTACGCCGACCGCTCGACCAGGATCCGCGACCGCGCGCAGCAGTCCTGACCGGCGTTGTCGAACACGCCGTACGGCGCCTGGGCCGCGGCCTTCTCCAGATCCGCGTCGGCGAACACGATGTTGGCAGACTTCCCGCCGAGCTCGAGTGTCACCCGCTTCACCTGCTCGGCGCACCCGGCCATGATCTGCTTGCCGACCGCCGTCGACCCGGTGAACACCACCTTGCGGACGCCCGGATGCGTGACGAACCGCTGCCCCACGACCGAGCCCTTGCCCGGGACGACCTCCAGCACCCCCGGCGGCAGCCCGGCCTCCAGCGCCAGCTCACCGAGGCGCAGCGCCGTCAGTGGCGTGAGCTCGGCCGGCTTCAGGACAACGGTGTTGCCCGCGGCCAGGGCGGGAGCGAAACCCCAGCCGGCGATCGGCATCGGGAAGTTCCACGGCACGATCACGCCGACCACGCCGAGCGGCTCCTGGAACGTCACATCGATGCCGCCGGCCACCGGAATCTGCTTGCCGAACAGGCGTTCCGGCGCGGCCGAGTAGTAGGTCAGGACGTCGCGGACGTTGCCCGCCTCCCAGCGGGCGTTGCCGATGGTGTGGCCGGCGTTCTCGACCTCGAGCCGGGCGAGGTTCTCGAGATCGGCGTCGACCGCGTCGGCGAAACGACGCAGCAACCGGCCGCGATCCGCCGGGGTGACGTTCCGCCAGTCCTCGAAGGCCTTCGCGGCCCGCGCGATCGCCTCGTCCGCCTCCTGCTCGGTGGCCAGCGAGATCGTCCGGACGACCTTCTCGGTGGCCGGGTTGATCACGTCGTGGGTCATGGGGTGCTCCTGGATGATGGGCTCCTGGTTGCTGGGCTCCTGGTTGCTGCGATCAGAGCGGTGAACAACCGCAGGTCGTCGACGTTCTCCTCCGGATGCCACTGCACGCCGAGGGCGAAGTCGTGGCCGTCCACCTCGGCGGCCTCCACGGTCCCGTCCCCGGCCCGGGCCGTGACTCTGAGCGCCGGCGCGACCAGGTCGAGGGCCTGATGGTGGTAGCACCGCACGCTGCTCCGGTCACCGATCAGCCGCGCGGTGAGCGTGCCCGGCTCGACCTTGACCTCGGTGGTCCCGAAGATCGCCGGCGACGGCCGGTGCTCGTCGTGGCCGACCACGTCGGGCAGATGTTGGTGCAGCGTCCCGCCGAGCGTCACGTTGAGCATCTGCAGCCCGCGGCAGATCGCCAGCAGCGGCAGATCGCGGTCGAGCGCTGCCCGGATCAGGATCATCTCGTGCTCGTCCCGTCCGGGTCTGGTGTCGACCGTCTCCGGGTGCGGCACGGCGTCGTACGACGACGGATCCACGTCGCAACCGCCGGCGACGATCAGTCCGTCCAGTACGTCGAGCACCGTCGGATCCGTGCCCACCGGCGGCAGGAGCAGCGGCGTGCCTCCGGCTGCGACCACCGAGTCGAGATAGACGCGTGGGAGCAGGGAGGCGTCGCGCTCCCAGACGCCCCAGATCGTGGGCTCGAGATAGGTCGTGATGCCGATCCGTGGCTTAGAGGCGTTCGAAACCACGGACCCGCTCCCAGTCGGTGACGGCTGCGTCGTACGCGTCGAGCTCGACCCGCGCGGCGTTGGCGTAGTGGTCGACCATCTCGTCGCCGAATGCCTGCCGGGCGATCTTCGAGCCGGTGAACAGCGCTGCCGCCTCGCGCAACGTCGTCGGCACGTGCTGCTTGTCGGACTCGTACGCGTTGCCCTCGAGCAGCGGCTCGAGCTCCAGCTCGTTCTCGATGCCGTGGAGGCCGGAGGCGATGATCGCGGCGACGCCGAGGTACGGATTCACGTCGCCGCCGGGGAGGCGGTTCTCCACCCGGAGCGACTCGCCGTGACCGACCACCCGGAGCGAGCAGGTGCGGTTGTCCAGGCCCCACGCGACCGCGGTCGGCGCGAAGCTGCCCTTGCTGAATCGCTTGTAGGAGTTGATGTTCGGCGCCAGCAGGTAGGTGAACTCGGGCAGGCAGGCGAGCTGACCGGCGATGAAGTACTCCATCAGCTGGGAGAACCCGTGATCGCGGTCACCGGCGAGGACGGCCGCGCCGTCGGTGGACCGGAAACTCAGATGGATGTGACACGAGTTGCCTTCGCGCTCGTCGTACTTCGCCATGAAGGTCAGGCTCTTGCCGTGCTTGGCGGCGATTTCCTTCGCGCCGGTCTTGTAGATCGAGTGGTTGTCACAGGTGACCAGGGCCTCGTCGTACCGGAACGCGATCTCGTGCTGGCCGAGGTTGCATTCGCCCTTGGCCGACTCGACGTACAGGCCGGCGCCGGCCATCCCGTTGCGGATGTCGCGCAGCAGCGGCTCGATCCGCGCGGTGCCGAGCAGCGAGTAGTCGACGTTGTACTGGTTGGCCGGGGTGAGGTCGCGATAGCGCTTGTCCCAGGCCGCCTCGTAGGTGTCGTCGAAGACGATGAACTCGAGCTCGGTGCCGACGTACGCCTTCAGACCGCGCTCGGCCAGCCGCTCCAGCTGCGCCCGCAGGATCTGCCGCGGCGACGCGGGCATCGGGGTGCCGTCGAGCCACTGCACGTCGCAGAGCACCAGCGCGGTCCCCTCGAGCCACGGAACCAGCCGCAGGGTGTCGAGATCCGGCGCCATCAGCAGATCGCCGTAGCCCCGGGCCCAGGACGACATCTCGTAGCCGTCGACGGTGTTCATGTCGACGTCCACCGCGAGCAGGTAGTTGCAGCCCTCGGTGCCGTGCGCGAGCACCTCCTCCAGGAAGTACCTGGCACCACAGCGCTTTCCTTGGAGCCGGCCCTGCATGTCGGTGATCGCGACCAGCACGGTGTCGATCTGCCCGGCCGCGACCAGATCTCGGAGTGCCTGCTCGGTCAGCTTGCCGGTGTTCGGGTCCACGGTCGCACTCCCGGAGGTCTATTGGTCTGCAATCAGTCCATTGACGCAAGCCCGGGCCAGGATGTCAATCTGAGGTTTCCCTTGACACCGGGTCCCGGTGCGAGGAACCTCTTGCCCATTCCTAGTGGTATGTCGGTAGACCATTGGAGGGCCCGCGATGAGCCGGAAGAACGCCCACGTCGACTACCACCAGGTCGGCAAGGAGTACCTGGAGCACCGGCAACTCAAACGAGGTGCGGCCGGCTGGGTTCTGCTCGCCGGACTGGGCGTCGCCTACGTCAACTCCGGCGACTTCGCCGGCTGGAACTTCGGCCTCGCCGAGGGCGGCTGGGGCGGCCTGCTGATCGCGACCGTGCTGATGGCGACGATGTACACCTGCATGGTGTTCGGCCTGGCCGAGCTCGCCTCGGCGATCCCGGTCGCCGGCGCCGGGTACGGGTTCGCCCGCCGCGCGCTCGGACCGCTCGGCGGCTTCGCCACCGGGACGGCGATCCTGATCGAGTACGCCATCGCCCCGGCCGCGATCGCCACCTTCATCGGCGGCTACGTCGAGGCCCTCGGGCTGTTCGGGCTGACGTCCAGCTGGCCGGTCTACCTGGCCTGCTACGTGATCTTCGTCGGCATCCACCTGTACGGCGTGGGCGAGGCGCTCAGGCTGACCCTGGCCATCACCGCGGTCGCCGTGGTCGCGCTGGTGGTGTTCGTGATCGCGATGGTGCCGAAGTTCGACGCCGGCAAGCTGTTCGACATCGTGCCGTCCACCGCGGCCGGCGCGAACGACTTCATCCCGTTCGGGTACGCCGGGGTGCTGGCGGCGCTCGTCTACGGAATCTGGTTCTTCCTGGCCATCGAGGGCGTGCCGCTGGCCGCCGAGGAGGCCCGGGACCCCCGCAAGGACATGCCCCGCGGCATCATCACCGGGATGATCGTGCTGCTGGTCTTCGCGGCCCTGATCCTCGTCTTCAGCGCCGGCGGTGCCGGCTCGTCGGTGATCGCCGAGTCCGACAACCCGCTCCCGCTCGCCCTGCGGACCGCCTTCGGCGGTGACACCTGGGTCGCCGACTTCGTCAACTACGTCGGCCTCGCCGGGCTGATCGCGAGCTTCTTCTCGATCGTGTACGCGTACTCGCGGCAACTGTTCGCGCTGTCCCGGGCCGGTTACCTGCCCCGCTTCCTGTCGGTGACCGGCAAGCGCAAGACGCCGTACCTGGCCCTGACCGTTCCCGGACTGATCGGTTTCCTGCTCGCCGCGATCACCCAGGACGGCGCGCTGCTGATCAACATCGCCGTCTTCGGAGCGACCGTCTCCTACGTGCTGATGATGCTCGCCCACATCGTCCTGCGGGTCCGCGAGCCCAACCTGGACCGGCCGTACAAGACGCCCGGCGGACGGGTGACCACCGGTATCGCCCTCGTCCTGGCCGTGACGGCCGTGGTGGCGACGTTCTTCGTGGACGAGAAGGCCGCGGCCATCACCGCCGCGATCTTCGTGGTGGCCATCGGGTACTTCTGGTTCTACAGCCGCCACCACCTGGTCGCCGCCGCCCCCGAGGAGGAGTTCGCCGCCATCCAGCGAGCCGAGGAGGAACTGGCCTGAGGGTTGCGTCGGCGCGGTGGTGCCGTGGCACTGGACGGTCAGTGAACGGCTTTGCACTCTGCGGCATCGTGCGGAAAATCGGGGAACTCGGCCGCACCGCCCAAGCGGCCCCGTCCCGGAGGACGCACTCATGCGATCTTTCATCACCCGCCCCCGCGCCTTGGCCGTTCTGCTGGCCGGTACGGCGCTCACCTTCAGCCCGCTCGGTGGTCAGGCGACCGCGAAGTTGCCGGCCGACCAGGCGGCCAACCCGTGTCTGACCCCCGCCGAGGGTCCCGCCGCCCGTGGTGGATTCGGCGCGGACCACCGCGAGTTGTCCGCCGCCGAGCAGAAGGCGATCGACGCCCGGACCGCTCAGATCCTGAAGGCGAAGGCCGCCCGCGGGCTGACGCCCGCGGCCGGCACCCTGGCGTCGGCGAGTGTGCCGGTGTACGTCCACGTGATGCGCAGCAGTTCCGGCGCCGGTGACGTGACCGACACCCAGATCTCGCAGCAGATCGCCGAGCTGAACCAGGACTTCGCCGGCGGCGAGTCGTCCCAGGCCGCGAACACCGGCTTCAGCTTCTACCTGGCCGGCACGTACCGCTACAACAACAGCACCTGGCACCGCGACGGCCAGAGCACGACGTACCGGGCGCAGACCCGCAAGGGTGGCAAGAACGCGCTGAACATCTGGCTGGTCAACTTCTCCTACCTCGGCATCGCCACGTTCCCGTGGGACTACGCCAGCAACCCGTCGATCGACGGCATCCGGGTGCAGTACAGCTCGCTGCCCGGCGGTTCGTCGACGAACTTCAACCTCGGCAAGACCGCCACGCACGAGGCCGGTCACTGGTTCGGCCTCTACCACACGTTCCAGGGCGGCTGCACGAGCACGAACGACTCCGTGTCCGACACCCCGGCTCAGGGCAGTGCCAGCAGCGGCTGCCCGACCGGTCGCGACTCCTGCTCGCTGCCTGGTCTGGACCCGATCCACAACTACATGGATTACTCGTACGACGCCTGCTACAACCAGTTCACTCCCGGCCAGAGCACCCGCATCAGCAACATGTGGACGGCGTACCGTGCCTGACTGGGGCCTGACTCTGCCATGACCTCGGCCTGACCTGGGCGTGACGTCTGCACCGGAGGCCGTCTAGAGTGCCGCCGATGCGTGTGCTTCTGACGGCCGCCGCTACCGCCGCACTGGTGGTCAGCGGTCCGCTGACAGCAACCGCCGCCGGCCAGGGTCCACAAGGCCCGGTCGGCGGCGACCTGCTGACCGCGAAGCCGACGGTGGTCGCCGAGGGGGCGACACCGCCGGCGGTCCAGGCATCGGCGTACGTCGTCGCCGACATCGACACCGGCGAAGTACTGGCCGCCAAGGCACCGCACGCCAAGCTGCGGCCCGCCAGCACGCTGAAGACCCTCACGGCGCTCGTCCTGCTGCCACGACTCAAGAAAACCGACGTGGTGGTCGGCACCGACGCGGACGCCCGGATCGAGGGCAGCAAGGTCGGTGTGTATCCGGGTCTGCGCTACAGCGTCGACCTGCTCTTCGAGGGCATGTTCCTGGGCTCCGGCAACGACGCCGTGCACGCACTGTGCATGCATGACCAGGGCGGCGTCGCGGCCACGGTCCAGCGGATGAACCAGAAGGCCAAGGAACTCGGTGCGCTCGACACCACCGTGACGGACCCGACCGGCCTGGACGCCGACGGGCAGTACTCCAGCGCCTACGACCTGGCCCTGTTCGCCAAGGCCGGGCTGGCCCGGCCCGACTTCGCCAAGTACGCGGCGACGAAGTACACGGCCTACCCGAACGCCGGCAACGCGGGCACATACCAGGTCGCGAACCAGAACAAGCTGCTGTTCAGCTACGACGGCGCACTCGGCGTCAAGACCGGTTACACGACGCTGGCCCGCAACACGTTCATCGGTGCGGCTCGCCGCAACGGCCACACGCTGGTGGTGACGCTGATGAACGCACCGCACGGCATCACCACGGATGCCACCAACCTGCTCGACTGGACGTTCAAGAACTACGACAAGCTGAACCCGGTCGGGACGCTGGTCAAGCCCGCGGCCGCGCCCCCGTCCAAGGCGGCCGCCGGCCCGACCAGCGGCAAGCAGACGGATTCCGGTACGGCGCAACCACCGCGCAGCCGCACAGTCCTCAACCCGGGCCAAGCCGTCCAGTCACTCGCACTCCGCATCCCAGCCTGGGCCTACGCCGCACCCCCGGTCCTACTCCTCGGACTGTTCCTGCGACGACCTCGTGCGCTCCGAAGACGACGGCACTAACTGCGACGGACGGCGCGGGCGGCCTTGGCGAGTTGCATGGCCAGGGCGCCGGCCGTGACGCCGAGCACCGCGCCCGCGGCCACCGCGACCGTGTCTGCCTTCTTCTGAGGCACCGGCACGACCTTGTAACGCTTGCCGGGCGGCCCGGGCAGGAGTGGCTCCTCCGCGGTCAGCGGCTCCTCCGCGATCTCCAGCCGACGCTCGGCCGAATGCTCCCTCGCCCACGCGTCGAGGCTCGCCTCCTTCGTCCAGGCGGCGATGAGCATGATCGCGCGTGTCATCAGGTAGATCCACACCAGCAGCGCCAGCGGCAACGCCAGAGCGCCGTACGCCGCGTTGCTGCCGATCACGTACTTGACGTAGGCGTTGCCGAGCTTCTGGGCGAGGAAGAACAGGATCCCGCCGGCCAGCGCCGCGATCAGCGCGACCTTCCGGGGCAGGACGATCCGCGGCATCGCGGTCTGCAGGTAGAGGAACAGGACAGCGCCGGCCGCGATCCCGAGCACGATGCTGGTCAGGTCGAGTCCCCAGTTCGCCAGCCAGGTCCCGTCCAGGTCCAGCCAGTCGACGATGCGCCGGGACAGGCCGGTCAGCACCGAGGAGGCACCGGTCGCGATCACGCCGATCACGCCGAGGCCGACCAGCGCACCCAGGTCGACCAGTTTCAGCTTCACCATGTTGCCCGGCTGGTCGTCCAGTTCGTGCATGGAACGGATCGAGGCCCGCAGCGAGTCGATCCAGCCGAGGCCGGTGAACAGCAGCGAGACGCCGGAGACGAGCCCGATCGTGCCGGCGTGGCCGATCAGCCCGTCGATGTCGATCTTGTCGCCGATCCCCGGCAGGTTCTGCCGCAGCGACTCCTTCAGCGTCTCGATCGCGGCGTCACCGAGCAGCGGGCCGGTGATCGCCGCGGCCAGCACGATCAACGGGAACAGCGACAGGAACCCGAAGAAGCTCGTTGCCCCGGCCAACCGGTTGCCGCGCCGGTCGCCGTACCGCTTCCAGGCCCGCCACAGCTGCGTCCGGCCGAACCGTTCCCAGGCCGCCTTGATGTTCATTGGTCTCCTGTACCCCGACGACGGAGACTCAGCCTGCCAGGGGGAAGGACCGCTGGGGGCGCCACACGCCGTCGGCGCCGTGTTCGTAACGGCTGAAGGCGTCGACCTCGAAGGCGCAGTCGTACTCGGACAGGGCGTCGTACGCGCGGTCCAGCGCCTCCTTCTCCAGGTCGTGCGCCACCGTCACGTGCGGGTGGTACGGAAACCGCAGTTCCACCTGCAGCGGGCCGGACCGGACCTGCGACTGCAGCACCTCGCACGACGAGATGCCCTCGGCCAGCGGGACGAACACCACCGGCGAGATAGGCCGGAAGGTCGCGGTGCCGCGCAGCCGGATCCGGAAACTGGGGAACCGCGCGGCCACCTCGAGCAGGTGGTCGTCGATCAGCCCCAGATCGGCGTCGTCGATCTCGGTCGGCGGCAGCAGGGTGACGTGGGTGGGGATCGACGAGGCCATCGGATCACCGAACTCGGCCCGGTACTTCTGCAGCTCCGGGCCGTAGGGTTCCGGGATCGGGATCGCGACACCGATCGTCGTCATCCCGGGCCCTACCGGCCCGATCCGAGGGCCGGTCCCGGCACGAATCCCAGCCGGTCGTAGACCCGCTGCAGCGTCGGCTCGGTCACCGCCCGGGCGCGCTCCGCCCCGGCGGCCAGGAGCGCGTCCAGCCCCGCCTTGTCCTCCAGGTAGCCCAGCGTCTTCTCCCGGAACGGGGTGACGAACTCGACCACGACCTCGGCCAGGTCCTTCTTGAAGTCGCCGTACCCGCGGCCGGCGTACTCGTCCTCGAGCTCGCTGATCTTGCGGCCGGTCAGGGCCGAGTAGATGGTCAGCAGGTTGGCCACACCGGCCTTGTTCTCCGGGTCGAAGACGACGTCGCGGCCGGAGTCGGTGACCGCGGACCGGATCTTCTTCGCACTCGCCCTGGGGTCGTCGAGCAGGTCGATGATGCCGGCCGGCGAGGAGCTCGACTTGCTCATCTTGGCGGTCGGGTCCTGCAGGTCGGCGATCTTCGCGGTCTCCTTGACGATGTACGCCTCGGGGAGCCGGAAGGTCTTGCCGAACCGGTGGTTGAACCGCTGGGCCAGGTCGCGGGTCAGCTCCAGGTGCTGCCGCTGGTCCTCACCCACCGGGACCCGGTCGGCCTGGTAGATCAGGATGTCCGCGGCCTGCAGGATCGGGTACGTGAACAGGCCGACGGTGGCGCGGTCGGCGCCGCCCTTGGCCGACTTGTCCTTGAACTGCGTCATCCGGCTGGCCTCGCCGAACCCGGTCAGGCAGCCGAGCACCCAGCTCAGCTGGGCGTGCTCGGGTACGTGCGACTGGACGAACAGCGTGGACCGCTCCGGGTCGATCCCGGCCGCGAGCAGCTGCGCCACCGAACGGCGCGTCCGCTCCCGCAGCACCTTCGGGTCGTACTCCACCGTGATCGCGTGCAGGTCGACCACGCAGTAGAACGCGTCGTGATCGTCCTGCAGGGCCACCCACTGACGCAACGCACCGAGGTAGTTGCCGAAGTGGAAGGAGTCCGCCGTCGGCTGGATCCCGGACAGCACCCGAGGGCGACGCGGGGAACCGGCTGCGGAGGGGTCAGGCGCAGCAACAGACATGCCCCCGATTCTGCCAGCGCCCCGGCTCCGACCCACACCGGGGCGGGTTGCTTCCCCCATAGACTGCGCCCTATGACTTCCCCCACACCCGCCTCGCTCCGCTCGGCCGGGGAGGAAGAAGGCGCCTCACTCCACTCCACGAGTGAAGAAGCCGCCTCGCTCCGCTCGGCCGGGGAGGAAGAAGGCGCCTCGCTCCGCTCATCCGGTGAGGAGGAAGGCGGTTCGGAGCGTTCGGTGGGTGGGAGGGCGGTTGTCGTCGTGCCGGGTGGGCAGTTCGGGCCGGCGGCTCCATTGCCGATGTACGCCGGTGACGCAGCCGAACGGCGGGGAGCCGACGTGCACCGCGTGTGGTGGGACGAGCCGGACCGCCCGCTGACGCTGACCGAGCCGGAGCGCGGCCCGTGGGTCGTCTCGCAGGTCGCGAAGGTCCTCGCGAGCGTTTCCGGCGACGTCGTGCTGATCGGCAAGTCACTCGGCAGTTATGCCTCAGCCCTCGCCGCGGACCGCGGACTCCCGGCGGTCTGGCTGACACCGAACCTGACCAGCGACTGGGTGATCGGCAACCTCCGCCGGTCGACCGCCCCGTTCCTGCTGGTCGGCGGTACGGCGGACCCGCTGTGGGACCCCGCGCTCGCTCGCGAACTCACGCCGTACCTGCTGGAAGTGCCGGACGCCGACCACGGCATGTACGTCCCGGGCCGGCTGGCGGCGTCGGCCGCCGTACTCGGGCAGGTGGTGACAGCGGTGGAGGACTTCCTGGACGAGGTGGTCTGGCCCTAGGGCCGGCTACCAGGACCAGCCGCGGGAGGCGAGTTCCTGCTCCTCGAGCCAGCGCTTCTCCTCGCCGCGCTCGAGGTCGGCTCCGGCGGGGACCCCGGCCAGACGGCAGGCTTCGTCGAGCAGGTCGTCGTACGCCGCCTCGAGCGCCATCAGCCGGTGTGCTCGCGCGTACACGTGCGGCTCGGACTCGATCACGCGGATCTTCCCGGCGAGATGACCGAGCCTGGTCTGCAGGCGCAACGTGTCGAACGGGTCGGGCTCCGGGACGGCGCGGCGGCGCAACCGGCGGGTGAGACGTGCCACCGAAGGCTGCAGGCGCCGGCGCCAGCGCGACATCGGCGGCTGCGGCAACAGCAGGTTCAGCAGCACGCACAAGAACACGAACAGGAGCAGCACAGCTACCCACTCCATCGACCTCACCACCCTCTTCCGAGGTTACGACGGCTCGTCCCCGACGGCGAGATCTTTTGCCCGGCAAGCCACCGCCGGCGGACAGCCGGGAAGGTCTCCTGACTGACCGTCAGTCGCGGTGATACTTGGTGACGGCCTTGTCCTGTTTGAGCTTGTCGGCGGCCGTCTGGATCCGAGTGGTCCACTCGGACAGTTGGAGCCCGCCGGTCGCGAACTGGCCGGTGGCCTCTGCGGCGAGGGTGGCGAAGTCGGGGTACCAGTCGGCGAAGTACCAGGTGATGACCTGGTCGCCGGCGGCCGTCAGCAGGTCGCGGGCCGAGCGCAGCGCCGTACCGATCTCCAGTCCGTCGGCCGCGCCGCGGACGATGGTGAGCTGGTTGGACTCCGCGGTGACCTGGGCGGCGACGTCCTTGGACAGCATCGCCCGCAGGTACTCGAACCCGCCCGCCTCGTTCTTCGCCTTCGCCGGGACCAGGCACGGCGCGGTGGGCTGGACGTGCAGGCCACGGGCCAGGGCCGGCGAGCCGTCGAGCGGTGGTACGCCGATCATCGTCAGCGCGAAGTCCGGCGGGATCAGCGGTTTCATCTCGTTCTCGAGCCAGTTGCCGCACGGCAGCAGGCCGGCCTTCGAGGCGAGGAAACGCTTCTGCGCGGCGATGTGGTCGAAGTCGGCGGACCCGGGGGCGATCAGGCCGCGCTTGGTGAGCTCGCCGACCGCGGAGATCGCGCGGGTGACGCTCTCGTCCTTCCAGGCGCCGTCCTCGAGGTTGTCGATCCGCTTCACCACGTCGTGGCCGCCGGTCTTCGCGGCCAGCGTGAGCACGAACTCCAGGAGGTAGTACGGGTGCGCGCCGGCGTAGGCGAACGGCCCGAGGCCGGCCGCCTTCATCTCGGTGCCGAGGGCAAGCAGTTCCGGCCAGGTGCGCGGCGCGTCCCAGCCGAACCGCTGGAACAGGCCGGCCGAGTACCACAGCCCGTACACGGTGGCGACGTAGTTGACGGTCCGTTGCGCACCGTCGTACCGCCCGGCGTCGAGCATCCCTGGCAGTACGACGTCCCGCACCGGCACGTCGGCGTTGTCCCAGGACGGCACCTTCAGCAGCGGCTGCAGCTCCGAGAGCTGCCCCTGGCCGACCAGCCGGCCGAGTTCGAGTGCTCCGTCCCCGGAGTTCAGCATCACGTCCGGCGGGTTCCCGGCCGCGAATCGCGGCAACGCCAGGTCCCGCAGCTTGGCGGACACCGTCGCGGTCACGTTCGCACGCGCGTGCTTCTTCCGGTACGCCGCCGCCGCGAACCCGCCGTACTCCTCGCCGACCAGCGCCTCCACCGGCGCGTCCGCGGCCGCGGAGAACGGGTTGTTCGGGTCCACGGTCGGCCGGCGCGTCGGCGTACCCGAAGAACACCCACTCAGCAGGGCACCGGCCAGCGCACCCTGAAGGACAACCCGACGTTTCAGCACCCCCGCAGGTTAACGGTCCCGGCGGGTTACTTGAGGGTGGCGCCGGTGAGGCCGGCCTGGACCTGGCGGTAGAAGATCAGGTAGACGGCGATGACCGGGACCATCGCGATGGTCAATGCCGCGAACAGGGTGCCCCAGTCGTTCTCGTAGCGCTGGCTGCCGAGGAGCGTGGCGATGCCCTGGGAGAGCACCGGCCGCTCCGGCGACAGGAACGACGGGAGGACGAACTGGTTGAACTGGCCCAGCACGTTGAAGATGCCGACGCTGAGCAGGCCCGGCTTGGCCATCGGCAGCATCACCCGGAAGAAGGTGCCGGCGTGCGACGCGCCGTCGACCAGGGCGGCCTCGGCGATGGACGTCGGCAGCGTCCGGAAGAACGCGTGCATGAAGAACACCGTGAACGGCAGCGAGTACGCGATGTAGACGAGGATCAGGCCCTGGTACGTCGACACCATCCCGAAGCCCTTGACCACGAAGAACAGCGGCACGATCGCCAGGAAGGTCGGGAACATCATCCCGGCCGCGAACAGGTAGTAGACGAACCGGTTACCGGGGAACTCGTAGCGGGCCAGCACGTAGGCGACCATCGATCCGAACAGCATGGTGCCGAACACACCGCCGGCCACCACGACCAGGCTGTTGAACAGGTACTCGCCGACGCCCTTGTCCCAGGCCTTGGAGAAGTTCGACCACAGTACGTCCTTCGGCAGCGCCCACGGGTTGTCCCCGAAGATCTCGCCGGTGCTCTTCACCGACGCGATCAGCGCCCACACGAACGGCACGACGACCAGAACGCTCCAGGCGATCAGCACCGTGTGGGAGAACACGTTCACCGGGGTGAAGGCCCGGTCCTTGCCGCCGGCCGGGCGGACCACCGGCGCCGGGTGCGTACTGGTGTCCTCGACGTCGATCTGCACAGGTACGGTCATTTCCGGCCCCTCAGTATTCGATCCGCTCGCGGCGGGTGGCCCGCAGCATGACAGCGGCGATGATCAGGGTCATGAAGAACAGCACGACGCCCATCGCCGAGGCGTAACCGGCCCGGCCGTACTGGAAGCCGTAGTCGGCGATCTGCAGCCCCATCACCGTGGTGGAGTTGTCCGGACCGCCCGGTCCGGCGGTCATCACCGCGACCAGCGCGTACGCGTCCAGCGCGAGGATGGCCAGGTAGACCCAGGAGGTCTGGATGGTGTCCCAGAGCAGCGGCAGGGTGATCCGGAAGAACGTCGCCAGCCGGCCGGCCCCGTCGATGATGGCGGCCTCGAAGATGTCCTTCGGGATGCCGGACATGGCCGCGTTGAACAGCACCAGGTAGAACCCGACGCTGCCCCAGATCATCACCCACATCACGCAGTACAGCGCGATGTCGGGATCGGCCAGGTACTCCGAGGTGCCCAGCCCGATCGCCTTCGTGAACGAGTTGAGCAGACCGGTGTCGGTCGAGGTCATCACCGTCGCCCAGATGACCGCGATGACCGGGATGGACAGCACCTGGGGCAGGAAGAACGCCAGTTTGTAGAAGCCGTTGCCCCGGACGCCCTGCACCCCGGCGGCGTTCGCCCGGCCACCCACGTTGAGCAGGTAGGCGAATACCAGCGCGAGCAGGATCACGAACAGCGGCACGCCGATCAGCAGGATCAGGTTGTGCCCGACGGCCTGGCGAAACACTGTGTCGTTGGCGAGGGTCTTGAAGTTGTCCAGACCCACGAACTTGAAGTCCGGTGAGATCCCGGTCCAGTCGGTCAGCGAGTAGTAGAACGCCTGGACGAACGGGGAGATCACGAAGATCGCATACAACGCCAGCGGAATCGCGAGGAAGCTCGCGACGAACCGGTAACTGCCGTGCCGCATCTCTCTCCTTACAGAGCAGGAGGCGAAAGGATCAGCCGAGCGGCTGATCTGCTTCCGCCTCCCTCACAGCTCAGATGGCAGCAGACTCGACCTGCGGGCCTGCGGGTCTCACAGCTCTATTGCAGCAGACAACCGTCAGCTGCGGGTCTGCTTCTTGGTCTTGGGGTCCTTGGCCGTGTCGTCGGCGATCTTCTGCGCGCGGTTGCAGAACTCGTCGGCGGTGATCCGGGCCGCGGCCAGCTCGCCCCAGACGCTGCGGATCGGCTTGTCCATGGTCGAGTACCAGGTGGCGAAGTACGTCGTCCAGTTGTTCTCGCCGCCGGACTTCAGCAGCGCGTTGGCCGAGGACGCACCCGGGCTCAGCTTGAGGCCCTCGGCGGCACCCTTCACCACGGTCGGGGAACCGGTCAGCTCGGTGAACTTGCCGGCCGCCTCCTTCGACAGCATGATCCGCAGGTACTCCAGGCCGCCGGCCTTGTTCTTCGCCTTCTCCGGCACGATGAAGTTCTCACCGGCGCTGATCTCGGTGCAGTCGACCGGGAGCTTCGAGCCGTCCAGCAGCGGCGTGAACGTCGCGGTGGTCTGGAAGTCCTTCGGGGCCACCGGCTTCTGCTCGTTCTCCAGCCACGAACCCGACGGGATGAACGCCGCCTTGCCCTGGTTCCAGGCGGTCTGGGACTGGATGTGGTCCAGACCCTCGGTGCCCTGCATCATGTAGCCCTTGCCCTTGAGCTCCAGCAGCGCCTCGGCGGCCAGCTTGATCGACTCGTGCTTCCAGGCGTTGGGCTCGAGGCTGTCGATCGCCTTGATGACGTCGTGGCCGCCGTGCTTGACCGCCATGTCCATCAGCACCTGGCCGATGTAGTACGGGTGCTTGCCCTGGTGGGCCAGCGGCGCGATGCCGGTCTTCTTGATCTCCTCGCACAGGGTGAGGAACTCCGACCAGGTCTTGGCCGGCTGCCAGCCGTTCTTGTCGAACAGCGGCTTGTTGTACCACAGGGCGTAAACGGTGAGGACGTAGTCCAGCACCAGCGGCTTGCCCTCGAGCATGGCCGCCTCGAGCGTGATCGGCTCGACCGTGTCGCGGACCTTCTTGTTCGGGTCGTCGATCGACGGCGCGTCGAACAGCGCGGTCAGGTCGGCCAGCTGGCCCGAGCTGGCCAGCGTCGACATCGGCAGCAGCGAGGCGCCGGAGTTGTCGATCACGTCCGGCGGGTTGCCGCCGTTGAACCGCGGCTGCAACTGCGGCGTGATGTCGGTGATGCCGGCGTGCTTGATCTCGGCTTCGGGGAACTTCTTCTTGTAGAGCGCCTCGTGCGCCTTGGCGTAGTCGTCGCCGTACCCGCCCTTGAAGATCACCACGTCCAGCGGGTCCGACGCCTTGACGCCGAACGGGTTCTCCGCCGTCTGCTCGGCGCCGCCACCGCCGGTGTTGCCGTCGTCGCTGCCGCCGCTGGCGCACGCCGAGAGCAGCGTGCTGCCGCCGGTGGCCAGCAGGGTGCCGACCGCCGCGCGCTGCAGGAACAGCCGCCGCGACAGGTTGTCAGGAGTGGTCATGGGTCCCGCCTTCCGAGAGGTGTTTCATGCAGTACGCCGGATCCGGCCGGCGTACTGTGCTTCAAGGGCGTGGTTGTGGTCGTCGCCGCCCGGGATGTTCGCCGACAGGTAGACCGGAGCGGTCTCACCTGCCTCGGTGAGCCGGCGGAGGACCTCGGCGACCAGCATCTGCGCGATCAGCGCGGCGGTGATGGACGACACCGCGCACACCTTGCCGCCGCCGGGCAGGTCGAGGACGGAGTCGCCGAACGGAGCGTGGTTGTCCAGCACCACGTCCGCGAAGTCGATGAGTTTCTTGCCGGACGGGTGGCGCGAGTCCATCCCGCCGGTGTGCTGCAGCGAGGTGATCGCGATCAGCGGGTGGCCCTTCTCCTTCACCACGGTGGCGAACTCGACGATCGAGCCGTTCACCCCGGAGTTGGAGGCGATCACGAACAGGTCGGACGGGTGCGGCTCGGCCAGGTCGTAGAGCCGGCGCGCGATCGACGGATCGCGTTCCAGTTCGCCGCCGCGAAGCAGTTCGATCGGCTCGCCGCCGAGCAGCACCAGGTCGCGCAGCGCGATCCGGTTGGTCGCGATCAGCCCGCCGGCCCGGCCGGCGATCTCCATCGCGAGCGCCTCGGAGTGGCCGGATCCGAAGGCCTGGATGACGCCGTCCGCCCGCAGTGCCTCGGTCACCAGGTCGGCGGCCTGCTGGATCGGGCCGTCGATCTGCTCGGTGACGGCGGTCATGATCGGCATGAGCGCACGAACATAAGCCTGCGCACTCACCCCGCCGGTCTCCGCCGGTCCGCCCTCGTTACTGCTGGCCATCTGCGGCCCCACCCCTCGAAAATGTGTTCGCCGCGACACACCTGGTGCCGACAACTGCGCAAGTCTGCGGTTTGCTGGACAGAACTTTTCTCAACTGACAGCTAAAGTCAAGGCTCATCTCACTCTTCTCCCCAGATCGGGACCGTTGCGTGACCTTGATTGTTGTCGTCCACTAGAGATCCTTTTCGAGCAGTTTGGAGCATTGCCTATGTCGGTCGAACGCCCGCTGCCGGAACCTGCGGACACAGTGGTCTTGATGCCAGCACCGGCACTGGTCCTGGGCGGCGACCTCGGCGGGACCTCCACCCGGATCGTGGTCGCGGACCATGAGGGCAACGTAGTCGGTCGAGGGGCGGCCGCGGGCGGAAATCCGACCAGCCACCCCGCAAGTGCTGCGGCCAACTTCGGCCAGGCACTTCACGCGGCGCTGGCCGGTCTGGACCCGGCCGCGGTCAAGGCGGCAGTGATCGGCGCGGCCGGTGGGTCGGCCCTGGCGCGGGCCGAGGTCCGCGCCCAGTTCGACGCCGCCTGGCAAGGCGCCGGACTGACCGGCGAGCCGCGGTTCATCGGCGATCTGGAGGTCGCTTTCGCCTCCGGTACGCCGGAACCGGACGGTGTGGTGCTGATCGCGGGCACCGGCAGCGCGGCCGGCCTGGTCCGCAACCACCAGCTGGTCCGGACGGCCGACGGGCACGGCTGGCTGCTCGGCGACGACGGCTCCGGCTTCTGGCTCGGCCGGGAGGCAGTGCGCAGTGTGTTGCGCAAACTGGATCTGAGGGAACCGATCGGTGTGCTCGGCGAGGCCGTCGTACAGGCGGTCCTGCCGGACCGCGACGACCGCGCGATCGCTCATCGTGAGGGGTACGACGTCCTGCGTGACGACCTGATTCGCATGGTGAACAGCCGTCCACCGGTGATGCTGGCCGAACTGGCCAAGACCGTGGTGTGGGCGTTCGAGCAGAACGACGAGACCGCACACGCCTTGGTGAAACGCGCAGCCGAGTTGCTCACAGAGACGGTCGGACGGCTCACGACAACGTCGGACAACGGCCCGATGGTCCTTGCCGGGAGTGTCGCGGGCGAATCCTCACCGGTCGGCCGGCTGCTCCGGGAATCCATCCACGAGCACTTCTCCGGTGAGGTGCTGACCGCCCGCGACGGTGTCGGCGGCGCCACCTGGCTGGCCCTGGGCACCCTCGACCCCGCCCTCGCCACCCGCGATAACCACACCCGCCTCGTCAGCTGACCCCGGCCCGCAGCGTGCCCACGACCACCTTCAGCTGCCCCCGCCCCGCAGCGTGCCCATGACCACCTTCGGCTGACCCTCCACACAGCGGGCTCTTGACCAACTACCGGGGGCCTGGCACAGGTCATTCCTGTCCCAGGCCCCCGCTACTTGTGTAAGGCCCCGGTTCCCGGTCGCGCGGTTACCCGACGGTGGCGATCGGGCGGAGTTCGATGCCGCTGCCGTATTCGGCTTCGGGGATGCGGGCGGCGATTTCCTCGGCGCGTTCCGGGGTGGCGACGTCGACGATGAACACGCCGGCCAGCTGTTCCTTGGCCTCGGAGTAGGGGCCGTCGGTGGTGGCGCGGACGCCCTTGCGGACCCGGACCACCTTGGTCCGCGACGGCGCCTCGAGCGGCTCGGCGACCACCAGTTCGCCCGACTCGGACAGCTCGGCGAGCAGCTTCTCGAGCTGGGCGGCCAGCGCCTCCCGCGCCTTGGCCGGCAGCGTCCGGCCCTCTTCGGTGTGCAGGAACGACGGGTGGCCCCAGGTGATCGGGTTGCTGTGGATCAGCAGCAGGTACTTCATGACGGGGTTCCTCTCGGAGTGTGAGTGGATCTTCGCAGCTGAGGTCGGGGCCGTCGGGGACAACTCGACATTTCACCTCCGGGCACGATCCGCTGCCCCGAAATGTCGAGACTGCCGGCGGCCTTCCGACGTACCGCTCGCCAACCGATCTCCGACCTAAGGTGAGCGACATGACCGAGACGGACCTCCGGCTGCCGGACGGCCGCACCCTGCACGTGTACGACACCGCACCCGGCGACGACGGCCGACTGCCGGTGTTCTGGCAGCACGGCACGCCGAACCTGGGCACCCCTCCGGAGCCGCTGTTCGAGGCCGGTGAGTGGCTGGGGATCCGGTGGATCTCGTTCGACCGGCCGGGGTACGGCGGCTCGACCGCGGCACCCGGCCGGACGATGGCCACGGTCGCGGCCGACCTGACCGCGGTCGCGGACACGCTCGGCGTCGGTCGCTTCGCCCTGATGGGGTACTCGGGCGGCGGCTCGTACGCCCTCGCTGCTGCCGCGATCCTCCGCGACCGGGTCGAGGCGGTGGCCACGTTCGCCGCCATCGCGCCGTACGACGCCGACGGACTCGACTGGTACGACGGCATGATCCCGTCCGGACTCGCCTCGCTGCAGGCGGCCGCCGCCGGCCGGGACGCGAAGGTGAAGCACGAGTCCTCGGGGGCCGGCTACGACCCGGAGTTCACTCCGGCCGACCTGGCCATGTTCGAGGGTCCGTGGGGCTGGCTCGGATCGGTGGCCGGCGACATCTCGATGCCGAACGGGCCGGACGGCTTGATCGACGACGACTGTTCGTACGTCGGCCCGTGGGGATGCGACCCCGCGACGATCAGTGCGCCGACGCTGCTCTGCCACGGAGAGGACGACCGGATCATCCCCTGCTCGCACGGCCACTGGCTGGCCGGGCACATCCCGTCGGCGGCACTGCGCTCGTACCCGGGCGACAGCCACATCTCCGTGCTCGCGCACGCCGAGGCCGGCCTGGAGTGGATCCGCGAACAGACCGGCTGAGCACCGTACGACGGGGGCCTTGGGCAACTGTTGATTCGGCAGGGACCGGCTGGGTACCGGAAGGACGTGCTGCTGGCGAGTCGCTACCGACTGACCGAGGTTCTCGGTCACGGTGGGATGGGCGAGGTCTACCGGGGGTGCGACGAACTCCTCGGCCGGCCGGTGGCGGTCAAGCTGCTCCTTCCCGACCAGGCCGATCCGTTCGCGGCGGCGCGGTTCCGCCGGGAGGCCCGGACCGCAGCGATGGTGAAGGACCCTCACGTCGTCGCGGCCTACGATTTCGGCCGGCAGGACGGCATCTACTTCCTGGTGATGGAGCTGGTCGAGGGTCGCAGTGTCGCCCACGAACTGGCGATGCACGGTCCGTTCGAGCCCGAGCGAGCCGTCGACGTCGTCCGGCAGGCGGCCGTCGGCCTGGCCGCGGCGCATCGGCGCGACATCGTCCACCGCGACATCAAGCCGGCCAACCTGCTGATCGACGCCGACGGGACGGTGAAGATCGCCGACTTCGGCATCGCCCGGTTCGTCACCGAGCCGACCGCCGCGACGCCCGGGCAGGTGCTGGGGACGAGCCTGTACCTCGCCCCGGAACGAGCCCTGGGCCAACCGGCGACCGCGGCGTCGGACGTCTACGCGCTCGGCTGTGTCTTCTACCAACTGGTGACCGGACAGCCGCCCTTCGGCGGCGACGACCCGACCGAGGTCCTGTCCGAGCACGTCAAGACCGAACCGACACCACCCAGTGAGTTGTGCCCGGAGCTCGCGGGTCCGCTCGAGGACCTGGTCCTGCGGATGCTGGCCAAGGAACCCACCCTCCGCCCGAGCACCACCGAGCTGCTCGACGGCGCACTCACCGAACCGCCCGAACCCGCACCGGCGAAGCCGCCGCTCACCCGGCTCTGGCGCTGGGCATTGTTCACCGCCGCCGCGGCGATGCACTGATTCCGAGCACCGGCGGCGGGTGTCCGCTACGGCTCCTCGGGAACCGGTGGGTCGTCCGTCGGCCTGACCCGGTGAATGCGGACCCGGGCCACCCGGCGGCCGTCCATCTCGGTGACGGTGAGTTTGTGGCCGTCGACGTGGGTCTCGTCGCCGGTGGACGGGACCCGGCCGAGCCGGGCGGCGAGGAAACCGCCGACGGTCTCGTACGGGCCGTCGGGAAGTTCGACACCGGTCTCCTCGGCGAAGTCGTCGAGGTTCAGCAGGCCGTCGACCTCGATGTCGCCGCTGCGCAACCGGGTGGTCTCGATCGACTCCTCGTCGTACTCGTCCTTGATGTCGCCGATCAGTTCCTCGACCAGGTCCTCGAGCGTGACGATGCCCGCCGTACCGCCGTACTCGTCCAGCACGATGGCCAGGTGGGTGGACCGCCGGCGCATCTCGGTCAGCGTGGGCAGCAGCTTCGCGGTGTCCGGCAACATCAGCACGTCCCGGGCCAGGTCGCCGACCCGGACCGACCGCGTCGCGACCGCTGGGTCGAACAGGTCCCGGACGTGGACGAAGCCGACGATGTCGTCGGCCGAACCGTTCATCACCGGGTAGCGGGAGTGCGGACGCTCGGCGGCGAACTTCACCGCCTTGTACGCCGGCAGTTCCGCGTCGAGGAAGTCCACCTCGGTCCGCGGCAGCATCAGCTCGCGCAACTGCCGGCTGCCGGCCTCGAACACGTCGTCGACGATCCGGCGCTCCTCCTCGCCCAGCGACTCGTGTGCCGAGACCAGGTCGCGGAGCTCCTCGTCCGTCATCACCTCACGGTTCGCGTGCGGGTCGCCGCCGAGGGCCCGCACCACCAGGTCGGTCGACCTCGAGAGCAGCCAGATGACCGGCCGGGCGATCGACGCGATCCGGTCCACCAGCGGGGCCAGCGCCAGCGCGAACCCCTCGGCCCGCTGCAGCGCGAGCCGCTTGGCGGCGAGCTCACCGAGCACGATCGAGACGTACGAGATCAGGATGGTGATCAGCACCAGCGCGGCCGTGCCGGCCACCGACTCGGGCAGGCCGAGCTCCTGCAGGTGCGGCGACAGGCTGTCCGCGAGCGTGGCACCGCCGAACGCGGCGGACAGGAAGCCCATCAGGGTCACACCGACCTGGACGGCGGACAGGAAGCGGTTCGGGTTGGCGGCCACCCGGGCCACCGTCTCGCCGCGGCGGCCGCGGTGCGAGAGCGCCTTGAGCTGGCTCTCCCGGAGCGAGACCAGGGCCATCTCCGCCGCGGCGAAGACCCCGCCGATCAGCACGAAGACAAGAATCAGGACGATGTTGAGCAGGGTGTCGTTCATCAGCGGGGAGTCCTAGCCGCCCGTCTGCCGAAGCCGGGCCGGGGCGGACTGGGTGAGCCCTCTCGCCGAAGGTCTTCGAGGAGAGGGCGACGGTTGGGCGTCGTCCATCCGACCAGACTAGCGGGCGGACGCGTGACCGTGCATGTTCGAGTTTGTTGGTTTACGATGATTCCTGGCTGCCCGTGTCGGTCGGCCGGGAGGGTCACACGATGAACACACCGCGCGGCGCGCGCCGGACGGACACCACACTGTCCGACGGTCGCGAGCTGATCTACTACGACCCGGCCGACGCGCCGGTCCGGGTGCCGCTCGAGGACACCCGCGGCCTGCCGGCCCCGCAGCCGCAGATCGACCTGCGCACCGACCCGCTCACCGGTGACGTCATCTCCTACGCGACCCACCGCAACACCCGGACCTACCTGCCGCCGGCCGACCAGTGTCCGCTGTGCGCGAGCAAGCCGGCCAACCCGACCGAGATCCCGGACCACGACTACAACGTGGCCGTGTTCGAGAACCGGTTCCCGTCCTTCGCCGGCCCGGGCCGGACCGAGGTGGTCTGCTTCACCAGCGACCACAACCGGTCCTTCACCGACCTCTCCCAGGGCCAGGCCCGGCTGGTGGTCGACACCTGGGCCGACCGGACCGCCGAGCTGAGCGCCCGCGACGACGTCGAGTACGTCTTCCCGTTCGAGAACCGCGGCCGGGAGATCGGCGTGACGCTGAGCCACCCGCACGGCCAGATCTACGCCTACCCGTTCCTGCCGCCGCGGATCCGCACCCTGCTGGCCCGCGCCCGCGAGCACCAGGAGGTTGCCGGCAGCAACCTGTTCGCCGACGTCCTGGCCGCCGAGAAGAAGGACGGCGCCCGGGTCGTCGCCCAGAACGGCAACTGGACCGCGTTCGTCCCGGAGGCGGCCCGGTGGCCGGTCGAGGTGCACCTGTACCCGCACCGCCAGGTCGCCGACATCAGCGAGCTGTCGGTCGGCGAGCGCGACGACTT
This sequence comes from Kribbella swartbergensis, assembly GCF_054784135.1. Taxonomy (NCBI): domain Bacteria; kingdom Bacillati; phylum Actinomycetota; class Actinomycetes; order Propionibacteriales; family Kribbellaceae; genus Kribbella; species Kribbella swartbergensis. The sequence continues at coordinate 73,436 of NZ_BAAGPM010000064.1, forward strand.
CGCCGAGCTCTACCTGGACGTCCTGCAGCGCCTCGACGGCCTGTACGGCAACCCGCTGCCGTACATCGCCGCCTGGCACCAGGCGCCGGTCCGGGTCGACCGTGAGCTCGGCTACCTGCACCTGGAGGTGTTGTCGATCCGCCGGGCCGCCGACAAGATCAAGTACCTGGCCGGCTCGGAGTCCGGGATGGACGCGTTCATCAGTGACACCCGGCCCGAGGACGTGGCCGAGACGCTGCGGAAGGTGGGTTCGTGAGCACGTTCGAGGAGGTTTTCGGGGTCGCCCCGGAGGGCAGCTGGCGGGCGCCCGGCCGAGTGAACCTGATCGGCGAGCACACCGACTACAACGACGGCCTGGTGCTGCCGATCGCGTTGCCGAACCAGATCGTGGTGACCGCGTCGGCGCGGGACGACGGCCGGATCGCGGTCGCGTCCACCGGTCACGACGGCGTCGTCGAGTTCGCCGTCGCCGAACTCACTCCAGGGTCGGTCGGCGACTGGGCGGCGTACCCGGCCGGGGCGGCCTGGATCCTGCGGGAGTCCGGTTACCCGATCGGAGGCGCCAACCTGCTGGTCGACTCCGACCTGCCGACCGGCGCGGGTCTGTCCTCGTCCGCCGCCTTGCTGTGCGCGACTTCGGTCGCCCTCCTAGGGCTGCGGAACATCGAGGTCGACCCGGCCGAGGTCGCCCGGCTCGCGCAGAAGGCCGAGAATCAGTACGTCGGTGCGCCGGTCGGTCTGATGGATCAGATGGCCTCGATGTGCTGCACCGCCGGGCACGCGCTGTTCTTCGACATCCGGGCGATGTCCACCGACCAGATCCCGTTCGACCCGGCCGCCGACGGTCTCGCGCTGCTGGTCGTCGACGTGAAGGCTCCGCACCGGCACGTCGACGGTGAGTACGCCGCGCGTCGCAAGAGCTGCGAGGAGGCCGCGGCCGTCCTCGGCGTACCGGCTCTGCGGTCGATCGGGTACGACGACCTGGACGACGCACTCGGCCGGCTGCCCGACGACGTCGTCCGGCGCCGGGTCCGGCACGTGGTGACGGAGATCCGCCGGGTCGAGGAGGCGGTCGAACTGATGCGGGCCGGCCGGCTGCGCGACGTCGGGCCGCTGTTCACCGCCTCGCACGCCTCGATGCGCGACGACTTCGAGATCACCGTTCCCGAGCTGGACGTCGCCGTCGACACCGCGCTCGAGGCCGGCGCGCTGGGCGCCCGGATGACCGGTGGCGGTTTCGGCGGCTGCATCATCGCGCTGACCGAGGCCGACGCGGCGGACGCCGTACTGTCCGCGATCGAGAAGGCCTTCGCCGAACACGGTTTCACCGCTCCCGCGTCGCTGTCGGCAACCCCGTCCGCGGGAGCCTCCCGGATCGACTGAGCTGCCTCATCGGGCAAAGCGCTGGGCCACCCGCCGCCCCGGGCGTACCTTCCCATCAAGGGGAAGCAGTACCAATTGGGGGAAGTGGGGTGGGGGCGATGGCCCAGCCTTTGCCTGCCGGAAAACTCAGAGTAGGGACCGGTTGGCGCTATTCGAAGGGCGGTAAGCACGCCGCGTTCGACTATCCGGTGGTGACCGGTACGCCGGTCTTCGCGGTCGCGGACGGCGTCGTACTGGACTGCAACGACGGCGTGACGAACAAGCCGAAACCGGGAGTCGTCGGAGCGCCGTCCAACTGGGTGTTGCTGGGGATCACCCACGCCGGCCGGAGGGCGTCCGTGCTGTACCAGCACCTGTCGCCGGGCATCGACGTACGCAAGGGCCAACGGGTGAAGGCAGGGCAGAAGCTCGGCGAGTCGGGCAGCTCCGGCAACGCGACCGGCCCGCACCTGCATCTGGCCGCGATGTGGGGACACCGGGACCGGGCGGGCAGGTACGACTACCTGAAGGGCATCGGCGCCAAGGAGAAGGCTCCGACCGACGGAACGGCGTCGAACGAGATCTGCATCTTCCCGCCGTCCCTGGTGTACGACAACGCACCGAAGGCGCGGCTGGCCACGCAGTCGGACGTGTTGTCGTCCGGTCTGGTGTTCGTCGACAAACTCCGCTTCGGGACGACGAACTCCGACAGCGTGAAGCGGCTGCAGTTCGTGCTCAACGGCATCAAACTGGTGGGCGGCAAGACCCTGCGGATCACCGGCAACTACGACCTCGACACCAAGAACGAAGCCACCAAGTGGCAGATCCAGAAGGACGGCTGCGAGCCCGGCACCCCGGCCGCGGACGGCAACATCGGCGCTAAGCAGGCACAGCGACTGTTCGGGCCGAAGTACGTGATCAAGCTCCGCTCGTAGCCAGTTCGCGTCTGATGAACGGCGCGAACGCGACGGTGGCGGCGACCTGCACCAGGCCCATCACCAGGTACGGCGTGCGCAGGTCGGTGCGATGGGCGAGGAACCCCGCACTGACCGCGCCCGCCGGCGCAGCGCAGAACGCGACCATCCGGTAGACCGCGGTCACCCGGCCGAGCAACTCGGCCGGGACGATCCGCTGCCGCAGCGAGATCGAGATGACGTTCCACCAGGTGCTGCCGAAGCCCATCAGGACGGCACCCGGAATGATCAGTGCCAACTCGGTGACCAGACCGAACACGACCACGGCCAGGCCGAGCACGAGCATCGAGACGATCAGGTTCGTGAACGTCGACAGCCGCCGGGCCAGCCGGGGCGCGAGCGCCGCGCCGATGACACCGCCGACCGCGTAGACCGCGACCAGCCAGCCGAACCAGGCCTCCGGCAGGTGCAGCGCCTCCAGGACATAGAGGACGAGGATCGCGATGATCCCGGCGCCGACCGCGTTCGCGACCAGAAGCAGCAGGCACAGCGAGCGCAGCAGCCGGTGCCGCCACAGATAGAGCAGTCCTTCTGTCATCTCCCGGCCGAGATGTCTATCCGGTGACACCGCCCGCGCCGGCGCGGCCCGCCGTACCAGGAAGACCAGTACGGCGGCCGCCGCGAACGAGATCGCGTCGACCAGGATCGGCAGGCCGTGGTGCAGGACGAACAGCGCGGCGCCGGCCGGTGGGCCGATCAGGTTCGCCAGCAGGACCAGGGCCGCCTGGTTGTAGCCGTTGGCCCGCTCCAGCGCGGCCGGTGCGACGAGGTCCGGGATCACCACCGCGGACGCGTTGTCGAAGAACGGCGCCAGCATGCCGAGCACGAACCCGGTCATCAGCAGCAACGGGATGCTCTCCTGACCGAGCAGGACGGCGGCCGCGAACGCACCCGCGACCACGGCCCGGACCGCGTCGACGATCCACATCGTGGTGGTACGCCGCCATCGGTCGACCATCACGCCCGACACCAGGCCGAGCAGCAGCCAGCCGATCCCGGTGACCGCCTCGGTGAGCGAGACGATCCGCGGGTCGCGCGTCATCGACGCGGCCAGCAGCGGCAACGCCCCGAACATGATGCCGTCGCCGAGAAACGAGATGGCGCCCGCGGTCCAGAGCACCCAGTACGGCTTACCCAGGGGAGCCTGACGGCTCATGAAGCGATGACTAGCTCACACCCGGTGTCGCGCATGGCTTTGCGGGCGGCGGTGGACAGGCCGGCGTCGGTGACGATGACGTCGAGGTCCGCCCAGGTGGCGAACGTACTCAGGCCGACCGTGCCCCACTTGGTGTGGTCGGCGACCACGACCACCTCACGGCTCGCGGCGATGAAGGACCGGTTGGTCTCGGCCTCCATCAGGTTCGGCGTACTCAGCCCGTGCTCGGCGTCGACCCCGTGCGCACCGAGGAAGAGCAGGTCCAGGTGCAGCGAGCCCAGCGCGGCCGTCGCGATCGGGCCGACCAGCGCGTCCGACGGTGTCCGGATCCCGCCGATCAGGACGACGGTCCGGTCGGAGCGGCTGTTGCTGTGGAACACGTCGGCGATCCGGGCCGAGTTCGTCACCACGGTCAGGTTCTCCACCCGGAGCAACTGCCGGGCCAGCGCGTACGTCGTGGTGCCCGCACCGATGCCGATCGCGCTGTCCGGCTGGACCCGCCGGGCCGCCTCGGCCGCGATCGCCTGCTTGGCCGCGGACTCCTGCGTCAGCTTGGCGTCGAACCCCGGCTCGTGCGCGCTGCGTAACCCGACCGAGGTCGCGCCGCCGTGCACCTTGTGCAGCAGCCCGCTGGAGTCGAGGGCGTCCAGGTCCCGCCGGATCGTCATGTCCGACACCCCGAACCGCTCGACCAGTTCGGCGACCGTGACCGCGCCCCGACTGTTGACCTCGGCAACGATCGTGGCCTGTCGCTGGGCGGCGAGTTGCCCTCCCCGGCCTCGCGGCGCCTCTGCTCCGGCTACGTTCACGCCCCACAGCCTAGTGTGGATGACAGAGTCTGTCAGGGAAATCTCGTTGCCTCGGCGGGGCTGGGTTGTCACGCTGAGACATGCGATTCCCCGAGGACGTGCCGGTGCTGACCGACGACGCGGTGACCCTGCGTGCGCACACCGACTCCGACGTCGACGCCGTCTACGCGATGTGCCAGGACCCGGAGATGCAGCGCTGGACGACTGTCCCGGTCCCCTACCTGCGCGAGCACGCGGTCAGCTTCGTCACCGAGATCGTCCCGAACGGGTGGCGCGAGAACACTCATCGGACCTGGGCGATCGAGTACGCCGGCCGTTTCGCGGGCAGTGTCGACCTGCGGGACGGCGAGGGCGGGGTCGGCGAGGTCGGGTTCGCCGTGGACCGCGAGGTCCGCGGCCGCGGGGTGATGACCCGGGCGCTGAAACTCGTGGTCCGGTACGCGTTCGACGTCCTCGGCTGGGACCGGGTGCTCTGGCGGGCGTTCGTCGGCAACTGGGGTTCGCGCCGGGTCGCCTGGAAGGCCGGGTTCGGCGGCCTGGTCGTCGTACCGGGCGGTGGCAGGGCGCGAGGGGTGCGGTACGACGAGTGGGTCGCCACGGTCGGCCGGGACGACGACCTGGAGCCGCAGGGCAACTGGTGGAACGTGCCCGCGGTCGAGGGCGGCGGGATCCGGTTGCGCGCGTTCCGGGCGACCGATGCGAAACGGGTCGTCGAGGCGTGCAACGACGAGCGGACGCAGTACTGGCTGGCCGGGATGCCGTCGCCGTACCAGCTGCCGGATGCGGAGGGGTTCATCGAGAGCCGGAAGGAGAACCTGGCCACCGGCGAAGGTGTGTCGTGGGCCGTCGCGGATGCCGAGACCGACGAGCTGATCGGCTGCGTCAGCGTGTTCGGCATGAACAACCGGATCGACAGGACGGTCGGCGAGATCGGCTATTGGCTGCACCCCGAGGCGCGTGGCCGCGGTGTGATGTCGACCGCGGTCGGGCTGGTGATCGAGCAGGCGTTCAAGCCGGTCGAGGACGGCGGCCTCGGTCGGCGGCGGCTGGTGCTGTTCGCTGCCGAGGGCAACACCGCGTCGGCCCACGTTGCCGAGGTCAACGGCTTCACCCATGTCGGCCTCGCCCGGTCGGCCGGCCCGCGCCGGGACGGCCGGTACTCCGACGTTCACGCCTTCGACCTGCTCGCCACCGAGCGGACCTGAATCCACGGGTGCCGAGAGTTGCGCGGGTGGCTCCGCGCGGTGGTGGTGACCGCCTGGAACCGGTGATGTACGGCGAGTTGGTGTCAGGCGACACCACTTCCCCTCGCCGTCTCGCCATCAGGCTGCTTGAATCGACGGGTGAGAGATCGTGAGGAACTCGTCCGCCGCTGGCAGGCCGGGTGGGCCATTTCGAGGGGCTGGACCACCGTCGAGGACGACAACGACGGCATCCTGACCGTCCGCGCGGGCGAGGAGAACCGCGCCATGGAGTACGTCGTCCTGGACGCCGACGACAAGCCCGAACGGGTCGAACGCGCCGCCGAGCTGGCGATGGCGGCCGGCGGTGGCCGCGGCGCCGGCTGGATCACCCTGGCCACGGACGACAAGGAAGCCCGGATCGAGCAGCTCGAGGACCTCGGTCTCGAGGTCCAGCAGGACCAGGACTGGCTGATGACGATCCAGTTGTCGGAGCAGCCGGCGCTGAAGCTGCACGAGCGCTACGCCCTCCACACCGAGCTCGAGTCCGACCTGATCATCACCCGGGCCACGCTGCACGGCGGGGTGGTGTCCAGCGGCCGGATGGCAGTGGTCGGCGAGGACGCGGTCGCGGACCGGATCGAGACGGATCCGGCGCACCGGCGGCGTGGCCTCGGCAGCGCGGTGATGGCGTCGCTGGTCGAGACCGCGGCGGCTCAGGGGGCCAAACGCGGCATCCTGATCGCCTCGATCGACGGCCTGCGCCTGTACCGAAGCCTCGGCTGGAAGGTGGTCGCGGACATCGTCATCGCCCGCTCCCGGTGACCTTCGTCAAACGCATGACTTTGTCAAAGGTTCGTGAAGTGCGGCGGGGGCGGGGAGTCACCCGCGTCTGAACTGGGCAAGGCTGCTGACCATGACGAGCCACCGACGTCCGCAGCGCCACGGAGTGATCGGCCCGATTCTGGCGTCGCTCACCGCACTGGTGGTGATCGCCGGGATCGGGTGGTTCGTGCTGGACCGGACGGCGAACGTCCTGACCAGCCAGGACCGGCCGTTGACGACGACGTCCGACGACACGTCCCTCACTCCGAGCGGTCCCGGCACGACGCGGGCGACCACGCCGGCGTCGACGCCTTCCCGCCGTACGACACCGAAGCCGGCCGCCACGCCGACCCGGTCGAAGGCCACCAACCCAAGGCCGACGCCACGGCGGTCGACAACGGCGCCGAGCCGGGAGGGCAGCCGGACCCCGAAGCCGTCACCGAGGCCGACCACGCGCACCAGTACGCCGACGGCGACCAAGACGACGAGCGCTCCGTCGGGCGGATCGGGTACGGCGGAGGCGCAGGTGCTGAAGCTCACCAACGCCGAGCGGGCCAAGGCCGGCTGCGGACCGCTCCGGACGAACAGCGCGCTGACCAGAGCCGCCGAGGCGCACGCGGCCGACATGGTCGACCGGCACTACTTCGCGCACGAGAGCCTGGACGGCCGCAGCCCGTTCGACCGGATGAAGGCGGCCGGATTCAGCGGCGGCGCGATGGCCGAGAACATAGCCGTCGGCTACCAGGACCCCGCCGCCGTGGTCGAGGGCTGGATGAACAGCGACGGGCACCGGCGGAACATCCTCAACTGCACCTACACGATGATCGGCATCGGGTACGACGCCGGCCAGGTGAAACCCGAGTGGGGCAACGGCAGCTGGGTGCAGAACTTCGGCGGATAGCCGCGGCCGCGAAGCGATGATTCCGGCGGGTGGAGCCCGCCGGAACAAGCGCTTGCCGGGGGAACCTTCGGGAATCGTTAAGAGGTGTGCCGGATCTGTAACGGTGACCTCTCCGGTCGGTTAAGGTCGCTGTTCGGCAACCAGGGGGGACCTGGCAACAACTGCACACGCGGGGAACGACGAGCACTCGGTACGACGAAAACGAAGAGGATTCGCCCACCCATGACGGATTCGCCTACCCCCCGGCGACACCGCGGCAGCAGACGAGCTCCCCGGCGGAGCCGTGGCCTGATCGGCCCCATCGTCAGCGCGTTGTCCGTCCTGCTCGCCATCGGCCCGGTGGTCTGGCTGATGTCCCGCGACAGTTCCGCCGTCGACGGCGCGACCAAGGTCCTGAACGTGTCCGAGGACGCCCGCGACGACGCCGGCCATTCGGTTGTCGACGGCACCAATTCCTCCGGTACGCCGGACACCACGGTCACCAAGACGCTCCCCAACGGGGCGACGACTGTCGTCACCGGTACGCCGGTGCTCGGGTCGGCAGCCTCCACGTCGACCTCGGACACCCCGTCCGCGACGCCGACCGGTCCACCCGCGAGCATCGTCAGCACCTCGCCGACCGCGATCGTGACGACGGTGACGGTGAGCCCGACCGCACCGCGCAGTACCGAGACCGGCACCACCACGACGAGGCCGCGACCGACGCGGACCACGCCGACGAAGACCGAGACCACCGAGCCGCGCCCGAGCGAGACGACGACCTCGGAGCCGCCGCCGAGCGGTGGCGGCACGAACGCGCAGGAGCGCGAGGTGCTCGAGTACACCAACGCGATCCGCGAGCGGCAGGGCTGCGGCCGGCTCCGGCTGGACAGCGCACTGGTCGAGGCGGCCGGGAGGCACGCCTCCGACATGGTGCGCCACCACTACATGGACCACACCAACCCCGACGGTCAGGACCCGGGCGACCGGATGGCGGCCGCCGGCTTCCGCGGCTCGGGCTGGGGCGAGAACATCGCCGCCGGTTACGACAGCGCACAGAAGGTCGTTGCGGCCTGGATGAAGAGCGAAGGACATCGCAAGAACATCCTCAACTGCCGGTTCACCGTGATCGGCATCGGCTACGACCCCGGCCAGGTCCGGTCCGACTGGGGCCCAGGCAGCTGGGTCCAGGACTTCGGACGCCGCTGACGAGGAATGTCATTGTGTCGAACACACCGAGTGGGGCCGAAACGTTGTCTCACGGCCACAACGTCCGGCCGGTTCACGGCCGGTCGCCGCGGGTAGATCCGTCCTTGTCATGTCGCCGGACCGTCCTGGGGGGCTCCGGTGAGACGAGTGATGAGGCACGTCTTGGGTCGTGGACGGTCATCCCGCGCCGTCGCGAGCAGGTGGGGGACGGCAGGCCACGGCCCCAGGGCGAGACAGTGAAGGGAACAACGAAATAATGTCCGAGTCCGGCGCCAACGGCCGGTACAAGCCACGCAGGAGAGCGACCCGGGCGGCGTCCCGGGGATCCCGTTCCGGCGCGGCTCGGCCCACTCCGGCGGAGACCACTCCGCCCACCCCACCGGAGCCGCCCCGGTACGCACCGCGGACGAGTGACGAGTCCCCGATCTGGGCGGCCGCACAGTCGGCGGGCGCGGCCAACCGGTCTCCCTTCTGGGCGAACGCCCAATCCACTCCGGGCGCGGGAACCCAGCCGATCGCACGCCCGACCTCCCCGTCCAGCGTCCGCTCCCCCGTCGGCGACCCCGTCCCACCTCGCTCCTACACCCGCGCAGCCGACACCTCAAGCCCGGCGGACACCTCCCGCTCCCACTCCCGCGCTGCCACCACCAGCACCGCCGCCGCCGACCTGGCCGACCTGGCCTCCACCCGCTCCTACACCCGCGCCACCACCCCCGCCACAGACTCCGGCCCAGCCACCACCGCCACCCCACGCCCATACTCCGCCCCACCGGCGCCCAGCACCTCCGCCCTCAGAGACAGCACCTCCCCACGCCCGTACTCCGCCACACCCGAAGGCGGCCCCTCCGGCCTCGGAGACAGCACCTCGTCGCCGTCGTACTCCGGCACAGCCGCGGGCAACACCTCCGGACTCGGAGACAGCACCTCCTCACGGTCGTACTCCGGCACGGCGGGCGGCTCGACCGGACTCGGAGACAGCGCCTCCACACGGTCGTACTCCGGCACAGCCGCAGGCGGCACCTCCGGACTCGGAGACAGCGCTTCGTCGCGGTCGTACTCTGGCGCGGCGGGGGGCTCGGGTGGGCTCGGGGACGGCGGGTCGTCGCGGTCTTACTCTCGTGCCGCGGCGGGCGGGGGGTCGCCTTCTTGGGTGACGCAGTCGGCCGCCGGTTCGACGGTTGAAGCGGGTTCACGGACGGGTCGGCGCTTCGCATCGCGGACCGAGGCGGATGCCGAGTCGGCACCCACCGGGACGTCGGGCTCACGGATCGGCGGCGTCGCCACCACGACGGCCGCGGTGTCCGGTCCGACTGGCGGGAACACCGCGGCTGCCTCAGGTGGGGGCGGGCGCGGCGGTTCCCGCGCGGCGGCGCGGTCCGCCGGTGGTGGTTCCTCCCGGGTACGGCGTCCCGTGATCGCGGTCGCGTCCGTCGTACTGGTGATCACCCCGATCTCGTGGATCCTTCTGCACCAGCCGCAGAACGACGAGGCCGACGCCTCGATCCCGATCGTCACCCGCACCGACGACACCTACGTGACCCCGACCGCCAAGCCGGCCGTCAATCCCCCGACGACCCGGCCGACCACCCCACCACTCACCCCGAGCGCGACCCCGACGCCGACCCCGACGGACTCGGCCACCCCGACCTCCACCCCGTCGACCGCGGACCCCACGGACCGCCCCACCTCGTCTCCCACGGACGACCACACGACCACAGCCCCGACCCAGCCAACCCCCACACCGGACCGCACCACCACCACAACCCAGCCAAGCACCACGCCCACAACCACCAACACCCCACCGGCACCACCTCCGCCGGCCAGGGACGGCGGGATGACCGCCGAGGAATTGCAGCTCTTCGACATGATCGACGCCGCCCGCGTTGAGAACGGCTGCGCACCGCTCGAGCAGGACCCGAGCCTCACAGATGGTGCACGGTCGGACGCCGATGAGAGAGCCGAGTCCGGCGCGGTCAACAGTTCTGGTTCGTCGAAGACGACCGCAGGCGGCAACAGCTGGACCGCACAGCAGGCGTACAACCAGATGATGACCCAGAGCCGGAGCGTGGTCCTCAACTGCAACCTGGACACCTTGGGCGTTGGCCGGGAGACCGCCAGGTACTGCAGCCGCTTCAACCTGTTCGGCATCTGCATCGGCACCTGGAATACGCGCGTCGCTTGGGTGGCGGACTTCTCGTAAGGGTGGCGTCCTTTCCTGCGGGGTTGGTGGGACGATGGGAGGGAACCATCCTTGGTCCACCAACCCTGCGGGAGGCCGGATGTACGGGGAACGCGATGATCTGGACCCGCCCCGGCCGGCCCACTTCGGGATTCCGCCGGACGCCCTCGCCGACGAGCGCCCCGATCCGCGTCCCGAGGAGGCCAAGCGGATGGGCCTGAGCCGGCACACCGAGGAAGGCGCGGTCCTGTACTTCGCCTCGTCCCTGGACCGCGGCAAACCGGGTCACCGGATGATCGCCTGGATCCTCCTGATCACGTTCGCGTCGCCGGCTCTCTATACCCTGCTGATCCTGTTGTGAGTACGCCGAACTCCTGCCGGTGCCGCTGAGGCGTCGTACCGAGGAGGGCGTGGAAGTGGTGCCGCAGCGCCGCACTGCTGCCGAATCCGCTCTCGCTCGCCACCCGCTCGACCGGGTAGTCCGTCGTCTCCAGCAACAACCTCGCCCGGTCGAGTCGCTGGCGAAGCAGCCACGCTTGCCCCGAGCTACCGGTGCGGGCGCGGAACTGCCGGGTGAAGGTACGACGTGACAGCGCTACCGCGGCTGCCCATTCGTCGAGCGTCACCGGCTGGTCGAGCCGGGCGCGCGCCCACACCATCGCCTTCTCGATGACGTCGTCGCCGGGGTCGGGCGGCACCGGGACCGGGATGTACTGCGCCTGCGAACCGCTGCGGTGCGGCGCGACCACGATGCTCCGGGCCAGCCGCTCGGCCAACTCGACACCGTGGTGCGTGCGGACGATGTGCAGACAGCAGTCGAGCGACGCGGCGGTCCCGGCCGAGGTGACGACGTCGCCGAGGTCGGACCAGAGCACGTCCGCGCGGACCTTGGTGTCCGGGTGCCTGGCCTGCAACTGGTCCGCCCACTTCCAGTGCGTCACCACTTCCCGGCCGTCGACGATCCCGCTCGCCGCGACCAGGAACGCACCGATGCACAACCCGAGGACCGTCGCGCCCCGGGCGTGCGCCCGCTGGATGGTGTCGATCAGTACGGCGGACGGCTCGAGGTCCGGGAGCCAACTGGGCAGGACCACGAGGTCCGCGGCGTCCATCGCCTCCAGGCCGTGGTCGACGGTGATCCCGAAGCCGGCGTTGGTCCGGAGCTGACCGGGGTGCTCGGCACACACGCGGACGTCGTACTCGCCCGGCGCGCCGAGGCGGTCGCCGAACACCAGGCACGGGACGGACAGGTGGAACGGGCTCATCTGGTCGAATGCGAGGACGGCGACAGTGCGCATGGTCACCAGTATGGCCCGATCTTCAGGAACTGTGGCTCTCGGGCCAATGGTGATCCCATCGGCCGGACGCGACGATCGAGGGCATGAAGATCACGCACATCGGCGGCCCGACCGCATTGATCAGTCTTGGCGGACTCACTTTCTTGACCGATCCCGGCTTCGACGAGCCACAGGAGTACGTGCTGCCGATCGGCCGGGTGATGAGCAAACTGACCGGCCCGGCCGTACCCGCAACCGACCTCGGCCCCATCGACGTCGTGCTGCTGTCGCACGACGAGCACATCGACAATCTCGACAACGCGGGCCGTGCGTTGCTGCCGTTGGTGCCGGTGGTCCTGTCGACTCCCGGTGCCGCCACCCGGATTCTCGGCGTACGAGGTCTGGAGAACTGGGAGTCGGTCGACCTGCCCCGTCCTGACGGTGGGGTCGTGACAGTCACCGGCGTACCGGCGCTGCATGGACCCGAAGGTGCCGAAGCCGTCCTCGGCGTCGTCACGGGCTTCGTCCTGACCGCGGACGACCTTCCCACCGTCTACGTCTCCGGCGACAACGCCTCGGTCGACCTGGTCAAGCAGATCGCCGACCGCTTCTCCGTCGATGTCGCCGTCCTCTTCGCCGGCGCCGCCCGGGCTCCTCTGATGAACGGCGAGCCGCTCACCCTCACCTCCGAGGCAGCCGTCGAAGCCGCCCATCTGCTGGCGCCCGCGACCATCGTCCCGGTCCACACCGAAGGCTGGTCACACTTCTCCGAAGGCCCGGACCGTCTGGCCGCCGCGTTCGAGAACGCGGGCCTGTCCGACCGTCTCCGGCTCCTCCCCCACGGAGTCCCCACCGACATCCCCTGAACCTTCTGACGAGCACGAAGCGGCTGCGGGTCAGCGAGTGTTCGGGGCTGGGTCCGGTCCGGCCGGGAGCCAGTCGTGGACGACGATCTCGTCGCCGACCTGAAGGGTGCCGCCGGCCAGGACTGCGGCCTTCATGCCGAAGCTGACCCCGCCGCCGTAGTCCGGTTGCCGGCGGTACGTCGCCAGCGTGCGCGTCGGCTCGGGGCCACGCTTCTCGCCGGTCGCCTGGTCGACGGTCGGGACCGCGCACCGGATCGAGCGCGCCGCGTACCCGATCTCGACCGGGCCGGCCGACATCCGCAGCACCTTGTCCTCGGTGTGCGGCTCGGGCCAGCCGGCGACGACGACGTTCGGCCGGAAACGGTTCATCGGGATCGCGTCCCTGCCGCGCTCGACGATCCGCTCGTTCAGCCCGTCGAGGGATGACAGGGACGTGATCAGCAGCGCGTGCGCGTCGCCGAACCCGGTCTGGCCGGCGTGCACACCCCAGCCCGGCCGCTCGTGTTCCGGCGTCACCCGGACCAGCGCCGCCGGTTTGCCGAGCCGCGCGGTGAACCATTCGTCCGCGGCCGGGTCCTGCGCCACCCCCTGACCGAACCACTTCCCGAACAGGCTGACGTCGCGCCGCTTGCCGTCGTACCGAACCGGAATCTCGAGGTCCGGGGCGCCGTCGGCGGCGAGCCGCAGCGCCGCGCCGTCGTCGAGCACCTCGGCCCGCAGCGTCGCCATCGCGGGCAGGCTGCGCTGACTCAGGAACGTCCCGTCCGGCTCGACCAGCATGAAGGTGCGGTCGTACCGCAGCCCGGTCGGCCCGACCTCGGCCTGCTGCACGGAGACCCCGGCCAGACCTTTCACCGGGTAGTAGGTCAGAGCGGCAACCCTCGCGACGGACACTGCCCAAGCCTACCGTGACACCTGTCACTTGCCTTGTTTGATCATGTTGGATTATGTTTGATCACGAGGGAGGTCGACATGGATGTGGAGGCGTTCGCCGGCGCTCTGCGGCGGGTCCGGCAGCAGGCGGGGCTCACCTATCGCGAGCTCGCCGATCAAGCCCATTACTCGCACGCACACCTGGTCCGGGCGAGCGGCGGGAAGCAGTTGCCCACCTGGGACGTCACCGTCGCGTTCCTGACCGGGTGCGGCGTGCCACCCGAACTCCTCCCGGTCTGGCGCCGGCACTGGGAGACGGCCGGCCGCGACGCGCAGGACGTCGTCGAACTGCTGCAGGCCGCCGAGACCCTGGAAGAACTCGGCACCGCCCTGTCGGCCCTCGCGCGGCCGAGATCCGCCCGCAGTGTGGAGCAGCTCACCGGCATCCCCCGGACCACGATCCAGGCCTGGTTCCAGGGCACTCGACTGCCCGGCCGGGATCGGCTCGACCAGCTCGTGCGGGCGGTCGGCGCGACCCCCACGGAGCGTACGGCGGTCGCGCGGGCGCTCGACCGGATCAGCTCCGGCAGGAGCCGCGCGGCCGCCTGACCGTCACCGCCGGAAGGTCCCGGCCGGCGCGGCCGGGGTGACGAACCCTTCGGCATCGGTGAGCGGCGCCGCCTTCCCGGCCAGGTCGCTCAGCGGCATCACGTCGTACGGCGGTTGGGCGCGCCGGCCGGCCGTGGTCAGGTCCGGGACCGGCTGCCGCGAGGCGACAAGGATGACGTTCCCGAATCCCTTGCCGCGCAGGACTTTCCGCTCGGCCAGCACGACCCCATCGCCGATCGCCGCACGAACGGTGGCCGCCGTACGACGGACGAACGGCAAGCCCGCCGAGCCGTCGATCAGGTTGGCGACCAGTACGCCGGCCGGCCGCAGCACCCGGGCACATTCGGCGAAGAACTCGGCGGTGACCAGGTTCGACGGGACCGCCTCGTGCTCGAACGCGTCCAGGATCAGCAGATCCGCCGAGTCGTCGTACAGCTCGGTGATCCCGGCCCGGCCGCTGACGCCGCGAACCTTGATCCCGGAGCGTTTCGGCAGCGGCAGCGCCTCACGGACGAACTCGGTCAGGTCCTCGTCGGGCTCCAGCACGATCTGCCGCGACCGGGCCGCGTCACCGCGACGTACCGCGGCAGACTCAGCCCGGCGCCGCCGACGTGGACGACGGCGACGGGCTGGCGTCGAGGTGCGGCGGCGTCGACGACATCGCCGATCCGCCGCATGTACTCGAACGCCAGGTGGGTGGGATCGGCCAGGTCGACCTGGGACTGCAGCGAGCCGTCGACGCGGAGCACGAAGGTGCCGTCCGCCTCAGCCTCGACGGTCGCCGTACCGGAGCCGACCTTGCGTTCCACCCGCCTATCTTGTCAGGACCCATTCAGGACACTTTCTGGGCGCACTCAGGCCGCTTCGGCCTCCTCGGCGACGGCGATGTCGGTGTTGTCGGTGAACAGCCCGTCGATCCCCGCCTTCCGGAACGCACCGATCTCGCCGAAGAGGTTGCCCGCGTCGGCCGCCACGGTGGAGCTGTCGAAGTTCGCCGGCAGGAAGTTGTTCTCCACCCGGAACGTGTACGGGTGGACGACCAGGCCGGCCCGGTGCGCGTTGGCGACCAGCGCGGTGGGCTGACCGAGCTTGCCGGTCGCGTCCAGCGGGATCACCTGATCCTTGGCCGGGCCGAGGCCCTTCGCGTACGTCGCCACCTCGCGCAGGCCGGCCGGGCTGACGATGTCGGCGTACGTGCGCTTGTCACCGGCGACGACGAAGTCGTACGGCGCCCCGGACGCGCTGGTCAGCTGGACGAGCGGGACGCGCAGTTGATTGTGCAGGGCCTTCAGGTTCGACACCTCGAAGGACTGGACGAACACCTTGGCGTCTGGGCGGTTCAGGCCGTTGCGGGTCAGGGTCTTCACCAGCTCCGGCTCCAGCGCCAGACCCTGCCGCTGGAAGTACGTCGGGTGCTTGGTCTCCGGGTAGATGCCGATCGGCCGGCCGAGTTCGCGGGACAGCCGGCGGCTCAGGTCGATGACCTCCTGCAGGGTCGGGACCCGGTAGCGGCCGTCGAACACGGTGTTCTGCTGCCGGAGCGCCGGGATCCGCTCCTTCGCCCGCAGCGTGCGCAGCTCGGCCAGGGTGAAGTCCTCGGCGAACCACCCGGTCACCGCGATCCCGTCGACCAGCTTGGTCTTCTTCCGGGCCGCGAACTCCGGGTGCGCGGCGACGTCCGTCGTACCGCCGATCTCCGGCTCGTGCCGGGCCACCAGCTGCCGGTCCTTGGTGATCACCAGGTCCGGCTCGATGTAGTCGGCTCCCATCCGGGCGGCCAGCTCGTAGGCCGCCAGCGTGTGCTCGGGCCGGTACCCGGACGCACCCCGGTGCCCGACGATGACGAAGTCGTCGCGATGATTCGCGGCGGACTGTACGGCGGTGTCGGCAGCCGGAGCCGTCGACGGCACGGCCTGCGGGACCAGGACGGCGGCAGCCACCGCGAGCGCGGAGGCGGCGGCGGGGACGAATCGGCGGGGCAGCACCGTTCGCTGCATGAGGTTCTCCTTACGCGTCAGGGACTCGCCCAAACCCTCGGCGTGACCGGCGACATCGCCGCTGCCTGCCGGGGTCCGGCTGGTATCCGGGTGGTGAACGATCCTGCCTACCAGGAGAAACGGATGTGAGGAAGTCGTCGGCGCCCCAGCGTTGGTGCGGGACGCGGAGCTTGCTAGCGTCCGAAACACAGAAAGCACAGAATGGAGCGTGTCGTGAGCACTACACCGGTGAAGGTGGCCGTTACCGGGGCTGCTGGTCAGATCGGCTACAGCCTGCTGTTCCGCATCGCGAGCGGTGCGCTGCTCGGGCCGGACACGCCGGTGGAGCTGCGGCTGCTCGAGATCACCCCGGCGCTGAAGGCGCTCGAGGGGGTCGTGATGGAGCTCGACGACTCCGCGTTCCCGACGCTGGCCGGGGTGGAGATCGGCGACGACCCGAACACCATCTTCGACGGCGCGAACGTGGCCCTGCTGGTCGGCGCCCGGCCGCGGACCAAGGGGATGGAGCGCGGCGACCTGCTCGAGGCGAACGGCGCGATCTTCACCGTCCAGGGCAAGGCGCTGAACGAGCACGCCGCGGACGACATCCGGATCACCGTGACCGGCAACCCGGCCAACACCAACGCGCTGATCGCGAAGAGCAACGCGCCGGACATCCCGGCCGAGCGGTTCGCCGCGCTCACCCGGCTGGACCACAACCGCGCGCTGGCCCAGTTGGCGAAGAAGACCGGTACCCACGTCACCGACGTCAAGAAGATGACGATCTGGGGCAACCACTCCGCCACGCAGTACCCGGACATCTTCCACGCCGAGGTGGCGGGGAAGAACGCCGCCGAGGTGGTCAACGACCAGCAGTGGCTGGAGAACGACTTCATCCCGACCGTGCAGAAGCGCGGCGCGGCGATCATCGAGGCCCGCGGCGCGTCCTCGGCGGCGTCCGCGGCGGCGGCGACGATCGACCACACCCGCGACTGGCTGCGCGGTTCGGCCGACGGCGACTGGCTGTCGATGGCGGTCGTCTCCGACGGCTCGTACGGCGTACCCGAGGGTCTGGTCTCGTCGTTCCCGGTGACCACCAAGGACGGCAACTGGGAGATCGTCCAGGGCCTGGAGATCAACGACTTCTCCCGCACCCGCATCGACGCCAGCGTCGCCGAACTCGCCGAGGAACGCGACGCCGTCCAGGCGTTGGGCCTGCTGGGCTGACCCACCTGCGGAAGAACCCCCGGGGAGCACTTCCCCGGGGGTTCTCGCCTGTCAGCGCAGCGGGTAGGCGCCGATCACGGTCTGGTCGGTGATGTTGCCATGGGCATCGATCAGATGCGCCTTCAACGACACGGCTTTCGCGTTCTTCGGCGTGGCGAAGATCGCTTTGTAGGTGCCCTTGCCGGTCGAGGCGACTGCCGCCTTCTGCCAGGTCTTGCCGTCGTCACCGGAGACCTGGATCTCCAGCTTCCGGATCCCCGGCAGGGTCTCACCCGGCACGCCGTCGACGACGACCGGCAGCACCGTCACCGGCGTCCGGTCCGCGACATTGCGGCTGTCGACCTTCGGCTGGTAGCGCACCCCGAGCATCGGCAGCGTCGTCTCCTTCGCAGTCGCGGCCGAAGTGAACGTCCAGCGCAGGTCCGTCCTGGTGCTGAAGGTCGAGTAGGTCTGCCGCGTCTGCGAGGTCTCCAGCGTGTATGTCGCCTTCCCCGCGGGCAGGTCACCGGCCTCGATGTAACCGAAGTACGGCGACTCGGCCACGACCTTCCCGTCCCGGATCAGCTTGCTGGACTGGGTGTCCGTCATCCCCCACCCCTTGTTGCCCTCGGCATCCGACAGCGGGTAGGCGGACAGCAGCAGGTCGTCCGCCGACCGGACGGCGGCCTCCGGTGCCGGGGTGAACGCCGCGGCGTTGTCCCGCTCACGGTAGGTGTTGCCCGCCTTGTACCCGGCCTCCGGCGCGGTCAGCCGGCTGATCGCGATCGGGAACGGGTCCTCCGGGTCCGGACTCGGCATGACCTCGCTGACCGTCCGCTGCCAGATCACCGGCTTGTCGTCGAGCAGGAGCCTCGTGGTCACCGGAACCTCGTACGGGATGACGATCGCCCAGGATCCGCCCATGTACGGCGCGTTGCCGTGGACGGTCCGCTCGACCTGCCGGTCCGACGTCGCGTTGATGCTCTGCTCGACCACGGCCAGCTCGTCGGCCTTGACGTTGCGGACGAAGCCGGTCGGGAAGACACCCGGCGTCGAGTCGGTCTGGCCGTACAGGTACGGCGTCTGCGCGAGCGAGTGGTTCGCGTCCCGCTTGACCCACTGCGACGCGACGTGCCCGGTCATCTGTTCCGGCGGCAGTGCCGGGCCGACCTGGGCGGTGTGCACACCGGTGAAGTCGAACAGCAGCGATGACGAGCTCAACCCACGCCGTCCGTCGGCGGAGGTCCGGTCGTACCCGATGTCGGCGATCGCCACCGAGGCGTCGGCCTGCGGCACGGTGACCTTGACCGGCTTGGCAGCCCGCGCGTCGAGCACCACGGTGGTGTTCTCGGTCAGCGCGATGCTGGGCCGGACGACGGAGTAGAGGTCCGCGCCCGCACCGTTCGGCCGCTCGACGAACTGGTCGCCCTGGACGGCGTACTCGCCCTTCGGCAGCCGGATCTTGGTCGTCGGCTCGCCGATGAAGGTGAACACGTCGGCGTCGAGGCCGAAGAGCACCCCGAAAGGGGCGGCCGGCTTGCCGTCGACGCCGATGTTGCTGATGGTGAGGTCGTAGCTCTCCCTTTCCTTGTTCACCCCGAGCGCCGTCTCGACCGTGGTGTCACCACCGGTCGCGGTGATCCGGCCGGAGTAGCCGCCGTCCGGGCCGTTGTGGTTGGTGTTCGACGTGGCCTGCACCGACGCGGTCCCACCGGCCGGGACGGTGACCGTGGTCGCGCTCAGCTCGAGTGCGCCGGCCGGGGCGGGCGTTCCGTCCGGTCCTGACAGCGTCGCGGTCAGAGTGAGGGTCACCGGCCGGTCGCCGAGGTTGCGGTAGGTGAGCGTCTTCGTCACCGGGGTGTCGTCGTTGTGCGGCCAGACCGCCGTACCGAACGACACGCCGGACGGTTCGGTGACCACGGACTGTTTGATGCCCTTGGCAACGTCGATCCGGCCCGCGCCCTGCTGGAAGGCGGTCTGGCCGGCGGCCGGCTTGGCCGACGCCGTCAGCGTTGCCTTCAGTTCGGCGGCCTTCCAGTCCGGGTGCTCCTGCGCCAGCAGCGCCGCGGCACCCGCGGTGTGCGGGGTTGCCATCGACGTACCGGAGAGCCTCAGGTACTGCTCGCCGACCGGGTCGCCGATGACCGACTTCTTCGCCTTCGCCGCGACGATGTCCACGCCCGGTGCCGTCACATCCGGCTTGACCGCACCGTCGCCGACCCGCGGGCCGCGACTGGAGAAGTAGGCCAACTGGTCCTGCTTGTCCACCGCGCCGACGGTCAGCGCGGCGTCCGCGCTACCGGGCGATCCGACCGTGCCCTCGCCCGGACCGGCATTGCCGGCCGCGATCACGAACAGCGTGCCGGTGTGCGCGGTCAGCCTGTTGACGGCCTCCTCGAGCGGGTCGACATCGGGGGTGTCGGTGCCGCCGAGGCTCAGGTTGACGACCTTCGCCTTCACCTCGTTCGCGGCCCACTCCATGCCGCCGAGGATCGCGGACTCCGGGCAGCCGCCCTGCTCACACACCTTGCCGTCGTACAGCTTGGCGTCCGGTGCGACGCCCTTGTACTTGCCGTTCGAGGCCGCCGCGGTCCCGGCGATCGTCGAAGCCACGTGAGTCCCGTGACCGACCAGGTCCTCGTCCGGCTCCTCGGTGAAGTTCTTCGCACCTGCCACCTGGCTCGCCAGGTCCGGGTGGGACTTGTCGATCCCGGTGTCGAGTACGGCGACCGAGACACCCTTGCCGGTGTATCCGGCCTGCCAAGCGGCGGGCGCACCGATCTGCGGGACGGACTGGTCGAGGCTGATCTCGCGTTTGCCGTCCAGCCAGACCTTCTCCACGCCGGCGGCCGAGCGGGCCGAGGTCATCCCGGTCAGGAAGCTCGCGGCCTTCGCCTTGTCCACCTTCATCGCGGCGCCGTTGACGACCGGCAACTGTCGGGTCACGGTCGCTCCGGGCGCCGCCGACCGCGGTCGGGCCTTCCCCGCGTAGGTCACGACGACCGGGATCGCCTTCGACGACTTGTCGTCGTACCCGGCCTTGATCAGGCCGGTCACGTCGAACAGCCGGCGGTCCAGTCGGCCGCTGGTGAGCTCGTCCCGCACGTCGGACGGTATGACGTACAGGTGGTCCTTGGTGCGCTGGGTGCTGAAGGTGATGCCCGCACGGCCTGGACCCGGTGTGACCGCGGCCCGCGCCGGGTCGCCGCCGGACAGGGTGATCCGGTCGCCGGTGACCAGCGTGACGTGCTGGTCGGCCGTCTGTGCCTTCACGGCCTGGGCTTGGAGTCGGTGTTGCGGTGGTGATGCCTGAGCCAGGCCGCTCAGGCCCGTACTGAGGGCTGCGATCGCGGCGACGGCCAGGCCGATGCGCCTCGATCGAGGTGTGGATCGCACGATGAGTTCCCTCCCGTTCGGTTAGTCCTCACAACGGGCCGATCGACCGCCTCACACAGCGGAGCCGATCTGCCACTCACCGTTAGATGTCCGGACCGAACGAAATGGTTGCGCGAAGCCCCTGCCGTGGCATGAAGCTGCAACGTTCCCGTCCGGTCACGCCACGATTCGGCCTTGGTGCATGACCAGCGTGCGGTGGGCGATCTCGCCGACGAGCCGGTGGTCGTGCGAGATGAAGAGATACCCGAGGCCGAGCTCCCGCTGGAGCTCGGAGAGCAGATTGATCACGCCGGCGCGGACCGTCCCGTCCAGCGACGAGACCGGCTCGTCGAGGACGAGCAGCCGGGGATCGCTCGCGAGCGCGCGGGCGATCCCGACGCGCTGGCACTGACCACCGGAGAGTTCACGCGGCCGGCGGTCGGCCAACGACGGGTCGAGCCGGACCTGGTCCATCAGTTCGGCGACCCTGGCCGGACCGGTCCGCGGATCCCAGCGGCCTTGGACCTTGAGCGGTTCGGCGATCGCGTCCCGGATCGTCAGGCGAGGACTGAGGGAGCCGTAAGGGTCCTGGAAGACCGGCTGCATGGCCGGACGGAGGCCGCGGACGGTTCTGTCGTCCAGGACGGTCCCGTCGAGCCGGATCTCGCCCGCGTCCGGGCGTCGCAGGTGCAGTACGGCGGACGCCGTACTCGACTTGCCGCAGCCGGACTCGCCGACCAGGGCAATGGTCTCGCCGTGGTGGATGTCGAAGGACACGTTGTCGACGGCCGGCCGCTCGCTACGGCGGTACTTCACGGTCAGGTTCCGTACGGCGAGCAGCGGTGGGCCGGCCACGGGCGGCGGTTCGGTCCTGGGGCGGATGCCCTCGGCGCGGGGCGAGTCGGTGGCGCGGCCTTCGTGCAGGGTGAGGATGCGGTCGGCGTACGTGGCGACGGCATCCTGGTCGTGGGTGACGAGGACGACCGCGGAGTCGTCTCTCAGTCCGGCCAGGAGGTCCAGGATCTGGGTCTGGATCCGCGGGTCAAGGGCGGTGGTGGGTTCGTCGGCGACGATGAGCTCGGGCCGGTTGACGATCGCCATCGCGATCACCGCACGCTGACGCATACCACCGGAGAACTCGTGCGGATAGGCGCGGGCCCGGCGTGCGGCATCAGGGATGCCGACCCGGTCGAGAATGCCCACGGCCGCCTGGTACGCCGTCTTCCGGTCGGTGTGCTGGACCGATCGGACCGCGAGCGCCAGTTGTGCGCCGATGGTGTGGACCGGGCTCAGCACCGAGAGGGCGTCCTGCGGTACGAATCCCAGCCGGCGGCCGCGCAGATCGGCGTACCCGGACTGTGGGGCGGCGGCAAGCTCGCGGCCGGCGAAACGGATGCTACCGCTGATCTCGGCCTCGGAGGGCAGCAGGCCGAGGACAGCCTGCATCGCGAGTGACTTGCCGGCACCGGACTCTCCCACCAGGGCGAGGAGTTCGCCCTTGTCCACCTGGAAGGACAGGCCGCGAACGGCGTGGGTGCCGCGGATCCGGACGTGGAGGTCGCGGACGTCGAGAAGCGTCATTTCCGTCGTACCTGAAGAGTCGAGACGCAGACGGCGACCGCCGCGAGCAGGAGGAGCATGATCGCGGGGGCGAGTGTGGCCCAGGGTGCTCGTTCGACATAGGGCAGGGATTCGGCCAGGCCGGAGCCCCACTCGGGCGCTGGGGGCTGCGAACCGAGGCCGAGGAAACCCAACGAGGCAAGGGCCAGTGCGATCCCCGGCAGCCGCAGTACGGCGTGTCGCGCGACCGGGCCGACGACCGCCGGAAGAACGTGACGGGTGAGGATCCAGGTGCGGCTGGAACCGATCGCCCGCTGAGCCATCAGGTAGCCGGCGGCTCTGGTTTCCTGCGTGAGGGCGGCGGCATGTGCGGCGAGCGGCGGCCAGGAGACGAGGGCGACCGCGACGGAGGCGCCGAGGGTGCCGGGGCCGAGGACGGCGACGACGAGAATGCCGGCGATGACGGGCGGTACGGCGTTGGCCGTCTCCGAGACGCCCTCGGTGACGGCCGG
This sequence comes from Kribbella swartbergensis, assembly GCF_054784135.1. Lineage (NCBI taxonomy): Bacteria > Bacillati > Actinomycetota > Actinomycetes > Propionibacteriales > Kribbellaceae > Kribbella > Kribbella swartbergensis. The sequence goes on from NZ_BAAGPM010000064.1 coordinate 96,265, forward strand.
TTGGAAGCCGGCGCCCAGTGCGATGACGAAAGAGGCGGCGCAGACCAGCACCGCGGTGCCGATCGTGGTCGCAGCGCCGTGACCAACCCGCGCGAGGACGTCGCGGCCGAGTGAGTCGGTGCCGAGCGGATGCTCCCAACTCGGGGATGCCAGGCGGGCGGCGGTGTCGAGGTGCAGCGGGTCGAGGGTCAGACCCCAGGCGATCGTTGCCGCCAGCACCGTTCCGCAGACGATCGGGATCAGTCTCTGGAGCCGTCCCGTGGTGGCCGCTGAGGTTGTCGGCAGGCTCAGGGCTTGATCTCGAAGGCCAGGGCCGAGCAGGCTGCGTCGGGCCGCCTGGGCGACGAGACCGGCCACTACACCGAGCGCAGTCAAGGCGAGCACTGATCCTTGGAGCAGTGGGAGATCCTGGGACTCGGCTGCGCCCAGCGCGGTCCGGCCGATGCCCGGGACGGCGAAGACGGTCTCGACCGCGACCGCGCCGCCGGTCAGTCCGACCGCGACCATGCCGAGTTGGGGTACGACGGCCGGCGTGGCGCGTCGTACCGCGGCTGCCGCGATGCTGCGCGGCGTACACCCCGCGGATCGCCACAGGCTGACCCAGCGCTCCGCGAACACCGCCGGCAACGCGTCGTCGACGAGCCGTCCGAGAATTCCGCCCGCCGGCAACGCGAGCGCCAGCGCCGGCAGGACCAGGTGCTGCGGCCCTTCCCAGCCGTACGGCGGCAACCATCCGAGCCAGACCGAGAACGCCAGCATCGACAACGTCGCCAGCACGAACTCGGGCAACGCCGCCAGGCCGGTCGCCACCACTCCGTTGCCCTTGGCCCGCAACGTGCCCTTCGCACCACGAACCAACGTGGGCACGCAGATCGCGGCCCCGATCACGATCGCGATCCCCAACGCGGCCGCCATCAACGTCAGGGACGCACCGGCGGCCGCCGTCACCGAGGACAACACGTCGGCACCGTTGGTCCACGACGTCCCCAGCTCACCGCGGACGACTCCCCCGAGCCATCGCCCCAGAAGGGTCACGGGCCCGGCGTCAAGACCGAGTTCGTTGCGGACGGCCGCGATCGCCTCCGGTGTCGGCTCCTGCTCCGCCGCCCGGGCCCGCAACACCGACAACGCCGGATCCCGCCCCGACAACCAAGGCAACAACCCGATCGCCACGACGATCAGGCCCAACGCCCCCACCCGGGAAACCGTTGCGATCACGACCCCCGCCCGCGCCGGGCCAACCACAGACCTCCACCGAGACCGAACCGCCTCGCCCCTCCCACCGGTACGTCGAACCAGCCCAGCAGCAGCACCGGCCCGCCCTCCCGCCGGCCCACCGAGCCCCTCGGCGGCACCCGCGCCGGCTCCGGCTGTCCCGTCTGCCCGAGCACCACCGGAATCGACGCCAGCGCTCCGCCCGCGCACCTCGCGGCTCTCGCCGCCGTCCCGCTGCGTCAGCACCTCAGCATCCCCCGGCTTCGGCGGCTCGGTGAGGCCGGGCGTCGTGGTGCGTCCGGCGTCGTGTGGCGCGACGTGGGGTGGGGTTGCGCGAGGCTGCTTCACTTCCCCGCCTTCACTTCAGGTGGGTCGACGCTGTGACGAGCAGTCTCTCGCGGGGGTCCTTGGCCGAGTCGGCGAGCGTCGTGGCATCGCCTTGGATGACTCGCTCGTGGAGCAACGGCACGGCCGCGTCGGTGCGGAGAACCGCCGCCTCGGCGTCCAGGACCGCCCGGCGGCGGGCGTCGCCGGTTTCGGTGATGGTTGCCTTGGTCAGGGCCGCGTCGACCTCCGGGTCGCAGAGCTGGGAGATGTTGAACGAGCCGCGGCAGGCGAAGTCGGAGTACAGATAGGCGACCGGGTCGCCCGAGTCGAGGACCGTCGCCCGGGACAGGATGAAGGCGTCGAACTTCCCCGCCAGCGCGTCCTCCTCGATGTGTGCGTACTCGCGGACCACCTGCTTCACGGTGAACCCGGCCTGCTGCAACTGCTGCTGCAAGACCGACGCCACTTCCGGCAGTTCGGCCCGGTCGGAGAACGTCGCGAGGGTGATCGTCGTACCCGCCGGGGCCTTCCCCGCGGTCCGGCCGGTCAACTCGTTGCGACCCTCGGCCGCCCAGGGCAACGCCGGACCGAGCAGACCGGCCGCCTTGTCGGCACGCCCTTCGTACACACCCTTCACCAGGGCGTCCCGGTCGATCGCGTCCCGGATCGTGGCTCGCAGCGCAGGGTCCTTCAACGGACCGGACCGTGTGTTCAGGTAGAGGGTGTTCGTCCGCGGCATCGGCACCTCGGTGACCGTCTCCGGCTCCAGCAGCGCCGCCTGCGACACCGGGATCGACTCCACCAACTGAGCCGCTCCGCTCCGGATCGCCGCCGCCCGGGCCGCGCCGTCGGGCACGAACGACACGTCGATCCCCGCGGCCCGTGCTCGGCCACCCCAGTACCCGTCGTACCGATCGAGCCGAGCGCCACTCGTCCCACGCACCTCGACCAGCTCGAACGGCCCGCTCCCGGTGCCGACCGGATCGACGCGCGTGCCGGTGTACGCCGCCTTGGACAGGATCGACAGCTGCGGTGACGACAGCCGCTGCGGCACCAGCGGATCCGGACCGGCCGTGGTGACGACAAGCTGGTTGCCCTTGGCAACCGCAGTCAGGGTCACCCCGTCCAGGATCCGCGGTTTCGGCGAGGCGGTCGTCGCTCGCGTCAACGCGAACGCCGCGACGTCCGCGGTCAGCGTCGTACCGTCGTGGAACCGTACGCCGGGCCGGATGGTGAACTCCCAGCTCCGCGGCGAGATCCGCTTCCACGCGGTCGCCAGCCCCGGCTGCGCATCACCGATCTCGTCCAGCGTGACGAGCGTCTCCGCCGTGCTCCACCGGGACAACTTGAACGCGTCGTCGCTGAACGGCGACAGGCCCGACCGCGGCGGCTGCATCATCGCGACCTTGATCCGCCCGTCGCTCGTTCCGCCCGCCGGGGCGTGATCACCTCCGCCGGCGAAACACCCGGTCAGCAGCAACGACGACAGCAGGACACCAGCAACAGCACGCACGCGAGTCTCTTCCCGGATGGCGGACGGGTCACCCGGAAGCTAGCACATGAAAACCATTATCGTTAAATCCTCCGCTGCTCAGGCCGGTGGTGCGACGGTGGCGTCGGGTTGGCCGGAGCGGAGGAGGGAGTCGGCGACGAAGCCGGACGTCTTGAGGTCCTCGACCAGGGCGTGGAGGTAGGCGACGGTGTCCGGGTGCCGGGTCTTGCTGGTGCCGACGGCTTGCTGGATCTGCATGAATCGCTCGTCGATCAGCCGGAAGCCGGGATTCTCGGCGACGAACCGGGTGATCGGCCGGCGGATGCCGGCGGCGACCTCCAGGCCCTCGGCCAGGAACACGTCCACGCCTTCGTCACCGCGGACGACAGTCGCGTGCCGCAGCGTCCGGGTCAGGTACAGGTCGTACGCCGACCCGCGCTTCACCCCGATCCGGACACCGTCCCGGTCGACGTCACCGACAGCGGTCAGCCCGGATTCCCGGCGTACGGCGAAGACCCCTTCGATGATCACGTACGGCGCGGTGAACGCGACCTGGTCGGCTCGGGCGGGCTCGACGGCGAGGAAACAGATGTCCGCCTGCCCGGTCGTCAACGCCTCGAAGGACTTGCGGGCAGCGTCGAAACAGACCAGTTCCAGCGGCACCTCGAGCCGGCGGGCGATCTCCCGCGCGATGTCGACGGTGACGCCGGACGGCTCCTCCGGCGTCCCTTGGGCCAGGACCGGGTTGCCCAGGTTGACGGCCGCCCGCAGCACGCCCGACGGCGCCAGGTCCGCTTGCACGTTGATCATGCCGTGACCCTATCCTCGGCCAACAGTGGCCGGACAGGTAGGAAACTTTCCTGATGATCTTTCGGCAGAGTCACTGTTTAAATCGCCGGAAGAGTTCTAGAGTCGGCGCCACCTGTTCCCTCAACCGCCCGAAAGGGGACTCAGATGAAGCGTCGGAGTGTGGGGTTGCTGGTGGTGGCGGCGGCGACGGTGCTGGCGGGGCTGACCGCCGTACCGGCCGAAGCGCACAACAGCAAGCGAGTGGTGGGTTACTACACCAACTGGAGTGGATACGACCGGAACTTCCTGGTCAAAGACCTGGTGGAGAACGGGACGGCCGCACGGCTGACCCACCTGAACTATGCGTTCGGGTTCGTCGACGAGCGCGGGGCGTGCGTGAGCAGCGACCCCTGGGCCGACTACCAGCGGCCGTTCAGCGCCGAGCAGAGCGTCAGCGGCACGGCCGACGCTCCGGGTCAGGCGCTGAACGGGAATCTCAATCAGCTCAAGCAGTTGAAGCAGAAGTTCCCCCATCTGCGGATCAGCATCTCGCTGGGCGGATGGACCGGCTCGAAGTACTTCTCCGACGCGGCGCTGACACCGCAGTCGCGGGCCGCACACGTGAAGTCCTGCCTGGACCTGTGGGTGAAGGGCAACCTCCCTGGACTGCCCGCGGGCGCCGCCAAGGGGATCTTCGACGGCATCGACCTGGACTGGGAATGGCCTGGCAGCGAAGGCAATCCGGGCAACGTGGTCCGGCCGGAGGACAAGCAGAACTTCACCGCGCTGGTCCGCGAGTACCGCAAGCAACTCGACAAGCTGTCCTGGCCGTTCAAGGGCCGCTACAACCTGACCGCGTTCCTGCCGGCCAATCCCGTCCAGGTCGACAACGGGTTCGAGGTCCGGACGTTGTTCAAGGACCTGACGTTCGGTACGACGCAGGGCTACGACTACCACGGCGCCTGGGACCCGGTCACCAACCAGCAGTCGGCGATCGACGGCCCGGCCGGTGACCCGTCGGCGGCCGAGTTCAGCTCGCAGGTGACGATCGACGCGTACCTGTCGCGGGGCGCTCCGCGGCACAAACTGGTCATGGGTGTGCCGTTCTACTCCCGCGGCTGGACCGGCGTGAGGAACCAGAACAACGGCCTCTTCCAGCCCGCGACCGGCCCGGCGCCGGCGACGTACGAGGCCGGCTACGAGGACTACCGCCTGCTCAAGGCGAAGCTCCCCGGCTTCACCTTGTACCGCGACAACACGGCCGGTTTCGCCTGGTTGTTCGACGGTACGACGTTCTGGACGTGGGACGACCCGATCGAGATGAAGCGCAAGGCGCAGTACGTCTCGCAGCGCAGGCTGGGCGGCGTGATGATCTGGTCGCTGGACGGAGACACCGAAAACGGGGAGCTCATCTCGGCGTTGCACCGTAACCTTCGCTGAGTGGACCTGAACGCTCTGATGGATCGGTTCGGCGCGGGCAGCGCCGAACCGGTCCACGTCGGGCACTCGGCGGCGACGGTGGTACGGCTGCGGCGGCGCTCGGAGTCGCTGTTCTACAAGGCCGGCCCGGGTGTCGACGACGAGGCCGAACGGCTCGCCTGGCTCGGCTCGACCGGCTTCCCGTGCCCGCGCATCGTTGACCGAGGCAACAACTGGCTGCTGACCACGGAGCTGCCCGGCCGGGACGCCTCCCGACCGTGGCCGGCCGCCGACCGACCCGCCGTACTGACCGCGATCGCCGACGGGCTCCGATCGCTGCACGCGCTGACCGGCAGCCCGTTCACATCGCCCTTTCCCGGCGAGCCTGACGTCGTGACCCACGGCGACTACTGCTGCCCCAACGTCTTTGTCGACCCTTCGACCCTGCGCTTCTGCGGCGTCCTCGACCTCAGTCGGCTGGGCATCGGCGACCGCTACGTCGACCTCGCCCTCATGTTCAAGAGCCTGTCCGGCACCCTCAATCCCCAGTACGGCGGACCACCCGCGGCCCGCCGCTTCGTCGAGACGTACGGCGCCGACCCGGACGACCCGCGGATCGCCTCTTACATCGACCTGGACAACGCTTCCTAGGCCTCGCACGCGGGCGTACGCTGATCGTGGGGCGGGGCCGGATGACGGAGATCAGGCAATTGCAGGGCCGGCTCGGGACGGTGTGGTCGATGAACCGTCCGGGCGGACCTCCGCACGTCCTCGTCGTGCTGCCCTCGTTCGGCCTCGGCGAGTCGATCCTGTCCCATTACGCCGACCGGATTCCCGCCCTCGAGCATCGCTATCTCCTCGCCACGCTGATGTTGCCGCGCTTCGAGCGGTGCGAGATGGTGTTCGTCTGTTCCCAGGAACCGTCGCCAGAGGTCGTCGAGTACTACCTCGGCTTCGCCCCGGCGCGACGTCGTACCGGATGCCGGGCGCGCCTGCGGATCCTCCCGATCAACGACCTCGGCCCCCGGTCGGTGGCGGAGAAACTGCTGGACCGGCCGGATCTGTTGCGCCGGATCCGCGCCGGGATCGGCGGCCGGCCGGCCTTCATCGAGCCGTGGAACGTGACCGGGCACGAGATCGCGGTAGCCGTCCGGCTGGACGCGCCCATCAACGGGACGGTGCCGGAACTATGGCCGCTCGGATTCAAGAGCGCGGGACGCCGGCTGTTCCGGCAGGCCGGCGTACCGACACCGGCCGGTCGCGAAGGGGTGCGAACCGTGGACGACGTCTGCGCGGCCGTCAGGGCGATCCAAGGAGAGCGCCCGGACGCGTTGGCGGTCGTGGTCAAGCACGACGACAGTGGCGCGGGCGACGGCAACAGCGTCGTCGAACTGCGCGACTTGACTGGTCGCCGGCTGTCCGACGCACAGGTACGATCCCAGGTCGAGGCGCTGCCGGACTGGTATCTCGCCGATCTCGAACGCGGCGGGGTCGTCGAGGAGCTCGTCACCGGCCTGGCCGCTGCAAGTCCGAGTGTCCAGGTGGACATCACTCCGTACGGCGACGTGTCAGTCCCGTCGACGCACGAGCAAGTGCTGGGTGGCGCGAAGCGCCAGATCTACTACGGCTGCCGGTTCCCGGCCGACCCGGCGTACTCCCCCGCGCTCGCGGGGTTCGGGCGGGCGATCGGACGCTCGCTCGCCGCGCATGGCGTGGTCGGCCGGCTGAGTGTCGATTTCATGGCGACGACCGATGCCGCCGGCCGGTGGAGACTGCACGCGCTGGAGATCAACCTCCGCAAGGGCGGTACGACGCATCCCTACGCGGCGCTGCGGCACCTGGTCCCGGGGGAGTACCAGCCCGGACTCGGCCGCTGGCGTGCCGCGGACGGATCGTCGAGGTGCTACGCCTCGACGGACAATCTGGTCGATCCGAGCTGGCTCGGACTGGCACCACAGGACGTCATCCGCGCCCTCGTCGAGGCCGGGCTCCAGTTCGACCCGCACACCGGGACCGGGGTCGTCCTGCACATGCTGTCATGCCTGGCCGTCGACGGCCGTCTGGGCCTAACCGCGATCGGCCTCACCCCGGAGCACGCGCAGCGCCTGTACGACGACACGACAGCGGCGATTGCCGACCTGGCCCGCGACCGCGCCGGCCAAACTGTCTGACCAGCTCAACCTGCCTGGCGCGCCTGCCTGGCGGCGCCTGATCGACGGCTACCTCTGAAGGCTCGGCGGTAGGCGCTGGGCGTCGTGCGCAAGGCAGCGTGGAAGCGGCGGCGGAGGTTGGTGGCCGAGGACAACCCGACGCGGGCGGCGATGGTCTCGACCGGGAGGTCGGTGTCCTCCAGCAGGACACGGGACCTGGCGATCCGCTGGGCCAGCAGCCACTGGCCGGGCGAGACACCGAGCTGGTCGGCGAACCGGCGGGCGAGCGTCCGCCGGGAGACGTTGATCCGGGCCGCCAGGTCGTCCAGCGTGAGCGGCTCGGCGAGGTGCTCGGTCGCCCAGTCGAGCAGAGCACCCAGCGACTCGGTCTGCTGGGTCTCCTCGACCCGGTACTGGACCTGACCGCCTTCGCGATGCGGCGGCATCACCATCCGTCGCGCGACCTGAGCGGCGTACGCGGCGCCGTGGTCCCGGCGCACCAACTGCAGACACAGGTCGATCCCGGTCCCCGAGCCGGCGCTCGTCGCGATGTCGCCGTGGTCGATGTAGAGCACGTCCGGATCCACGAGTACGGCGGGAAACCGGCGCTGCAGCTCGTCGGCGTACCGCCAATGTGTCGTCGCCCGGCGCCCGTCCAGCAACCCGGTCGCGGCCAGCACGAACGCACCCGAGCAGATGCTCACCAGCCGTGCCCCGCGTCGATGCGCCCACCGCAACGCCTTGCGGACGGCATCCGACGGCTCACGCTCGATCGGCAGCCAGCCCGGTACGACGATCGTGTCGGCGCGATCGAGGGCCCGCAATCCCGACCTCACCACCATCGAGAACCCCTCGGTGGTGGTCCGGAGCTGACCCGGTCGCTCCGTGCACACGCCGAACCGGTACCGGTCCGCGCGGAACACGGCCGCCGCACAGCCCAGCTCGAAGCTCGCCTGCGGCTCCGAGACGAGCGCGACGACACGATGCGGCTGCATGGCATAAAAGTACCTGACCACGACTATCCAGACACTGTGGGAAAGCCTGTGGACAACGGATGATCGGAGCCGTGGAAACCTTCGAATTCACTTCTGTGGCAGACACTGCGGTCCGCGAACTCTTCCCCGGCATCCGGTTGCGCTCGTTGTGGCGCGGAGCGAACGGCGCGACCGCGCACGTGCTCGAGATGGACCCCGGCGCCAGCTGGGAGGGGATCGACGTCCACGAGCCGGGGCCGGAAGAGGTGTACGTCGTCGACGGCGTCTTCAACGACGGCCACCGCGACTACCCGGCCGGCTCCTTCATCCACTGTCCGGCCGGGTCGTCACACGTACCGCAGACGAAACAGGGCTGCACCCTGTTCCTCTTCTACCCCGAGGGCTGATCAGGGCTTCTTCAGTTGCACCACGTCGAAGTCGGTGCCGGGCGGCGCCCCCGGGCCGAACGGCGGCGGGAAGCCGAGGTCGAAGCGAGCGTTGACCAGGGCAAGCCTGTTCCCGCTCTTGGCGACCGTGGTGGGAATGCGGAACAGGTCACTGGTGACGACGGCGGTGATGCGACCACTGGTCAGGTCGGGACTGAGCCTGATCTTGAGCAGGCGCTCGGAGAAGTTCTCCACCACCCACAGGGTTCTGCCGTCGAGCAGGATGCCGTCAGGCGTTCCGGGGGTGATGCTGCCGCCGGTGATCTCGATGAGCCTGCTCGAGCCGGTGCGCGGATTCACCAGGTACAGCTCGCCGCGCGACGAGTGCCCCAGGATCAGCGCCTTCCCGTCCCGCGTCGCGTCGATCCCGTTCAGGTTGGGGAATTCCCCGGGGACCGCCGCCGGTCCGCTGAGCGGGATCGTCCGCGGCGTACCGATCCTGCCGCCCTTCCCGATCGGGACCTTGTAGATGACCGGCCTGAACGTGTCGGTGAAGTACGCCGCGTGATTGGTCACGGTGACGTCGTTGATCAGGCTTTCGCTGGTGCTGAGCACCAGGTCCTTGACGGTCGAGCCGTTGCGGGTGCTGTAGACGTAGCCGTGGCCGGTCGCACCGCCGGCCACCCAGAGCCGTTTCGCGGACCGCTCGACCTTCATTCCCACGGCGACCCGGCCCGGCGGTGCGTCGACGAAGATCGCGCCCTTGCCGGTGCGCAGACTGCCGCGGTAGATGTCACCACTGGTCAGCGATCCGACGTAGAAGGTGGACCTGGGCCCGGTGGCGATTCCTTCCGGCTGGAAGTCCGTCGGCAACGGAATCGACGCCGGGAAGGGTGCGCCCGCGGAGACGGTCAGTGCCACCGCGGACACGATCAGCGCAAGCTTGCGGAAACGCGACATGATGCCCCCCTGAAAATCCCCGTTTCCCCTTGTTCGGACGGTAGAACCGGGGATTCGGGATGTCCAGGCCGGGGGCTAGTCGGTACTGCGCAGTTCCGTCGGGGCGCCGTGGACGGCCGGGATGGTGCCGAGCTTGCCGGCCTGGAAGTCCTCGAAGGCCTGGATCACCTCAAGACGGGTGTTCATCACGAAGGGTCCGGCCATCGCGACCGGCTCCCGGATCGGGCGGCCGCCCAGCACCAGGACGTCCAGGTTCGGCTCGGCCTGCGGCTGCGTCGTACCGGCCGCCGTACGGATCGTGTCGCCCGGGCCGAAGACGGCGAGCTGACCCTTGCGGATCGGGCGGTGCTCGGCGCCGACCGTGCCCTGTCCGGCCAGGACGTAGACGAGTGCGTTGTAGTCGGGCTGCCACGGCAGCACCATCTCCGCGCCGGGGCTGACCGTCGCGTGCACCAGCGTGATCGGCGTGTGCGTCGAGCCCGGCCCTTCATGACCGTCGACCGCGCCCGCGATCACGCGGATCAGCGCGCCGCCGTCCGGCGTGGACAGCAGGGCCGAGTCGCCGCCGCGGATGTCCTGGTAGCGCGGCGGGGCCCACTTCTGCGCCCGCGGCAGGTTCACCCAGAGCTGGATGCCGTGGAACAGGCCACCACTCAACACCAGATGCTCCGGCGGAGTCTCGATGTGCAGGAGTCCGCTTCCGGCGGTCATCCACTGGGTGTCGCCGTTGGAGATGACACCGCCACCGCCGTTGGAATCCTGGTGCTCCATGATCCCGTCGAGCATGTAGGTGACGGTCTCGAAGCCGCGGTGCGGGTGCCAGGGGGTGCCCTTCGGCTCACCCGGCGCGTACTCCACCTCGCCCATCTGGTCCATGTGGATGAACGGGTCGAGGTCACGCAGGTCCACGCCGGCGAAGGCACGCCGTACGGGGAAGCCCTCGCCCTCGTAGCCGCTGGGCGCCGAGGTCACCGACCGGACCGCGCGCTCGTTCGCGACGGCCGGGTCCGGCTGGTGGATGCGGGGCAGCACGGTGATGTCGCTGACGGTCACGGCGGGCATGATGGTCTCCTCGCTCGGGTAGTTAAAGAATAAACTACTCACCTCAACTCCGGCAAGAGCACCGCCATTCCTCAGCCGAACTCCGGCCCGGCACACGTCAGCCGGGCACCGCGCGGTTGGCCGGCGGGGTGCGGATTGTGAGGGCCTGGCGGTCCGCACCTAGACTCATACGTCGTGACGGCGCAGATTCTGGACGGCAAGGCGACGGCAGCGGCGATCAAGGACGAGTTGAAGATCCGGGTCGCGAAGCTGGCCGAGCAGGGTGTGGTGCCCGGGCTCGGCACGATCCTGGTCGGGGACGACCCGGGCAGCCGGGCGTACGTGGCCGGCAAGCACCGCGACTGCGCGGCGGTCGGCATCGCCTCGATCCAGGTCGAGCTCCCGGCCGAGGCGACCCAGGCCGAGATCGCCGCGAAGGTCACCGAGCTCAACGAGAACCCGTCCTGCACCGGCTTCATCGTCCAGCTTCCGCTGCCCAAGCACGTCGACACGAACGCGATCCTCGAGCTGATCGACCCGGCCAAGGACGCCGACGGCCTGCACCCGGTCAGCCTCGGCAAGCTCGTCCTCGGCCAGGACGGCCCGCTCCCCTGTACGCCGAAGGGCTGCGTCGAGATCCTGCGCCGGTACGACGTACCGATCGCCGGCGCGCACGTGGTCGTCGTCGGCCGGGGTGTGACCGCGGGCCGCCCGATGGGGCTGCTGTTCACCCGCCGTACCGAGAACGCGACCGTGACCCAGTGCCACACCGGCACGAAGGACCTCGCCGCCGTCGTCCGCACCGGCGACATCGTGATCGCGGCGGCCGGGTCCGCCGGGCTGATCACCGCCGACATGGTGAAGCCGGGCGCGGTTCTGCTGGACGTCGGCACCAGCCGCAACGCCGAGGGCAAGATCGTCGGCGACATCGAGGACGGGGCCCGGGAGAAGGCGGCGTGGATCGCGCCGATGCCGGGCGGCATCGGCCCGATGACCCGCGCGATGCTACTCACCAACGTGGTAGAAGCCGCCGAAGCGAGCCTGACCCAATGAGCGTCCCGGCCCTGGCCTACGCCGCCGATGCTGTGTCGGTCGTGCCCCGGGTCGCCGACGCGGTCCCGGTCGCGGCCTGCGCCGGCGGTGCTGTCCCAGTCCCGGCCCGGGTCGCCGACGCTGTCTCGGTCGCGGCGTGCGCCACCGACGCTGTTGCTGCCGGCGGCAGGCATCTGGCCGGTGTGCTTCGGTTCGATGCTGTCGGCACTGCGGCTGTTGCGATCACCTCGCGGATGTCGAGGCGCCGTACGACGTACCCCACCCGCCAGGATGGGTCGGGGGCGGCGTGCTGATGGCGGGCGAGGCCCAGCGCCGGAGTGAGTGGCCTCTGGTCCTGTCACTCCTGGTCGCGGCGACCGGTCTGGTCGTGCTCACTTTCTACGACTGGCGCAACGGCGTACTGATCTTCTCCGGCGCTATCCTGCTCGCCGGCCTGCTGCGCCTGTCCCTCACCGACTCCGCCGCCGGCCTCCTCCACGTCCGCGGCCGCACCTTCGACACCGCCCTCCTCCTAGGCGTAGGCCTAGCCATCGGCACCCTCGGCCTCATCGTCCCCAACTGACCCCGGGCCAGGCCTACCCCACGCGTACGACGCAGCCGTCCTCGTCGCTCCGCTCCTCGACACGCCCGCTACGCCCGCTCCCGGGTTGTCGCCGGTGTGTTTCCCGCCGGCATTTCGCGGGCTTATCGCCCGCAGCCGACTGCTCGGGGACTGCGCGGAAGAACTCGACCACGTCGACAGGGACTCGGCGCCGGTCGCCGCCGCCAGCTGGTGTTCGGGCTCACAGCGGCGTTTCCACCGCTCTGGCGGTCTCGCCGGGCGGCGGTGGGGGTTCACAGCGTCGTACCGGGGTGCTTGGGTGAGCGGCATGGACATGACGACGCTGCTGGCGTTCTCCGTGGCCTGTGTGGTGCTGAACCTCGTGCCGGGGCCGGGAATGATGTTCATCCTGGCCCACGGGATCGGAGGCGGGCGCCGCGCCGGCGTGGTCGCTGCCGCGGGGATGGCGAGTGGCACGGTGGTGCACACCGCGGCGGCTGCACTCGGTCTGAGCACGCTGCTCCGGGCGGCTCCGTACGCACTGGATGTCGTTCGGCTGGTGGGCGCAGCAGTTCTTGTCTACCTGGCGATCACGGCTCTGCGGTCAGCTCGCGCCGGTGCGGACGCCCGCCGGGTGAACAGCTCACGGTCTCTTCGACGGACCTACCTGTCGGCCGTCCTCACGAACCTCGCGAACCCCAAGGTGGTCCTCTTCTACCTGGCCTTCGTGCCGCAGTTCCTGACCGTCGGCGGCTGGCCCACCTCTGCTCAGATCCTTGTTCTCGGCACCGTGCTCGTGCTGATCGGCATCATCATGGATTGCGCCGTCGGCGTCGCGGCCGGTGGGCTGTCCGCGCTGTTCCTCCGCCGGCCGGCCATTCAGCGCGGACTCAAACGCCTCTCAGCAGCCGTCTTCGGCACCTTGGCCATCCGCCTGGTTGCCGACGGCCACTGATCCCAAGCACGCGCAGCGGAGCCGAGGATCGAGCACCCACGAAAGCACGCGTGGCCTCCAATCCAGGACACGTGGGACAGCGCGGTAACAGTTTCTCCCATCCCACCACGTCCCCCCGGGTTGTCGCCCGCGGGCGATAAGCCCGCAGATCGCCGGCGGCAGCCGGCAAGGGAAACACCGGCGGTAGCCGGGGGGTGGGTGGGAGCGGACGTAGCGGAGGCGACGAAGGAGCGTCCGCGAAGCACGCGTGGGTTACAACCGCAGTACGCCTGGACTCCCCTTACCCGTACGCGTGGGTCGGCTGGTTAGTGGAAGAAGTGGCGGGTGCCGGTGAAGTACATGGTGATGCCGGCCTTTTCGGCTGCCTCGATGGCGGCTTCGTCGCGGATGGAGCCGCCGGGCTGGACGACTGCTTTGACGCCGCCTTCGATCAGGACCTCGAGGCCGTCGGGGAACGGGAAGAAGGCGTCCGACGCGGCGACCGAGCCGGCCGCGCGCTCACCGGCGCGGGAGACGGCCAGGCGGCAGGAGTCGACGCGGTTGACCTGACCCATGCCGACGCCGACCGAGGCGCCGTTCGAGGCGAGCAGAATCGCGTTGGACTTGACCGCGCGGCAGGCCTTCCAGGCGAACGCGAGGTCCGCCAGCACCTCCGGAGACGCCGGCTCACCGGCCGCGAGCTGCCATGACGACGGGTCGTCGCCGGGCGCCTGGAACCGGTCGGTGTGCTGCAGCAGCAGCCCACCGCTGATCGCCCGCATCTCCACCTGCTCCGCGGCCGACAGCGGCGGCGCGACCAGCAGGCGGATGTTCTTCTTGCCCCGCAGGATCTCGACCGCACCGTCCTCGTACGCCGGGGCGACCAGGACCTCGGTGAAGATCTCCGCGACCTGTTTGGCCAGTTCCACCGACACCGGCGCGTTCGTCGCGATCACACCGCCGTACGCCGACACCGGGTCGCACTCGTGGGCGCGGCGGTGCGCCTCGGCGATGTCCTTGCCGACCGCGATGCCACAGGGGTTCGCGTGCTTGATGATCGCGACCGCGGGCTCGGTGAAGTCGTACGCCGTACGCCGGGCCGCGTCGGCGTCGACGTAGTTGTTGTACGACATCTCCTTGCCGTGCAACTGCTCCGCGGCCGCCAGACCACCCCGGCCGTTCACATAGAGCGCCGCCGGCTGATGCGGGTTCTCGCCGTACCGGAGACCGGCCGCCTTGTCCCAGACCGCGCCGACCCAGGCCGGGAAGCCCGAGCCCTCGCTGGTGTCGCTGACCGCGTTGCCCATCCAGGACGCGACGGCGACGTCGTACGACGCCGTGTGCACGAACGCGTCGACGGCCAGCCGCTGCCGCTGCTCGGCGGTGAAGCCGCCGTCGCCCAGCGCCGCGACGATCTCCGGGTAGCGCGACGGCGACACCACGACCGCGACGTTCGCGTGGTTCTTCGCGGCACCGCGGACCATCGACGGGCCGCCGATGTCGATCTGCTCGATGCACTCGTCCACCGACGCGCCGGACGCGACGGTCTCGGTGAACGGGTAGAGGTTGCTCACCAGCAGGTCGAACGGCTCGACCCGCATCTCCTTGAGCTGCTCGACGTGCTCCGGCTTGCGGACGTCGGCCAGCAGGCCGGCGTGCACCATCGGGTGCAGCGTCTTCACCCGGCCGTCCAGGCACTCGGGGAACCCGGTCAGCTCCTCGACCTTGGTGACCGGTACGCCGGCGGCGGCGATCCGGGCCGCGGTGGAGCCGGTCGACACCAGCTGGACGCCGGCCTCGGAGAGTGCCTTCGCGAGCTCCTCCAGACCGGTCTTGTCGTAGACGCTGATCAGCGCCCGGCGGATCGGCCTGCGGTCGGTGCTCACTTCAGTCGAACCTTTCGTCCGGTGATGGTCCAGCCCTGGCGGACCAGCCGGCCGACCCACTCCACCAGTTGGCGGCGTTCGACCTCCTTGATCCGCTCGGTCAGGGTTTCTTCGGTGTCGTCGTCCAGCACGGGGACGGCGACCTGAGCGATGATCGGGCCGGTGTCGACCCCGCCGTCCACGAAGAACAGGGTCGCGCCGGCCACCTTGACGCCGTACTCGAGCGCGTCCCGCGGCCCGTGGATGCCGGGGAACGACGGCAGCAGCGCGTTGTGCGTGTTGATGTAGCGGTCGCCGAAGGCCTTCAGGAAGTCCTCGCCCACCAGCTTCAGGAAGCCCGCGGAGACGACCAGCTCCGGCTTGTACTCGGCCACGGACGCGGTCAGCGCGCGGTCCCAGTCGGACCGCTCGGGGTAGTCCTTGACCTTGTGCACGAAGGTCGGCACACCGGCCGTGGCGGCCCGGTCCAGCCCGGCGATCCCGTCCCGGTCGGCACCGACGGCGACGACCTGGGCGCCGTACGCCGGGTCGGCGCAGGCGTCCAGCAGGGCCTGCAGGTTCGACCCCGATCCCGAGACGAGCACGACGAGGCGCGCAGGTTCAGGAGTGGGCGCAACCGGGTCTGTCACGGCCCGAAGCTTATCGCCCGGCGTCCGCCTCGCCGTCAACCGGTCGCCGGGAGGCGATCACCGCGGCTGTGATCGAGGCACCGATCGCCATGCCTGCAGCCAGTACGCCGGCCGCCGGCAGTGCGGCCGGGATCCCCACGGCCGACATCCGCCCAGGCCCCGCGGAACCACCGGACAACGCCATGAGCAGGTAGAGCACCAGTCCGGCGAGCAGAGCCGCCATTGCACCCCGCAGCGCGAAGGCGTCCCAGCCCAACGCGTCGGCGTCCTCGTCGGTCAGCCCACGCCGGGACACCACCAGCCCGGCGACCACACCGGCGGCCAAGGGCACCAGAGCGGTCAGCACGAGCAGGTACGTCGGTGTGGCCCCGTCCGCAGGTACGGCGGCCAGGAGCGGCAGCGCAGGCAGGTTGCCGACGTCCACACCGGTCGGTGCGATCGTCGTACCGACTCCCAGCTGGAATCCGGGTCCGGCGAGGAACGAGACGACGTACAGGACCATGTTCGGGACCAGCATCAGGCAGATGGCGAACAGCACCGCCGACCCGACCACACCGGCGTCCAGCAACTCCAGCATCCCGGTGACGCGCGAGAAGTGGATCGCGAGGAGTACGCCGTACAGGAGCGAGGCGATCGCGATCACAGTCAGTACGGCGGCAGCCGCGGCCGAAACGGCATCACGCAGGCCGCTGGGAGTCGCGTCGACGATGTCCTCGGCCGCACCGGATTCGACCAGTACGCCGAGTGCCCCGGCGATGAGAGCCAGCGACGCGGCGCCCAGGAACGCGGACAGCGGAGAGACGCGCAGCGACCCGTCGGACGTGAGCAGGGCGATGATCAGCGCGGCCAGACCGTAGACGAGGGCGAACGTGCCGGAGAGCACGACGAGGTCCCTGGTCCGGTCCGCGGCGCTGCTCCGGGCAGCGGACTTGCCGCCTCGGTACAGGCACCAGCCGAGGAAGAGCGTCAGCCCCAGCGGTGCGATCGTGATGGAACCACTGCCCAGTGTCACACCGGCCTTGTGCGCGACCAGCCAGGCCGAGGCGCCTGCCCTGATGGCCCCCGAGGCACCGCCGAACGTGGCGGCCAGCCAGCCGATCACGGCCACCGCGGCACACATCAGCAGACCGGTGAGCAGGCAGGCGCCCGCGGAGATCACGGCCGACAGCACCAGAGGCTTGGTCGGGACCGGGGCAGACCCGGGCGCGTGATTCTGCCCACCGTGGGGTCCGCCGTCCCGGGCACCCGGACGGCTCAGCATGTCGGTCATCTGACCCCCATGGTCTCCCCCCGCGGGAGACCACTCGTTCTGACACGCCGGATATGGAAGACTTCGGCCCGCTTGTTCACGCTCAGTCGACGCGTGCGCATCTGCCGGTATCCGCGCTCGGGCTGACTGGGGACGACCCGGGGCCAACGGGTACTGTCGGGTGGAATCAGTCAGGAGGTCGAGCTTTGGCCGGTTCCCACCGCGCACCACGCGGCGGCAGTCGCGCCGCTGCCCGGGAGGCGCGCCGGCAGAAGGCGCGCAAGCGGAACCAGACGATCGCCGCCGGGGTCGCGGTCGTCGCGCTGGTCGGCGGCGGCGGGGTCGCCGCGCTGAACGCCTTCGGTGGCGACGATGCGTCCGGGCCGAAGTCCAGTACCTCCGACGACAAGTCGGCCGCCTCGACCGTGCTGGCCGACGCCAAGGTCCTGCTCGACGCCACCACGGCCAAGCCGCTGGGCGCGACCGGCGCCTGGGCGATCACCAAGACCGCCGACGGCAGCAGCGCCCCGGAGCGCTCGTTCGTCTGCCAGTCCCAGCGGTTCGCCGACCCGGCCGGCCTGCGCACCTGGGTACGCACCCTGCAGAACTCGGCCACCAAGGACACCGCGATCCAGTACGTCGAGGTGTCCAACGACAAGGCCGCGGCCGGCAAGGCGTACACGTCGATCGTCGGCTGGCTCAGCGCCTGCTCCACTCCGCAGATCCGGCTGGCGTCCAGCTACGTGATGACCGGGGTCGGCGAGCGCGGCGTGATCGCGGTCTTCGGCCAGCCGTCCGGCGGCAAGACGAAGTACAAGACCGTCGCCGTCGCGGTCGCCGGCCAGGCCACCATGGTTCTCGAACACGACTCCCTCGCCAGTACGCCGCCCAAGCCCGGGCCGGTGCTGGCCGCGGCGACCGCGGGCGTGAAGCGGATCTGCGCGGAGAGCGGCGGCTGTGGCACCGGGGCACCGGTGGCCAGGCCCAGCCTGCTGCCGACCGCCGAGGCGCCCGGGTTCATGGCGCCGGTGGACCTGCCGGTGCTGAGCGGTATCGACAAGCCGTGGGTGAGCAGCACCGGCACCAAGATCGGCGCCGGCACCGGCTGCGAGAAGATCGACCTGAAGAAGGCGAAGGCGACCAAGTCCGGCACGGTGACGTACGTGACACCGGAGGCCAAGGTGCCGACCGAGTTCGGCCTGGACGACACGGTCGCGAAGTTCGCCACCCCGGCCGCCGCGAAGGCGTTCGTCGACCAGATCCGCAAGAACGTCGACGGCTGCGAGAAGAACGTCTCGAACGCGAAGGTGAAGTCGACCGGGACGGTGTCGGCCGGCGCGGTCAAGGGTGAGACCTGGCGGGCGTCGTACGACACCGGCGGCGGGAAGACCTTCACCTACCGGATCGGCATCGCCGTCGCCGGGGACCGCGCCGTCTACCTGCTGTTCCCGGTGCTGAAGGGCCTGGACATCTCCGACTCAGCCTTCAACGAAACCCTCACCCGAGCAGCCGACCGCTCAGCCACATACAAATAGCCTCCCCGGACAACGAGAACGGCCCCGGGGGTCCGGGGCCGTTCTGTGGGCTGATGGTTACTTTGTCAGGGTTTGCATGATGTCGCGCATCAGGTTGGCGGTTTCGGTGGGGGTCTTGCCGACCTTCACGCCGACGGCCTCCAGGGCCTCCTGCTTCGCGGCCGCCGTACCGGACGAACCGGACACGATCGCGCCCGCGTGACCCATCGTCTTGCCCTCCGGCGCGGTGAACCCGGCCACGTAGCCGACGACCGGCTTGGTCACGTTCTCCTTGATGAACGCCGCCGCCCGCTCCTCGGCGTCACCGC
>NZ_BAAGPM010000065.1:0-71482 GCF_054784135.1 Kribbella swartbergensis
GGGAGGTCGTGGGAGAGTAGGACGCCGCCGGACATTCACACTGTTAAGGGCCACCCCCCCGGGGGTGGCCCTTAACAATTCCCCCAACAAAACAGCGCACGCCGTTCCCGCAGAGATCACCGCCCGCGGCGGCGTCCAGGCGGCTTCCTGTGCCTGGGTCTTGCCGCCGCCTCGCAAAGTGAGAACCTGCGGCCCCGTTCCCCGGTTCCCCTGGGCGCGCCGGCAGCGCTCACGATCCCGCGAATCAACGGCTCCTCCACGGCGCCGTGGGCCCAGCGCCCTTCGATAGCGACATGAGCCAGCGCCTTCGTCCCGAGGCCCGTCTGCCCTTCCTTTCCCGCAGACATAAGGCCCGGCCCCCTTTGGCCGCTTTGCCCGCAGTCAAGGCTTCTTCGCCTTCCCGCCAACCCGACGTCCCGTTTCAGCCTCGCGTGCCAACGGCCCGTCGAAGTCAAGCGGGCTATCGGCTATCGGCTGTTTGGCGCTTTCGCACGCCCCAAGGCGCTTTCTGTTCGCCGCAGGCCAACGGCCCCTCCGAAGCCCCGCCGGCCAACGGCCCCGTTCGGCTTTCCCCTGCGGATCGACGCCCCCTTCGGCGGATCTCCCGGATGGCCAAGGCCTCTTCGGCTTCCCGTCGGGCCGACGGCATCGTTCACAGCCCGTGGGATAACGCTTGTCGATTTTCGCTCCGGGCCCAAGGCGCTGTCTGTTCTCCGCCACCGGCCCTCCCGGTTCCCCGCCGGCCAACGGCCCCTTCGGCTCTTCTCTGCGCGCCGACGGCCCCTTTGGCGGCTTCCCCAGAGGCCCACGCCGCTTCGGCTTTCCCCTGCGTGCCCGACGGCCGTCCGCGGCTCCGCGGCCGGCGAGAGCCGAGCCTCGGCGACGAGCACGCGCGAGCCCGGAGCTAACTCTTGCCGCTTACACCCGCCGCCAAGAGGGGCTTTCTGTTCCCATGGACCAGCAGCCGCTCCCGGTCCGCGGGTCGACGGCGCTTCGGCCTGTTCCGCGGTCGACGGCCCATCGGTCTCTTCCTGGGACAAGGCACTTCCGTGCCCCGAGGGGACGTCGCCTCGACGTTCCCGTGGCTCACGCGTCCGCCGGGCACAGGTACAGCCGGCCGGTGCGTGGCCGACGCTGCCGCCCGCAAGCCCTGCCGATGTGGGGGGTTGGGTGGGGCGGCGGTAGCCTTGGTGTTTTGTCCGGGTGCTGCAGAGGGCTGCGGCACAGTGCTCGATCGAGCTACAGCATTTTTAGGAGTCAACGTGGCGACGCCACCTCGCAATCCTCGCTCCGGTTCAGGGGACCGTCGCGGTTCCTCCGGAGGCAGCGGCCGTTCCGGTCGTGACGATGGTGGGCGCGCGGGCGCGGGGCGTTCAGGCTTCGGCGGCTCGGGCTCGGGCTCGGGCTCGGGCTCGGGCACCGGCGGTCGCGCCGGGTTCGGCGGTGGACGGTCTGGCGCGGGCGGCTCCGGGGCCGGACGTTCCGGTGGCGCCGGAGGTGCTGGCGGCCGGAGCGGGTCGGGTGCCGGCGGTGCTGGAGGTGCTGGCAGTCGGAGCGGGTCGGGCTATGGCGGTGCCGGAGGTGCTGGCAGTCGGAGCGGGGCGGGCGCTGGCGGTGCCGCGGGTCGGAGCGGAGCTGGTGCTGGCGGTGGCGCCGGTTGGACCGGGTCTGGTGCTGGCGGTGGCCGGGCCGGGGCGGGTGCCGGTGGTCGGGCGGGCTCTGGGGGAGGGCGGGCGTCTGGTGGGTACCGCGGGGCTTCCAGCCGGGGTGAGAGTCCTCGGACGGGTGCGCCGCGTGGGGGTTCGCGCGGTGGGTCGTATCGCGACGAGCGCGATGACAGCGGGTTCGAGAACAGGCGTGGGTTTGCCGGGTCGCGGCGGGATGATCGGGGCGAGCGGGATCCGTTCCGTGGTCAGCTGTCCAGTGGCGGTGGGCGCGGCGGACGTGGAGCCGGCCGTGACGACCGCGGAGGCCATGACGACCGCGGAGGCCGTGACGACCGCGGAGGCCGTGACGACCGGGATGGTCGTGACGACCGGTCCGGCGGCGGCTACCGGCGTACTGGCGGTAGTGACGACCGGGCTGGCGGCTACCGGCGTAGCGGCGGTGACGACGGGTCCGGGGGCTACCGGCGTACTGGCGGCGGTGAGGACCGGCCGGGCGGTTACCGGCGTACGGACGCGGGTGATGACCGGTCGGGTAGCCGCGGGAGCTTCCGAGGGGATGACCGCGGTGGTCGTGACGAGCGTGCGGGTCGTGATGAACGGTCTGGCGGTTACCGGCGTACCGGTGGTGACGAGCGGTCGGGTGGGCGCGCCGGTTTCCGGGGGGATGAACGGGGGGGCCGTGATGAGCGTTCGGGTCGTGATGAGCGGGGCGGGGGTTACCGGCGTACCGACGGGCGTGATGAGCGGGCCGGTGGGCGTGGTGGCTTCCGGGGGGATGAGCGGGGCGGTCGCGACGAGCGTGGGGGGCGTGAGGAGCGCGGCAGCCGGAGTGATTTTCGGCGGGACGAGCGGTCTGGTGGTTACCGGCGGGATGCCGGCGGAGGTCGGGACGAGCGCGGAGGCGACGCGCGCGGTGGTCGGGACGAGCGTGGGGGGCGTGGGATTGCGCGGGATGGTGGGCGGGGCGGGGCTCGTGGGGGTGGGCCTGCTCGCGGGGAGCGTGGGGCGTTCCGGCGGGATGAGCGTGCGGGTGGGCGCGGTGGAGTCCGGCGGGACGACCGGGCCGGCCGGCGGGTAGAGCGGGACGGCGAGGAGAAGGCCGGGCCGCGGCGGGACGATCCGGTGATTCCGGCCGGAATCACCGGGGCTGAGCTGGACCGGTCGGTGAAGGCCGAGCTGCGGTCGTTGCCGCGGAGCCTGGCTGATCTGGTCGCGCAGCACCTCGTCGCGTCTGGGCGAGTCCTCGACGACGACCCGGAGCTGGCGTACCGGCACGCTCGGACGGCTCGGCGGCTGGCCGCGCGGATTGGCGGCGTACGGGAGGCTGTGGCGATCACGGCGTACCTGGCCGAGCATTACGACGAGGCGCTGACCGAGCTCCGCGCAGTACGGCGTATGACGGGCAACCACGAGGTGCTCGCGATGATGGCCGACTGCGAGCGGGCGCTCGGGCGGCCGGAGAAGGCGCTGATGCTGGCGCGCGACAAGCACGTTCGGGATCTGACCGAGGCGACGCAGGTTGAGCTGCTGATCGTGGCGGCCGGTGCGCGGCGCGACATGGGGCAGACGGCGGCCGCGATCCAGACGCTCGAGGTGCCGGAGCTGACCAAACGCACGCGGGCCGAGTGGTTGCCGCGGTTGCGCTATGCGTACGCCGACGCTCTCGAGGCGGCCGGACGGACCGAGGAGGCGTTGGTCTGGTTCCACAGGGCCGCCGGGGTGGATGCCGAAGGTGTCACCGGAGCCGCGGAACGCGCCGCCCGGCTCGAAGGCCTCGAATTCACCGACCTCGGCGAAGACGACGAGTACGACGACCAGGACGACGAGTCGTACGACGCGAACCTCGAGGATGAGGCGGACGAGGCCGAGCTCGGTGGTGAGGCGGACGAGGCCGAGGAGGCCGAGGAGGCCGAGTTCGACGACGAGCCGGCCACTGCGGATCTCGAGGACGAGGCGGCAACGGCGGACGTCGAAGATCCCGAGGACGACGCGGACGACGCGAGCCTTGAGGATGACGCTGACGAGGCCGAGCTCGAGGACGAGCCGGCTCCGGCGGACGTCGAAGACGCCGAGGACGATGAAGGTGCCGTGGAGGACGGAGGTCCTGCGGACGTTCGTGGTGATGTCGGCGAGGGCTCGGACGCTGGAGCTGCCGATGGCGGGTCCAGCTCAGGGTTAGAGGGCGTTGTGGACGACGCGCTGGATGGCGAGATCGTGCCGCCGGCGAAGTCCGAGGACTAGAAACGGCGCGCTGCGGCACCGCCGGGATTGTCGGCGGTGCCGTGGTGTCGACGTGCCGTGGCTGTCGATGGGGCGGCCGGGGAAGTCCGGGGGCTAGGACTGCGCACTGCGTCACTGCTGAGGTTGTCGGGCGTCCTGAGTCTGGACCACCGGCCGTAGCTACTCAGAGGGTCCGGAACAGCAAGCCGACTCGCGGCTTTGGGCCGAAGGAGGTGGCTTTCTGGGGCAGTACGACGCCCTGGGCGGCTGAGCGTAGTACCTGGTCCATCTTGGGTGCGGCAAGCTCTACAACCGCCTGCTGAGGCCCAGCCAGGGCCAGTGCGTCGCTGAGCACGTGGTGGAAGCTGATGTCCGCCTCGACCACACCCCAGGCGGGCAGCAACAAGCCATGGAGCATCGCGACAGTCGGAGTCTCTTGTCCCTGCGTGGAGCGCAGTGTGACCCAGGAGGACCCGTCAGTCACCGCAATGCGGTCCGGTACGTCTTCCACGCGACCCGGCAGCACCTGCCAGCCGTCCGGCGTACGGGATTTGATGGTGTCCAGCTCCAGGCCCGGTACGACGCGGTGGATCGGATCCAGAGTCAGCGGGTGCCGGTTGTAGTCGACCAGCATTGCGAGGCCGAGGTCCGTGCCCGGTCTACCGGCTTCACGCCGTAGTCGTTCCAGGTAAGCGGCGTACCGGTGGTGTCCGTCCGCGATCAGCGCCTGGTGGTCGGCCAGTTCGGCCGCGATCAGCGCCAGCGTGGAGGGGTCGTCGATCCGCCAGATCCGGTGGTGTGCGCCGTTGTCGGTGTCAGCCACGACCCATGGTTCACCCGAGCGTGCATCGTCCACGACCTCGCTGGCCGCCCCACCATCGCCGTACGCGAGCAGGATGGGCTCCAGGTCTGCGTCCGTCGCTTCCATCAGTTGGAGCCGGTCGTCGACCCAGTGCTGCATCACGTCCTCGTGTGGCAGGACCACTCGCCGCTGCGGATCCAGGCCCAGTGCACCGACCAGTCCGCACAGTACGGCGTTGCCGAGCTGCTGCTCGTAGACGTACAGCGCGGGCCGCTCGTCTTGGACCACGACCCCGTCGCGTTGCCACCCGGCCAGTCGCCGTGCCGGCTCGTCGTACCGGCCGGGACCGAGCCCCGGATCGCGTGGAAGGATGAGCCTCACCATGTTGTGCAGATCAGAGTCAGTCAGCCGCCGGACGATGGCGGGTTCCAGGACGTCGTACGGCGGAGACGTGACCGCGCCGAGCGCGCTCACCTTGCCGGCCACGAACCGCCAGGCCCGCAACGGTTCGAGCCGCAACACGCTTCCGTCCGGTTCCGGCCCGCTTGCTGGCATGGGCGGCATCGTACGGGGGGAAGCATGAGCAAGGAACGAACTGCGCCCGCGCCGCTGTCGGCGTGTGACGAACCGCTCGCCAGCCGGTACGACGTAGCGCTGCTCGACTTGGACGGCGTCGTGTACGTCGGGCCGGATCCGGTGCCGGAGGCGCCGGAGAACCTGCGCAAGGCCGCCAAGGAAGGCATGCGGATCGGTTACATCACCAACAACGCGAGCCGGCCGGCCGCGGTGGTTGCCGAGCACCTCGCATCGTTCGGACTGGACGTGACCGCCGACGACGTGGTGACGTCCGCGCAGGCTGCGGCGAAGCTGATCGCGAGTGAGTTTCCGAAGGGGTCGCCGGTGCTCGTCGTCGGCGGCGAAGGGCTGACCGCGGCGCTGGATGAGTACGGGCTGAACCCGGTCCGGAGCAGCGACGCGCACCCGGTGGCCGTCGTCCAGGGATTCCACCCGGACGTGAACTGGGTGATGCTCGCGGACGGCGCGCACGCGATCAACGAGGGCGCGAAGTGGTACGCGACCAACCTCGACCTGACGATCCCGACCGCCGCCGGCATGGCACCCGGGAACGGGACGCTGGTGCAGGCGATCAGGGCCGCCGTCGAGGTGGACCCGATCGTTGCCGGGAAGCCGGAACGGCCGCTGCTGGAGACGAGTATCGAGCGGCTGAACGCCGAGCGGCCGTTGATGATCGGCGACCGGCTCGACTCCGACATAGAGGGCGCGAACGCGGTCGGGATCGCGAGTCTGTGGGTGGCGACCGGCGTCCACGATGCGCACGATCTCGCCCGGGCGCCGAAACACCAGCGGCCGACGTACGTCGCGGCCGGTCTAGGCGCCCTGGCGGAGAAGCAGCCGGGGGTGACGATCGAGGGCGCGCGGCACACGTGTGAGGGCTGGACCGCCGAGGTCGTGAACAACGCGGTCACGGTGAAGGGCGAGGGCAAGCCGTACGACGGCCTGCGCGCGATCCTGTCCGCCGTCTGGACCGCGGTCGACACTCCGGCCAAGCAGCCCGCCAAAACGGCCAAGTCCGCCGGCCGCGGTCGCCGGCCCCTGCCCAAGCCGGGGCCCGCCCCCGGCTCGATCGCCATCGACGCCGCCCTCCACCGCATCGGCCTCGACAAGTAGCACCCGGTCGCATCCGGTGGGTGGCGTTGGGGTGGTTTGGCGATACCGTTGCTGGAACGAAGCGAGGAGGCAGTCATGGTGATGGACGCACTGCGCGGCTACGTACAACTGGCGAGCGGGCTGACCGAGGTCACGCGGCAGAAGGCCCAGGCCGCCGCGAAGGCGCTGCTGCAGCAGACCGGCGCGGAGAACCTGACGTCCGGGTTGACCACCAAGGTGAGCGACCTGGCCGACGAGATCGTTGCCACCAGCAAGAGCAACCGCCAGCTGCTGCAGGCGATCGTGACGAACGAGGTCGAGGGCGCGGTGGCGCGGCTCGGGTTCGCCCGTTCCGAGGAGGTCGCCGCGCTTACCCGGCGGATCCAGACCCTGGAGGCCGAGCTGGCCGCGGCGCGCGCGGCTGCCGCCGCACCGGCTGCCGCCTCGACCGCGGCAGCGGCGGATGTGACGTCGACGGCGGCCACGGCCGACGCGACGTCGCCGGTCGAGCCGGCCGGTGACGCGCTCGAGGAGGCCGTCCCGGGGCCGCTTCCCACCAAGACGGCCGCGAAGAAGGCGGCGGTCAAGAAGGCGACGAAGAAGGCGGCCGTGAAGAAGGCCCCGGCGAAGAAGACGGCGAAGAAGGCCTGACGTGACCGAGCATCCTGGCGAGCAGTTCCCGCCGGACGTCGATCCGGACGTCGAGCCGGGTTTCGATCCCTACCCGTCCGAGGACAACCCCGACACCCCGGACTACGACGCCGAACCCGCGCCCCAGGACTTCGCGTACGACGAGCCGTCGTACGACGAGAACGCGGGTGGGCATGTCGATCCGGCCGAGGTGGAGTTCGGGCCGGAGTTCGCGCGGGCGCCGGGGGAGGAGCACGAGCACCCGTTCGCGGCGGAGTCCGCCGTGGTCGAGCAGGTCGACGAGCCGGTCGACGAGCAGGTGGACGAGCCGGCGCCTGCCGAAGCCGAGCACCCGGCTGACCACGCCGTACCGGACGAGGAGGGGGAGCGGGGTCATCCGCTGGTCGAGGAGACCATGGCGCGGCTGGACGAGTTGCGCGACCGGCCGGTGGCGGAGCACGCGGACGTGTACGCCGACCTGCACGAGCGGTTGCAGAGTGCCTTGGTGGAGGCGGACGCCGACTCCGGCGACCGGGGTTAGACGGACGTTCGGAGTGGCCAAGGGAGTCAAGCGGTCGCGGCTCGACGCGGAGCTGGTACGACGAGGGCTCGCCAGGTCTCGTGAGCACGCGAGCGACCTGATTGCGGCCGGCAAGGTGAAGGTGTCGGGCACCGTCGCCAGCAAACCGGCGACCGGGGTCGGTGCCGACGCGCCGATCCTCGTCGACACGTCCGAGACCGACGACCCCGGCTACGCCAGTCGCGGTGCGTACAAGCTGATCGGCGCCCTGGAAACCTTCACCGGCGTGAAGGTGAAGGGACGACGGGTCCTCGACGCGGGCGCGTCGACCGGCGGTTTCACCGACGTACTGCTGCGCAACCAAGCGGCCCATGTGATCGCGGTCGACGTCGGTTACGGCCAGCTGGTGTGGTCCCTGCAGACCGACGACCGCGTCACCGTGATGGACCGGACCAACGTCCGGACGCTCACCCTCGACGACATCGGTGGTGAACCGGTTGATCTCGTCGTCTCCGACCTCAGCTTCATCTCGCTCACGCTCGTGCTGCCCGCGCTGATCGGCGTGGTGAAACCGGACGGCGACCTGGTGCTGATGGTGAAACCGCAGTTCGAGGTCGGCAAGGGGCGGCTCGGCAAGGGCGGTGTCGTCCGCGACCCCGCGCTGCGGGCCGACGCGGTCCGCGGTGTCGCCGCCAAGGCGGCCGAACTGGGCTGGGGGGTCGAGGGGGTCGCCGCCAGCCCGTTGCCCGGCCCGTCAGGAAATGTCGAATACTTCCTGTGGATACGCCGTTCCGCACCGCCTCTCGATGAGACGATGCTCCAGACCGCGATCGAGAGCGGTCCCCAGTGAGTTCCCAGTGAGCAGGAGGCGGGATCAGAGTGGTTGAGCCCGAGCCGCGGCGCGTGCTGCTGGTGACGCACACCGGGCGGGAGCTCGCGGTCGAGGTGGCGCGGGACGCGCACCGGCTGCTGAGCGACGCCGGTCTGCAGGTCCGGCTGCTCGCGGGCGAGGCCGAGGCGCTGAAACTCGACCCCGCGGAGATCGTCGACGACCAGGAGAAGGCAGCGCTGGACGTCGAGCTGATCATGGTGCTCGGCGGTGACGGCTCGATCCTGCGCGGTGCCGAGCTGGCCCGCCCGCACGGTACGCCGGTGCTCGGCGTGAACCTCGGCCACGTCGGGTTCCTGGCCGAGGCCGAGGTGGACGACCTGGAGCGGATCGTCCAGGTGGTGGTCGACCGCAGCTACACGGTCGAGGAGCGGATGACGCTGGCGGTCGACGTCCGGCTGGACGGCGAGCTGATCTTCGACACCTGGGCGCTGAACGAGGCGAGTGTGGAGAAGGCGGCCCGCGAGCGGATGCTCGAGGTGCGGGTCGAGGTGGACGACCGGCCGTTGTCCCGCTGGGGCTGCGACGGGGTCGTGGTGGCCACACCGACGGGCAGTACGGCGTACTCCTTCTCGGCCGGCGGCCCGATCGTCTGGCCGGAGGTCGAGGCGATCCTGATGGTGCCGCTGAGCGCGCACGCGCTGTTCTCCCGGCCGATCGTGGTGGCGCCGACGTCGCGGCTGTCGATCGAGCTGGTGCCGTCGTGGCACGGCCGCGGGGTGCTGTGGTGCGACGGCCGCCGGATGGTCGAGGTGCCGCCGGGCGCGGAGATCCAGGTCCGGCGGGGCAGGCGGCCGGTCCGGCTGGCCCGGGCGCACGAGGCGCCGTTCACCGACCGGCTGGTGGCGAAGTTCGACCTCCCGGTGCTCGGCTGGCGCGGCGTCGCCGAACGCAGGCGCAACGGCGGCACCAACGGCGGGACCAACGGCGGCATCAACGGCAACGGTCAAGGCAACGGACAACAGGAGACCTAGGCATGCTCTCGGAGATCCGCATCACCGGGTTGGGCGTGATCGAGGACGCCACGCTGGACCTCGATCCCGGGTTCACCGCGGTCACCGGCGAGACCGGCGCCGGCAAGACGATGGTGGTGACCGGCGTGAACATGCTGCTCGGCGGCCGCGCGGACAGCGGCCTGGTGCGGCACGGCACCCGTCGCGCCAGGGTCGAAGGCCGTGCCAGCGCCGTACCGAGGGCCATCGTGCAGCAGACCGAGGAGCGCGGCGGCGAGCTGGACGAAGACGAGCTGCTGATCGCCCGCGAACTCTCCGCCGAGGGCCGCTCGCGTGCGTTCCTCGGCGGCGCGTCCGTCCCGGTGTCCGTGCTGGGCGAGATCTCCGGTGACCTGGTCGCGATCCACGGCCAGGCCGACCAGTGGCGTCTGCTCCAGCCGGCGCGTCAGCGCGAGACCCTCGACACGTTCGCCGGGAAGCCGGTGCTCGTGCCGCTGCAGGAGTACGCCGCCGCGTACAAGCGCCACCGCGAGGTCGAGGCCGAGCTGACCGAGCTCACCACGCGGCAACGCGATCGCCTCGCCGAGGCGGACCTGCTGCGCTTCGGGCTCGACGAGGTCGCGAAGGCCGAGCCGTTGCCGGGTGAGGACGTCGAGCTGGCCGCCGAGGAGGATCGGCTCGCGTACGCCGACGGCCTGCGTACCGCGGCCACCACGGCAGCCGGCGCCTTGGCGTCCGAGGATCTCGACTCCACCCGGCCCAGCGACGTACTCGGGCTGCTCGCCCTCGCCAAGCAGGTCCTGGACGCCGAGCGCGAGCACGACCCCAAGCTGGCCGAGCTGGCCGATCGCGCCGGCGAGCTCGGGTACCTCGCGGCCGACCTGGCTCAGGAGCTTTCCTCGTACGCCGCCGACGTCGACACCGACCCGGCCCGGCTGGCCGTGGTGAGCGAACGGCGATCGCTGCTGAACGGCCTGGTCCGCAAGTACGGCGCTGAACAGGGCACCGTGGACGAGGTGCTCGAATGGGCGAAACGATCCTCGGCCCGGCTCGCCGAACTCGACGGAAGCGACGAACGGGTGGAGCACCTGACCGCGGAGCTGGCCGAGCTGGACGCGAAGCTCGCGGATCTCGGTCAGCAGATCCGCGCCGCCCGGATCGAGGCGGCCGAGCGGCTCGGGGTCGCGGTGTCGGAGGAACTGACCGGTCTGGCGATGCCGCACGCGACGTTGTCGGTCGAGGTGCACGAGACCACGCCGGGGCCGTTCGGGATCGACGAGGTCGAGTTCTGCTTCGCGGCGAACCCGGGCAGCCCGGCCCGCCCGCTGCAGAAGGCGGCGTCCGGTGGTGAGCTCTCCCGGGTGATGCTCGCCCTCGAGGTGATCCTGTCCGACACGCACCCGGTGCCGACGCTGGTGTTCGACGAGATCGACGCCGGGATCGGCGGCCGGGCCGCGGTCGAGGTGGGCAAGCGGCTGGCCCGGCTGGCCGAGAAGACCCAGGTGATCGTGGTGACCCACCTGCCGCAGGTGGCCGCGTTCGCGGATCGTCACGCGGTCGTGCTGAAGAGCGACGACGGCTCCGTCACCACCAGCGGCCTGGTCGCCCTGGACGACGACGCCCGGCTGAAGGAGTTGTCGCGGATGATGGCCGGCCTGGAGAACTCCGACGCCGCGCAGGCGCACGCCGAGGAGCTTCTGGCGCTGGCCGCGGAGCGTCACAAGCCGCGCCGGAAGAGTCGTTCGAAAGGATGATTTGACGCACAGTCACCACGACTTCCGTGCGTGATTGCGGCGTGAGTCGCCCTCCGGAGGGGTAAATGAACCGGGAGGGGGCTCTTGACATGGCAGGATGAGAGCGCGATGAAACTGCCCAGCCTGCGGAGAGCACGACCCACTGAACTGCCCGGGATCGCCGGTGTGGTCCGGCTCGATCGGCGTACCAAGAATCTCACCAAACGGCTGAAGCCGGGCGAGATCGCGGTCATCGACCACGTCGACCTGGACCGGGTCAGCGCCGAGGCGCTGGTCGACTGCCGGGTCGCCGCGGTGGTGAACGTGGCCGACTCGATCAGCGGCCGCTACCCGAACCTCGGCCCGGAGATTCTGGTCGAGGCGGGCATCCCGCTGGTCGACGGCGTCGGCCGCGAGGTGTTCTCGATCCTGCACGAGGGCGAGCGGGTCCGCTTGCACGAGGGCTGCCTGTACCGCGGCGAGGAAGTCGTCGCGAAGGGTGTGATGCAGGACAGCAAGACCGTCGCGGAGCTGATGGACGACGCGCGGGCTGGGCTGTCCACCCAGTTGGAGTCGTTCACCGCCAACACGCTGGAGTACCTGCGGCGTGAACGCGACCTGCTCCTCGACGGTGTCGGCGTACCGGACATCCACACGCCGATGGAGGGCAGGCACGTGCTGATCGTGGTCCGCGGGTACGACTACCGCGAGGACCTGGTCGCGCTGCGTCCCTACATCCGCGAGTACCGGCCGGTGCTGATCGGGGTCGACGGCGGCGCCGACGCGCTGGTGGAGAACGGCTACGCTCCGGACCTGATCGTCGGCGACATGGACTCGGTCAAGGACGAGACGCTGAAGGGCGGCGCCGAGGTGGTCGTGCACGCCTACCGCGACGGCCGCGCGCCCGGTTCGGAACGGCTGGAACGGCTCGGGGTGGAGTCGATCGAGTTCCCGGCCACCGGCACCAGCGAGGACGTCGCGATGCTGCTGGCCGACTCCAAGGGTGCCTCGCTGATCGTCGCGGTCGGCACTCACAACTCGCTGGTGGAGTTCCTCGACAAGGGGCGCTCCGGGATGGCGAGCACCTTCATCACCCGGTTGCGGGTCGGTGCGAAGCTGGTGGACGCCAAGGGTGTCGGCCGGCTGTACCGCAGCCGGGTGTCGACCTTCCAGGTGGTCGCGCTGGCTGCGGCCGGCCTGTTCGCGCTCGGCATGGCGCTGGTGGCGATCGGCGCCGACGACGTGCTGTGGTCGATCCTGCGGGCGCGCTGGAGCGACTTCGTCTACTGGATCCGGGAGCTGTTCACGTGATCGACTTTCGTTACCACATCGTCTCGATCGTGGCGATCTTCTTCGCCCTCGGCGCGGGTGTGGTGCTCGGTGCCGGCCCGCTGAAGGGCACCGGCAGCGAACTCGTGGCGAGCCAGGCCGAGCGGGACCGGCAGCAGTTGGCCGACGCGCGGCAGGAACTGGTCGAGGTCAAGGCGCTGGACAAGTACCGCGACGACTACTTCGCCAAGGTGACCGCCGGCCTGACCAACGGGAAGCTGACCGGCAAGAAGATCGTCATGGTCACCATGCCGAACGCCGACGGCGACCTGGCCAACGCGCTGACCGAGGAGCTGGAGACGGCCGGCGGCCAGGTCACCACCCGGGTCGCGCTGGACGGCAAGCTGTTCGACCCGGGTCAGCGTCAGCTGGTCGAGCAACTCGTCACCGAACTCGTCACCGCCGACATCGACTTCCCCGCGGACAGTACGACGTACCAGCGGGCCGGGCTGATCCTGGCCCGCGGACTCGCGGCGAAGGAGGAGGGGAAGGCCGCCGACGCCGAGTCGACCAAGATCCTCAGCGGTCTGACCGGGTCGAAGCTGCTGTCGCTGAAGCCGTCGCAGATCAAGGACCGGGCCAGCCTCGTCGTCGTGGTGGCCGCGAAGCCGCCGACGCCGGCGCCGGACGGCTCGTCGTACAACGACCCGGTCGACTTCGTCGAGGGCCTGGACCAGGGCAGCGGCGGTGTCGTGGTGGCCGGCACGCCGGTGACCGCGCAGGACGGCGGACTGCTCAAGGCATTGCGGAGTGACTCCGAGGCGACCAAGATCGTTTCCTCCGTTGACGTGGCCGACATCCCCGCCGGGCAGGCGACGGTCGTCTTCTCGCTGGCCGAGCAGGCGAGCGGCAAGGCGGGGCAGTACGGCGCGATCAACGCGAAGAACGGCGTCGCACCGGCGGACGTACAGGTGAAGGACAACTGACGTGGGAATTCTGAGCGCTGCCGTCGCGGCAGCCGCCACTGCCGCGCTCGAACGCGCCGCGGCGAAACTGCCCAAGGAGAACCGCGAACCCTTCGAGCGGACCAACCACCGCGGTGAGTCGGTCACGCTGCTCGAAGGCCCGGTCGCGGTGCTCGGTGCGCTCGCCGGTGTGGCGGCGGCTCGGAGGACTCCTGGCAGGGTGAAGGCGGCCGCGTTGCTCGCGGGCTCGGTGTCGGGAGCGGTCGGCGCGTACGACGACCTGCGCGGGACCACGCAGGCCAAGGGATTCCGTGGTCACCTCACCGCCTTGAAGCGAGGTGAGGTGACAAGCGGTGCGGTGAAGATCCTCGGCGTCGGTGCGGCCGGTCTCGCCGCCGCCGCGATGCTGCCGCGCAGATCGTCCGGCGTGAAGGCGCTGGCCGGGATCGTTGCCGACGGCGCCTTGATCGCGGGTACGGCGAACCTCACCAACCTGCTGGATCTGCGGCCCGGCCGTGCGCTGAAGGCGGTCACCGCGGTGAACGCGCCGCTGGCAGTCGTGAACGGTCCCGCCGGCGCGGTCGTCGGCGCGGCCGCCGCAGCGGCACCGTCCGACCTGGGCGAGCGGTCGATGCTGGGCGACTGCGGTGCCAACGGTCTGGGCGCCATCACCGGTACGGCGCTCGCCGCATCGCTGCCGAGTCCGTTGAAGGCACTGGTGCTCGGTGCCGTCGTCGGGTTGAACCTGGCCAGCGAGAAGGTCAGCTTCACCAAGGTCATCGCCGGCCACCCCGTGTTGGACAGGATCGACCAGTGGGGCCGTAGGCCCCGATGACGACGCGGTGAGCCGGATCGCCCGGGCCGCACTGCTGGTCGCCGCGGTCACAGTCCTGGCTCGGGTGGTCGGCTTCGGCCGCTGGCTGGTCTTCTCGAAAACCGTCGGTGCGGGCTGTCTCGCCGAGGCCTACGCGACCGCGAACCAACTGCCGAACATCCTGTTCGAGGTGGTCGCCGGTGGCGCGCTGGCCGGTGCGGTCATCCCGGTGCTCGCCGGCCCGGTGGCCCGCGGCGACCGGGCCGCGCAGGGACGCATCATCGGTGCGCTGATCACCTGGTCCTTCGTGCTGCTGGCCCCGTTCGCCCTGCTGGCCTGGATTCTCGCGTCCGCCTACACCGATGCGATGCTCGATCCGGGCGCCGAGTGCAGTGGCTCGGCCGCGACGGCGACCCGCATGCTGGTCATCTTCGTGCCGCAGGTGTTCGGCTACGCGATCGCAGTGATCGCGACCGCCGTACTGCAGTCGCACAAGCGGTTCGCGGCCGGGGCGTTGGCTCCGCTGGTCTCCAGCGTGGTTGTCATCGGCACCTATTTCGCTTTCGCGGCCGCGGCCCCTGACGCCGACGCGGCATCGCGCAGTGCGGCCGACCTGCTGGCCTGGGGTACGACGGCCGGCGTCGCGGCGCTGGCGTTGACGGTG
This sequence comes from Kribbella swartbergensis, assembly GCF_054784135.1. NCBI lineage: Bacteria > Bacillati > Actinomycetota > Actinomycetes > Propionibacteriales > Kribbellaceae > Kribbella > Kribbella swartbergensis. The sequence continues at coordinate 14,795 of NZ_BAAGPM010000065.1, forward strand.
CTCGTACCCATGTTGTTGCTGCGGCTCCCGATCAGGCCGACGTTCCGGCTCGACCCAGGCGTCGGTCCAGTACTGCGCAGGCTCGCCCTGGCCGGTCTCGCCGTACTGATCGCGCAGCAACTCACCTTCGTCGTCACCACCTACCTGGCCAACCACAGAGGCGTTGCAGGCAGCATCGCCGTCTACACCTGGGCCAACGCGGTCTATCTGCTGCCGTACGCCGTACTGGCGGTGCCGATCACCACGGCCGTGTTCCCGCGGCTGGCCGCGGCGTACGAGTCGGGGGAGCGGTTCGACTTCTACGCGGCCACGTCGACGAGAGCAGTGATGCTGGCCGGTGGTGCTGGGGCCGCGTTGCTGGCCGGTACGGCGGTCCCGGTCGCGAGAGTGTTCGCGTACGACGACGGTGCGGTGCAGGAGGCCAGGGCGACGTCACTGGGCAATGCGCTTGTCGCCTTCGGTCCAGCGGCGATCGGGTTCGCGGTGTTGATGCATGTCGGTCGAGTCCTCTACGCACGGCATGCGGGTCGGCAGGTCGCCGTGGTGACGTCTGTGGCCTGGGTTCTCGTGGCTGTTGCCGGTGTCGTGCTGACTGCCGAGTGGGACGCAGTGCCGGCGTTGGCGGCCGCCATGTCGGTTGGCATGGTCGCAGGGGCCGTGGCGCTGTTGGTGGTGCTGCGTCGGGAGGCCGGCGTCGGTGTGCTCGCCGGACTACCTCGTGCGACGCTTGCTGCCTTGGTCGGTGCTGTGTTGGCTGGTGCTGCGGGCTGGGCAGTGGCCCTACCTGCTGCCGATGCTGGAGTGGGGAGTGCCTTGGTGTTCTCGGTGCTGTCCGGCCTGGCCGTTGTCGTTGTGTACGTCGCCGTGGCGGTGGCACTGGATCGCGCGGACGTTCGCGCACTGAGACGTCGGGGACTTGTGGAGGAGACGCAATGAGGATCGGCCTGCTGCTCGCCGAGTCGCGGGGCGGGATCGGACAGCACGTCGCCTCCCTCGTACCGCGGTTTCTGGACGCCGGTCACGAGGTGGTCGTGTGCGCACCGCCCGGCACCGCCGAGCACTTCGAGTTCGGTGACGCGGCGGTCGTGGCCCAGGCACCGGCGTTGCGCGGGTCCGACGTCATCCACGCCCACGGCTACCGCGCCGGGATGACCGCTCTGCGGGACAGGTCCCGGCTGCGGCCGCTCGTGGTCACCTGGCACAACGCTGTCATCGCGCCGGGCCCCCGCGGGCTTGTGATGCGGCTTGGTCAGCGACTGGTGGCGAAGGGAGCGGACCTGACTCTCGGAGCCTCCAGTGACCTCGTGGAGCTTGCGAAGAGCCTCGGCGCGCGGCAGGCCCAGCTGGCTCCTGTCGCTGCTCCAGCGATGCCTGACATTCGTACGCCGCGCCACGAAGTCAGACGGGGTCTCGGCTTGGGAGAAGGCCCTCTGGTCCTGACCGTGGGTCGCCTGGCTCCCCAGAAGGACTACCCGACGCTACTGTCCGTGGCTGCGTTGGTGCGGGAGTCGAACCCGGACGTCGTGTTCGCGGTCGTCGGAGACGGGCCGCTGCGTGACAATCTGCAGGCGCGGATCGACGCGGAGGATCTCCCTGTGCGTCTCCTCGGTCACCGTAACGACGTGGCGGACCTCCTCGGCGCGGCTGACGTGTTCCTGCTGACCTCTCACTGGGAAGCCCGGGCCCTGGTCGTCCAGGAGGCCATGCAAGTCGGCGTACCGGTCGTGGCTACCGCGGTAGGCGGCATACCCGAGTTGGTGGACGACAGCGCCGTACTGGCGTTCCCCGGGGACTCCGACGGACTGGCCGACGGCGTACGGGCGGTGCTGGCCGAGCCGGAAACGGCGAACGCTATGCGGACGCGCGGCCGGGAGTTGGCGGCCAGATGGCCAGACGAAGACGCGGTGGCGAAGAATCTGCTCGACATCTACGCGGGTCTCGTCGCGACCGGTGCTTGACAAGAGGTAGGCTGGAGGCCCGTGGACAGGGCTTCGAATTCCCAGCGGACCAAGCACGTATTCGTCACCGGTGGCGTGGCGTCCAGTCTCGGCAAGGGGCTGACGGCGTCAAGCCTCGGCAGTCTGCTGACGGCTCGGGGCATCAGGGTCACCATGCAGAAGCTGGATCCTTACCTGAACGTGGATCCCGGCACCATGAACCCGTTCCAGCACGGTGAGGTGTTCGTCACCAACGACGGCGCCGAGACCGACCTGGACATCGGCCACTACGAGCGCTTCCTGGACCGCGACCTGTCCGCCGTCGCCAACGTCACCACCGGGCAGATCTACTCCAGCGTGATCGCGAAGGAGCGCCGCGGTGAGTACCTGGGCGACACCGTCCAGGTGATCCCGCACATCACCAACGAGATCAAGGAACGGATGCTGGCGATGGCCGGCCCGGACGTGGACGTCGTCCTGCACGAGATCGGCGGAACCGTCGGTGACATCGAGTCACTGCCGTTCCTCGAGGCGGCCCGCCAGGTCCGGCACGACGTCGGCCGGGACAACGTCTTCTTCCTGCACATCTCGCTGGTCCCGTACCTCGCCCCGAGCGGTGAGCTGAAGACCAAGCCGACCCAGCACTCGGTCGCCGCGCTGCGCTCGATCGGTATCGCCCCGGACGCGGTGGTCTGCCGCGCCGACCGGCCGATCCCGGACGGCGTGAAGCGGAAGATCTCGCTGATGTGCGACGTCGACACCGAGGCCGTCGTCGCCGCGGTCGACGCGCCCAGCATCTACGACATCCCGAAGGTGCTGCACGCCGAGGGTCTGGACGCGTACGTCGTACGGCGCCTCAACCTGCCGTTCCGTGACGTCGACTGGACCCGCTGGGACGAGCTCCTGCGGGTCGTGCACCAGCCGAAGGACCAGGTCACGGTCGCGCTGGTCGGCAAGTACATCGACCTGCCCGACGCATACCTGTCCGTCGCCGAGGCGCTGCGAGCCGGCGGTTTCGACAACGACGCGCGGGTCGACCTGCGCTGGATCGCGTCCGACGACTGCGCCACGCCCGAGGCGGCGGCGCGGCTGCTCGGTGACGTCGACGCGGTCTGCATCCCGGGCGGGTTCGGCGTCCGCGGGATCGAGGGGAAGATCGGCGCGATCCGGTTCGCCCGCGAGCAGGGCATCCCGATCCTCGGGCTGTGCCTCGGCCTGCAGTGCATGGTGATCGAGGTGGCCCGCAGCCTGGCCGGGCTGGTCGTCGCGAACTCCAGCGAGTTCGACCCCGACGCCGAGCAGCCGGTCATCGCCACGATGGAGGAGCAGAAGCACATCGTCTCGGGCTCCGGTGACCTCGGCGGCACCATGCGGCTCGGCCTCTACCCGGCCAACCTGGCCGACGGCTCGATCGTGCGGGACCTGTACGGCGCTCCGTCGGTCCAGGAGCGGCACCGGCACCGGTACGAGGTGAACAACGCGTACCGGGACAAGCTGGAGACGGCCGGGCTGGTGTTCAGCGGGCTGTCCCCGGACAACGAGCTGGTCGAGTTCATCGAGCTCGACAAGGCCCAGCACCCGTACTTCGTCGCCACCCAGGCGCACCCCGAGCTGCGGTCCCGGCCGACCAAACCGCACCCGCTGTTCTCCGGCCTGATCGCAGCGGCACTGAATCGGCAGCGCGAGTCGCGGCTGCCGGTCGAGGAGCCGGCCGTGGCGACCAAGAAGGCCGCCGGCAAGACCCCGGTCAAGACTCGATGAAGGACCATCCCGAACTGCGGTTCGGTGCCGGCCTGACCGACGTACCGGAGCAGTGGCCGGTCGCCTCGTCCGAGGTGGTGCACGAGACCGGCCGGGTGATCTCGGTACGGCGGGACCACATCGAGCCACCCGGTCGGGACCAGTTCGTCCGCGACGTGGTCGTGCATCCGGGTGCGGTCGGGGTCGTCGCGCTGGACGAGAACAACCGGATGCTGCTGGTGCGGCAGTACCGGCATCCGGTCGGCTACCGGCTGCTGGAGCCGCCGGCCGGGCTGCTCGACGTCCGAGGGGAGCAGTACCGGCTCGGTGCCGAGCGGGAGCTCTGGGAGGAGACCGGCACGAAGGCCGCCGACTGGCGCGTCCTCGTCGACGCGTTCACTTCCCCTGGCCTGACGGACGAGGCGGTCCGCATCTTCCTCGCCCGCGACCTCTCGCCCGCCGACGAGGCCTACGACCGCCTGCACGAGGAAGCCGACATGGAGACCGTCTGGGCTCCGCTGATCGACGTGGTCGGAGCGGTCCTGGCCGGCCACCTCCACAACCCCGTCCTCGTCATGGGCGCCCTGGCCACCTGGACCGCCCTCAACGGTCCCGGTTTCGACAGCCTGCGCCCGGCCGACACTCCCTGGCCCGCCAAGGACCGCTGACCCGCTTCAGCCGAATTGTCGGCGGCGGTGCCTACGGTTGCGGGGGTGAACAGAGACGTCTCGCGGTCGTTGATGCCGATGGTGGCAGTGATTGTGCTGCTGGGCTGTGCGGACTCGATGACCGGCTCGTATCTCGTGTTGTTCGCCTCGGAGAGCGCCGGACTGTCACCGCTGCGGACGGGGATCTTCATGTCCGCGGTCGCGCTGGGCGGGATCGTGTTCAGCGCGGTCTTCGGCCGGGCGTTCGACCGTTCACCGGCGCGACGCTGGGCCGCGATCGCGGCCGGGGCGGGAGCGATCGGCTTCGGACTGCTGCCGGTCGTGTCCGACTTCGCCGTACTGATCCTGCTCGCGTTGACCCTGCTCGGTGTCGCCGGTGCCGGCTACCCGCAGGTGTTCGCGCTGGCCGACGTCAGGTTCGCCGGCCGGCTCAAGCAGACAGCGGCGCCGCTGCTGCGGTCCGGCTGGTCGCTGGCCTGGGCGGCCGGGCCGTTGATCGGCGCCTGGGTGCTGGCGACGACCGGGTACGACGGATTGTTCCGGGCATCCGCCGTCGCTCTGCTGCTCACCGTCGCCGCGATCTTCGTCGTTCCCAGGCCGGAGGCAGCCCGCGACCCGCGAGCCGGCGGGGAGCGGGTTTCGGATCGCGCCGTGCCCAGGCTGTCCGTTGCGTTGCTGGCGGCCAGCATGATGCTCGTGCACACCGCGATGTTCGCCGGATTCGTGGCCCTGCCGCTGTTCGTCACCGGTGAGCTGGGCCGCAGCGGCAGCGCGGTCGGTGTGCTGTTCAGCGCCTGCGCCGTGGTGGAGATCGTCGCGGCACTCGCGCTGGTCTGGATCCTGCCGCGGGTGAACCGCCGGCTGCTGATCCTGCTCGGCATCGGGCTGTTCGTCGCCTATTTCCTCCTGGTCGCACCGGCCCAGGGCATGGCCGCCCTGCTGATCGCTCAGGTCGCCCGAGGTGCGGCGATCGCGGTCATCGGTACCGCCGGGATCCAGCACTTCCAGTCGGTGCTCGCGCCCGCCAGTGGCGCCGGCGCCGCCCTGTTCTCCAACTCGGCGACTGCCGGTTCCTTGGTGTCCGGTGTACTCGCGGGCGGCTTGGTCGAGCTGGCCGGGACGCGGGCGACGCTGGCCGTCTGCGGCGTGCTGTGCCTGATGGCGGGTGCGGCGTTCTGGGCTCACGAGGCGAGCCGCGGACCTGTGGGTGGTACCTGAGGTGCGCTGCGGTCGCGGGTGGTCAGCCCAGGCGGCCGACACCGACTGCCTCGCCACCACCTTCGGCCAGTGCCGTCGCGACGGTGCGGGCGTTGGCTTCGAACTCGTCCGGCGGGAGCTTCGGGAGCATGTCGTCCCAGGCGGCGATCATCGCGCCGCGCAGTTGCATCATGCCGAGCGGTCGCGCGAGGAACCACAGGTGGAAGTGCTCCGAGCCGTCACCCCACCGGTTGAAGTGCGTCCGCGCGACGCTGTCGATCGACCGGATCGCGGCCGCCACCCGCTGGATGACCGGACCGAGCGTTCCGGTCAGTTCCGTCGGCAGGTTGTCGAGCCGGTAGTGCTGCCGCGGCTCGAGGATCGCGACCATCGGCAGGCCACTCGACGTGAAGCCGGCCTTGAGGTGCCACTGGTCGTCCCGCCAGATCACGTTCCGATCCGGCTCGGTACAGGTGAGACATGCCTCCCCACCTGCCTCCCCGCGGCGGGGCGGCTCGGGCAGCACCGGCTCGTCCAGCGGTACCACCTGAACGTCGCCCTCGAACGGAAAGAACGGCAGGCCGATCAGCGGTTCGGCCGACATCCGTTCGCCGTACGGCAACCTGCGGTGATACTCCGACGGAAGTTCGCTCATGCCGGGCACTCTGCCGAACCCCCATGCGTTCGACAATGCCTGTCATGGACAAACCGGAACTGGCGGAGCTGCTGGAACTCGAGCCGCATCCGGAGGGCGGGTGGTATCGCGAGACGTGGCGGTCGGCCATCGAGTTCACGCCGGAGGGGTACGGCGGGGATCGGGCCACTGCTACCGCGATCTACTTCCTGCTGGCGCCGGGGGAGGAATCTCGGTGGCACCGGGTGCGGTCGGCCGAGGTATGGCTGTGGCACTCGGGTGGGCCGTTGACCCTGGAGTACGGCGAGAAGCCCGAGACGGCCGTGGCTGTGACGCTGGGCGCCGACGTGAAGGCAGGCGAGCGGCCGCAGGTCGTCGTACCGGCGGAGGCCTGGCAGGCGGCGCGGCCGGCCGGGGACCAGCCGGTGCTGGTGTCGTGCATAGTCTCGCCGGGGTTCGACTTCGCCGACTTCACCATGCTGTGAAGAGGTCCTCCGGGACGGTTGCCCCGGAGGACCCTGTCGCGGTCAGGTCTGCGGAACGATGGTCTCGCCCGTCGTCACCTCGGGCAGGTGCTCGCGGACCATGTAGCCGCTCGCGCAGACGATCCACACCGCCGACACCAGCAACGGGATACCGGTCATCAGGAACCCGCCGGCGACCCAGGTGCCGGAGGTGGCGAACACGCCGAACGCGCCGGCGAACGACACCACCGCGGCCAGCAGGGCCAGGTACCCGAGCCAGTTCGGCATCAGATGAGTGCGCAGTACGCCGAGCCCGGCCGCGGCCAGCGGCAACGCGGCGGCGAACCCGATCATCGTGGTCATCACCGCGGTCGCCTCGTACATCATCATCGTCAGCCCGGCGTCGCGGCCGTCGATGCCGAACGCGGTCGCCGCGGTCAGCGCGGCGTTCACGAAGATCGCACCGCCGACCAGCACCGATCCGGCCAGCAGGGCCAGGTGGACGTCACTGCGCTCGTCGCGCTCCCGCATCGCCTCGGCGAACGCGGACGCGAACCAGATCACCAACCCGGCCGCCGCGGCCCACATCAGCGCGCTGGTCAGGATCATCCCGCGGTTGCCGGTCAGCCAGGCCGTGATCGCACTGTCCGACTCGGCGACCGTCGGTGGATTGCCGGGCAGGAACCTGCCCAGGAGGGCCAGGACGACGAAGGCCAGCCCGGCCAGGCCGCCCCACCGCAACTCGTGTCGCTCGGTCATGGGGAACACCTCCAGTGCGGGCACCCCCGAAAGGTGGTGCTTCTACTGCTGATGTTCCTCGCCGTCGAGCGGCCGTCAAGGGGGTCCGTCCGGCGAACAGGCGCCTCGCCGGACGGACCCGCCGGACCTACTGGAGAACGGTTGCCAAGGCCTCGTAACCGGGCAGCAGCTCGATCCCCTCACGGCCCAGCTGCTGGACCGCGACGTGGTCGGCTCCGGCCTCCAGGTGGGCGTTCAGTCCCTCGGCGATCTCCACCGCCGAGCCGTGCAGGACGAGTGCGTCGACGAGCCGGTCGCTGCCGCCGTCGTCGAGGTCGTCGTCGGTGAAACCGAGCCGCTTCAGGTTGGACCGGTAGTTGCGCAGTCGCAGGTACGACGCCAGGTAGTCGCGGGCCGTGGTCCGGGCGATCTCGTCGTCGGTCTCGAGCACGATCTTCTGCTCCGGCGCGAGCAGCACACCGCCGCCGAGGGTACGACGGGCCTCGCGGGTGTGCTCCGGAGTCGTCAGGTAGGGCAGCGCCCCGGCGGTCCGGGTGGCGGCCACGTGCAGCACCTTCGGACCGAGCGCCGCCAGCGCCCGCCGGTCCGCCGGGACCTTCGCGTCGTCGAGTTCGTCCAGGTAGTCCAGGATCGTCTGGTACGGCGACCTGTACTCGCCGGTGCGTTCCGGGTGACCGATGCCGACACCGAGCAGGAACCGGCCCGGGTGCTCGTCCTCCAGCCGGTGGTAGGAGGCGCCGACGTCGGCCGCCGGCGACTTCCACATGTTCACAATGCTGGTGCCGACGGCAACGGAAGTCGTTGACGCAAGCAACACTTCGGCATCGCGCAGGTCGGCGCCGGGGGAGGCCCCCAGCCAGAGCGCGCCGTACCCGGCCTGCTCCAGTCCCGCCGCCAGTTCCGGACCCCAGTGCTGAGGTCCGTGCCAGACCCCGAAGCGTCCCAGTTCCACCGCCACGCGTACTCCTCTCGTCGAACCGTTCTCAGGCTGCAACCGGGAGCGGGCGGGCTCCATTCCGTGCATGGTTCATGCTGCTCAAGCATCTCCGACGCACTCCGGGGGCCGTCAATGATGACTGTCCCCGCAACCACCATATGGACCCGCGGGAGAGTCACAGGTGTGCGGCGATCTCCGGGATGCGGTGCTCGAGGACCTTCAGGCGGCGCTCGGTGCGTTCGGGTTCGCCGACCTTGGCGAGGTTGAGCATGCCCGGGTCGCCGGCCTGCTGCCCGGCGCGGATGACGCGGGCCGATCGCCGGGCCCGGATCGGTGCGCCCTCGAGGATCTGGAGCGGCGTGAACGTGCCGCCGTACGCGGACGCCATCAGTCGCAGGCGCGCTGCCTGGTACGCCGGGTCCATCGGGATCGCCAGCGGGGCCGTGTTCCAGGCGGTGAAGGCGATGTCGTCGAGCGGGACGCCGGGACCGGCCATGTCCCAGTCGATCACGCCGCTGAACCCGGTCTCGGAACCGATCCAGTTGTACCACCCGTAGTCGTGCATGCAGATGATCTGATCGGCCGCGAGTTCACCCCGGCTGGTCCGCCACACGATCTCGCCCTCGGGCCGGTACGACGCCACCACCCGGTGGTACTCGGCCAGCCAGCGCATCGCGTCGGCCAGTACGTCGTCCGGCACGTCCTCGCCGTACGCCGTACCGGGAAGGTAGTCGAGGATCTCCCGGCCGCGGTCGTCGAAGCCGAGCACCCGCGGGATGCCGGTCAGCCCCGCCTCGTGAAGGTAGTTGAGCAGTCCATGAACGGCCGGTGTCCACGGTCCGGTGGCCCGCCGGACCGTGTCGCCGACCCGGACCGCGCCGCCGACGTTGCCGCCAGGCAGGACGATCTCGTTGTCCATGTCAGAACCTTCCGTCGGCGTTTCGATCAGGGGTACCCGGAAAACACCGAACAGGTGCTCTTCGGGGCAGTGCAAGACTGGCGTCAGGAGAGAAGAGGAGATTGCGTCAAGATTGCGCAAAGCCTGCGGGGCAAGGGATTCCGGTGTGAACGTCACGGGCCGCCACGGCGTCGTACAGGAGTGTAACCGAACCGCCGGGGAACGAACCCGCGAGTCGCATGCGGATAGGACCATCCGATCAGGTGGTATGAACCTTGCGGGCTTACACTCGGCAGCGACCTGGCAGCTCACCCCTCACCGCCGGGCCGCGGACACAACGACGTGGGCCGCACACCTGGAACGAAAGAAGGGCGCGTTGTGAAGGTCGGAGTTCCGAAGGAAGTCAAGAACCACGAGTACCGGGTGGCCATCACCCCGTCGGGCGTGCACGAGTTCGTGGGCAACGGGCACGAGGTTCTGATCGAGCAGGGCGCGGGGACCGGATCGCTGATCCCCGACGAGGAGTTCGTCGCGGCCGGGGCACGGATCGTGCCGGCCGCGGACGACGTCTGGGCGGACGCGGAGCTGGTGCTGAAGGTGAAGGAGCCGGTGGCCGAGGAGTACCACCGGATGCGGCGGGACCAGGTCCTGTTCACCTACCTGCACCTGGCCGCGAGCAGCGAGTGCACCGAGGCGCTGCTGAAGTCCGGTATCACCGGTATCGCGTACGAAACGGTTCAGCTGTCCGACGGCTCGCTGCCGTTGCTGGCTCCGATGAGTGAGGTGGCCGGCCGGCTGGCACCGCAGGCGGCTGCCTACCACCTGATGCGCAGCGGCGGTGGCCGCGGCGTGCTGATGGGCGGCGTCTCCGGGGTACACCCGGCGCGGGTCGTGATCATCGGCGCGGGTGTCGCCGGGATGAACGCGGCCGCGATCGCGCTCGGCATGCAGGCGCAGGTGCAGCTGTTCGACCGCAACATCGCCCGGCTCCGCGAGGCCGACCGGATCTACCAGGGCCACCTGCTGACGATCGCGGCGAACTCGTTCGAGATCGAGCGCGCGGTGCTCGAGGCCGATGTGGTCATCGGTGCGGTGCTGGTGCCCGGCGCCAAGGCTCCGAAGGTGGTCACCAACGACATGGTGCGGCGGATGAAGCCGGGCAGTGTGCTCTGCGATATCGCGATCGACCAGGGCGGCTGCTTCGAGGACTCCCGGCCGACGACGCACGCCGACCCGGTGTACCAGGTGCACAACTCGCTGTTCTACTGCGTCGCGAACATGCCCGGCGCGGTGCCGAACACGTCGACGTACGCGCTCACCAACGTGACGCTGCCGTACGCGATCGAGCTGGCGAACCTGGGCTGGCGGGAGGCGATGAAGCAGGACCACAGCCTGGCGCTCGGCCTGAACACGTTCGACGGGCACATCACCTACGGACCCGTGGCCGAGGCCCACGACCTGTCCCAGCTGAAGCTCGACGAGGTGCTGGTCTGAGCATCGACCGAGCGGTCGGCGCGTACCTGGACCACCTCACGGTCGAGCGCGGGCTGGCCCCGAACACCCTGGCGTCGTACCGGCGTGATCTGCGCCGGTACGGCGACTATCTCGCGTCGGCCGGGATCGACGACCTCGGCCGGATCTCCGAAGCCGTCGTGAGCGACTTCCTGATGCGGTTGCGGGAGGGCGACGCGGACCACCCGCCCCTCACCGCGTCGTCGGCCGGCCGGACCGTGGTCGCCGTCCGGGGATTCCACCGGTTCTGTCTGCGGGAAGGGCTGACGGCCGTCGATCCGGCGGCCGCTGTCAAGCCGCCGGCACCGCCGCAACGGTTGCCCAAGGCACTCTCCGTCGACGAGGTGTCGCGGATCCTCACAGCGGCCGCGGGGGCCGAGGCCGAACCCGCGGTGCTCGCCACGCGCGACGCCGCCCTGCTCGAGTTCCTCTACGGAACCGGCGCCCGGATCTCGGAAGCCGTCGGACTGGACGTCGACGACATCGATCTCGACACGGGTGCGGTCCTGCTGCGGGGCAAGGGCAGCAAGGAGCGCGTGGTCCCGGTCGGGTCCTACGCCCGCGAGGCGCTGGCGGCGTACCAGGTCCGCGGCCGTCCGGAGCTGGTACGGCGGGGACGCGGCACGCCGGCCTTGTTCCTCAACGCACGCGGCGGCCGTTTGTCGCGGCAGAGCGCCTGGACCGTGCTGCGCCGGGCCGCTCAACGAGCAGGCATCGCCAAGGAGATCTCGCCGCACACGCTCCGCCACTCCTTCGCCACGCACCTGCTGGACGGCGGTGCCGATGTGCGTGTCGTACAGGAGTTGCTGGGACACGCGTCGGTGACCACGACCCAGGTGTACACGCTCGTCACCGTCGACAAGCTCCGTGAGGTCTACGCGACCTCACACCCCCGCGCCCTCTCCTCCTGACCCGATCGCGCTCTGCAGGAACGCCGTACCCTGCTCGATCACTGCTACGGGGTCCTGGGCGGACAGGACGCGGTCGATGCCGCGCAACCCGGCCCGATCGAGCAGGCGCTTCTCGTTCGTCACCCATTCGCCACGGGCAGCCAGGATCGCGTGAGCCGTCATACAGCTCGCGGTGGCGACGGCTCCGGCGGTCTCGGTCAGCAGGCCGCGTTCGGCGTACGCGCTGCGGGCATAGGCGAGTGTCAGTTGGGCTTCGCCCCACCAGCGCTCTCGGGCGGTCTGCTTCAGCTTCTCGGGGTAGTCGGGCCGGGGCAGTGTCCCGTGCAGGACCCGGTTGGCGGCGAGCTCCGCCACGACGATGTAGCTGGGGATGCCGGCCAGGTGGAACAGGAGTCGCTCGATGTGGAAGCGCCCTTCCTGTGCCTCGGCCAGGTGGCGCTCGACGTCGTCCAGGTCGCGGTAGTGCACGTCGACCCGGCGGCCTTCGACCTCCAGCCAGCCGCCGCCGTTGAACACGCCTCCACCCCAGCCGCCGATCTCGGAGACCTCACCCGGCCAGCCGAGTGCGCGAAGGTCGGCCGGAGCGAACGATCCGCGGTAGTAGATGGCGAAGTCCCAGTCGCTGTCCGGTCGGTGCGTTCCGGTGGCGCGGGAGCCGCCCAGCGCCACCGCCTCCACGCTCGGCAGGTTGGCGAGTTGTGCGGTGACCAGGTTCAGAAAGTCGTCGGCGGACTGCATGCTGCGCAGACTAGTTCCCGTCGTACGGCGGCGCGGTTGGCGTCGTACCGGGGAGCCGTGAAAGCCTGGGCCCGGTGCTCGGACGCCGGGGGACGGTGTGCGATCATCTGGTTACGGTTGGTCACCCGGAGGCGGTGATCGGCCGGGTCCGGAGCTTTGTCGACAAACCACCCCACCCCGGTGCGGAGTGGCTGGTTGAGAGTGCTTGAATGCACGCTTACAGTCGCTGGGATCGCCCGTATCGGTTGAAAGGTTTGACGAGTCATGAACGAGTCGACATTCCCGGGCACCGAGCAGTTCCCGTCGCCGGCCCAGCCGATCGCGCCGACGATTTCCCAGCCTGCTGTGGCCCCCCAGCCGCAGCGGCCCCTGACCCCACCCGAGAACTATGCGGAGATGCCCCGGCCGACGGCCAAGCTCACCGCGGAGGACATTGCCCCTGTGAACGATCCGCACGGCCCGAGGAACAAGATCGGGCCGACCGGCCGGCCGCTTCCGGACCTCCCGGAGCCGAAGCCGCCGACGAAGACGGGCCCCGCACAGGTCATCGCGATGTGCAACCAGAAGGGTGGCGTCGGCAAGACCACCACCACGATCAACCTCGGCGCGGCGATCGCCGAGACCGGCCGCAAGGTGCTGCTGATCGACTTCGACCCGCAGGGCTCGGCCTCGATCGGCCTCGGCGTGCAGCCGCACGACCTGGAGCTGTCGGTCTACAACCTGCTGATGCAGCGAGACATCACCGCCGACGAGGTGATCCGGCCGACCAACGTGCCGAACCTCGACCTGCTGCCGGCCAACATCGACCTGTCCGCGGCCGAAGTCCAGCTGGTCCAGGAGGTCGCCCGCGAGTACACCCTGCAGCGCGTGCTCGAGCCGATCATCCCGAACTACGACGTGATCCTGATCGACTGCGCACCGTCGCTCGGCCTGCTCACCGTGAACGCGCTGACCGCGTCGCACGGCATCGTCGTACCGCTGGAGTGCGAGTTCTTCGCGCTGCGCGGGCTGGCGATGCTGACCGACACGATCGGCAAGGTGCAGGACCGGCTGAACCCGAAGCTGGAGATCGTCGGCATCCTCGGCACCATGTTCGACGGCCGGACCACGCACGCCCGCGAGGTGCTCGACCGGGTCGTCCAGGCCTTCGACGAACGCGTCTTCCACACCGTCATCCGGCGTACCGTCAAGTTCCCCGAGACCACGGTCGTCGGCGAACCGATCACGACGTACGCCCCCTCGTCCCAAGCGGCTACCCAGTACCGCGACCTTGCCAAGGAGGTGCTGGCGCGTTGTCCCGCCGGGTGAGCCTGCCAGGTGCCAGTGAACTCTTCGGGGGTACGGCACCGAAGCAGACCAGACCCGAGAAGCGCACCACCACCGACGGACCCTCCGCCGCCTCCGTGCGGTCGCGGACGGCCGTCGTCGACGACCGCAAGTCCAGCGGTCGGATCCGGCACGACACGAAGATCACCGTGTACGTGACGGAGGAGGAGCTGCTCGGCCTGGAACAGACCAGACTCGCGCTGCGCGCCGAGCACGGCCTGACCGCCGACCGCGGCCGGATCGTCCGCGAGGCCATTGACGTACTGCTGGCCGACTTCGTCGACCACGGGCCGGACTCGGTGCTGGTACGGCGGCTCAAGGCCTCGGAGTGACCGTGTCCGACTCGTTGCCGTTGGACATCGCGTCCGGTACGTCGGCCGACGGCGTACCGGCTGTTGCCGAGGGCAAGGGGTTCAGCGTCCACCTGGTGAACTTCGAGGGGCCGTTCGACCTGCTGCTGCAGCTGATCAGCAAGCACAAGCTCGACATCACCGAGATCGCGCTGTCGCAGGTCACCGACGACTTCATCGCGCACATCAAGGCGCTCGGGCCGGAGTGGGACCTCGACCAGACGTCGGAGTTCCTGCTGATCGCGGCGACGCTGCTGGACCTCAAGGCGGCCCGGTTGCTGCCGAAGGGCGAGGTCGAGGACGCGGAGGACCTGGCGCTGCTCGAGGCGCGCGACCTGCTGTTCGCGCGGCTGCTGCAGTACCGCGCGTTCAAGCAGATCGCCACGTTGATGCAGGAGCGGATGGCTCTGGAGGCCCGCCGGTTCCCCCGGGCCGTCGGTGTCGAGCCGCGGTTCGCGGAACTGCTGCCCGAGGTGCTGCTGGGGATCGACCCGGCCGGCCTGGCGGCGTTGGCGGCACGGGCGCTGGCGCCGAAGGACGACGTACCCGAAGGTGTCTCGCTGACCCACCTGCACGCGCCGAAGGTGACGGTGCGGGAGCAGGCCGTGGTGATCGTCAACCGATTGCGGCGGCAACGCAGTACGACGTTCCGCGCGCTGGTGGCGGACTCGCCGGACACGGTGACGACGGTGTGCCGCTTCCTGGCGCTGCTGGAGTTGTTCCGGGAGGCGGCGGTCGCGTTCGACCAGGTGACGCCGCTGGGGGAGCTGACGATCCGCTGGACCGGGTCCGACGAGGGCGAGATCGACGTCAGCGACGAGTTCGACGAGGAGGGCAAACCCGAGTCCGCGGACGGTGAGGCACCCGAGGTCCCCGACGACATCGACTTCCTCGAACCAGGTGAGAACCTGACCGAAGACGACCATCCCGAGGACACCGCCCAGCCCTCCGAAGGACCCGACGAGACGGTGAACCAGTGACCGACCACCCCACCCCGGACCCCACCGAGACCGTCGCCGCGACCGGCGAACACGAATCCCCCGAGAACGAGCGTCCGGCCACCGACACCCCGAGCGTGGTCGACTCCGGTGCCGACGAAGCAGACGCCCTAGCAGAATCCGCCGAGTCGACCGCCGCCAACTCCGCCGCCCCGACAGACGATGAGGCCGCCGCCCCCGCCGCAGCGGGCGAAGACCCCTCCACCGCCAATGAGCCGTCGACGACCGACGCCTCGACCCCGGTCGACTCCGGTGCCGAGGAAGCAAACGCGCCCGGAGGGCCCGCCGACTCCGGCGCCGCCGAGTCGGCCGGCCTGACGGACGATGAGTCCGCCGCCCTCTCGGCAGACGGCGATGAGGCGTCCGCCGAGGAAGCCTCCGTGTCCGACGACTTCGTCTCTCCCTCGGGTGCCTCCGACTTCCCCTCCGCCTCCGGGGCCGGCGCCTCCGCGTCCGGTGGGCCCGTCGAGGGTGAGTCTGGTCCGGAGAAGCCGGGCGAGGGGGATGAGGATGAGTTGCCGGCGGGGCAGGGTGAGTTGGCGGTGGGGGATGAGGTTCTCATCGACGACGAGACGATGCGGCGGGCGCTCGAGGCGATTCTGATGGTGACGGACGAGCCGTTGCCGGTGCTGACGCTGGCGCGCGCGGTCGGGCGGTCGACCGGGGACGTGGCGGCGGCCCTCGCGACGCTGTCGGGGGAGTACACCGAGCAGGGGCGCGGGTTCGACCTGCGTGAGGTGGGTGGCGGCTGGCGTTACTACACCCGCGTCGAGGCGGCGCCGTACGTGGAGAGGTTTGTTCTCGACGGCCAGCAGGCGCGGCTCACGCAGGCCGCGCTGGAGACGCTCGCGGTGGTCGCGTACAAGCAGCCGGTGAGCCGCGCGCGGGTCTCCGCGATCCGCGGGGTGAACGTCGACGGTGTGATGCGGACGCTCGTTGCCCGCGGTCTGGTCGAGGAGGCCGGCGCGGACACCGAATCCCAGGCGACGCTGTACCGCACGACGTCGTACTTCCTCGAGCGAATGGGCATGCAGTCCCTCGACGACCTGCCCGAACTCGCGCCGTACCTCCCGGACATGGACGACATCGAGGAAGAACTCGCCGCCCAAACCATCCCGTCCACCGCGTCCGACGAAGGTACGACAACCGCGGAGGAGGGTACGGCGACCTCCGACGAAGTCACGCCGACCTCTGAGGAAGGTGCGACGACCGACCAGGCACCCGCAGCCGAAGCCGACGCCCAGAACCAGCCCGCCGACGGAGATTCCACGTCATCCGACGAGGCGAACCGCGACGACGCGGAGCCCGAGCCGTTTGACGCCCCCACCGACCCGGAGGCCGAGCCGTCCGACGACCCGGCCGGTCCGGAGGGCGAGCCGGCGGACGAGTCCGGCGGCGACATCACCGGCATCGACGGCGACCTGACCACTGACGACGCGGTCGAGTTGGACGTTGAGCATGAGCCGGGTGAGCTCGACCCGTCCGACGAGATCGGCTCCGCCGAGGACGCCGACGAGTCCGTGGACGCAGGTGCCGAAGGCGCCGACGAGGCGACACGTGTGCCCGCCGAAGGCGCCGACGGGTCGGATATGCCCGTCGGGGCGGCTGACGGCTCGGCGGACGCGCCCGCCGAAGGCCCCGACGGTTCGGTTGATGCGCCCTCCGAGACGGCTGACGGGTCGGTGGACGCGTCCGGTGGGGTGTCGGGTTCGGCTGCCCAGGTGGGGGGTGGGTCGGCGGATGAGCCTGGCGCGGATGGCGCGGGGATCGATGGGGATTTGAGCACTGAGGAACCGGTTGAGTTGGACGTCGAGCACGAGGCGGGCGAGCTGGGCCCGTCCGAAGAGATCGGGTCCGCCGACGGGTCAGCGGATGCACCCGGACAGCGGGCGGATTCACCTGCTGAGGCGACGGATGAGCCGTCCGGCGAGAGCGGGGCCGACCCGTCTGTGGAGGCCGTCGGCGAGGCGGCTGACGCTGGGGGTTCGGCGGTTGGGACGTCCGGGGGTGGGGGCCGGGATGGGTGAGCAGGAGGGGGTCCGGCTGCAGAAGGTGTTGGCTCAGGCGGGGGTGGCGAGCCGGCGGAATGCGGAGATCCTGATCGAGCAGGGCCGGGTCGAGGTCGATGGTCAGGTGGTGACCGAGTTCGGCCTCAGGGTGGACCCCGCGGTGTCGGTGATCCGGGTCGACGGCGAACGTATCCCGCCGACCAGCGCCCACGTCTACCTGGTGCTCAACAAACCCCGCGGCGTCGTCACCACGATGTCCGACCCGCAGGGCCGCCCGTGTATCGCCGACTACGTCCAGGACCGCCCCGAACGCCTGTTCCACATCGGCCGTCTCGACACCGACACCGAGGGTCTGCTGCTGCTCACCAACCACGGCGAGTTCGCCCACCGGCTCACGCACCCGTCGTACGAGGTGTCCAAGACGTACGTCGCCGAAGTCGAAGGCAACGTGAAACCCGCGGTGCTCCGCGAACTCCTCGACGGCATCGAACTCGACGACGGCCCGGCCCAGGCCGACACCGTCAAGGTCGTCTCCAGCATCCGCGGCCGCACGCTGATCCAGATCAGCCTGCACGAGGGCCGCAACCGCATCGTCCGCCGCATGTTCGACGCGGTCGGCCACCCGGTCAAGCGGCTCACCCGCACCGCCATCGGCCCGGTCCGCCGCGGCAACCTCCACACCGGCGAACTCCGCGAACTCGACCCGAAGGAACTGGGTCAACTCCTCGACCTCGTAGACCTCTGAGGCACGCGCCAGGCCTCAACGGTCAGCGCCCGGTCGAAGAACCTCCGGACAAGTCCGTACGGCGGTGATGCCGCACGACGTACTGCCGATTAGCCGGGCCATCCACGGATCGGACCGGTCGCGGTCGATCAGGTGACGGGTCGTCGTACCGACCTTCCATCGTCCGGTGGGTGCGGGGAGCTTCAGGGTCAGGTCACCGCGGTGGGCGTACGCCGGCACCGCCCCGGCCAGCATGGTCGAGGCGAGGGCGGCGGTGAAGGTTCGTCTCCTCAGGACGTACGACGTTGGCAGTCGCATGCGGTGCCGTCACTGCTGTCGGACCGAACTCCACCCGGAGATCCACCCACCGGTCCGGACCGCGCTCCACTCCGCGCCCGACCCTGGGGGTGTTGACATCAAAGGGGTAACGCCGGAAGACGGCGCGCCTGCGACATGGCCCGGTTGTCGGAGCGGCCACGTACTGTGGGTGTGTGAACCGGCGAATCTTCGGTCTGGAGAACGAGTACGGCGTCACGTGTACCTTTCGCGGTCAGCGCCGACTGACCCCCGACGAGGTGGCGCGGTACCTGTTTCGGCGCGTGGTGTCCTGGGGGCGGAGCAGCAACGTCTTCCTCCGCAACGGGGCACGCCTCTATCTCGACGTGGGCTCCCACCCGGAGTACGCGACCGGTGAGTGTGACTCGGTCACCGACCTGATCGCGCACGACAAGGCGGGTGAGCGGATCCTCGAGGGTCTGCTGGTGGACGCGCAGAAGCGGCTGCACGACGAGGGCATCTTCGGCGACGTGTACCTGTTCAAGAACAACACCGACTCGGCCGGGAACAGCTACGGCTGTCACGAGAACTACCTGGTCAGCCGGCACGGCGACTTCGCCAAGCTGGCCGATGTCCTGATCCCGTTCCTGGTCACCCGCCAGCTGATCTGCGGCGCCGGCAAGGTGCTGCAGACCCCGCGCGGCGCGGTGTACTCGGTCAGCCAGCGCGCCGAGCACATCTGGGAGGGCGTGTCGAGCGCGACCACCCGGTCCCGGCCGATCATCAACACCCGTGACGAGCCGCACGCGGACGCCGAGCGGTTCCGCCGGCTGCACGTGATCGTCGGCGACTCGAACATGTCCGAGACCACGATGCTGCTCAAGGTGGCCAGCACCGACCTGGTACTGCGGATGATCGAGGCCGGCATCGTGATGCGCGACCTGACCCTGGACAACCCGATCCGCGCGATCCGCGAGATCAGCCACGACATGACCGGCCGCCGTGAGGTCCGGCTGGCCAACGGCCGCGAGGCCAGCGCCCTCGACATCCAGGGGGAGTACCTGACCAAGGCCCGTGACTTCGTCGACCGCCGCGAGCTCGGTACGCCGGCCGTCGAGCGGGCGCTGTCGCTGTGGGAGCGGACGCTGAAGGCGATCGAGTCCGGCGATCTGAGCGGGATCGAGCGCGAGATCGACTGGGTGATCAAGTACCGGCTGATCGAGCGCTACCGGCAGCAGAACAACCTCGGCCTGGCCAGTCCGCGGGTCGCCCAGCTCGACCTGGCGTACCACGACATCCACCGGCCGCGCGGCCTGTACTACCTGCTCGAGCGCAAGGGCGCGGTCACCCGGGTGGTCGACGACCTGCGGATCTTCGAGGCCAAGTCGGTGCCGCCGCAGACGACCCGGGCGCGGCTGCGCGGTGAGTTCATCAAACGGGCGCAGGAACGCCGCCGGGACTTCACCGTCGACTGGGTCCACCTCAAGCTCAACGACCAGGCCCAGCGCACGGTGCTCTGCAAGGATCCGTTCAAGTCCCACGACGAGCGCGTGGAAAAGCTCATCGCCAGCATGTAGCGCGTGGCTAAATCGAGTGCCTGGCCGGACAGGGCCGCATAGAACGATCGCATGGCGATCGAGATCCGGCCGGTCACCCGTGCCGAGACCAAGGAGTACCTGCGCGTCCTGCCGTTTGTGAACGGCCTGCCCCAGGAGGAGCCCGAACCCTCCGCCTCGTACGCCGGCCGGGCCGCCTGGCCCCCGCAGGTCCCGGCGAGCGACGCCGACCTCGAGCGGTACGTCGAGCAGGTCCAGAGCGACTGGTATCGCCCGCAGGCGGCGTTCGTGGACGGGACGATCGCCGGCGCGTCAGGGATCGTGTCGGTCCAGGTGACGGTGCCCGGACTTCGGCAGGTCGCGCTCGGCGGCGTCACCTCGACCGGTGTGCTGCCGACGTACCGGCGGCGCGGGTTGCTGCGGAAGATCATCACCGCGATGCTCGAAGACTGCCGGCAGCGGCGTGAGTTCCTGGCTGGGCTGAGCGCGAGTGAGGCGACGATCTACGGGCGGTACGGGTTCTCCCCAGCGACGTTCCAGC
This sequence comes from Kribbella swartbergensis, assembly GCF_054784135.1. Classification (NCBI taxonomy): domain Bacteria; kingdom Bacillati; phylum Actinomycetota; class Actinomycetes; order Propionibacteriales; family Kribbellaceae; genus Kribbella; species Kribbella swartbergensis. The sequence continues at coordinate 34,970 of NZ_BAAGPM010000065.1, forward strand.
ACCGGTGGGAGCTACGTCGTACCGATGCCGCCTTCCGCTCGGACTTCGAGGACGCGGGTTCGCTGGAGTTGGTGGACGGAGCCGTTGCGGCGGCTGTGTGGCCCCTGCTGCACGAGCGGGTGCGGGCCACGCGGGTGGGAGAGATCAGCCCACTGCCCGGCAACTGGGACGGGCTGGCGACGGGCGGATTGCCGGCGGATGGGTCCGGACCGGCGCATCACCTGGTACACCGCGATGCCGAGGGTGATGTCGACGGCGCGGCGTTGTTCCGCTTGCCCTGGTCACCGGATCCTGCGCACGCCGGCGTACTGCAGGTCGAGGCGTTCGAGGCGCTCACGATGGAGGCCTACCGGGCTTTGTGGGGTCTGCTGGCCGACTTCGATCTCACCAAGCGCGTCGTGGCTGCGCGGCGGCCGGTGGACGAGCCGCTGCGATGGATGCTGGCGAATCCGCGGGCACTGAAGCTGACGCGGACGCGGGACAACCTGTGGCTGCGGATCCTCGACGTACGCGAGGCTCTGGAGGCACGCGCGTACGCCGGGAAGGACTCGCTGGTGCTGGACGTGACGGACGACCTGTGCGGATGGAACGCCGGGCGGTGGCGCCTGGACGCTTCGCCGGAGGGAGCGGCCTGTACGGCGGCGCCCGGCGCGTCGGCGGACATCAGTCTGACCGTGGCCGAACTCGGGTCGCTGTACCTGGGTGGAGTCAGTCCGGAGGTACTGCTGCACGCGGGGCGGATCGGCGAACACAGCAGTGGTGCGGCAGGACGGCTGGGCGCACTGCTGCGGCAGGACCGGGCACCGCACAACGCCGTCGGCTTCTGAGCGAGCTGTGGCCGTACGTGGTGTGACCCAATGGTGACGCACGCGGACAGTGGTGTTGTTGGGCGCGCAGGCTAGGGTGGGCGGCGTTGTTGCCCTGCGAGGGTGTCTGTCGACCCTGACGCCCTCCGAGTCGAGCGGCGCGAACCGCGTCGGGATGTTTCGAGGTGCTCGTTTCGTGCGCAAGTTGTTGAGTCTGGTCGCGGTGGCGGCGCTGGGTTCCGGCCTGGTGGCCTGCGGCTCCGAGAAGCCGGAGTTCGGGGCCGGCGGGATCAAGGTGACGTCGGAGTTCGGGCAGAAGCCGACGATCACCCATCGCGAAGGTGAGCCGGAGAAGACCCTGGTGACCGAGGTCCTCAAGGAGGGCGACGGGCCGGTGGTCAAGAAGGGTGAGCTGCTCACCGCGAACTACCTCGGCCAGATCTGGCGGGACGGCAAGGTCTTCGACAACTCCTACGACCGGGGCGCGCCGTCGTCGTTCCCGATCGGTGTCGGCGGTGTCATCGCCGGCTGGGACGAGGGTCTGGTCGGCAAGAAGGTCGGCAGCCGGGTGCTGCTGTCCATCCCGTCCGACAAGGGCTACAAGGAGACCGGCAACGAGCAGGCCGGGATCAAGGGAGACGACACGCTGATCTTCGTCGTCGACCTGGTCAGCGTGGCCGCCAATGACACCCCGCTGGACGCGACCCCGGCCACGTCGGCGAACACCCCGATCAAGGTGAGCGGTCCGCTGAACGGCGAGCCGAAGGTGACGGTCCCGGCCGGTACCAAGCCGCCGGCGAAGCCGGGCAAGCCGGTCGTCGTCGCTCTCGGCAAGGGCAAGCCGATCGAGAAGAGCAGCCAGCTGATCGGCCGGTACGTCGTCTACGACTACACCGGCAAGAAGCAGGCCAGCACCTGGGACGGCCAGCCCGCCGCCAACGGTCAGCCCGCTCAGCCCGGCGCCCCGACCGACCAGCTCCAGGTCGGCCCCGGCCCGAACGGCCAGGCCGGCGCCCTCGACGGCCTCGTCGGCATCCCCATCGGCAGCCGCGTGCTGGTCGAGCTCCCGCCGACCAAGGACGCGAAGGGCAAAACCGTCAACGCCCTCGCGGTCATCGACATCCTCAACGCCTTCCCGGCCCCCAAGCAGCAGGGTCAGTAAGTCGAGCCTGCAAGAAACGAACAATCCGAGGGCCGGTCTCCCAGGTGGGGACCGGCCCTCGGGCTGTTAGCGGCGGAACCAGCGGGTGGTTTGTGGGTGGAGGGTCAGGGTCACGGCGGCCAGGAGGGCGCTGAGGTGGATGGTGCGGATGGTGGCTGTGAGGAGGAAGGCGGCGGACCAGGGCACGGCTGACAGGTCCTGCTCGGTCAGCCAGGTGAGGGGTTCGTAGAGCAGAGACGCGAGGCCTACGGTGCCTAGAAGCCCGACCAAGAGGTACCGGGACCAGGGGATGCCGCGGCGGAAGTAGCGGTCGATGACGACGAAGAGGGCGCCGTAGACAACCGCGCGGACGGCCAGTTGCGCGGCCAGGGCGGGGAGCGAGATGCCGTCGTGGATCGCGCCGCCCGCGGCGACGACGGTCTCCGCGACCCCTGCGCCAACGGCGAGCAACCACATCAAAGTGGCCCAACGAGCAGTCAGCGGCGCCGAAACAGGTGCAATGGTTGCCATGCCCCCAGCCTCGCCCCGTACGCCGCCAGAATCAGGGGTACTGCGACCACGCGCCAGGTGGAGGTACCCCCACCGGTCAGTCGCGCTCCAGGCCTCTGGGACGCGTTCTGACAGCCTTCTCGGCAGCAGCCTCGGGTGACGAGACGTCGTGGGCTGCCGCGGGCGGGAGGATTGTTTGGGTGTGTTCCACGTGGTGGTGGAATGCGTCCTGGCCTGCGGCGTACGCCATGACGTCGATGTCCTGGGGGAGTTTCGGGGGTGCGCCGAACAGTCGTGTGTGCGACGTGGCCAGCAGGACTCGGATGGTGGCGTCGCCGCCGCGTTGGTACTCCGGGCCTTGGTAGAGGTAGTACTCGGCGGCGACGAAGGCCCGTCGCGCGGCCGGGTCGCCGAGAAGGTCCTTTCCGGCCGCGCGCTGTGTCTCCAGGTCCGCGAGGATGCCGAACGCCTCCCGCTGCAGCGTCCGCCGATCGTCGAGGCGCCCGGTCAAGGTGCAGCAGAAGCCCTCGACGGGCCGCGGAAGGCCGTACTGGTCCGCTGCCGCCTTGCCTCGCAGCAGCGTGTTCCCGGTGATCGTGCTCCCGTCCGGCAGCCGGACCTGGTTCGCCAGTACTTCGCGGCCCGGCGCCTCGGTCGCGATGCGGTGCTCGATGATCTCGCCGAGCCGGGCCGAGATGCGGCTCGCGGGCGTCTCGGTTCCGCCCGTCAGGCGTCCGGTGACGCCGCTCAGGTGGCTGCCCTCCGAGCGCAACCCCGGCCCGAACGCATCGATCATCGTGTCATCGCCGATCGGCGTGTGGTACTGCTCGAGGCCGGCGTTGGGGCCCTGCTGGTCCCAGAGGGCCGGGTTGTTGGACCTTCTGATCAGGTCGGGTGTCGGGAAGCTCGCGGCGGTGACCATCACGGGACGTCCACCAGCCTCGCAGCGTGACGTCCGGCGGCGGCTGCTGCTTCGAAGTACGCCCGGTCCTCGTCGAGGCTCCGGCCCATCGTCGACAGTTTCACCGGTGCCGCCCGCATGGCGTCGTACAAGCCCTCGACGCCCACCCGCACGACCCGGTGGCGGGCCTTCAACGGCTCGGCCGCGTCTCGCACCGCATCACCGAACTCGCCCGGCAGATCCGGTACGACGACGTCCGCCGGCTGCAACGCCACCCGACCGTACGCGGTCAGACTGTGGTGAGAGATGCCGCGGTGCCGCGGCCGTGGGTCCGCCTCTGAGATCCGCAACGACGCGACAGCCCGCCCACCCAGCGTGCCGACCGCATTGACCGCCTCACCCGATTGCACCCCGGAGAACCCCCAGCGGGTCCCGGTGCCGAGGTTGCCGGGCCCCTGCGTCAGTACGACGAGCTCCGCCGCCAACACGTGCACAGCGGTCAGCAGCCCGGTGTGAACCGTGACAGCCTCCCGATCCCCGCCGTACGCCTGCCCGACGGTCACAGTCCCACTCAGCCACCCGCTGTCCCGCAGCGCCGCCACAGTCCGCGAAAACGCCAGCGGCAACGCCCCACCGTCGGTCATCACGTAGACGACCCGTGTGGTCGGCCGAGCCTCGTAGACACCGGCCAGTACGGCGGGCAGCGCAGAGTGCAGGTCCGCCACGACAACCGGCGTACCGAACAGGTCGTCTGCATCGCGCAGTACGTCGTGGTCCGGTGAGTCCTGCTCGTCCGCACCCAGCACCATCGCCTGCAAGGGCGTGTAGCGAGCCTTGACCAGGTGACCGTTCTCCGGCGGGTCAGCAGGCAGTCGATCCGGTACGGCCACCACCAGCGCGTATCCGCCCGTTCCCAGGCCCTTGTCGAGAGCTCCGACGTTCAGCAGCACCCTGTCGCCGGCAACCGGCGTACCGACCAGGTCTGGGTAGGCAAGGGCGCGCACAGGCTGCTCTCCGACCGTCACAGTCAGTTCAACCGCTCCGGCCCAGCTCCGGCCGACCTCACGCACCACACCGTCGCGCCACCGAATCACACGGCGACATTAGCGTGTCGAACCGGTGTTCGAAGATTTCGGTGCGGGAGGGCGGGATTTGACGCCCGAAGGCCGTAAGGTGGTCGGGTGTCGGCGCGGAAGAGTGAGCGGCTGCTCAATGTGGTGATCTGCCTGCTGGTCGCGCGCACCTATGTGACCAAGGAGCGCATCCGCGAGGTGGTCGAGGGGTACGCGGGCCAGACCGACGACGCCTTCGAGAAGATGTTCGAGCGGGACAAGGACGAGTTGCGCGACCTCGGCATCCCGATCGAGATGGGCACCATCGACAAGTTCTTCTCCGACGAGGTCGGCTACCGGATCCGCCGGGACGTGTTCGAGCTGCCCGAGGTCCACCTGGAGCCGGACGAGGCGGCCGTCCTGGGCGTCGCCGCCCGGGTCTGGCAGCACGCCAGCCTGGCCGAGGCGACCACGTCCGCCGTGCTGAAGCTGAAGGCGGCCGGCATCCAGACCGACCAGTCGGCGCTGAGCGCGATCGAGCCGCACGTCGGGGCGTCGGAGCCCGCCTTCGACCCGCTCTGGTCGGCAGTGGTGAGCCGGGCCGCCGTACGGTTCCAGCACCTGCGCAGCGGTGCCTCCGAGCCGACCACGCGGACGCTGGAGCCGTGGGGCATCGTCTCCTGGCACGGCCGCTGGTACGTCGTGGGCCGCGACCGGGACCGTCAGGCCACCCGGATGTTCCGGCTGTCCCGGATCACCGGGGAGGTGAAGACGATCGGCGAGCCGGGCGCGTTCACCGTCCCCGACGGCACCGATCTGCGCTCGCTGGTCTCCGAGCTGGCGCCGCCGCGACCGACGTCCGAAGCGAAGGTCCGCGCTCGCACCGGCTCGTGTGTCAGCCTGCGTCGCCGCGCCAACGCGATCGAGCCGTACGAGGAGGGCTGGGACCTCCTCCACGTCCCGTACGCCGACTCGGGCGTGCTGGCCGAGGAGATCGCGTCGTACGGCCCGGACGCGGTCGTCGAAGGCCCAGGCGATGTACTGGACGGCGTCCTGTGGCGTCTGCGAACGGTGGCGGAATCGGCATGAGCAACGCGCGCGATCAGGTGCAGCGGCTGCTGGCGCTGGTGCCGTACCTGCGGGAGAACGACGGTGCCCGGGTGGACGACGTCGCCAAGGAGTTCGGTGTCCGCCCGAAGCAGATCATCGCGGACCTGAAGGTGCTCTGGTTCTGCGGACTCCCGGGTGCGCAGATGGGCGATCTGATCGAGATCGACATCGAGGCGGCCGAGGGCGAAGGCGTCATCCACATCAACAACGCCGACTACCTGGCCCGCCCGCTGCGGCTGGCCGCGGACGAGGCGCTGGCGCTGCTGACCGCGCTCCGCACGCTGCGCGAGGTGACCGCCGGGAACGACCGGGACGCGGTCGACCGCGCAATCGCGAAGCTCGAGCGCGCCGCGGGCGAGGCGGCGGCCGCGAACGAGGGCGCGGCGGCGCACGTCCACGTCGAGCCGGCCGCACCGGAGATCGCCGAGACGGTCAACCGCGGCCTGGCGACGAAGCGACGCCTGCACCTCACGTACGACGTCCCGTCGCGCGACGAGACCACCGAGCGCGACGTCGACCCGATGCGCCTGGTCGTCTCGGAGGGCCGCACCTACCTGGAAGCGTGGTGCCGCCTGGCCGAGGACGTCCGGCTGTTCCGCTTGGACCGCATCGCGGCCGTCAAGCTGCTCGATCTGCCCAGCCAGCCGCCGCCGGAGGCGACCCCGCGCGACCTGTCGAACGGCATGTTCCAGCCGTCCGAGCGCGACCTGCTGGCCACGATCCGGCTGGCTCCTCCGGCCCGCTGGGTCGCCGAGTACTACCCGAACGAGTCCGTCGAGGAAGGCCCGGACAACTCGCTCATCGTGAAACTCCGCGTCGCCGACACCGGCTGGCTCCAGCGCCTGGTCCTGCGCCTCGGCGGCGCCGCCACGGTGCTCGACCCGCCGGACCTCACCACCCAGATCGCAGCCACGGCCCGCGAGGCCCTGTCGGCGTACGACGACCTCACCTGAACTGCCGTACGACGACTGCCCGCCCCGCCCTCACTCCGGCGCCAGATGACTCCGGCGCCAGCTGAGGGGTCAACCCCTCAACTTGTGGGTTGGCACCTTGCATGCAGTGAGCCAACCCACCACTTCAAGCGCTGACCCCTGAGATGGTGGCGAGCGCCAGAGGCGGCGTGGGTGGCCGGGGGTCGGGGGTGGCGGGGTCGGGGTGGTCAGGGTTGGCTGAGCTGCTTCTCCAGAGGGGCGCGGAAGCGGGGAGTGACGCGGACGCCGGCGAGCCAGGCGGTCCAGCGGGCGGCCTCGGCTTCGACCAGCTCGACCATCTCCCGGCCGACGTCCTCGAGCAGCTGGAAGCGGACCTCACCGGACTCGGGCTGGCCCCAGCCGCCGATGATCCGGCCGTCGGCCCACACCGTCGGGCCGACGTTGCCGGTGTTGTCGAAGAGCTTCGCCTTGTGCTCGCCGAGGTACCAGTCCCGTTCCTTCCAGCCCATCGGCGTCGGGTCGAGCGCGGGCAGAAACGCCACCCAAGGCTCCACTGGGGCCTCAGGAGCCTCGTCACCCGGCAGCACGTACCCCACCTGCCCGTCCAGGTCCACCTCGACGGCCTCGACCGCAGCCAGGGCCTTCTTGGTCTGGCCGGCCGTCCACCCGGCCCACCACTGCAGATCGGCCGCCGTACCCGGTCCGAACGACGACAGCCACGCCTGCGCCAATTTCGCCCGCGCCTCGTCGGCGGACAATTTGTCGCCCAGTCCGCCCGGAACCCAGTGCTCCGCGGGTGACCACTGGTGCTGGCTGCTCAGCCACGTGCCCAGCGGGCGTCCACGGACGATGCGGCCCTCGGCGGACAGCTGGAACAGCACCCGGCTCGTCACGTACGGCTGGGTGGCGTACGCCTTCCCCTCCGCCATGCTGAGCCGGCTCCGCAGCCGCGGCTCGTCCGCGGAGAGCTCCTGAGCGGTCGCCGAGCCCCGGAGTGCCAGTGCCGTCGCCGTTGACTCCTCGACCGCCCGCAGCCACTTCGCGGACGCTTCCGGATCCGGCGCGATCCCTGCCTCGGTCAGGTGCTTGACCAGCAGTTTCCGCTGCTTGACCGCGATGTCGTCGGTGCACGCCGCCTGGACCACCGGCGCGAACGGTGTCGGTACGACGAAGACGGTTCGCCGCATGCCGAGCATCCGGATCAGCGTGCGGTCCTCGTACAGCGCACGCTCCGTGCCGGCCACCTCGCTGCCGGGCACGCGGGCGGCGACGGACAGGTGGACCGTGGCGGGGTCGGTGGCGTGCAGCGCGACCACGGAGGCCGCCGCCTCGACCGGGTCCGCCGCCTGGACGGACGGCGCGAGCCGGTGCCGCCGGCCGATCCGCCTCCGCCGCTCGTCGATCCCGATCCGCTGCATCCCGATCCCCCTCACTGTCACCGGACTCTCCGTGACACCCGGTTTTACCATCACGTTCCGGCACCGTTGTCCACGCGGACGCCACGCGGGGCGTGGGTGATCACCGGGAACCGGTTAGGCTCCTGGGTATGTACTGGTTCCTGCTCTTCCTCGGTGTGGTGGCGGTGTGGCTGCTGGTCCTCGCCCTGCTCGCGCGGAAGCTGTGGGGCCAGGGCAAGGCGCTGACGCGTGAGTTGGTCGCCGCCCAGTCCAAGCTGGACGCCGCGATGTCCGGGTCTGGACAGACCCGCGAGGATGACCGCGCTCCGGCGTAGTATTCGGCCCACGTTCTCACGCTTGAGCCGCGACCACGAAGTTTTGTGAAAGGGAGATCGACATGGCACCACTCATCGGCATGCCCCAGGGCGCGGAGTGGCTCATCATCCTCGCCATCGTCGTGCTGCTGTTCGGATCGGCCAAGCTGCCGGCTCTGGTGAGGCAGCTCGGCAAGTCGAAGAAGATCTGGGAAGAAGAGGTCGGTCCCAAGAAGAAGGACCAGGAACTGACCGAGGGCTCCACCCAGCCGGCCCAGGCTCCGACCCAGCAGGCGGCGCCGCAGCCGCAGGCCGCTCAGCAGCCGAACCAGGTGAACGGCCAGGGCCCGGGCGACGGCCTGCCGCCGAGCCACACGGCCAACTGAGCCGACCACGCCGGTGTCATTGGTGAGGATCGGACGGCGCAAGGAACCGAAGGAACGCCGCCCGCAGGACGACGAGGGTCGGATGACCCTGCGCGAGCACATCATCGAGCTGCGCAACCGGCTGCTCATCAGCGTGCTCGCGATCGTGATCGGGACCGTCGTCGGCTGGATCTTTTACAACCAGGCCTTCGACTTCCTGACCCGCCCGTTCCTGACCAGCGTCGCCGAGATGGCCAAGGACGCCGGCAATACGAAGACCCCGCAGCTGACCTTCCCCGGCGTCGGGAACGCGCTGACCTTCCGGATCAAGATCTCGGCCCTGTTCGGCCTGCTGCTGGCCGCGCCGATCTGGCTGTACCAGCTCTGGGCGTTCATCGCGCCCGGTCTGCACCGCAACGAGCGCAAGTGGGCCTACATCTTCTCCGCGCTCGCCACCCCGCTGTTCGCCGGCGGTATCGCGGTGGCCTACTGGACGCTGCCGAAGGGCATCGAGATCCTGCTCGGCTTCACGCCGCTGGACATCCAGAACCTGGTCGAGCTGCCGGACTACCTCGACTTCGTGCTGCGCACGATGCTGGTGTTCGGTGTCGCGTTCCTGATCCCGCTGGTCGTCGTCCTGCTCAACCTGCTCGGCATCGTCCCCGGCGCCGCGCTGGGCAGATTCCGGCCGTACATCGTCCTGGTCATCTTCGTCTTCGCCGCGGTGGCGACGCCGTCGGGTGACCCGTTCACGATGTGCCTGCTGGCGATCCCGATGTGCCTGCTGTTCTTCGTCGCCGAGGTGATCGCCCGGCTCAACGACCGGCGGCGGGCGCGCCGGACCGAGGAACTGCTGGCCGACTGATGAGCCGACGGATCGCGCTGGTGGTGAACCCCACCTCCGGCAAGGGTCGCGGTGCCCGGGTGGCCCCGGTCGTGCGCGGCCGGCTGGAGGCGGCCGGGCTGACCGTCGACGAGTACGCGACCACCTGCGCCGAGGACGTCGGCCGGATCGCCGCCGATGTGATCGGGTCCGGAGCCGACGCGGTCGCGCTGATCGGCGGCGACGGCACCGTCCATCTCGGCGCTCAGGTGCTGGCCAGATCCGGGATGCCGTTCGGCGTGATCCCGGCCGGTACCGGCAACGACTTCGCCCGCGGTCTCGGCGTACCGCTGAAGGATCCGGTCGCGGCGGCCGACCTGATCGTGGCCGGCAAGACCCGCAAGGTCGACCTCGCGGTGGCCAAGGACGAGTACATCACCACGGTGGTGGCCGGCGGCTTCGACTCCTTGGTGAACAAGCGCGCCAACGCGATGAGCTGGCCGAAGGGCAACTCCCGCTACACGGTCGCGACCCTGGCCGAGCTGCGCACGTTCAAGCCGCTCGAGTACGTCGTGACCGTCGACGACGAGGTGATCGAGACCAGGGCGATGCTGGTCGCGGTCGGCACCGGGCCGACGTACGGCGGCGGACTGCAGATCTGCGCGGGCGCGGAGATCGACGACGGCCTGCTCGACGTCACCATCATCCAGCCGGTGTCGCGGCTCACCCTGCTGCAGATGTTCCCGAAGCTGTCCAAGGGCACCCACGTCGGCCACCCGATGCTGCGCACCCTGCGCGGCAGGACAGTCCGGATCGAGTCGCCCGGCATCACGGCGTACGCCGACGGCGAGCCGCTCGGCGCGCTTCCGGTCGACATCAGCATCGTCCCGGGCGCCCTGACCGTCTTCGCCTGACCTCGGCGCGGCCTGCTCTCAGCCCTGGCTTGGGCGGGGACCCGGCTCGACCCGATCGGTCCGATGGTCCGCTTCGGCGCGCTGCCGGAGCATCGACAGGCTGACGGCGAGGTTCTCCAGGACGTCGGCCGGGAGCACCGAGCCGATCCAGGTCTGGAGCTCGGCCTCGACCGTCGGGGTGGCCTCCGCCAGAATCCGTTCGCCTTCCAGGGTGAGCGTGACGAGGGAGGACCGGCGGTCGTCCGGGTTCGCCGTACGGCGGCAGCGGCCGGCCGCCTCGAGCCGGTCGACGGCCTTGCTGGTCGCGCCGACCGTGATGGCCATCTGGTGAGCCAGGTCGTAGACCCGTGCCGTCCGGCGAGCCGCAAGGAACCGCAGGAACTCGAACTGACCCAGCGGCAGGTCGTGCTCCGCCTTCAACCGGGCGTCGAGCACGTTGTAGACGCGGGTCTCCAGCCGGACCAGATCCGTGAACAGCGATGTGAGATCAGTCACAGCAAGACTCCAGCTTCCCCGGAATTAGATTCCACGGAATGTAGTTAGCAGGAAGTACATTCCCTGGAATCTACCATTCGACGGAGGACGACGATGAGCCAGGACCAACGCGCCGTAGCGCGCGGGCTGATCACGAAGGGCGAGCTCGGCCGGACACCGGCCGAGCAGCGGGCCGAATTCGACGAACTGTTCGCCGACCGCCCACTGGGCGACGACGTGACGCTGACACCGCGCACGCTCGGCGGGGTTCCGGCGCTGGACGTCGAGGTCGAAGGGGCCGACGGCGACGGCGTGATCCTCTACCTGCACGGCGGCGGCTACGTGATCGGCTCGGCCCGGACCGGCGCGAACCTCGCGGCCCCGCTCGCCCGCCGCACCGGCCTGTCCGCGGTCTCGCTGGACTACCGCCTGGCGCCGGAGAATCCCTTCCCGGCCGCGCTCGACGACGCGTTGGCGGCGTACCGGGAACTGGTCGAAAGCGGCCGTCCGATCGTGATCGCGGGCGACTCCGCCGGGGGTGGGCTGGCGCTCGCAACCATGCTGGCCGCGCGACGCGACGGCCTTCCGTTGCCCGCGGCAGCGGTCCTCTTCTCGCCGTGGACCGATCTGACCCTGTCCGGCGCGAGCCTCGACAACCGCGGTGACTTCGACCCGCTGTTCAGCCGCGCGCACATCGAGTCGTATGCCGAGCACTACCTCGCCGGTCACGACCCCAAGGACGAGCTGGCCAGCCCGCTGCTCGGCGACCTGACCGGCCTCCCACCGCTGCTGATCCAGGTCGGATCAGCCGAGGTCCTGCTCGACGACGCGCTCCAGTTGGCCGTCCGCGCCGCGGAGCAGGAGGTCGACGTCAGCCTCGACGTCGTGGCCGGCGCCCCGCACGTCTACCCGTTGATGGTGGGGGTGATGGACGAGGCCGACGAGGCGCTCGACCGCGCCGCCCGGTTTCTTGTGGGTGCTGTCGCATAGATTGGGCACATGAGTAGCCCGTCCGAGAAGTACGCCTCGTTCCGCTCGGACCAGGAGCATCCCGCGGTGAAGGATTTCCGGGCGCTCTACGACTTCGAGCTGGACGAGTTCCAGCTGCGGGCGTGTGCCGCCCTGGAGGACGGGCATCAGGTGCTGGTGGCGGCGCCGACCGGCTCCGGCAAGACCTTGGTCGGCGAGTTCGCCGTACACCTGGCGCTGCAGCGCGGGCAGAAGTGTTTCTACACCACCCCGATCAAGGCGCTGAGCAACCAGAAGTACGGCGACCTGGTCAGCCGCTACGGCACCGAGAAGGTCGGCCTGCTCACCGGCGACAACTCGATCAACTCCGAGGCGCCGATCGTCGTGATGACGACCGAGGTGCTGCGGAACATGCTGTACGCCGGTTCCAACACGCTGCTCGGCCTGTCGTACGTCGTGATGGACGAGGTGCACTACCTGGCCGACCGGGCCCGCGGCGCGGTGTGGGAAGAGGTGCTCATCCACCTGCCCGACTCGGTCTCGGTGGTGTCGCTGTCGGCGACCGTGAGCAACGCCGAGGAGTTCGGCGACTGGCTGGAGACGGTCCGCGGCAACACCGTGGTCGTGCTGGAGGAGAAGCGGCCGGTGCCGCTGTTCCAGCACGTGATGGTCGGGAAGCGACTGCACGACCTGTTCGCCGGTGAAGCGCCGACCGCCCGGGTCGGCGCACCCGCGAAGGCCAAGTCCGGCAACCCGGCCAAGGCCGCGCAGCCGGACCTGAAGGATCTGGTCAACCCGCAACTGGTCCGGATCGCCCGCGACGACAACCGGATCTTCCGCGACGACTCGCGCAAACCGCGCCGGCGCCGCGACCTGCCGAAGACTCGCCCCAGCCGGACGCACTTCACGCCGTACCGCTCGGACGTCGTGGAGGAGCTGGACGCCGGCGCGCTGCTGCCGGCGATCTACTTCATCTTCTCCCGCAAGGGCTGCGAGGACGCGATGGTCCAGTGCCTGCGCTCGGGCCTGAAGCTGACCAAGCCGCACGAGCGCGACGAGATCAAGCGGGTGCTGGCCGAGCGGACCGCTGATCTGCCGGACGAGGACCTCGGCGTGCTCGGGTACCACGACTTCGCCGAGGCGCTCAGCCGCGGTATCGCGGCGCACCACGCGGGCATGCTGGCCGCCTTCAAGGAGGTCGTCGAGGAGTTGTTCGCGCGCGGCCTGATCAAGGTCGTTTTCGCCACCGAGACGCTTGCTCTCGGCATCAACATGCCGGCGCGCACGGTGGTGCTGGAGAAGCTGAGCAAGTGGAACGGCGAGGCGCATGTCGACATCACGCCGGGGGAGTACACCCAGCTGACCGGCCGGGCCGGGCGGCGGGGCATCGACGTGGAAGGTCACGCGGTGGTGCTCTGGCAGCCCGGGTTCGACCCGCGCGCGGTGGCCGGGCTGGCGTCGACCCGCACGTATCCGCTGCGCTCGTCGTTCTCCCCGTCGTACAACATGGCCGTCAACCTGGTCCGGCAGGTCGGGCGGAGCCGGGCCCGCGACATGCTGGAGTTGTCGTTCGCGCAGTTCCAGTCCGACCAGGCCGTGGTCGGGCTGGCGCGGCAGGTGCAGCGCAACACCGAGGCGCTCGAGGGTTACAAGGAGTCGATCGACTGCCACCTCGGTGACTTCCTCGAGTACGCCGAGCTGCGCCGGCGGATCGGTGAACGCGAGGCGTCCGGTTCGAAGCGGCGCAAGCTGGACCGGCGGATCGAGGCCCAGGAGTCGATCGAGAAGCTGCGGATCGGCGACATCATCCGGATCCCGGCCGGCCGCAGCGCGGGGTGGGCGCTGGTGCTGGACCCGGGGATGCGCTCGGAGCGCGAGGGTCCGCGGCCGACCGTGCTGACGCTGGACCGCCAGGTCCGCAAGCTGTCGATGGTCGACTTCCCGACACCGGTCGAGCCGATCGGGTCGTTGCGGGTGCCGAAGAAGTTCAATCCGCGCAACCCGCAGCAGCGTCGCGAACTGGCCCAGGTACTGCGGAACCGCACCGACATGCTCGGGGAGGACGGCCCGCCGTCACGCTCTCGCGGCCGGGACGTCGTCACGCACGCGGACGACCCGGTGCTGCAGGAGATGCGGGCGCAGTTGCGGGCGCACCCGTGTCACGGCTGCTCGGACCGCGAGGACCACGCCCGCTGGGCCGAGCGGTACTTCCGGCTCGACCGGGAGAACCGTGAGGTACAGCGGAAGATCGAGCAACGCACCAACACCATCGCCCGGCAGTTCGACCGGGTCTGCCAGGTGCTGGACGCGCTGCACTACCTGGACGGCGACAAGACCACCGAGGCCGGCGACCGGCTGTCGCGGATCTACACCGAGCTCGACCTGGTGGCCGCGGAGTGCCTGCGGCAGGGTGTGTTCGACGACCTGACCGTGCCGGAGTTGGCTGCCTGCCTGGCCGCGCTGGTCTACGAGGCGCGGTCGAAGGACGAGCCGACGTCACCGCGGTTGCCGCGGGGCGACGTACGGCTGGCGCTCGAGCGGATGGGTTCGATCTGGCGCGACCTGTCCGCACTGGAACGTGACATGCGGGTCGACTTCCTGCGGTCAATGGATCTCGGGTTCTGCTGGCCGGCGTTCCGGTGGGCGTCGGGCGCGTCGCTGGCCGAGGTGCTGTACGAGTCCGATCTGGCCGCCGGTGACTTCGTCCGCTGGGTCAAGCAGCTCATCGACCTCACCGAGCAGATCGCCGACGCCGCCGGTGACACGCCGCTGCGCGGCACCGCCCGCGCCGTCGTCGACGAGATCCGCCGCGGCGTGATCTCGTACGCGTCGATGGTCGACTAGAACCCCTGCGGTGAGAGACTCCTCCAGCACTACACCCCTGCCCTGAAACCCCTGAAGGAGAACACGTTCGTGGAGTTGACGCGCCGGAACCTCGGCAAGTTTGCGGTCGCGACCGGGGCGGTCGCCGCCGCGGGAACGGCGGTGGGAACGTCCGTCGGGCGGCCCGCCGACGCCGCCGCGACGTGGAAGACCACCGGGACCGCGGTCGCGGCGCTGACCGGGTTCGACACGCAGATGAAGGCGTTCATGCAGGCGCGCGGCATCTCGGCCGGTCAGCTCGCGGTCACGTACAAGGGCCGGCTGGTGCTTGCCCGCGGCTACAGCACGGTCAGCTCCCTGGACGTCCAGCCCACCTCGCTGTTCCGGATCGCGAGCGTGTCGAAGTCGATCACGGCGGCCGCGATCATGAAGCTGGTCCAGGACGGCAAGTTGAGCCTGTCCACGCCGGTCACCAAGATCCTCACCATCACCCCGCCGGCCGGTCAGGTACGGGACACGCGCTGGTCCTCGATCACGATCAAGCGGCTGCTGCAGCACCTCGGCGGCTGGGACCGCGACCTGTCCGGTGACCCGAACTTCAAGGACGCCACGATCTCCAGGGCGCTCGGCGTACCAATGGAACTCCGGCACGCCGACGTGATCAAGTACATGGCCGGGCAGAAGCTCAACTTCACGCCGGGCAGCAAGGCCGTGTACTCGAACTTCGGCTACCTGCTGGCTGGCCGGGTGATCGAGAAGGTGAGCGGTCTCAGCTACGCCGCCTACGTGCAGCAGAAGTTGCTGGCCCCGTTGAAGATCAGGCGGATGGCGCTCGGCTGGAGCATTGCCAAGCACACCGGCGAGCTGTCGTACGAGTCGCAGTACACCGGCCGCACTGTGCTCGACAACTCCGGCGCGACCGTGGCAGCGCCGTACGGGACCTTCAGCATGCGCATCCAGGACGCCAACGGCGGCTGGATCGCCAGCGCTCCGGACCTGGTCCGCTGGGCGAAGATGTTCGACGCGGGATCGAGCGTGCTGAACACCACTTCTCTCAACGCGATCTGGGCGAAGCCCGAGACCGGGATCAGCAACGGCTGGTACTACGGCCTCGGCTGGCAGGTGCGTCCCACCGCGGGCGGCACCGGCCGCAACACCTGGCACACCGGCAGTCTGCCGGGGAACTACTCCCTGCTGGTCCGCACCTCCTCGGGGATGAGCTGGGCGGTCCTGTTCAACCGGCGTGACGACGCCAGCGGCAAGTCGTATGCCGACATCGACCAGGCGATGTGGACCGCCGCCAACGGCGTGAGGTCCTGGCCGACGCACGACTACTTCCCGAAATACTTCGCCTGATTTCGCGACCCGGGAAGCTTTTCGGTCCAGTCCGAAAAGCATTGCCGGGTCCGGAGCGCCATCCCTAGCGTCGTCGTCCTGACCCGCCGTGCAGGCGGCGGGCACACGTCTCTGGGGAGGAAGTATGACGAAACGCAAGATCCTCGCGGCTGCCGGTGTCCTGGCGAGCCTGTTCACCGCCGCGGCAACTGTGCCCGCCGCGCAGGCCCGGACCACCGACGACCCGGCCGCATCCGGCACGCGGGTGACGCAGACCCGGGCGGCTGACGGATCGGTCATGATCGGCGTCACCGGCGCTCCGGCGTCGACCCGCGCGGTCGCCGCGGCGCCGTCGACGTCGCCGGCCGTTGAGCGTGTCTTCGTGTCCGGCAGCCAGACCACGCCCTGCAAACCGGGCTACGCGTGCGCCGCGGTGCCGTACGGCAACGGTGCCTACATCTTCAAGTTCATCCGGTACGACGGCTACTCGCTCAGCAACTGGCTCGGCACCGGCTACTTCGTCAACAACCAGACCGGTGGCGCGGCCGCAAGGTACGACAACGTGAGCGGCGGCCAACTCGGCTGCGTCCCGGCTGGCTACGTCCGCTACAACATCGACTGGAACCCGGTCTGGCGGATCCGGCTCACCGCCGCCCCCTGCTGACCTGACCGCGACGATCCAGCCGGCGTGGGGTCAGTAGGTCAGCAACGTCTGATCGGCGCGGTGTACGTCGTCTTGCTCGTGGTGGCGACGTAGTAGTCGGTGACCCAGCTGCCGTCGCTGAGCCGGTCCCACACCGACGTCGTACCGACCTTGGTGCCGGCTCGTTGGCACGTGACCCACGCCAGCGACCCGATAGGCAACGGGCTCGGGTACGCGCTGTACGACGTACCCGGGCCACTGCGCCTGGTCAGGTTGTTGATCGTGGTCTGGTGCGGATAGCTGCAGCCTGGGATGGGCGCGCTGTAGCCGGTCTTGTTCGGCGTCCTGACGTAGTAGTCGGTGACGTAGCTGCCGTCGATCAGCTTGTTCCAGACCGTGGTGGTGCCGACCTTGGGACCCCAGGTCTGGCAGACGATGCGCAGGCTGGTGTTGGCGGGAATGGTCGACCTGACCGGGTAGGCGGTCGACGGGCCGCTGTACGAATGCACGGTCGTCCGGACGGTGTAGCGGTAGACGACACTCGCCACCGGCGCGTCGAACCGGTCGCTGTCGATGTTGAGCGTCACTCCGCCGTGGGTCTCGTTGTGGTCGCCCACGTACTGCTTCCCGCGCTGGCCGACAGCCCAGAAGCTGTTGGGTACGGTCGGCCAGCCGGTGAGCGAGCTGTTGCCGTCCCACCGGGCGATCCAGATTGCGTCGGGTCGGGCGTACGACGTGGAGTTGTAGGCCGCCGCCAGATCCGGTGCACCCGAGTTCTGGTGCACGTAGACCCCGGACAGGTACGCCTGCCGGTGCAGCTCCTTCGTCCACGCGGACAGGTAGTGCAGTACGGCGGAACGGCAGGTGGTGTTCCTGTTGTCGTAGTGCTCCATGTCGCCGTAGATCGCACTGCCCGGCAGGATGCCGAGCGCCTTGGCCTTGACCACGGCGTCGGCGGCGTCCCGGACCGCCTCCCGGTTGGACGCGGTCGTCGACATCTTCGCTGCCGTGGTCCGGGTCGTGCAGGGCGCCTGGAGCCCCAGGTAGATCGGGATCAGCCGCCACCCCATCGCGGTGACGGACGCGACCCAGCTCGGGGTGAGCTGAGGTTGCGCGCAGCTCCGGTTCACGCCGCCGATGTAGATGCCGATCGCCTTGTACGGCGAGCTCTTCCACGCGGTCATCTGGGCGAGCGTCGGCGCCGTACACGTGTCGAACGCCAGCCCGGTGAACCGCGTCGCCGTGGTCCCCGAGTAGAACGTGATCGGTGTCGTCGGCTCGGCCACCGCCGGCGCCGACGGCCCCACCAGCAACACCGCGACTGCCGCGACAGCGGCCTTGACAGCTACGACGACCTTCAAACGACTCACCGCGCCCACCCCTGGTCTCAGTAAAGGCCCAGCCGCCACCCCGGCACCAGACTTGGCGACGATAATGCCCGGCGTACGTCGTCGGCGCCATCGGCACGGGTTAGGTTGAGGAGATGCCGACGGTACTCGCCGGCGTGAGCCGTCTCGACCCCGAGCGGATCCGCCACGTCGCCTCACCGCTGATCGAGCTGGGCTGCGCACTCCACGTGATGGCCGAGCCCCGTCACCACGACCGCACCGACTGGGCGGCCGCCGTACCATTTCCCGCCGTACTCCGGGAAGAGCTGTCCCAGTGGAGCTGGACGGTGAGAGCCGTCAGGTCTCGCTTCTTCGCGACCAGCGCGGCGACCGGCATGCCGACGTGGCAGGACGAGCTGAAGGCGCTGAGAGCCCGTACGCCGGAGGACCTGGCGGCCGAGCTGGTGCGCCCGCTGCGAGGTCGTCCACTGAGTAGCAGGACCACCGACGCGGACGCCGTACGTCATTGGGCCCGTAGCCGCGGTCGTGTCGTGGCCGAGCTGGTGGAGGGGTTGCTGACTGCGCCAGAGGAGCCGGTACGGCGCTTCCTCGCGCTGCTGGACGAGTGCTGGGAGCACTGGTTCCGGGAGGTGTGGGAGGAGTCGCGGGACGCTCTGGCCGCACGAGGTCGCCACGACCGGGACCTGGCGATGCGGGACGGGGTTGCCGTGATGCTGCGGTCGCTGGACAGCTCCATCGACGTACGGGACAAGGACAGCCTGCTGGTGCAGAAGGTGCAGAACAAGCGCATCGACCTGGCTGAGCGGTCGCTGCTCCTTGTCCCCAGCAACTACATCGCGCCGCATCTCTTCCTCGGTGAGATCCCGGGGGAGCCGCTCACGATCATCTACCCGGCGGGCGGGCGTGGAGCCGCCGTACCGACAGCGCAGCAGGTCCGCAGCCGGCTGGAGGCCTTGGCTGCGCCGGACCGCCTCCAGGTGTGCCGGGCCGTCGCCAGCGAACCTCGAACCGCAGGCGAGATCGCAGCCCTCTGGGGTCTCCATCCCACCCAGGTCACCCGCCACCTGCGAGCACTCACCCGAGCCGGTCTGGTCACCGCCGAACGCCAAGGTCGCTTCGTCGCCTACCGCCTCGACGAAACCGCCGTCCGGAACCTCGGCACAGACCTCCTGGACCTGGTGATGCGCTGACGGATTCCGTCAGTCGAACGCCCGAGCTGTTCGGGCGGCTGTTGAGTGAGCGGCTGTGACAGCTTCTCTCCCGCCCGCCGTACGACGTCTTGTCGTCGCCACGCTGGTCAACACGCTCGGCAACGGCCTCTACTTCGCGATCGCTGCCCTCTACCTGACCCGGGCTGCCGGCCTGTCCGTTGGTCAGGTGGGCATCGGCCTGACCGTCGCAGGCCTCGTCGGCCTGCTGACCAGCACCCCACTCGGCACGGTCGCTGACCGGCTCGGGCCCAACCGCGCGTACGTCGGCTTCCTTGTCCTCCAGGCGATCACGATGACCGCGCTGACGCAGGTCCGATCGTTCCCCGTGTACGTCGTGATCGCGGCCGCCACCGCGATCGCGGACTCCGGCCAGCGCGGTGCCAAGGGTGCGCTGATCGCCGGGGTGTCACCGGCGGACCAGCGGGTGCGCACCAGGGCGATCCTGCGGGTCGCGACCAACATCGGGATGGCGGCCGGGATGGGGCTGGCCGGGGTCGTGCTGGCGGTCGACCGGCGGGAGGTGTACGTGGTCGCGTTGCTGGCGAACGCGGCGACGTACCTGATCACCGCCGGACTGGTCCGCTTCGGGATGCCCGAGGTCGAACGGGTGCCGTCGGCAACCGGTCCGTCCGCGCTGACCGCGCTGCGGGACCGGCCGTTCCTGGTGTTCGTCGCACTGGACGGGATCCTGAGCATGCACGCCGCGATGGCGCAGGTCGCGATCCCGCTCTGGGTGGCTACCGCGACCGACGCGCCGCGGTGGCTGATCGCGGTCCTGCTGGTGCTGAACTCGGTCGCCGTCGTCCTCCTGCAGATCCGCGTCGCCCGGGGCACCGAACACCTGGCAGGTGCCGCCCGGGCCGGTCGCCGAGCCGGTGTCCTGCTGGCCGTTGCCTGCGCAGTCCTGGCCCTCACCGACGTCACCTCGGGCGCCGTCACCATCGCACTGCTGCTGGTGGCCGCTCTGGCCCACGTGCTCGGCGAAATGCTCCAATCCGCCGGCGGCTGGGGCATCAGCTTCGAACTGGCCCCACCCGGCGCCCACGGCCAGTACCAGGGCGCCTACGCCATGGGCCGCGAAGCCGGCGACATGATCGCCCCGCTCCTCCTCACCACCCTGGCCATCAACCAAGGCTGGCCCGGCTGGCTCCTGACAGCCCTCCTCTTCCTCACCGCCGGCACCCTCATCCCCCCAACCATCCGCCGCCACCCCACCTGGCCCCAACCCCACCCCCTCCCACAACCAGCCACCACCACGTGAGGATGATCAGGCGGCGAGAGGGTCGAGGAGGGTTCGGAGGGCTCGGGCGGTGGTGAAGCCGGCTCGGTTGGCGCCTATGGTGCTGGCGGAGGGGCCGTAGCCGATGAGGTGGATGCGGGGGTCGAGGGCGGTGCGGGTGCCGTCCATGCGGATGCCGCCGGAGGGTTCGCGGAGGTGGAGGGGCGCCAGGTGGGCGAGGTCGGCGCGGAAGCCGGTGGCCCACAGGATCGCGTCGACCTGCAGGGTGCGGCCGTCGGCCCACTCGACGCCGTCCGGGGTGATCCGGGAGAACATCGGCTGTCGCGTGTACACCCCGCGCCGCCAGGCGTCCTGCTCCTGTTCGCGCAGATAGAGCCCGGTCACGCTCACCACGCTTCGCGGCGGCAACCCGGCGCGCACCCGTTCCTCGACCTTCGCGACAACGCGGCGCCCGAGCTCCGGACCGAACTCCTCACCGGTCCGCCACTCCGGCGGTCGTCGCGTCACCCAGGTGGTCGACGCGACCTCGGAGATCTCCGCGAGCAACTGCACAGCCGACGCGCCCCCGCCGACAACCAGCACGTGTTGCCCGGCGAACTCGTCGGCACCTCGGTAATCCGCCGTGTGCAACTGCCGCCCACGGAACGTCTCGATCCCCGGATACCAGGGAATGAACGGCCGGTTCCACGTCCCCGTCGCGTTCACGATCGCCTCGGAGAAGTACGTCTCCCCGTCGGTGCGGATCTCGAACTGCCCGTCGACCCGATGCACACTCGTCACCGTGACCGGCCGCAGGACGGGCAGCGAGAATCGTCGCTCGTAGTCCGCGAAGTACGCGGGCACGAACACGTTCGCCCGCTCCGCCCCAGCGGTCTCCGGCACCGGCACGCCCGGCAGGTTCGCGATCCCGTGGACGTCGTGCATGGTGAGCGAGTCCCACCGGTGCTGCCATGCCCCACCCGGCGCCGGATTCCGGTCCAGTACGACGACCTCGTCGTACGGCGTGAACCCGAGTCGCACCAGGTGGTAAGCAGCCGACAGCCCGGCTTGCCCGGCACCGATCACCACGACCTTCACACCCAGAGCAACAGTCCAGAGCCCGAAGCTCTTCCCGGTCGCCGTGACACCGCGCCCCGACCGCGGCCAGGATGCCTACCGGATGAACTGGTCCACGTAGTCAGCGCCCAGGCCGTTGGAGCCGTAGTGGTCGCGGCAGAGCTGGATCTTGGTGAAGGTGTCCTCGTACCCGGTCTGGTTGCCGTCGTCGTCGACGTAGATCATCGCGCCGGAGATGTTGAAGAACGTGATCATCTCGGTGCAGTCCTCCGGCACCCGCAGCGTGTGGATCTCGCCCGGCGGCTCGTACACGAACGATCCGGTCTCCGCCACCCATTCGTGCTCGTCGTACTTCCACTTGCCCTTGATCACGTAGCCGAACACCGCGCTCGGGTGCCGGTGCCGCGACACGATGCCGGACCGGGTCACCTTGAGCAGGTTGCACCACTGCCCGGTGATCGTGTTCAGCATCAGCGGGCGGAACCACACGTCCGGGGCCTGCGGCACCCACAACCGGTCGTCCTCGGGCACCGCCGGTACGGCGATCTCCTCGGGAACACCTGCCGAAACCGGGATCATCGAAGCTCCTTCACATGCTCTGGTAGCCGCCGTCCACGGGCAGGACGGCGCCGGTGACGAACGCCGCGTCGGGGCCGGCCAGGAAGGCGATCGCCCCGGCGACCTCCTCCGGGGTACCCCAGCGGGCCATCGGCGTACGGGAGATGATCCGGTCGGCGGCGACCGGATCGGCTTGCAGGGCGGCGGTGAGCTCGGTGGCGATCCAGCCGGGGGCGACCGCGTTCACCCGGATCCCGTCGGCCGCCCAGGCCACGGCGAGCGACTTGGTCAGCTGGACGACGCCGCCCTTGCTGGCGCTGTACGCCGGGACGAGCGGACCGCCGAAGTAGCTCAGCATCGAGGCGACGTTGACGACGCAGCCGCGGCCGGCGGCGAGCAGGTCGTGCGCCGCCTCGGCCGCCCGCATCGCGCCGGTCAGGTTGATCTCGACGACCTCCCGGAACACCTCGGGCCGGTGTTCGTCGCCGCGGCGGATGATGCCGGCGGCGTTCACGAGCACGTCGAGCCGGTCGAGCGACCCGATCAGGTCCTCGACACCCCGCGGGTCACGGAGGTCGAGTTCGTGCAGCCGCACCGACCGCCGCAGCTCGGGTGAGGCCCGCGAGGTGTCGAGTCCGGCGGCGATCACGGTGGCGCCGTCGATGACGAGGCGGAGTGCGGTGGCCGCGCCGATACCGCTGGTACCTCCGATGACAAGTGCGGTCCGCGCCATGACCGGCATCCTGCACCGGCGCGCGGGTCAGCACAACGAAACCGGACGGCGGATGGGGTCATCCGCCGTCCGGGTGTCCTGCTACTGCAGTCAGTCGGCGCTCACGTCGATGCGCCGGTGGAACCGCTGACCGGCCTTGCCGCCGATGACTGCCGCGAAGAGCGTCACCAGCAAGGCCGCACCGACAGCGACCAGCCCACCGGCGGTGAGCGTCTCGTCGGCGAGCGGCACGGACGGCAGCTCCACGCGATCCAGTACGTCGTACTGCGAACCGGCCAGTGCTGCGATCGCGGCAACGACCAGTGTGACCAGCACGCCGATCAGCCAGACGCCGAAGCCCTGGCGCCCACCGTCGAAGCGGGCGAGCCGGCCGGCCACGTATCCGCCGCTGTAGTAGGCGATCGCGAGGATGAGCAGCAGTACGGCGCCGGAGACCAGGCCGATCGTGCCGGCCTCCGCCTCGGCCGCGTTCCAGTCGATCGTCACCGCGTAGTCGACCGCTGCCGCGACCGCGCCGACGATCCCGCTCAGCAGGGCGATCAGCCCGACGGCGACCAGCCAGCCGAAGAACGCGGCACCACCTTTGAATCCGCGGTACGCCGGATCCACCTCGTCGGCGGGCGACGTCCGCACGCGAGCTCGGTGCATCGGCCGTCGACGGGTGTCAGACTCCTCCACGACCGATCTGTCATCGAGCTGCTGAGTGTCTGTTTTGTCCCGATGCAGCTGGACCATGTCAGTTCTCCTCACCAGACAGCCCCGTGTCGTTCCCCCGGTACCCGTCGGGAGTCTGGCTAAGCGTGGCGGGACGCTGACTGAGGGCGAGGACGTGCCCGGACAGGGCTAGTCCAGGAGGCGGTCGATCTTGTCGTGGTAGCGCCGGCCGGCCTTGCCGCCGACGATCGAGAAGAGCAGTGTCAGCACGACAAGTGCCGCCGCGGCGATGATGCCTCCGCTGGTGATCGTGTCGGTCGACAGCGCCACGTCCGGCCGGTTCACCCCGTCGACCAGGCCGTACTGGTTGTTCAGCAGCGCACCGGCACCGGCCGCGAGCACGGAGAACAGGAACGCGAACATCCACACCCCGAACCCGTTCCGCCCGCCGTCGAACCGTGCCAGCCGCCCGGCGACGTACCCACCGGTGTAGAAGGCCAGAGTCAGCATGAGTACGGCGACAGCCGCGGCGGTGATGCCCGCCGCACCGGGCTGCGCCTCGGCGTCTGCAGGGGTGTACCCGAGGACCTCCGCGGTACCGAGTGCGGCAGCGGAGACGCCCACCATGAGCAGCAAGGACATCGCGATGGCGATCAGCCAGCCGAAGAACACGGCACCGAACTTGAAGCCCCGGTAGGACAGCAACTCGGGGTCGATGTCCGGCTCGAGTGGCTGCGTGGCGGACGGCTGGTCAGGAAGGATCGTGACGTCGCTCATTGCCCGGTGGGCGGCCGCCCGTGCCTCCTCGTACCGCTGAGTGGTGGTGGTCTCGGCGTAGTCAGGCACCGGCATCGTGACGGTGCCAGGCTGCGTCGGGGTGGCGGTGTCGCCGTACTGCTGGACCATTCCGCTCTCTCCTCACTGTCAGCTCCGCGCGGGGTCCCTACCCGCCCGGGCAGTGCCTGACACGGTCAGGGGGCGGATTTAACCGGCCTCTGGCGCTGACTCACCATCCGTCTCCGGATAGCGACGGGGAGTGAAAACCAGAGGACCGGCCGGGCGGGACACGGTGCGGGTCTGTGACGACCCGATCACCAACAGGCAACGCATGTCAACTGCTTCCGGCTCGAGTTCGGCCAGTGTGGTGACCGTGATCGCTTCCTCAGGACCGCCGACATCCCGCCCGACGACGACCGGTGTGTCCGGGGAACGGTGCTCGAGCAGGAGGTCCCGGGTGGCGGCGACCTGCCAGGTGCGGGACTTCGACGCGGGGTTGTAGATCGCGATCGCCAGGTCCGCCGCGGCAGCGGCGGTGATGCGCTTGGCGATGACCTCCCACGGCTTCAGGCGGTCTGACAGCGACAGGACGCAGTAGTCGTGCCCGAGTGGTGCGCCGACGCGGCTGGCGACCGCCTGAGCCGCGGTCATCCCGGGCAGCACGTGTACGGCGATGTCGGCGTACTCAGGCTCCGACGCGACTTCGGTGACCGCACTGGCCATCGCGAAGACCCCGGGATCGCCGGACGAGACCACAACCACCTTGGAGCCCTTGCGAGCGAGGTCCAGGGCGAAGGCGGCCCGCTCGGATTCGACGCGGTTGTCGGACCCGTGCTTGCGCTGACGGGCCCGGTCCGGCAGGCGGTCGACGTACGGGCCGTAACCGATCAGGTCGTCGGCCCCTGCGATGGCCGCACGGACCTCAGGCGTCATCCACTCCGGTCCGGCCGGTCCGAGGCCCACGACGGTCACTGAGCCTTCCGCCTCGGTCTTCGGTGTGGGAGCGGTGAAGGTGTTGTTGATCGGGCTGGGGAGCAGTGCGAGCGAGAAGTAGGGCACGTCGTCCGGGTCCACGTCCGCCAGGGGAGCGGTCCGCTGTGCGTCCGTTGTCGCGCGTTCGACGTACCAGGCCTCGTCTGCTCGTCCGGCGAGTTCGAAGGCTTCCCGGACGTTGGCGAAGGTGCGGCCGAGCTTCATCACCGCGGCCGCGTCGGTGTTGCGCAACCGGTCCGCCAGTACGTCGGGCGGCAGTGTGCCGGGCAGGACGGTCAGGATCTCGTCCCGCTCACACAGAGGCCGGCCGAGTACGGCGGACGCCGCGCTGACCGATGTGACGCCGGGAACCACCTCACACGGGTAGCGGTCGGCCAGCCGCTTGTGCATGTGCATGTAGGACCCGTAGAACAGCGGATCTCCTTCAGCCAGTACGACGACGTCACGGCCGGCGTCGAGATGCGCGGCGAGCCGGGCGGCGCAGTCGGCGTAGAAGTCGTCCATCGCGCCCTGGTAGCCGCCGGGGTGGTCGGTCGTCTCTGTGGTCAGCGGGTAGACCAGGTGCTCCTCGATCTGCCCTTCGGTGAGGTACGGCGCCGCGACCGAGCGGGCGATGCTGCGGCCGTGCCGCGCGCTGTGGAACGCGATCACGTCCGCGGCTCCGATCAGCCGGGCCGCCTTCACCGTCACCAGTTCGGGGTCGCCGGGGCCGAGCCCGACCCCCCACAGCCGGCCCGTCCGCTCTGGCATCCGCCCTGTCAAGCGCGCGGTCACTCCGCCTCACTCGCGATCGCGTTGACGGCGGCCGCGGTGATCGCGCTGCCGCCCCGGCGGCCCTTGACGATCAGGTACTCCAGCCCGAGCTCGTTCGCCGCCAGTGCGTCCTTGGACTCGGCCGCGCCGATGAACCCGACCGGGATGCCGAGGACCGCGGCCGGCCGGGGAGCGCCCGCGGCGATCAGCTCCAGCAACCGGAACAACGTGGTCGGCGCGTTGCCGATGGCAACCACCGAGCCGTCGAGGTGGTCGTGCCAGAGGTCCGCGGCGGCAGCACTGCGGGTCGTCCGCAGGCGTTCGGCAAGCTCGCCGGTTCGCGGGTCCTGGAGGGTGCAGATGACCTGGTTGTCCGCGGGAAGCCGTTTCCGGGTGATGCCGGCCGCGACCATCTGCGCGTCGCACAGGATCGGCGCGCCGCCCTGCAGCGCGGCCCTGGCGTTCTTGACCACGTTGGGCGAGGCCTGGAGGTCGTCGACCAGATCCGTCATGCCGCAGGCATGGATCATCCGTACGGCGACCTGCGCGACGTCGGCCGGGAGCCGGCCGAGCCCGGCGGCCGCCTCGGTCCGGATCGTCGCGAACGACCGCCGGTAGATCTCGGCGCCGTCCTTCACGTAGTCGTGGTTCACCGCTGTCCCATCCGCTCACCGTCGATCACATATCCGTTGCCCACGGCAAGTACGTCCACGAACTCGCCGGCCGGCTTGCCGCACCGCCGTTCACATCCGGACCAGTGCATCGGCCGCCCATGCCTGGGCAGCCGCGGCGTCACCCGCCGCGCGTCCGCCCGGACGTCCGCGAGCGCCTTGGCGCACCCCGGTTGACCAGCACACGCTGTCACACCGTTCCACGGCGAGTCCGGCTTTGTGACCAACCCAACCTCCTCCAGCCGGTCGGTGGGGTCGGTGTTCACGCGGAGAGCAAGCGAGCGCCAGGGCGTGATCCGGATCTCCTCGGCGGCGTCCGCGACAACGGCCGCCTGTTCCTGGCCGAGACTGCCCAGCGGAACGGTCACCACCAGTGCGGTCGCGCCGTGCCGGCCCGCTTCGATCGTGGTCGTCGCGGCCGGCAGTTCCTCTGTCGTCCGCAGCCCGAGCCGGTCCAGGATGCGATTCTCGCCGTCCTGGAGTTCCGTGATCCGCCACTCCTGCGCGGCGCGCTCGTCCAGAAATGCTTCCGCGGCGGCGACCATCACCTCGGCCGTGTCACTCCAGCTCACCCGCACACCGCGCTCACCCAAGCTCAGTAGGCCCTCGCGGTCGTCCACGGCCCGAATGGCGACATCTGCCCGTACCTCGGCCAGGTCCCCGCGTCCGTCGTCCAGCGCGAACAGGAACCGCCCAGGCAGGTCCGCAAGTCGCGGCCGCGCGCACAGCCGCTCGTCGACGGCGGCCGCTACCGGGAGTACGTCGTACAGGCTTTGGCCGTCCAGTCCGGACAGCGGCGAGGCCAGGATGTTCCGCACCCGCTCGTGCGTGATGGAGGGCAGCAGTCCGGCGTCGTACAGCCGCTCCGACAGCTCCCGCGGCCCGTCCGCGCTCAGCCCTCGGACCTGCACGTTTCCCCGGGAGGTCAGCTCCAGACGCCCGTCACCGAGCTCCGCCGAAGCCTGACGCAGTACGTCGAACTGCTGAACGCTCAGCAGTCCACCCGGCACCCGAACCCGAGCCAGCCCACCATCGGCCGCCTCATGCACCGCCAGCACCCCAGGGCACCGGTCCGCTTCTGTCCTCAGCACACCCGAGATGCTACGTGCCCGGCACCCGTGTGTTCCGGACCACAGCGGTACGGCGCTCGTCTAGCTCCGCCGCAGCAGGTAGGTGTCCATGATCCAGCCCTTGCGGTCGCGGGCCTCGGCGCGGACCTTCTCGATCTCGGCGGCGACCTCGCGCAGTGGACCCGAGATGAGGATCTCGTCCGGCGTCCCCAGGTAGGCGCCCCAGTAGATGTGGGCGTCCTGGTCGAGGTGCTCGGTGAAGGCGGTCTGGGCGTCGAGCATGACGACGACGTCGTCCACCTCGTCCGGCCACGCCTTCGCGAGCCGGCGGCCGGTGGTGATCTGGATCGGCCTGCCGACCTGGTTGAGACCGACCTTGTGCCGCGCGGCCAGGGTCGAGACGCTGCTGATACCCGGGATCACCCCGACCTCGAACGCCAACTCGCCGCGCGCCAGGATGTCGTCCAGGATCGCCAGCGTGCTGTCGTACAGCGACGGATCGCCCCAGACCAGGAACGCACCCACCTGGTCCTCGCCCAGCTCCGACGCGATCAGCTCGGCGCACACGTCGGCCCGGCGGCGCCGCCAGTCGTCGACGGCTTCGACGTACGCGCTGCTGGTCCGGTCTCGCTCGGGATCGCGGCCGACGACGACCCGGTAGTCCTTGTCCCCGTCCTTGCCGCCGGCGTACCGGCGCAGGATCTCCTCCCGCAGGTCGACCAGTTCCTGCTTGACCTCGCCCTTGTCCAGCACGAAGAACACGTCGACCCGGTTCAGCGCCGACACGGCCTGCATCGTCACCTGCTCCGGGTCACCGGCCCCGACGCCGATCACCACGATCTCCCGCATGCGGCAGACCCTACAGCGTGATCAGCACCAGGCCCGCGACGACGGTTCCCACCACGGCGCCGCCGTAACACAGCAGCACGATCGGTACGGCGTACCGCTTGAGCTGCAACCCGTCGTACAACGTGTAGCGGAACCGGTGCGCCCAGTGGAACAACGCCAGCGCGCACAGTCCGAACAACACCAGTCGCGTGATCGGATTCCGCAGTACGGCGAACACGTGCGAGTGATCCGGCGGCGACAACAGCTCCAGCGGGAACGCGATACCGAAGAGGAACAGCAGGATCGGGATCATCAGCGCCGCGACCATGCCGCCGGAGCTGAACAGCATCCAGAGCAACGGTTCCGGCCTGGTCCGGCGGTTCATCGCAGTACCAGCCACGCGACGAATGCCGAGAGCAACAACCACAGCAGGTAGTGCGCGGCAACGATCTGCGCCGGTGGCAGGCGCCGCCCGCGCACCCGGACGGCCATCGCCCGCGGCGCCAGAGCGAACCAGGTGATCGTGTGCAGCAGCACGAACAGCATCGCGATCACGTTGATCGTGAGCACCCACCAACTCCCGCTCCAGTCCAGGAAGTCCTGGTACGACGCGGCGCCGTCACCGACCGCGTTCACCAGCAGGAGCAGGTAGATCACGAACCACCCCACGAACACCGCACTCAACTCGCGCAACACGAACAGCAGGTAGGAGCGCCGTTCCAGCCACCAGAACAGCGCGAGCGGCCGCTGGTACGTGCTCACCGCCGGCTCCGCGGCATCAGCAGGTCCTTGATCGACTGTGTCGCCGCGGTCAGCTTGTACCGCTGGATCGCCCCAGCCGGATCCACGCCTTTCGGGCACGCCGCGCTGCACTCGCCGACGAACGTGCAGGCCCAGATCCCCTCCGGCGACGAGAGGACGGCGCGGCGTTCTTCGGCGCCCTCGTCCCGCGAGTCGAGGTTGTACCGCTGAGCCAGCGCGATCGCCGCCGGCCCGATGAACTCCGGCTCGAGGCTGTACACCGGGCAGGCCGAGTAGCACAGCATGCAGTTGATACACATGCTGAACTGCTTGTACTCGTCCAGCTCCTCCGGCGTCTGCAGGTACTCGCCGTCCTCGACCGGACTGTGCACGTCCCGGACCAGCCACGGCTTGACCGTCGGGAGCTTGGCCATGAAGTCGTCGATGTCGACGACCAGGTCGCGGATCACCGGGAAGTTGCGCAACGGCTCGACCCGGACCGGGCCGGGAGCGTAGTCGGTGAGGAAGGTGGCGCAGGTCAGCTGCGGTTCCCCGTTCACGGTCATGCCGCAGCTGCCGCAGATACCCATCCGGCACGACCAGCGGAACGACAGCGTGCCGTCCAGCTGGTCCTTGATGTACGTCAGGCCGTCGAGCACGGCCCAGTGCTCGCGCAGCGGCACCTGGTAGAACTGCATCACCGGTTCGGACTCCAGCTCGGGCCGGTAGCGCGCTACCTCGAGGGTGATCTCGTCTGCCATCCCTACCTCCCGTAGATCCGTTCTCCCGGCGGCCAGCGGGTGATGGTCACCGGCAGGTACGTGACCCGGCTCGTGCCGTCCGGCTCGCGCCGTACCAGGGAATGCGCCAGGTACCGCTCGTCGTCGCGCGCCGGGAAGTCGGTGCGCTGATGAGCCCCGCGCGACTCCTCCCGGCGCAGCGCGCACGCAATGATGCTCTCGGCAACATCCAGCATGAAGCCGAGTTCGAGCAGCGCGATCAGCTCGGTGTTGAAGTTCGTGCTGTGGTCGTCGATCGCGGCGTGGGTGTACCGCAGCCGGAGTTCCCTCAGCTGGTCGGCGGCCTTCGTGAGCGAGTCGCCGTCGCGGTAGATCCCGGCGCCGTTCTCCATCGTGGCCTGCATCTCGGTCCGGATGTCGGCGATCCGCTCGTGCCCCTCGGCGTGCCGGGTCAGCTCTTCCGTCAGCCGCCGCACCTCGTCCCGCCCCTGGGCTTCGACGGCCCGCGGGACGACGTTGCGGTACCGGCCGGCGAACACGGCCGCGGCCCGGCCCGCCCGGTTGCCGAACACCAGGCACTCCGGCAGCGAGTTCGAGCCGAGCCGGTTGGCGCCGTTGATGCTGACACAGGCGACCTCGCCGGCGGCGTACAGGCCGTCGAGCGACGTCGCGCCGCGGATGTCGGTGTGGATGCCGCCCATCATGTAGTGCACCACCGGGCGGACCGGCACCAATTCCTTGACCGGGTCGATGTTCTGGTAGTTCGAACACAGCTCCCGGACGAACGGCAGTTTGGCGTCGATCAGCTTCGCGCCCAGGTGCCGCAGGTCCAGGTGCACGACCGGCCCGTACGGCGTGTCGATCGTGTTGCCCTTGTCCATCTCGTGAACGAAGGCTTGGGACAACCGGTCGCGCGGGCCCAGTTCCATGCTGCGCATGACCGGCGTCGGCGACGGCGTACCGAGGTCGTAGTCCTGCAGGTAGCGGTAGCCGTCCTTGTTGAGCAGCCAGCCGCCCTCGGCCCGGGCCGCCTCGGTGATCAGGATGCCGGTGAACGGCAGGCCGGTCGGGTGGTACTGGACGAACTCCATGTCCTTCAGCGCCGCGCCGGCCCGGTACGCGAGCGCCATCCCGTCGCCGGTCTTGATGTTGGCGTTCGTGGTGAACGGGTAGACCCGGCCGCAGCCGCCGGTGCACACGATCACCGCACTGGCCGTGATGGTCTCGATCCGGCCGGTCGACAGTTCGATCGCGACCACGCCGTACGCGCGTCCGTCGTCGACCAGGATCTTCGTCACGTACCACTCGTCGTACC
This sequence comes from Kribbella swartbergensis, assembly GCF_054784135.1. Classification (NCBI taxonomy): domain Bacteria; kingdom Bacillati; phylum Actinomycetota; class Actinomycetes; order Propionibacteriales; family Kribbellaceae; genus Kribbella; species Kribbella swartbergensis. Next base: position 66,168 of record NZ_BAAGPM010000065.1, read on the forward strand.
GGACGATGTCGGAGTACGACAACGCGGTCTGGAACAGCGTGTGCAGCAGGTGGAACCCGGTCCGGTCGGCGGCGAACCAGGTGCGCATCTTCTTCATCCCGCCGAAGGCCCGGACTGCGATCCGCCCGTCCGGCTGCCGGCTCCACGGGCAGCCCCAGTGCTCCAGCCGGAGCAGCTCGCGCGGCGCCTCGGCGACGAACGCCTCCACCGCGTCCTGGTCGCACAGCCAGTCGCTGCCGGACACCGTGTCGTACGCGTGCTCGTCGAGGGAGTCGTCGTCACCGGCAACGGCCGCGGCGCCGCCCTCGGCCGACACCGTGTGGCTGCGCATCGGGTACACCTTCGAGACGACCGCCACCCGCAGCGCCGGGTTGGTCTCCGCCACCGCGATGGCGGCCCGCAGCCCGGCGCCGCCTCCACCGATCACCACGACGTCGTGAAAGGTCATCGCCTTCACCTGCCCGTCAGGCTTCGTGGTCCCCGCTGTGCTCGTCCAGCAGGATCTTCCCGTCGTGCCGCACGGTCTGGATCCGCACGCTCCCGTCATGGAACTCGTGCCGGATCCGGCGGCACCCGCACGCGTAGTGCATGTCGTCCATCCGGAAACCCTCGAAGTCGTCCTCCTGGCTCCGGTCCGCGTCCCCCAGCCGCCCGCACGGCGCCCGCTCCCCGCTCAGGTGCGTTCTGGTCCCGGTCATCCACCCACCTCCAGCCACCATCAGGCGTTTGTGACTCACATCACACCTCGATAGTGCGCCTACCCACGAACCGGCGGCAACACCTCGACCTGACGCGGGGGACGGATCAGCGGGACCACCGCCACGGACCTGGCCGTTCTACTTCGCCTCGCGCCACTCTCGTTCGAAGGGGAGGCGCCAGGCCCGTGGGGCGATGAGTTGGTGGATGGCGTTGGGGCCCCAGGTGCCGGGCTGGTAGGGCTTGACCGGGGGCGGGTCGTCCAGAAGCAGAGCGGACCGATCCCACAGCGACTCGATGCCCTCGGCGGTGGTGAACAGGGTGTGGTCGCCGCGCATCGCGTCGAGGATCAGCCGCTCGTACGCCTCCAGTACGTCGCCCGCACTCTCCGTCTCCTGGGTCGAGAACTGCATCGAGAGCTTCTCCAGCCGCATCCCCGGACCGGGCCGCTTGCCGTAGAACGACAGTGACACCCGGGACGAGTCGGCCAGGTCGAACGTCAGGTGGTCCGGCCCCTGCGACCCGACCCCGGAGCCCACACCGAACATCGTCTTCGGCGCCTCCTTGAACGCGATCGAGATGATCCGCATCCCCTCGGCCATCCGCTTGCCGGTCCGCAGGTAGAACGGGACGCCGGCCCAGCGCCAGTTGTCGATGCCGACCTTCAGCGCGATGAACGTCTCGGTGTCGGAGTCCGGCGCGACCCCGTCCTCGTGCCGGTAGCCGGAGTACTGGCCGCGGACCACGTCGGCCGGGTTGATCGGCAGCATGGACCGGAAGACCTTGTTCTTCTCCTCCGAGATCGCCCGGGGCTCCAGGGCGGTCGGCGGCTCCATCGCGACGAACGACATCACCTGCATGAGGTGGGTGACGACCATGTCCTTGAACGCCCCGGTCGGCTCGTAGAAGGTGGCCCGCTGGTCCAGTCCGAGGGACTCGGGGATGTCGATCTGCACGTGGTCGATGAAGTTGCGGTTCCAGATCGGCTCGAACAACCCGTTGGCGAACCGGAACGCGAGGATGTTCAGCGCGGCTTCCTTGCCGAGGAAGTGGTCGATCCGGAAGATCTGCGACTCGTCGAAGGTCTCGTGGACGAAGTTGTTCAACTGGATCGCGCTGGCCAGGTCGTCGCCGAACGGCTTCTCCATCACGACCCGGGCCCGCTCGACCAGGTCCGCGTCGCGCAGCATCGCGATCACCGCCTGCGCGGCCTTCGGCGGCACGGACAGGTAGTGCAGCCGGCAGGTGTCCGGCCCGAGCAGCGCCTCGGCGGCCTTGACCGCGGCCGCCAGTGCTTCCGGGCCGGCGGTGACCGGCACGTACTCGAGCCGCTCGGCGAACTGGGCCCACTCCTCGTCGCTGAAACGGTGCGTCCCGAACGTCTCCACGGCCTGCCGCGCCCGGGCCCGGAACTCGTCGCAGGTGAGGTCCTCGGTCGCCGTACCGATGATGCGTACGTCGGGCGCGAACTTGGACTGCTGCAGGTACGCCAGCCCCGGCAGGAGTTTGCGCTTGGCGAGATCCCCGGTCGCCCCGAACAGCACGATGACGTGCGGCGCCAGCGGCTCCGGCTCCCGCCTCGACGGCCGCGATCCCGGGGCCGGATACGCGATGGTCTGGATGCGGTCAGGCATGAGGATCCTCCCGAAGACGCCGACACGGGAAGTCTAGGCACGCCCCCGCACCCGCGAGGATCAGCCGCCGGACGCGGACTGCCAGAGGCCGATCAGGTTCCCCTCGGAGTCGGTGAAGTACGCCGCGAAGCCCATGTCGCCGACCGGGATCTTCTCACCCACGGTCCGGCCGCCGAGCGCCTCGATCGACTTCCAGGTCGCGTCGATGTCGTCGACGTCGATGGTCAGCACCGGCCGGTTGATCTCCCCGGCGCTGGCCCGGTCGAACATCCCGCCGTTGATGAACCCGGTCTCGGCCGGGAATCCCTCGTCGGTCACCGGCCCGGTCGACACCATCGTGTACTGCAGCTCCGGGAGCTCCTGGAGCTGCCACCCGAACACTTCGCCGTAGAACCGCCGGGCCCGATCACCGTCGTCGTACGGAATCTCGAAATGCACCACTCGTCCGGCCATCTCAGTCCTCCCCATCCCTGCCGGTCTTCCCCGACGCTAGTCCGGCCCACGCCGGCCCGCCAGATCTCACGGCCGGCGACGGCCGGCGTTCTACGGTGGGGGTGTCCGTTTCCGCTCGGGTCGTTCGTCGGTGGGGTGAGAGCTCTGGAGGAGGACTGTGAAGTACTTGCTGATGATCTGTGGTGACGAGTCGGCCGCGGCGCATGCGAACGACGGGTGCGGTGGCTGGTCGGAGGAGATGGTGCGGCGCGGCGTCGTCGAGGGTGGGGCCGGGCTGCGGCCGCCGTCGGAGGCGACCACCCTGCGGGTGCGCAACGACGAGGTGCTGCTGACCGACGGGCCGTTCGCGGAGACCAAGGAGCAGATCGGCGGGTTCGTGCTGATCAACTGCGCCGACCTGGACGAGGCGATCGAGATCGCCGCAAAGCATCCCGCCGCCGGCTACGGGACGATCGAGATCCGGCCGGTGCTGGAGCCGCCGCCGGGGGTTGTGTGACGTTCGAGCAGCTCTATCGCCAGGAGTGGGGCCAGGTGGTGGCCACGCTCATCCGCGTCACCGGTGACTGGGAGCTGGCCGAGGAGTGCGCCCAGGAGGCGTTCGCCGCGGCTCTGGAGCGCTGGCCGCGGGAAGGCGTACCCGACAAGCCAGGAGCCTGGCTGACCACCACCGCCCGCAACAAGGCGGTCGACTGGTTGCGCCGGGAGGCCGTGGGTGCGGCCAAGCTGAAGGAGGTGGCTGCGTTGGGACACGACTCCGACGAGCCGTACGACGTACCGGACGACCGGCTGCGGCTCATGTTCACCTGCTGCCACCCGGCGCTGGCGATGGAGGCGCGGGTGGCGCTGACGCTGCGTACCTTGGCCGGCCTCAGTACGGCGGAGATCGCCCGGGCCTTCCTGGTCCCGGAGTCGACCATGTCGAAGCGACTCACCAGGGCCAAGCAGAAGATCCAGCACGCCGGCATCCCCTATCGAGTCCCACCTGCGCACCTGCTGCCCGAGCGGACACCCGCCGTACTGGCTGTGCTCTATCTGCTGTTCAACGAGGGCTACACAGACGTCGTACGCAGCAGTCTGAGCAGTGAGGCGATCAGATTGGCTCGTCTGCTCGTGCAACTGATGCCGGACGAGCCGGAGGCGGCCGGACTCCTCGCACTGATGCTGCTGCACGACGCGCGCCGTGACACCCGGCTGAGTGCCGACGGCGTACTGGTGACGTTGGAGGACCAGGACCGCACCCGCTGGGACCACTCACAGATCACCGAAGGCGTGAGCCTGCTGGAGGCCACGCTGCGCCGCGGTACGCCCGGGCCGTACCAGGTGCAGGCCGCTATCGCTGCCTGTCACGCATCCGCCCGTACGGCGGCCGACACCGACTGGCCGCAGATCGCCGCACTGTACGGGCAGCTGAAGCAGACCCCGGTGGTCGCACTGAACCGGGCAGTCGCCATAGGCATGGCTGACGGGCCTGCTGTGGGGCTCCGCCTCGTGGACGAGTTGGCAGCGGGTCCACTGGCCGGCTACCACTTGCTGCCCGCCACACGGGCCGACTTCCTCCGCCGGCTTGGCCGGTACGCCGAGGCGGCGGCGTCGTACCGGGAAGCGGTCGAACTCGCGGCCACGGAGGCCGAGCGCCGGTATCTCGCAAGACGGCTCGACGAGGTGTCCGTCTGACCGGATCCCGTTCGTCGGTCGGGTATGACGGACATCAGAGCGGCTGTCGCGGGGGAGCGGGCTGACCTCGCCGACATCCTGGCCGGACTACAGCCCGACCACTGGGACAAGCCGACCCTGTGCTCGGGCTGGCGAGTGCGTGAACTCGTCGCCCACATCACGATGCCCTACCGGATCACCCTGCCCGGGTTCCTGCTGGGGATGGTCAAGGCTCGCGGCAACTTCGACCGGTACGCCGACCGCCAGGCGCGCCGGGACGCCGCCGACCTCTCCGCGGCGGAGCTGACCGAGTCGCTCCGCCAGAACATCGACCACCCGTGGAAACCGCCGGGCGGCGGCTACCAGGGCGCCCTGTCCCACGACGTCATCCACGGCCTCGACCTCACCGTCGCCCTCGGCATCGACCGCCAGGTCCCCGAGGACCGCCTGCGTCACATCCTCAGTGACCTGAAGCCCCGGCAGCTCAAGTACTTCGGCGTCGACCTGACCGGCGTCCAACTCCGCGCGACGGACCTCGATTGGACCCACGGCACCGGCGAGGTCCTGTCCGGCAAGGCCCAAGACCTCCTCCTGGTCCTCTGCGACCGAACCCTCCCCGCCGGCCACCTGACCGGCCTCCCAGCTCCCCGCTTCACCAGAGAGCCGGCCCCGTGATCAATCTGCCTCCCCACGGGATCCAGCCAGTTGCCTTCGGCACCTGCCAGTTGTGGGGTGTTGGGGGTTGCACCCCCGCAAACACGGCGGGCGATCCACGCTCGCGGTGTCCGCGAGCAAGGATCGCCCAGATCGTCCGCGCCCCCGGCAGTGTTGTGGTTCAACACATAGGCGACAGATGTCTCAGGACATAGGCGACACGTG
>NZ_BAAGPM010000066.1:0-877 GCF_054784135.1 Kribbella swartbergensis
CCCGAGAGGCCGGAGGCGGCTCCTGCGAGATCCGGCCTCACGCTCACGGCACCTGCAATGCCACTCGGCAGAACCAGCCCGTTCGCCACACCGATGAAGAGCATCGGCCCGAACAGAGCAACCGGCACCAGGAAGCCTGCAGCGATCAAAGCGGCCGTGGCTGCAATGCTGGCGAGAGACAGGAGCGTGCCCGCTAGGATCATCCGGTTTGGCCCCATGGTGCCTGCGAGGTGGCCCGTGGCGAAGTTGCCCAGCATGTAGCCGCACGGCACCATGGCAAAATAGAACCCGTACTCCGCCGGGCTGCGCCCCAGCAGTTCGATCATCACGTACGGGGCACCCGCCAGAAAGGCGAAGAACATGGCCGACACGAAGCTGGTCACTAGGGTGTAGCCCCAGAACTGGCGGGAGCGAAAGAGGCTGCGGTAGCCCTGCAGGAGTTCGCGCGCACTCTCCCCTGAGGCGCGGTTGTGGTTGGTCTCGCTGAGCCCCCAATACGCAAACACGAGGGCGAGCCCACCGAAACCGATCAGAAACGCGAACGAAGCGCGCCATCCGAAAAACGTCTCGAGCAGGCCGCCGATGGTCGGCGCAATCATGGGAGCGACCGCCATGCCCATAGTGACATAGGCAATCATGCTGGCCACCTGGTTGCGCCCATAGAGATCACGCACGATGGCACGGCTGAGCGTGATCCCAGCACAGCCTCCGATGGCCTGCACGATGCGGCCGACGATCAGGACGCCGATGCTCTGGGCCAGCAGGCACAGGACGGAGCCCACCACGAATGTCAGAAGCCCGATCAGAAGCACGGGCCGGCGTCCGAACCGATCGGACAGAGGGCCGATGATCAACTGCCCCAAAGCCATTGCACCGA
>NZ_BAAGPM010000067.1:0-23044 GCF_054784135.1 Kribbella swartbergensis
GGTGGTGGTTTGTGGGGGTGGCGGGTGGGGGGTGCGGGAGTGTCCGTCTTGACCGGGTGGTGGGGCGCGCCTAGCCTCGGAATCAGAAAGGGATCACTCCACCTGACGGTGGCGGTTATAGCACCGGCAGGCCGGTTGATCATCGGCCGACCGGCCGGAGAGAAGACACGACACCACGCTCGACCGAGCTGAGACTGATGACGGCGACCAGCGCCGTCGGATAGACGGCACCGCGTTCGTCGGTGGCGGCCATGAGTACCGCGACCTGGATGAAGCGCATCCAGTGGCCGCCGAGCCGAACCGGTACCGCCGTAACGGACGGACAGCGCACCGCCGTACGCCGGTGGTGCGGTCAGCCGTACCGTCAGTCGACCGTACATGTGGCGAATCCCTTCGACCGACGGCCACAGTCCCGCCTGGTGCGTGACTCGAACGAGGGGAGACGCCCATGACGGCTACGTCGATGGGGCTGTCCCTGATCGGATTGCTGATCGCCGGCCTGCTGGCCTGGATCGGCTTCACCCTCAACCGGCGCAAGGCCGCGGAGGGTTCGGCGGCCGCCGAACTCGAGGCCGCCTCCATCACCGCCACCGCGAAGGCCGCGGCCGAGTCGGTACGGCGCCAGGCCGAGGAGGACGCCGCCGTACTGCGGGTCCGGGCTGAGGCCGCCGAGCAGCGGGCCGAGGAGATCCGCCGGGCCGCGGAGGACCGGGCGACGGAGGTACGGCGGGAGGCCGAGCAGCGGGCGTCCGACGTACGGCGGGAAGCCGAGTCGGAGGCGCAGTCGATCCGCGACGACCTGCGCGAGCAGCGTCTGGAGATGGAACGCCGTGAGCACCGGCTCACCGAACGTGAGGAGCGGCTCGACGAGCAGCACCGCGCGATCGAGGAGCGCCAGGCCGAGCTGACCGCGCAACTGGCCGAGCTGGACCGCCGCAAGGCCGAGATCCGCGACCTGGAGGACGAGCGCCGGCGGATCCTGGAGGGTGTCGCGAATCTGACCGCCGAGCAGGCGAAGGCCGAGCTGATCGCGTCGATCGAGGCGGAGGCGAAACGGCAGGCGCATGCGATCGTGCGCGACATCGAGCGGCAGGCGCTGGACGAGGGCGAGACCAAGGCCCGCAAGATCATCACCGGCGCGGTGCAGCGGCTGGCGTCGGAGCAGACCAGTGAGTCGGTCGTGTCGGTGGTGCATCTGCCGAGTGACGACATGAAGGGCCGGATCATCGGCCGCGAGGGCCGCAACATCCGGTCGTTCGAGCAGACCACCGGCGTCAACCTGATCATCGACGACACTCCCGAGGCGGTGCTGCTGTCCTGCTTCGATCCGGTACGGCGGGAGACCGCACGGCTGACCCTGGATTCGCTGGTGCTGGACGGCCGGATCCACCCGAGCCGGATCGAGGAGATCTACGAACGCAGCAAGGGCGAGGTGGCCGAGCTGTGCGAGCGCGCCGCCGAGGACGCGATGGCGGAGGTCGGGATCACCGACCTGCACCCGGAGCTGGCCCGGACGATGGGCCTGCTGCGTTACCGGACGTCGTACGGGCAGAACGTGCTCAAGCACCTGGTCGAGTCGGCGCACATCGCCGGGATGATGGCGGCCGAGCTGGGCCTGGATCCGAAGCTGTGCAAGCGCGGTGCGTTCCTGCACGACGTCGGCAAGGCGCTGACGCACGAGTCCGAGGGCAGTCACGCGATCGTGGGTGCCGAGCTGGCCCGGAAGTACGGCGAGAGCGACGACGTCGTGCACTGCATCGAGGCGCACCACAACGAGGTCGAGGTGCGGACCGTCGAGGCGGTGCTGACCCAGGCGGCGGACGCGGTGAGCGGCGGCCGGCCGGGGGCGCGGCGGGAATCGCTGGAGGCGTACGTGCAGCGGCTGGAGCGGCTCGAGGAGATCGCGATGCAGCACGACGGCGTCGAGAAGGTGTTCGCGATGCAGGCCGGCCGGGAGATCCGGGTGATGGTGCTGCCGGACGCCGTCGACGACATCGGCGCCCAGGTGATGGCGCGCGACATCGCCAAGCAGGTCGAGGAGGAGCTCACCTACCCCGGCCAGATCCGCGTCACCGTCGTCCGCGAGTCCCGAGCGACGGAGGTCGCCAAGTAGTCAGCCGGCGTACTTCCGCCGCCACTCGGGCGGCGGGAAGGGCGGGCCGTAGATCCGGGTCTCACGCGCGATCCGCCCGTCGCGGAACTCGACGATGTTGGCGACGTAGTAGATGTCGCCGCCGTAGTCCGAGCGACCGAGTACGACGAAATGGTCGCCGGCCCCGGTGATCCGCTGGATCTGGATCGACGGCGGGTTCGGGTACTCCTGCTGCATCGCCCGCATCGTGTCCCGCCCGGTGATCCGCTCACCAGACTGCGGCAGTTCGAGGACGTAGTCTTCCGCACGCAACTCGTGTTCGGCCTCCGCCGACAGGGCGAGCTGGTCCGTGGTCGGCCACAGACGCTCCAGCAGTTCGCGATTCCGGTCCATGGTTCAGCCTCGCCGGGACCCTTCAGGCAGCCTTAAAGAGCAGGCAGCCCGAAAGAAGATGCGGCCGGGAGGCACCACGCCGTACGGTCGGCTGATGGACATCAGGCCCGCTACTCAGGACGACGTCGACCGGCTCATGGCGCCGGCTGAGCCTGCGGCGAGGCACCACCTGCGTGACCGGTGGGAGACGCAGCAGCGCGGCGACGGTCTGTTCCTGCTCGCTCACCGCGACGGCGAGGTCGTCGGCCACGCGTTGCTGCTCAAGGAGTCGAAGTACGCCGAAGTCCGAGCCGTGCACGACGCCGCCGAGATCAACGCGCTGCACGCCTACGTCCAGGGTCAGGGGATCGGTACGGCGATCATCCGCGCCGCCGAGGCGATCGCGGCCGACTGGTCCAAGCCGGCGATCGGGCTGGCCGTCGCTGCCGGCACCGTCGGCGCGCGCAGGCTGTACGAGCGGCTGGGCTACCGGCCGTGGGACGGCGCCGGGGTGGTCGACACCTGGACCGAACAAGATGCCGAGGGCAACGTCGTCCGCTCGCACGCGGACCCCTGCGACTACCTGTTCAAGCCGCTGGGCTGACTCAGTCCCGGCGCTTCTCGCGCAGATGGCTCGGCGTCACGTCGATGGTGCGCTCGGCCACCTGCTCCGGCGGGTCCGTCCGGTACTGCTTCTCGACCGACGGGTCGATCACGGTGAAATCGTCACGCCTGCGCGGGTTGGCGAGCCGGTAGGACACCCACAGACCGGCCACACCGGCGAGCATGATGATGATTCCCAGCGCGGTCAGGTTCAGCGACTCGGACGTGTCGCGGACGGCGAAGGCGATGATGGCGCCGATGGCGATCAGCGCGATACCGGCACCGATTCTCATTGTTTGCTCCTTCCAGGCGTATGAGCGCCGCGGGCGGAGACGACACGAGAACTCGGCGGGGCGTCAGTGTGACCTTCCGTAGTCCCCGTTCACTCACGGTACCCAGGCGGCGATTCGCCATGCACCCACAGGTCAGCGGAAGGCGGCGTGGCCGGTGAGAGTCTGGCCGATGACCAGTTGGTGGACCTCGGAGGTGCCTTCGTAGGTGAGGACGGACTCGAGGTTGTTGGCGTGGCGCATGATCGGATACTCGCCGCTGATGCCGTTGGCGGCCAGGATCGTGCGGCACTCGCGGGCGATGGCGATCGCCTCGCGGACGTTGTTGAGCTTGCCGACGCTGACCTGCTCGGGCCGCAGCGCGCCCTTCTCCTTCAGCCGGCCGAGGTGGACGGCGAGCAGGATGCCCTTGTTCAGCTCGACCGCCATGTCGGCCAGCTTGGCCTGGGTCAGCTGGTAGGCGGCCAGCGGCTTGTCGAAGACAGTCCGCTCCCCGGCGTACGCGAGCGCGGTCTCGAGGCAGTCCCGGGCGGCGCCCATCGCGCCGAATATGATGCCGAACCGGGCCTCGTTCAGGCAGCCGAGCGGTCCGGACAGACCGCGTGCCTCGGGCAACAGAGCCGACGCCGGCAGGCGTACGTCGTCCAGCACCAGCTCGGACGTGACCGAGGCGCGCAGCGACAGTTTCCCGGTGATCTCCGGCGCCGAGAACCCGGGCGTCGAGGTGGGTACGACGAAGCCGCGGACGCCGTCGTCCGTCCGGGCCCAGACCACAGCGACGTCGGCCACCGAGCCGTTGGTGATCCACATCTTCGAACCGTTCAGCACCCAGTCGTCGCCGTCGCGGCGGGCGGTGGTGCGCATCCCGGCCGGGTTGGAGCCGAAGTCGGGTTCGGTCAGGCCGAAGCAGCCGATCGCCTCACCCGCGGACATCCGCGGCAGCCACTCCTTCTTCTGTTCCTCGCTGCCGTACTTCCAGATCGCGTACATCGCCAGCGACCCCTGCACCGACACCAGCGACCGCATGCCGGAGTCGGCCGCCTCGATCTCGAGACAGGCGAGCCCGTACGCGACCGGACCCAGCCCGGCGCAGCCGTACCCGGTCAGGTGCATTCCGAGGAAGCCGAGCGCACCCAGCTCCTTCGCCAGCTCCCGCGCGGGGACGGTCGCCGACTCGAACCACTCCGGCAGCGACGGCCGCAGCCGCTCGTCCGCGAACCGCCGCGCGGTCGCCCGGACGTCGATCTCCTCCTCGGTCAGCAGCGAGTCCACGTCCACGAGATCCAGCGAAGCCGTCATGGAGCTCACGCTAGCTGCTACGGCACCGTCGGGGAGCGGCGTAGGTCACTTCCGGTACCAGGGCCACCACCAGTGGCGCTTGCGCGGATGACGGACGACGATCGACCCGTGCTTGGCCTGGCCGGTCACGCGCAGGCGGACTCCGCCGGACCGCGGTGTGGTCGCCTTGTTCTTGGCTGTCCCGTGGACCATGTCGACGGCGTCGAGGTCGATGCTCCAGCCCTCCGGCACGATCATCACGACCGAACTGTGCTTGGCCTGCGCGTCGACGTGGATCTCGGGCCAACGGACCACCGCATCGGTGAAGTCGAGCCGGACCGAGGAGTGCTCGGCGACCGCGACGACCTTCTGCGGGACGGTCCACGGGCCTTCGCGCTTCTGCGAACTGTGCTTGGCCCGGATGGTCAGCTCGACCGCGTTGCTGCCGTGTGCGACCGGCACCAGGTCGGCCGTCGCGTTGCGCAGTTCCAGCTGGGTCTTGGCCGAGTAGATCTGGGTGAGCCGCTCGTCGAGTTCCTGGAAGTCCAGCCGCCCGTCGCCGTGTGCCTCCTGGACCACGGCGGCGGCATGTTCACGGTCTCTGTCGGACGCGCGGTGCGAGGGCGGCGGCTGCTCCAGACTCATGCACCAAAGGTAGCGCCGCTACCGGTCGTCGGCGCCCGGACACCGGCGGCGTCGAGGAACCGGCCGAAGACCGCGGACCAGGTGCGCTCCAGCTCGGCCGCATGCCGCTCGGCCTCCGCCATCACGGTGTCCGGGTCGAATCCCCAGGACCGCAGGGTGCCGGCGTCCCAGCGCCGTACCCGGTCGGGACTGACCTCGGGATGGAACTGCACGCCCCAGCTGCGGCCGATCCGCAGCATCTGGTGGCGGCAGCGTTCGCTCGACATCAGCGGTACGGCGCCGTCCGGCAGCCGGGTGATCTGGTCCTGATGGCTCTCGATCGCCCGGACGGTCGCCGGCAGGCCGGCAAGCAGCGGATCGTCCTCGGCACCGGGCAGCAAGGTCAGCTCGGTCACGCCCTTCTCGGGCAGCCCGTACTTCCCGCGCACCTCACCGCCGAACGTGTGGGCCAGCAGTTGCGCGCCCAGACAGATGCCGAGCACCGGCACCCGGCCGTCCTCGGTCGTCGTACGCAACAGCTCCCGCTCGGCCGGAAGCCACGGCGAGGCGTCGTCGGCGTCCGGCAGCATCCCGCCGCCCAGGAGGATCAGCGCGGCGTACCCGTCGGCGCTCGCCGGAACCGGCTCGCCGTCCCAGGCACGGACGACGACGTACGACAGGCCGCGCTCCTCGAGCCAGCCGAGCAAGCGGCCCGGACCGCTACCGGGATCGTTCTCGACGATCAACACAGCTTCAGACACAAGCCCCAACGCTAGACCACCGCGGCACACCGCGTTCCGCCGTACCGGAGTCGTCGGTCCGGGATACTGGGTGACGATGGAGCCGTCCAGTGGATTCGTAAGGGCCGTGGTGGGGGACGAGACCTTCGTCTTCGGCAAGGGGATGGTCGGTGCGTTCCTGCTGGCGCGCCGCAAGGACAGGTCCCTGCAACCGCGGGTTGACGTCCTGGTGCGGTCGCACGGCCAGTATGTGCCGCTGTCCGTTCCCATCGGCACAGTCCCGGTCGTGGATCGCCTCGTCGGGCTCGAGGAAGTCCGGCCCGCGCCACTGCTCACAGTGGAGTTCACACCGGGGGACGGTGGCGCCGAGGCACACCTGGGTGCCAACAAACCGGTGCTAATCACCATCACCGACGTCAGCCACCGTGAGTACGACGCTCTGGTGCTCACCACGACGCTCGGCGGAGCGGCGTGCGCACAGCTACCTCCGGGCTACTACCACGTGTCCGCGGTAGTCATCGACGAGCACGACGACCTGCTGCGGGGGTACGGCGCTCAGCACAACCTGCGCGTCGACAAAGGTGACGATCTGCTCGTCTCGCTGCCGATCCGCACCGCGGGCGTGGGGCAGATCGCGTCGGCTCTGGAAAACGGTCCGCAAGCGGTACTTGTCGGTGCGGACGGAGACGTCGTACCGCTGCTCGATCTCGTGCGGATCGGGCGCGCGCCGGAGTGCGACCTGATCCTCGACCGTGCCGAGGTGAGCCGACACCACGCCGAGTTGCTGAGGATCGACGCGTCCGGCTACGAGCTTCGGGACCTGGGCTCCACCAACGGCACCTCAATCAACGGCGTGCCGGTCCACACCGAGTTCGTCGGCGACGGCACCGAGATCCGGCTCGGAGGCCTCCCGCTCAGGCTGTATCTGGAGTAGCCCGGCCGAATCGCTGACTCGCGGGCCGACCTGGGACAATGGCGCACGTGAATCCGCGTACCGTCGTCATCCTCGGCTCGACCGGCTCTGTCGGCACCCAGGCGCTGGAGCTGATCGGCCGGAACCGCGACAGGTTCCGGGTGCTCGCGATCTCGGCCGGCGGCGACAACGTCGCCCTGCTCGCGCAGCAGGCGCTCGAGTTCGGCGTCGAGGTGGTCGCGGTGGCGAAGGCCACGGTCGCCCAGGACCTGCAGCTCGCGTTCTACGCGGAGGCGCAGCGCAAGGGGTACGCCCACGGCGAGTTCCGGATCCCGAAGATCGTCACCGGGCCGGACGCGTCCAGCGAGATCGCGGCGATGCCGTGTGACGTGGTTCTCAACGGCATCACCGGCTCGGTCGGCCTCCGGCCGACGCTCGCGGCCCTCGACGCGGGGACGACCCTCGCGCTGGCCAACAAGGAGTCCCTCGTCGTCGGTGGCCCGCTGGTGACGCGCCGGGCGAAGCCGGGCCAGGTGGTCCCGGTCGACTCCGAGCACAGCGCGATCGCTCAGTGCCTGCGCAGCGGCACCGCCGACGAGGTACGGCGTCTGGTCGTGACGGCGAGCGGTGGACCGTTCCGGGGCCGGTCGCGGGCCGAGATGGCCGACGTGACGCCGGAGCAGGCGATGAACCACCCGACCTGGGACATGGGCCCGGTGATCACGATCAACTCGGCCAACCTGGTCAACAAGGGTCTCGAGGTGATCGAGGCGCACCTGCTGTACGGGCTGCCGATGAACCGGATCGACGTGGTGGTGCACCCGCAGTCGATCGTGCACTCGATGGTGGAGTTCATCGACGGCTCCACCGTGGTCCAGGCGTCACCGCCGGACATGCGGCTCCCGATCGCGCTCGCGCTCAGCTGGCCCGACCGGATTCCGGACGTCGCGCCGCCCTGTGACTGGACCACCGCGCACACCTGGGAGTTCGAGCCGCTGGACGACGAGGCGTTCCCCGCGGTCCAGCTGGCCCGGGAGGCCGGTGAGCGCGGCGGTACGGCTCCCGCCGTACTGAACGCCGCGAACGAGGTGTGCGTCCAGGCGTTCCGGGACGGGCGGCTGCCGTTCCTTGCGATCGTCGACACAGTGGCCCGGGTGGTGACCGAACACGACGTACCCTCGTATGAGGAACTGTCCATCGACGACGTACTCGCCGCGGACGCCTGGGCCCGCGCCCGGGCCCGTGAACTGACCGCCGTACAGGAGACCACAAAGGCATGACCGCACTCCTCACCGCCCTCGGCATCGTGCTGTTCGTGGCCGGCATCCTGATCTCGGTCGGGCTGCACGAGCTGGGCCACATGCTGCCCGCGAAGGCGTTCGGCATGAAGGTGACCCAGTTCTTCGTCGGCTTCGGGCGGACGCTGTGGTCGACCAAGCGCGGCGAGACCGAGTACGGCATCAAGCTGATCCCGGCGGGTGGTTTCGTCCGGATCATCGGGATGATGCCGCCGGCCAAGGGCGAGGACCCGAGCAAGGTCCGCAAGGCCAACACCGGCCCGATCCAGTCGATGGTGGAGAACGCCCGCAACGCGGAGTACGAGACGATTTCGCCCGAGGACAACGGCCGGCTCTTCTACCAGAAGGCGTGGTGGAAGAAGCTGATCGTGATGGCGTCCGGGCCGCTGGTCAACGTGGCGATCGCGTTCGTGCTGTTCGGCGGCCTGTTCATGCTGTACGGCGCCAACGTCGCGCAGACGACCGTTGCCACCGTCACCGACTGCGTCATCCCGGCCGACCAGGCGTCCGCCGACCGCAAGTGCGAGGCGGGCGACCAGGTGTCACCGGCCAAGACCGCCGGATTCCAGGTCGGCGACAAGATCGTCTCCTTCAACGGCACCCCGATCACCAGCTGGGACCAGCTCACCCCGCTGATCCGGGCGAACACCGACAAGCCCGCGACGATCGTTGTCGAGCGCAACGGTGAGCAGAAGACCCTGCGGACGAACACGATCATCAACCAGGTCCGCGACGAGGCCGGCTCCGACAAGATCGTCTCGGTCGGGTTCCTCGGCGTCTCGCCGGAGATGAAGGTCGAGCGGCAGGACTTCGGGTTCGTCGTCAACAAGATGGGCGAGCTGACCGTCGCGACGGTGCAGGCGATCGGCAACTTCCCGGAGAAGCTCGTCGGCGTGGCCAAGTCGATCGTCGGCGGCGACCGGGACGAGGACAGCCCGATGAGCGTGGTCGGCGCCAGCCGGGTGGCCGGCGAGATCGCCTCGAACCAGTCGCTCACCGGCGGCGAGCGGATCGCGTTCCTGATCTCGCTGCTCGCCTCGCTGAACCTGTTCCTCGCCCTGTTCAACTTCATCCCGCTGCTGCCGCTGGACGGCGGTCACATGATCGGCGCGATCTGGGAAGGCCTCCGGCGCGGCGTCGCCAGGCTGTTCGGCCGGCCCGACCCCGGGTACGTCGACGTGGCCAAGCTGCTCCCGATCGCGTACGTCGCGGCCAGTGTCATCGTGGTGATGGGCGTGCTGCTCGTCATCGCCGACATCGTCAACCCGATCAGGCTCTTCAACGGATAACGCCCGACCCCAACGGATAAAGGACCCATGAGCATCAACCTGGGCATGCCCGCGCTGCCGCCGCCGACCCTCGCTCCGCGCCGCAAGACCCGCCAGATCAAGGTCGGCAAGGTGCTGGTCGGCGGTGACGCCCCGATCTCCGTGCAGTCGATGACGACGACGCTGACCGCCGACGTCAACACGACCCTGCAGCAGATCGCGGAGCTGACCGCGGCCGGTTGCGACATCGTCCGGGTCGCGTGCCCGTCCCAGGACGACGCCGACGCGCTGCCGGAGATCGCGAGGCACTCGCAGATCCCGGTGATCGCCGACATCCACTTCCAGCCGAAGTACGTGTTCGCCGCGATCGAGGCCGGCTGTGCGGCGGTCCGGGTGAACCCGGGCAACATCCGCAAGTTCGACGACCAGGTGAAGGAGATCGCGGCCGCGGCCAAGGACCACGGCACGTCGATCCGGATCGGCGTGAACGCCGGGTCGCTGGACAAGCGTCTGCTGGAGAAGTACGGCAAGGCGACGCCGGAGGCGCTGGTCGAGTCGGCCGTCTGGGAGGCGTCGCTGTTCGAGGAGCACGACTTCCACGACTTCAAGATCTCGGTCAAGCACAACGACCCGGTCGTGATGGTGCAGGCGTACGAGATGCTCGCCGAGCGGGGCGACTGGCCGCTGCACCTCGGGGTGACCGAGGCCGGCCCGGCGTTCCAGGGCACGATCAAGTCGGCGGTCGCCTTCGGTGCGCTGCTGTCCAAGGGCATCGGCGACACCATCCGGGTGTCGCTGTCCGCGCCGCCGGTCGAGGAGGTCAAGGTCGGCCTGCAGATCCTGCAGTCGCTGAACCTGCGCGAGCGCAAGCTCGAGATCGTGTCCTGCCCGTCCTGCGGCCGCGCCCAGGTGGACGTCTACACGCTGGCCGAGCAGGTCACCGCCGGGCTCGAGGGCATGGAGGTCCCGCTCCGTGTCGCGGTGATGGGTTGTGTCGTCAACGGCCCGGGCGAGGCCCGCGAGGCCGACCTCGGCGTCGCCTCCGGCAACGGGAAGGGCCAGATCTTCGTCAGGGGCGAGGTCATCAAGACCGTCCCCGAGTCCGCGATCGTCGAGACCCTGATCGAGGAAGCCATGCGCATCGCCGAAGAAATGGGCGAAGCCGCCGACCCAGGCAACCCCACCGTCACCGTCGGCTGACGCACCAGGATCCAGTCTGAATTGGTGCATCTTTGTCGGCCGTCTGGTGCATTGTCGGTGCGAATTTTGGTGTGCTCGTCAAGGTAGTCCTGGTGTAAAGTCGACCGCATGACACGCATCTCGGTCGACGTAAACGATGAGTGGCTGGAAGCTGCCCGGGCTGAGTTGGGTACCGACAGCAAGGTGGAGACCATCAATGGCGCTCTCCGGGAGCTCGCCGTACGGCGGCGGGGCAGGGAGATTGCCGAGATCTTCGCGAGTGCGCCGATGGATTTCTCGGGCGCAGCCGAGGCATGGCGTTACGGTGGCGGTCGCGACCTGGAAGGCCTGGCCGAACGCGTCCGGGAGGACCGCAGCGCATGATGGCCAGCACCGTCTACTTGGCGGACACGTCCGTCTACGTCTACCAGTCGCGATCCGAGGACGTCTTCCGGAGATTTCAGTCGCTGCTCGTCGAAGGCAGACTCGCCGCCTGTCAGATGGTGGCCCTCGAGTACCTGAACAACGCCCCCGACCCACAGTGGTACGAGAGGTTGTGGGAAGCGCTCCACGGTCAGCGGTGGGTGGATGTAACCAGCGAAGCGATGGACCGGGCGCTGGATGTGCATCACGAGCTTGCGAAGAAGAGTCAGCACCGCCGCTTCAGGCTGCCTGATCTGATCATTGCTGCTACGGCCGAGTTGGCCGGCCTGACTGTGCTGCATTACGACGAGGACTACGACCGGATTGCCAAGATCACCGGGCAGCCGGTGGAGTGGGTCGTGCCGAAGGGATCGCTCTAGGGTGACGACGTACCTGGTGGTTGGGGCTGTGGTGGGGGAGCTTCGGTATGTGCCGGAGGGGATTCCTGTGGTGGTTACCGGGGTGGGGAAGACTGCGGCGGCGGTGGCCACAGCTCGGGCCCTGGGGGAGCGGGACACGAGCGACCTGGTGGTGCTGAACGTGGGAACGACCGGGGCGTTGCGGGACGGTATGGCGGGGGTGTACTCGCCGTCCCGGGTGATCAATCACGACATCAACGCGGATGCGGTACGAGCGCTCGGGATCGACCCGCGGGAGGTCTTGGAGGTCGAGGGCGGCGACGGGACCGTGCTCGCTTCGGGCGATGTGTTCGTCACGGATCCGGTCATCCGGGCACGACTCGCGGAGCGGGCGGACCTGGTGGACATGGAGGCGTACGGCGTCGTCTACGCGTGCCGGGAGTACGGCGTACCGGTGCGAGTCGTCAAGCATGTCTCCGACTCCGCCGACGAGGGCGCCCTCGAATGGCCGGCCCTGGTCGACACCAGCGCCAAGGTGCTGGGGGAGTGGGTCACCGCTTACGTGTCCTGAGTCGCCGGGATCCGATGCGTCGGCCGCGGGTACGACGGCTGGAAGGCAGCGCCGCTCGTGGACGCCACGACGGCGCCGACCGCGTCACCGGCCACCAAGGCAGCACGCCGGACGAGGTCGTCGAGAGCTACCGGCTCACAGTTCACGCGGAGGTTGAACGTGGCTGAGGCCGCATCGACTGTCCCGACAGCCGCGACATCGGCTCGAGCGCGTTGACCGGCTTCGGTGAGGCTCAACTTCACGAGTCCGGCGGCGGACTCGACCACCACCTTGGCGTGGCCGACCAGGTAGGACTGACGGGCGCACTCGGTAGAGATCGCGTCCAACGCGCGTTCCGCCCAATCCTGCGGGGAGAAGCGAGTGCCGGTCAGGACGACGGTGTGGTTGAGCCAGGCCAGCGCCGCCTCCGCGGCCGCGTAGCGGTCGTAGTCGATGTCGAGGTCGGCCTCGGTCTCAGCCGGCGACTCCCAGGCGGTCATCAGGTCGGCCAGACCGGCGTGCGTGGTCGCGGAGTACGTCAGCACTCGCGCGGCCGGGAACCCTCTGGCGAGTTCGGCCCCTACTGCGGTGAGCAGGTCCGGGTCGTACAGGTCGAGCTTGTTCAGCGCGATGATGTCGCCGTCGGCCAACTGCTTCGCGAACAGGTAGCCGAGGTCGGACTCGTCACCGGCGAGGCTGCGGAGCCGGTCCGGGTCGACGATCGTCGTGACCGGGGCGACCTCGAGTGCGTCGCCGTACCAGCGCCGCAGCGGGCGGACGACGGTTGCCTGCAGATCGGTGCAACTGCCCACGGCCTCGGCGATCACGACCTCGACTCCGGTGTCGTCGACGAGCCTCTTCACCGCCGCCTCGAGGTCCTCGAACCGGCAGCAGAAGCAGCCTCCGGAGATCTCCTCCACGTCGTCCACAGCGCTCCTTGCCAGCGTGGTGTCGACGAGTTCGGCTGCCTGGTCGTTCGTGATCACGGCGACCCTGTGGCCCTGCGCGCCGTACCGTCGCGCCGCCGCCAGCATGGTCGTCGTCTTCCCCGCGCCGAGAAACCCACTGAGCAGAACGAGCCGAACCATGCCGAACCTCCAGGGCGGTGAGATTCCCAGCAGCCTAGAGTCCGCCACCCGCTGCGACCAGCCCTTCGGCTACAGCGGTGCCCGGACCGGCAGGCCCGGACTATGCTGGCTTGACCTTGACCCCAGGGTCAAGGTTTAGCGTCAGGTGAAGGAGGCGGAATGCGGATCAGCGATCTGGCGGCCGAGGCTGGAGTGACGGTCAAGGCGGTTCGGTACTACGAGTCGCAGGGGCTGCTGAAACCCCGTCGCGAGGCCAACGGGTACCGGACGTACGACGCCGGCGACGTGGTCGTCGTACGCGAGGTGAAGGCGTTGCTGTCGCTGGGACTGACGGCGGAGCAGACGTACCCGTTCATCGAGTGCCTGCGAGCCGGCAACGAACGGGCCGACGTCTGCCCGGCGTCACTGACCGCGTACCGGACCCGGATTGCCGAGGTGGACCGGCGGATCGCCGAACTCACCGGGCTGCGGGCCCGGCTGACCGACCTCCTGGCCGATGCCGAGAGCTGGAGGACGAGACAAGTATGAGTGACCTGAAGACGGTCGACGAGGCCACGTTCGACGAGGTGGTGCTGGGTGCGGACCAGCCGGTGCTGGTGGACTTCTGGGCCCAGTGGTGCCCGCCCTGCCACCAGATCCTGCCGGTACTCGAGCAGATCGATGCCGAGCGCAACGACCTGACGGTGGTGAAACTGAACTCCGACGAGAACCCGTCGATCGCGGCCCGTTACCGGGTGATGGCGCTGCCGACCCTGATGCTGTTCCACCGCGGCGAGGTCATCTGGTCCGTCGTCGGCGCCCGACCCAGACACAGGCTCGTCAAGGAACTGGACGACGCCCTCCTCGCCGCCGTCTAGCGAGCCTTCGTCAGCCCTCGAGCGGAGTGTCCCGCTCGAGGGCTGCTTGCCGAACGGGGGGCTAGATTGCTAGCATCCTAGACATGAAGGACGACGGCGGGAAGAAGGCGCAGTTCAACGTGTATCTGCCGCCGGGATTGATTCGGCGGGTGAAGCACAAGGCGATCGACGAGGGGACGAGTCTGTCCGCGTTGGTGGAGCAGGCGTTGACGGAGTATCTGGACAAGCACAGGGAGGCCCGAGGATGAACGACGTGGTGATCCGGCCGCTGCGGTTCTCGGCGGACGTGGACGCGATGCGGAAGTTCCTGGAGACGCTCGGGCTGCGGGCGCGGATCGAGTCCGAGCGCGGCGGCTGGGCCGTGCTGCTGGCGGGCCGCGGTGCCGTGTCGCTGCACGACTCGGCCACCAGTGACAGTGGCGCTCCGCCCGGGCAGACCAGCCTGACATTCGAGGCCGAGGACATCGACGAGCTGAAGGTGACGCTCGAGAACGCCGGCTACGACGACGCCACCATCTGGGACGAGGCGTTCGGGCGCGTGCTCTCCGCGGCCGCTCCCGACGGCACCAAGTTGTGGATCGACGAGCGCAACCCGGATCTGTACGGCTACCGGGTCCATGAGACGCGGCCGGACGAGCGGTGGTCGGTGACACCGTGTCTGCTCGGCGCCGATCAGGCGGGCTGGGAGCGGCTCCTCGATGTGCTCGGCACCGACCAGCGCGTGACCTTCGGCCCTGGCGAGGCCTACGGCGTCCGGCTCGAACTGACCACCGCGGAAGATCTGGCCGACGTCCAGCGGAGGCTCGTCGCGGCCGGTTACGCATCGACCCGCACCGACGCGGGTATCGAGGTGGTGGACCCGGACGGTCAGACGGTGGTGGTGCACGGATGATGGCGGTGCGCGAGGCAGGGTTCTCGCATGGCGACTGAGGCCATGCCGGTCCGGCTGCGGGACGACCCGGACTTCCGGCGCTACTGGCTGGCCAGGGTGCTGTCGATCATCGGGTCGATGGTCACCGTGGTCGCGCTGCCGGTGCTGGTCTACCGGCTGAGCGGCTCGACCTTTCTGACGGCTCTCACGACCGCGCTCGAGGCGGCGCCGTACCTGCTGACCGGGCTGTTCGCCGGCGCGCTCTCGGACCGGTGGAACCGCCGGCGGGTGATGGTGTCGGCGGACCTGGTCAACGCGATCCTGATCGGTTCCGTCCCGGTCGCGCACCTGCTCGGCGTACTGACCGTCGCGCAGGTGCTGATGGTCGGGTTCGCGGTGCAGGCGGTCTACACGTTCTTCGACGGCGCGAATTTCGGTGCGCTGCCGGTGCTGGTCGGCCGGGCGCGGGTGGCCCAGGCGAACTCGGCGGTCTGGACGGCGTCGAGTCTGGTCGAGTTGTTCGTCCCGGCGCTCGTCGGCCTGGCCCTGGCGGTGGTCAACCCGGCCGGCCTGCTCGTCCTCGACGCGTTGAGCTTCGTCGCGTCCGCGATCGCGGTCCGCGGGATCGTCCGGGCGATGTCGGAGCGGCGCGACGGACAACCGCCGCTGCGGCCGCGGGTGATCTTCGCCGACATCGGGGAGGGGATCCGGTTCCTGGTCGGGCATCCCGGCGTACGGACGATGACGATCGTGGGGAGTCTGCAGTCGTTCGCCGGCGGCGGGTTCGTGGCGCTGATGGTGGTGTGGTGCGACCGGATTCTGCACATCGGTACGTCGGGCCTCCGGTTCGGGCTCGTGTGGGGGGCGTGGGGAATCGGCGGCTTGATCGCCGCGGTCGGTCTGCCGCGGCTGCTGAAGCGGATGCCGCCGGCCGCGATCACGCTGTACGCGCTGCCGATGTCCGCGGTGCTCGGCATCGTGACGGCCCTGGCGCCGGGCTGGGGCCTCGCCGCGCTCGCGCTGCTCGTGTGGGGATCGGCGTACGTGCTGGTCATCGTCAACTCGATCTCGTACCGGCAGCAGGTGACGCCTGAGCAGTTGCTCGGCCGGGTCAACACCGCCGGCCGGATGCTGTCGTGGGGCGTGGGCTGGACCCTGGGCTCGGTGGCCGGCGGGTTGCTGGGGAACGAGTTCGGTGTCCGGACCGCGATGGTGGCGATGGGCGCGTTCGGGTTCGTCGCGGTGGCGGTGGCGTGGACATCGCCCCTGCGCCGGATCGCCGCGGCACACGACCCGTTGCACCCCGACGGGAGCACGATCCGCTAGGTTCTGCGCGTGGGCGTACGGGTTCTCGGTCCTCGCGACCTCGCGGCGGCGCGTGCGGTCATCGCCCGCGACCCGGTCGTCAACGTGTTCGTCGACAGCCTGGTCCAGGCGTCCGGACTCGACCCGCGCCGTGGTGCCGAGGTCTGGGGGTACGTCGAGAAGGGCGTCATCGAGGCGTTGTGCCACGCCGGCGGCAACATGGTGCCGGTCGGCGCGGACGAGGCGGCGCTGCGCGCGTTCGCGGCGTACGCGGTGCGTCGCGGCCGCAACTGTTTCCAGATCCTCGGACCGGCCCGGGCGGTCGAAGTGCTGTGGAGCATTCTCGAACCGACCTGGGGTCCGGCCCGCGAGGTGCGCGACAACCAGCCCTTCATGGTGATCGAGGGCCCGCCGGCCATCGAACCCGATCCACTGGTCCGAGTGGTCGAGCCGGTCGAACTGTCCATCCTCTACCCGGCCTGTGTCGCGATGTACACCGAGGAGGTCGGCGTACCGCCGCAGACCGGGCCGGACGGCACGTTCTACCGGTCCCGGGTCGCCGAGCTGATCCGGGCCGGGCGTGCGTTCGCGCGGATCGAGGACGGCCGGGTGGTGTTCAAGGCCGAGGTCGGGTCGGTCGGGACGGGGGTCTGCCAGATCCAGGGGGTCTGGGTGGATCCGGAGTTCCGCGGCCGCGGGCTGGCCGCGCCGGGAATGGCCGCCGTGGTCGACCTCGCCCGGCAGATCGCGCCGGTGGTGACGCTGTACGTGAACGCCTTCAACACGCCGGCCCGGGCGGCGTACGAGCGTGTCGGGTTCCGGACCATCGAGACGTTCGCGACGATCCTGTTCTGATACTGGGCGCCGACCGTGATGCTGCGGTGACAGCTGGTGCGGTTACTTCGTCAGATGCGAAGAGTTGTGGTCTCACTGTGCAGCTTTGCACTCGTTCTGGTGGCGCTGACCGGTTTCAGCACCGCCGCTCCGCCGGAGGTCGCGTACTACTCGATGAAGCTGCCGGCCGGTCTGACGGTCGCCGACCTCATCCAGGAGGGCTACGACGTCGGCCACGGGCACGGGTCCCGGCCGACCCTGATCGCGACGCCGGCCGAGGTGGAGCAGTTGCAGGCGCGTGGCGTCGTACTCGGGAAGACAGGCGAGGTGTATCAGCCCGTGCCGCGGTCCGAGCCGGGTGGGGCGACGTACTACGGCGGCTACCACACCACGGCGGGACACGAGCAGCACAATGCCGAGGTCGCAACCGCGCATCCGGACCTGGTGAAGCTGCACGACATCGGCGACTCGTGGAAGAAGACCAAGGGGCAAGGCGGTCACGACATCCAGGCGTTGTGCATCACCAAGCTCGCGCCGGGCGACTGTGAGCTGAACGCGACGGGCAAGAAGCCGAAGTTCGTGCTGCACACCCAGATCCACGCACGGGAGATCGTCACCGGCGAGATCGCGTACCGGTGGATCGATCTGCTCGTCACGTCGTACGGCGCGGATCCCGACATCACCTCGTTGCTCGACACCCGGGAGCTGTGGGTGGTGCCGATCGCGAACCCGGACGGCGTGGACGTGGTCGCGTCGAACCCGAACCGGCCGGTGCTGCAGCGCAAGAACGTCGACAACAGCGCGGGCGGGTGTCCGGAGGCCGATGCCGGGGTCGACCTGAACCGCAATTCGTCCTTCCAGTGGGACGTGCGGCAGGGCGGGCCGTGTGCCGAGACCTATCCGGGGGCGAAGGCGGTGTCCGAGCCGGAGACGGTGGCGATGCAGGGGCTGCTGGAGGCGATCTTCCCTGACACCAAAGGGGATGTGGACGAGTCGGCCGCCTCGGGTACGACGGGCGTGATGCTGAGTCTGCACAGTTTCGGCAACGACATCCTGGCTCCGTACGCATACACCAACGCGGCCGCACCGGACCGGGCGGCACTGGTTGCCTTGGGCAATAAGATGGGCTCGTTCACCGGCTATCCGGTGTCGACCGGTGACGGCGGGGTCGGGTACTTCGCGCCGGGGTCGACGGACGACTGGCTGTACGGGACGCGTGGCGTACCGGCGTACACGTTCGAGATCGGGCCGTCGTCGGGCCCGTGCGCGGGTTTCCTGCCGGCGTACTCGTGCGTGTCCTCGACGTTCTGGCCGCTGCTGAAGCCGGCGCTGGTCTACGCGGCCAGGGCGGCGGCGGCGCCGTACGGGAAACTGCCGTGATCACCGTCGGTTAAACTGGTGGCCGGCCGCCCTGTTCGGCGTGCTCGGGAGCCCGGGTAGGCGGCGAGCCTGTGGATAACGGGTGAGAGCATGGGGCGCGGGGCGGATATCCTCTGTGACGTCCGTTGTTCCATCCATCTCTTCTCAGGCTTTTTGGAGACTCCCGTGATTCTGCGCATGTCGTCGATGTTCCTCCGCACCCTTCGCGAGGACCCGGCGGACGCGGAGGTCCCGAGCCACAAGCTGCTCGTCCGCGCCGGGTACATCCGGCGGACCGCGCCCGGCATCTACACCTGGCTGCCGCTCGGCCTGCGGGTGCTGCGCAACGTCGAGCGGATCGTGCGCGAGGAGATGGACGCGATCGGCGCGCAGGAGCTGGTCTTCCCGGCCCTGCTGCCCCGCGAGCCCTACGAGGCGACCGGCCGCTGGACCGAGTACGGGCCGAACATCTTCCGGCTGAAGGACCGCAAGGGCGCCGACATGCTGCTCGGGCCGACGCACGAGGAGATGTTCACGCTGGTCGTGAAGGAGCTCTACTCGTCGTACAAGGACCTGCCGCTGTCGATCTACCAGATCCAGAACAAGTACCGCGACGAGGCGCGGCCGCGGGCCGGTGTGCTGCGCGGGCGCGAGTTCGTGATGAAGGACTCGTACTCGTTCGACGTCGACGACGCGGGGCTGGAGAAGTCGTACGAGCTGCACCGGCAGGCGTACATCCGGATCTTCGACCGGCTCGGCTTCGACTACGTGATCGTCAAGGCGATGTCCGGGGCGATGGGCGGCTCCCGGTCGGAGGAGTTCCTGGCCATCGCGGAGAACGGTGAGGACACCTTCGTCCGTTCGCCCGGTGGGTACGCCGCCAACGTCGAGGCGGTCGTGGTTCCGCAGGCCGAGCCCGTGGACGCCGCCGGCGTGCCCGCGGCCGAGGTCGTCGACACCCCGGACACCCCCACGATCGACACGCTGGTCGACGCGCTGAACGCCAAGCACCCGCGTGCCGACGGCCGCGAGTGGACCGCGGCGGACACGTTGAAGAACGTGCTCGTCATGCTGGTGCACCCCGACGGCTCCCGTGAGCCGCTGGCCATCGGCGTACCGGGTGACCGGGCGATCGACGAGAAGCGGCTGGGTGCGCAGCTCGAGCCCGCCGAGGTGGTCGCGTTCGAGGAGTCGGACTTCCAGAAGTTCCCGTCGCTGGCGCGCGGCTACATCGGTCCCGGTGTGCTCGGCAAGGACAACACCTCCGGGATCCGCTACCTGCTCGACCCTCGGATCGCCGAGGGGTCGGCGTGGGTGACGGGTGCGGACAAGTCCGGTTTCCACGTGATCAACCTGGTCTACGGCCGCGACTTCGCTGCCGACGGCACGATCCAGGCCGCCGAGGTGCGCGACGGCGACGAGGCCCCCGACGGTTCGGGCCCGCTGGAGACGGCGCGCGGGATCGAGATGGGCCACATCTTCCAGCTCGGCCGCAAGTACGCCGACGCCCTGGACCTGAAGGTGCTGGACCAGAACGGCAAGCTCGTCACGGTCACGATGGGCTCCTACGGTGTCGGCGTCACCCGGGCGGTGGCCGCGATCGCCGAGGGCAACCACGACGAGGCCGGCCTGATCTGGCCGCGGGAGATCTCCCCGGCCGACGTCCACCTGGTTGCCACCGGCAAGGATGCCGAGGTGTTCGAGAAGGCCGCCGAGGTCGCCGCCGAACTCGAGGCCCGCGGGCTGACGGTGATCTACGACGACCGCGAGAAGGTCTCGCCGGGCGTCAAGTTCAAGGACGCCGAGCTGATCGGCGTGCCCACCATCGCCGTCGTCGGCAAGGGTCTCGCCGAAGGCACCATCGAGGTCAAGGACCGCCGCTCCGGCGACCGCACCGACGTCCCGCTCGCCGACATCGTCGACCACCTCGTGACCGTCGTCCGTAGCTGACCACCCGAGCCGGCCCTCGGCCCCACCAGCCGACGGCCGGCTCGGCGCGTCGTCGTACCACGGTTGTCGCCCACCGGGTGGCAGCATCGGGGATGCCATCGCTCACCATGGGTCCACCGCCGTGGTCTGTCTCTCATTCCCGGTGTAAGGGTTGAGCTGAACAATGCCCTTACTCGATCATCGGGGCGTGAGAACTTGGTGGTGCGGTGCCTGACATTTCCCTGTGGACGCTGGTTTTCCTGGTGGTGGCGGCCTTTTCGGCCGGGTGGATCGACGCGGTGGTCGGGGGTGGCGGGCTGATCCAGTTGCCGGCCATGCTGCTGGGACTGCCGGCCGCGACGCCGGCGCAGATCCTGTCGACGAACAAGATCTCGTCGCTGTGCGGTACGACGACCAGCGCGGTGACCTTCGGCGTCAAGGTGCGGCCGGACCGGCGAACCGTCGTACCGCTGGCGATCCTGGCCGGGCTCGGGTCGGCCGCCGGTGCGCTGGTGGCGACCCGGATCCCGATGTCGTGGTTCAAGCCGATCGTGCTGGTGCTGCTGATCGGGGTGGCGATCTACACCGCGATGAAACCGTCGCTCGGTGCGCGGACGGCGTTGCGCTTCGACGGCCGGAACCACTACGTCGCGGCCTGTGCGGTCGGCGTGCTGATCGGCTTCTACGACGGCGCGGTGGGCCCGGGCACGGGATCGTTCCTGATCTTCGCGCTGGTCGGGTTCCTCGGCTACAACTTCCTGCAGGCGAGTGCGAAGGCGAAGATCGCCAACGTCGCCACCAACCTCGGCGCGATCGGCATCTTCGCCCTCAACGGCGCTCCGCTGTGGACTCTCGGCCTGATCATGGGTGCCGCGAACATGCTCGGCGGCCTCCTCGGCGCCCGCACCGCGGTGGCTCGCGGGAGCCGGTTCGTCCGGATCGTCTTCCTGGTCGTCGTGTCCGCGCTGATCCTCCGCCTGGCATACGACGTGTTCCGGGGCTGATCAGCCGTTGGTGACGGTCGGCGCCCCGGCCGGACGACGCCAGTACTAGGGTCCGCGTCATGGTCGACTACAACGGACGGTTAGGCCGTGGGTACGCCGCGGGACGAGCGATGACCGCGGACGAGGTACGGCGGTGGACGGCGGCCTTCCAGGCCTACCTGCCGGAGGAGCGGCCGCTGACGGTCCTCGACCTGGGCAGCGGAACCGGGCGACTCACGCCAGGGCTGGCCGACGCCTTCGGGGGACCGGTGTACGGCGTGGAGCCGTCGGAGCGGATGCGAGAGATCGCCGTCGACACCGCATCGCATCCGCAAGTGACGTATCTGCCGGGCAGCGCCGAGGACATTCCGTTGCCTGAGGCATCCACGGACGGGGTGCTGATGTTCTTGTCGTTCCATCACTTCCGCGATCGGTCGAAGGCGCTCCAGGAGGTGCGCAGGGTGTTGAAGCCCGGGGGAGTGGTGCTCCTGCGCAGTCAGTTCGCCGACCTGATGCCGGAACTGTTCTGGTACGACTACTTCCCGTCGGCGCGCGAGGTCGACGCGGCCATGTACCTGACGGTTGGACAGGTCCGAACCCTGGCCGCAGCAGCCGGACTGCGACCGGACGACGAGCCCGTCTGGGTCAGCGCAGAGCCACCGCGAACCCTCCGCGAGGTGCACGAGCGGCTGGCTCACAGAGCGCTGTCGACCTTCGAACACCTGCCGGAGGGGGAGATCGAGCGCGGCTTCGCGGCGATGGCAGCGGACGCTGCCCGCGAGCCGGACAAGCTCATGCCAGCGCATCCCGCGGCGATGCTGGTGCTCAGACGTCCCAGTGAACGTTGACCGCTGACGGTTTGCGGAAGACCAGGCCGCGTGGTGGCGGAGACGACGGGTCCAGCCGCAGGCCGGGCAACCGGAGCAGCGCGGTGAGCGCGGTCAGCGCCTCCAGCCGGGCCAGGTGCATCCCGAGGCAGATGTGGGGGCCGCTGGCGAAGGCGAGATGCCGTCGGGCGTTGGAACGCCGTACGTCGAAGTCGTCAGGTGACGGGAAGACAGCAGGATCCCGGCCGGCTCCGGCGAGTGACACGGTGACGAGGTCGCCGCGCTTGATCGACGCGCCGGCCAGGTCCACATCGCGCGTGGCGTACCGGTCGACCACGGCGGCGGCGGGTTCGAGGCGGAGCGACTCCTCGAGTGCGTTCGGCAGCAGTGACGGGTCGGCGAGGACCAGGTCGAGTTGTTCGCGGTGGGTTAGCAGGTGCCAGAGGGCGTTGGTGATCATGCCCTCGGTCGTCTCGATGCCGCCGAACATCAGCACCGCGGCATTCGCGACCACCTCGTCCACGCCGAGTCCGGCCCGGGCCGCCGCGGCCACCAGCGAGTCGGCAGAATCGATGCCCGAGGCAACATGCGCGTGCAGCCGGGCGAAGGCCTCGGCGCCCTCCGCGGTCACCGGCCGTCCGGCCGAGACACCCGAGACCGAGTCGGAGATCGCGGTGTACCAGTCCAGCACCGTCGACGCCGAGGCAGGCGGCAACCCGAGCGAGTAAGCCACCACCGCCACCGACAACGGCCCAGCAACAGTCCGCCGCAGATCCACGGCCCCAGGCGCGGCCGCATCAGCGTGGGCCGCCTGTGACGCGTCGGACGAGGGGTGGTCGAGTGCGGGCTCCGGCGTTGGAGTTCCGCGGCCGGGGTAGTTGAGGTAGGGAGTCGGGTGGGGTGCGCCGGGGATGGGGTGGTTCAGGTGGTGGGTGGGGTGAGGTGCGCCGGGAGTGGGGTGGTTGAGGTCTCGTGTGCCGGGGATGGGGTGGTTCGGGTGGC
>NZ_BAAGPM010000067.1:23057-30903 GCF_054784135.1 Kribbella swartbergensis
CCGACGCGGAGGACCGCCCAGCCGAGGCCCCTGTCGAGGGCTGCTCGGCCGAGCTCGGCGTGGAGGGCTGCTCGGCCGGGGATGGTGGGCCGGGGGTGGGGTGGTCGGGGGCGGCGGTTGCGGGTGGTGTTCCGGGTGGGGGGTTGATTGCCGCGATCAGGTCGGTGACGGTTTGCTGGACGGGGGTGGTGAAGCGGCGGCGGGTTTCGGCGAGGGTGAAGGGGTGCTCGAACGGGTCGCGGTGGGCCTTGTGGGCGGCGCCGTCCAGGGACAGCATCGAGGGTCCGACGACCTGGGCCGTGGAGAACCGCGGGTCGTCGACGGTGAAGGTCGACGGATCCCGCATCACCTGGATCGCCAGCGCCCGGCTCGCGACCACCCAGCTGCCGAGCGCCTCCACCCACCCGATCGGCCGCAGCGCCGCGAGCGCCGGGTGCGGATCCGTCTCGAGCTCCTCCAGAGTGACCATCCAGCCACCCTAGATGGATCAGACCGGCGACTCTGGCTGGATCGGATCAGCGACCCTGGCTGGATCAGACCACTGTCTTCAGTGGTATTGCTGAGACAGATTCGATCTCAACGACTCAGCAGGGCATCGGGTTACGAAACCAGGACCGCCGCCATCTAGGGTGTGGCCATGTCTGAGAACCTGGTGCTGCTGCCTGCCGTGGATGTGGCGGACGGTCAGGCTGTCCGGCTGGTGCAAGGCGAAGCCGGAAGTGAGACGTCGTACGGCGATCCGCTGGCGGCCGCGATGGCCTGGCAGGAGGCCGGGGCGGAGTGGATCCACCTGGTCGACCTGGACGCCGCGTTCGGCCGCGGCTCCAACCGTGAACTGCTCGCGGACGTGACCGGCAAGCTGGACGTCCAGGTCGAGCTGTCCGGCGGCATCCGCGACGACGAGTCGCTGGCGGCGGCCCTGGCGACCGGGGCGCGCCGGGTCAACATCGGCACCGCCGCACTCGAGGACCCGGAGTGGTGCGACCGGATCATCCGGCAGTACGGCGACCGGGTCGCGATCGGCCTCGACGTACGCGGCCGGACCTTGGCGGCCCGCGGCTGGACCAAGGAGGGCGGCGATCTGTACGAGGTGCTCGAGCGGCTGGAAGCGGCCGGCTGCGAGCGGTACGTCGTCACCGACGTGACCAAGGACGGCATGCTCCAGGGCCCCAACCTCGACCTGTACCGCGACCTGTGCGCGCGCACCGACAAGCCGATCATCGCTTCCGGCGGTGTCTCCAGCCTCGACGACCTCAGAGCACTCAGCACGCTGGTCAAGGACGGCGTCGAGGGCGTCATCGTGGGCAAGGCCCTGTACGCCGGTGCGTTCACCTTGACCGAGGCACTCGAGCTCACGCGTGGAGGCGACAAGTGAGGCTGGCCGAGAAGCTCAAGGACAAGAAGGTCCTGGTCACCGGTGTCACCGGGTTCGTCGGCGAGGCGCTGCTGCACCGCATCATCGGCGAACTGCCCGGCACGACCGTGGTCGCGATCATCCGCCCGAAGGGATCGCTGAGCGGCGCCGACCGGATGGCGCAGCTGCTGAAGAAGGACATCTTCAAGCCGTTCTACGGCGAGGGCACCGCGTACGCCGACGCCGAGGCGCTGACCGCCGCCCGGATCCAGGTCGTCGAGGGCGACCTGTCCGACGTACCGGAACTGCCGAAGGACCTCGACATCGTCGTGCACTGCGCCGGTGACGTGAGCTTCGACCCGCCGATCCACGAGGCGTTCACGACCAACGTGCTCGGCACCAAGAGCCTGCTCGAGCGGATTGTCGAAACCGGTCGCCAGGTCCACTACGTTCACATCTCGACCGCCTACACCGCCGGCCGCCGGCGCGGCGCGATCCCGGAGGCGCCGGTCGACCACACCGTCGACTGGCGGACCGAGGCCGAGGCCGGGATGGCGATGAAGGCCCGGATCGAGGAGCAGTCCCGGTCCGCCCCGATGCTGGCCAAGTTCCGCAAGGAGGCCGAGAAGCTGCACCGGCGGGCAGGTCACCTGACCGCCGCGGCCGACACCGAGCGCCGCCGGACCGAATGGGTCGCGAAGAAGCTGGTCGAGACCGGCACCGAGCGGGCCCGCAGCCTCGGCTGGACCGACTGCTACACCTTCACCAAGGCGCTCGGCGAGCGCGTGGTCGAGGAGTTCTCGGCCAAGCTGCCGACCTCGATCGTCCGGCCGGCCATCATCGAGTCCGCGGTGCAGAGCCCGCACCCGGGCTGGATCGAGGGCTTCAAGATGGCCGAGCCGCTGATCCTGGCCTACGGCCGCGGTGAGCTCCCCGAGTTCCCGGCCAGCCCGGACTCGGTGGTCGAGATCATCCCGGTCGACCACGTGGTCGGCGCGATCTGCGCGGTGATGGCGACCGAGCCGGAGCTGAACAAGCCGGAGTACTACCACGTCAGCTCGGGCGCCCGGAACCCGCTGACCTTCGAGCAGTTGTACGCCGGCGTCCGCGCGTACTTCTCCAAGCACCCGTTCGACCTCGGCGAGCGCGGCGCGGTCCGGCTGCCGGTGTGGAAGTTCCCCGGCGGCGACTCGGTCGAGAGCATGCTCCGATACGGCGAACGCGCGCACAAGATCGCGGACACGATCATCACGCACGTCCCGCGCGGCGAGAAGACGCGGAAGTACGCCCGCGAGCTCGACGTGCAGAAGCGCCGGCTCGACTTCCTCCGCCGCTACATGGACCTGTACTCCGAGTACGCGCAGGCCGAGCTGCAGTTCGTCGACGACAACGTGCTGGCGCTGCACAACTCCCTGGAGGGTGACGACCGGGAGAAGTTCTGGTGCGACACCTCCATCGTCGACTGGCAGCACTATCTGCAGGAAGTGCACTGCCCGAGCGTCACCGACTCGCTCCGCCGGCTGGACGTCGTACGCAAGAAGCGGAACAAGGCCCTGGCCGAGTCCGCCGGCGTGCTGAAGAAGGTGGAGCCGCAGCAGGACGTCGAGGTGATCGCGGCGTTCGACATGGACGGCACCCTGCTGTCGTCGAACGTGATCGAGACCTACCTGTGGATGCGACTGCCCGAGCTGGACAGCCACCAGCGGGTCGGGGAGATCGGCGCGATGCTGCGCAAACTGCCGAAGCTGATCGCGGCCGAGCGCAAGGACCGCGGCACGTTCCTGCGGACCATCTACCGCAGGTACGCCGGTGCGGACCTGGAGAAGCTGAACCGGATCGTCGACGAGGTCCTCGCCGAGCACGTGCTGGAGCGGCTCAGCGGCGCGGCCGTCCGGCGGATCCGCGAGCATCGCGCGGCCGGGCACAAGACGATCCTGATCACCGGCGCGGTGCGGCCGCTGACCCGGCCGCTCGAGCCGCTGTTCGACGAAATCGTCGCCGCCGAACTCGCGGTCGACGACCGCGGCCGGTGCACCGGGTTCCTGACCGGGCCGCCGCTGGTCGGTGAATCCCGGGCGGCGTGGATCAAGCACCGCGCCCGCGGGACGAACATCGACCTGTCCAAGTCCTACGCCTACGCCGACAGTCACTCGGACCTGCCGATGCTGTCGGTCGTCGGCAACCCGGTCGCGGTCTCGCCGGACGTCCCGCTGTTCCGGGCGGCCCGGGCCGCGCGCTGGCAGATCGTCGACTGGAAGACCCCGTCCACCTCGTCCCGACTGGAGCTGCCTGGGGTGAACGCCCGATGATGCTCGCTCTCGAGATGTACCGGTCGCCGGCCAAGTACCTGGCGGCCAAGGCGGTCGGCGGCCGGATCCCCGGCGTCCTGACCGGGCCGGCCGCGCCGCTGCGCCTCGTCACCATCAACGAGCCGAAGGCCGAGCGGGAGGGCTGGGCGCGGATCCGCCCGATCCTGTCCGGGATCTGCGGCTCCGACCTCGGCATGGTGACCGGCTCGACCAAGCTGTACTTCTCCGCGATGGTGTCGATGCCGTTCGTCCCCGGTCACGAGATCGTCGGCGAACTGCTGGACGACTGCGAGGACCTGCCGAAGGGCACCCGGGTGGTGATGGACTCGGTCCTGACCTGCGCGGCTCGCGGTGTCGAGCCCTGTGCGGGCTGCGCTTCCGGCAACACCAACCGGTGTGACCGGATCACGGTCGGTCACGTCGCGCCGGGGCTGCAGACCGGGTTCTGCCAGGACACCGGCGGCGGCTGGGGCAGCGTGATGGTCGCGCACCGCAGCCAGCTGTACGCCGTACCGGACGGGATGTCCGACGAGCGCGCCGTACTGACCGAGCCGCTGGCCTGCGCCGTGCACACCGCGCTGCGGGCCAAGGTGGAGCCGGGCCAGTCGATCCTCGTCAGCGGTGCCGGCGCGGTCGGCCTGTTCGCGACCCTCGCCCTGCGTGAGCTGACCCAGGCCGGCCGGATCACGGTCGTCGCCAAGCACGCCAAGCAGCGCGAGCTGGCCCGGGCCTTCGGCGCCAGCGACGTGGTCGCCCCCGACGAGGTGTTCCGCGGCGTACGGCGTTCGACCGGTGCCTTCCGGTTGAAGCCGGAGCTGGCCAAGGAGTTCCTGCTCGGCGGTGTGGACATCGCCGTGGACGCGGTCGGCAGCAAGGACTCGATCGACACCGTACTGCGGGTGACCAAGGCCGGCGGCCGGGTCGTGCTGTCCGGGATGCCGGCCAGCGGGGCCGACCTGTCGCCGGTGTGGTTCCGCGAGCTGGAGCTGACCGGCACCTACGCGTCCGCGCGGCAGGAGCCGAACGAGCAGCCGGCCTTCCACACCGCGCTCGAACTCGCCGCGAAGGCCCCGCTGGACGGGATCGTCGGGGCACGCTATCCGCTGTACCGCTGGCGCGAGGCGATCGACCACGCGCATTCGGCCGGCCGGCTCGGCACGGTCAAGGTGGCATTCGATGTGAGGGCCTCATGAGAGCCGTGACGATTGCCCCTGAATTGGCGCCGTACGTACGACGAGAGAGGTTCTGACATGTCCCGGCCAGGTTTCGTGCTCGAGGTGGACGACCGGACTCCGCCGCTGATCGTGCACTCGGGTGAGGGCTTCCTGCTGGAGCGCTTCCCGCTCGGCACCCGGGTGGTGTACCCGCCGGAGGCGCTGCCGCCGGTGCGGGACGTCGAGGAGGCGATCCAGAACGCGCTGCTGAACCCGATCGACTCC
Organism: Kribbella swartbergensis; assembly: GCF_054784135.1. Lineage (NCBI taxonomy): Bacteria > Bacillati > Actinomycetota > Actinomycetes > Propionibacteriales > Kribbellaceae > Kribbella > Kribbella swartbergensis. The sequence goes on from NZ_BAAGPM010000067.1 coordinate 28,160, forward strand.
GAGCCGCTGCCGGAGCTGCTGCGCGCCGGGATGCGGCTGACGATCGCGTTCGACGACATCTCGCTGCCACTGCCGCCGATGAAGAAGCCGGACATCCGGCAGCGAGTGATCGAGGCGGTGCTGGAGATGGCGGCGGCGGCCGGTGTCGACGACGTGGAACTGATCTCGGCGAACGCGCTGCACCGCCGGCTGACCCCGAACGAGCTGCGCGAGATAGTCGGCGAGCGGGTGTTCCGGTCGTTCTTCCCCGACGGCAAGCTCTACAACTTCGACGCCGAGGACCGCGACAACCTGGCCCACCTGGGTCAGACCCGGCACGGCGAGGACGTGGAGATCTCCAAGCGGGCGGCCGAGTCCGACCTGCTGGTCTACGTGAACGTGAACCTGGTGGCGATGGACGGCGGCCACAAGTCGACGTCGATCGGGCTGGCGTCGTACAAGTCGCTGAAGCACCACCACAACAGCCACACGATGATCCACTCCCGGTCGTTCATGGACCACAAGGCGTCGAAGATGCACCACTCCGCCTGGCGGATGGGCGAGGTACTGACCCAGCACGTCAAGGTGTTCCAGATCGAGACGACGCTGAACAACGACATCTTCGGCGGGCCGATCGAGTTCCTGCAGAAGCGCGAGTGGGAGTGGTCGATCAAGGACCAGGCCTCGATGCTCGGCACCAAGCGGGCGCTCGCGGCGGCGCCGGCCAAGCTGCGGCACAAGATCTTCACCGATGTCCGGGCGAACTACGGGCTGACCGGGGTCAGCGCCGGCGCGATCGAGCCGGTGCACGAGAAGACGCTGGAGATGGTGCACCGCCAGCACCTGGTCGAGGTGCAGGGCCAGGCCGACGTCGGCATCATCGGCGTCCCGTACCTCGGGCCCTACAACGTCAACTCGGTGATGAACCCGATCCTGGCCGCCTGCATGGGTCTCGGCTACCACTTCAACTCGTACCGCGGTGCGCCGATCGTCCGCAAGGACGGCGCGGTGATCCTCTACCACCCGGTGCCGTACGAGTTCAGTCAGCTGCACCACCCGTCGTACGTCGACTTCTTCGAGGAAGTGCTTGCCGAGAGCACCGATCCGGCGACGATCGAGGCGAAGTTCGAAAAGCAGTACGCCGAGGATCCGTGGTACATCCACCTGTACCGGACGTCGTACGCCTACCACGGCGTGCACCCGTTCTACATGTGGTACTGGATCTCCCACGCCCTGGACCACTGCGGTGACATCGTCTGGGTCGGCGCGAACCGCAAGACGGTCGAGCGGATGGGCTTCCGGTCCGCGTCGACGCTGCAGGACGCGCTGGAGATGGTCAGCCACTCGGTCGGCCGGTCGCCGTCGATCACGTACCTGCACAACCCGCCGCACCTGCTCGCGGACGTGCGCTGATGGGTACCAGCCTGGTGAAGTTCGGCCGCGACACCGCGCATGACGTCAAGCAGGTCGCGCGCGGCTGGCGCTGGGGCCGGCGGCCGCAGGTGCCGCGGTCGGCCGAGCCGTACGTGATCCCCAAGGAGACCTCGGTCTTCCCGACCAAGTGGGCCCGCACCCCGGCCGCGATCGCGGTCCGCGAGGTGCTGCAGAAGGGCGCGCTGAACTCGGTCCTGCGGTTCGAGGTCAACCCGCACGTCAGCGGGCTCGACTCGCTGCTCAAGCTGAACGGGCCCGCCCTGATCGTGGCGAACCACTCGTCGCACCTGGACACCCCGTTGCTGCTGTGCACGCTGCCGGACGCGATGCGGCGCCATACGGCGGTGGCCGCGGCCGCGGACTACTTCTTCGACACCTGGTGGCGGGCGACCGCGTCGGCGATCGTGTTCAACACGTTCCCGATCGAGCGCCGCGGCGGCAAGCTGAGCTCGACGCCGGGCGACCTGCTCGAGGACGGCTGGAACGTCGTCGTCTTCCCGGAGGGCACCCGGTCGCCGGACGGCTGGATGGAGCGGTTCCGGATGGGCGCGGCGTACCTGGCCGTCGAGCACGGCGTCCCGGTCGTTCCGGTCGGCATCAAGGGCTCGTTCGCCGCGATGCCGCGCGGCCGCGGCTGGCCGGTGCCCGGCCGCCCGACGGTGGCGGTCCGGTACGGCGACCCGCTGACGCCGGCCGAGGGCGAGAGCGCCCGCGACTTCGCGCCGAAGATCTCCGCCGCGGTGTCGGCCCTGCTGGACGAGGAGTCGACCACCTGGTGGGAGGCCCGCCGACGCGTCGCCGCCGGCGCCTCGCCGTCCCAGTCCGGCCCCGACGCCGCCCGCTGGCGCCGCGTCTGGGAATCGACCGCCCCGGTAAAACCCGCCGACGCCAAGCGCCGCGCCTGGAAGTAACACAGGCAAGCTGAGCATGTAGACGGGGTGTTGTGGCCCCGCCCACCCGCCCCCAGAGGTGATACGCGCGGGGGCGGTTGGGGTATGTGGGAGTGGTGGGCCCGCCCATCCGCCGTCCGTGGAGCTGATGCGTACGGGGTGGGGTGCGGGAGTGGTGGGCCGACCCACCCGCCCGTGGAGGTGATGCGCACGGGGCGGTTGTGAGGTTTGGGAGTGGTGGCCCGCCACCCGCCCCCAGAGGTCATGCGTACGGGGGGTGGTTGTGGGGTTTGCGAGTGGTGGGCCCGCCCACCCGCCGCCCGTTGAGGTGGTGCGCTCGGGGGTGGTTGTGGGGTTTGGGGAGTGGTGGGCCCGCCCACCCGCCGCCCGTTGAGGTGGTGCGCTCGGGGGTGGTTGTGGGGTTTGGGGAGTGGTGGGCCC
>NZ_BAAGPM010000068.1:0-1480 GCF_054784135.1 Kribbella swartbergensis
GTGGTCTGCCCCCTGAAAAGTGATCCTCCCTAAGGTATGGCTTTTGAGCCGATGGACCTGCCCCCATATGTGATCCACGGGCGACGCAACTTTCCGGGCCTGGTAAGTTTGTTGGGCGAAGGCGCTCGGGGTCAAGCCACCAAGCGCCGTATGCGGTCTGGTCTCATTGTAATCTCTCCTCCCGTCTTCGATCCGCTCCCTGGCGTCAGCCATGGATAAGAACCACGAGGCGTTCAGGCATTCCGCCCGCAAGCGGCTGTTGAACGCCTCGATATACGCGTTGTCCGTGGGCGTTCCAGGCCGGGAGAAGTCGATCGCCTCCCGCCAGCCGTCCAATGACAGGCCCGATACGGGACCCATCTCGCCAACCCCGCCAGCGTTGTTGAAGGCGATGTCCAGCCCGCCGAAGCGGCTGACTGCCGTGTCGACGAGCGTGCGGGCGAGGGTCTCGTCCCGGACGTCGCCAGCGACGGCAACGGCTTTTCCCCCGGTTGAGAGGATTTCCTGAACGAGATCGCTCAGCGCTCCCTCGCGCCGCGCCGTCACCACGACGCTCGCGCCCTCCCTGGCGAACAGTTTGGCCGTGGCGTAGCCGATGCCGGAGCTCGCACCGGTGACAATGGCGACCTTTCCTTGAAGCATACCCATGTTTTTGATCTCACTGTTGTTGCACGAGACCCCCTTCATGGGGGCAGTCGCCGCGCGGCCGCACTCCGAAACTTGCGGCAGAATTCGGGTGTCGGTCCCTCGGGGTTTGTGGATTGAATTCGACAGCAAGCGACGGAGTGTCGGTTCCGTTCGCCGATCCTAGGCTGGATACCCATCGAACGGAGGACATAACCGTGTTGAAAGTCATGCCGGATGGCGATGCCCGCTGGGCCGCCCTCGAGACCCGCGACCGTACCGCGGACGGAACCTTCGTCTACGCGGTCCACACCACCGGAATCTACTGCCGCCCCTCGTGTGCAGCCCGTCGGCCCCGCACTGAGAATGTCGCCTTTTATCCGACGTGCGAGGCGGCAGAGCGTGCGGGCTTCCGCGCCTGTCTGCGCTGCCGGCCGGACGGGTCGTCACAGCAGGAGAAGGACACGCGGGTAGTCGTCGAGGCCTGCCGCCTGATCGAGGAGGCCGAGACCCTGCCGGCGCTCGCCGACCTGGCCGAGGCCGTGGGATTGAGCCCGTATCACTTCCACCGCGTCTTCAAGTCGGTCACGGGACTCACGCCGAAGGCCTATGCCGCGGCCCACCGCGCAAAAACCCTCCGGGAGACACTTCCTGCCGCCGACACGGTGACGGCCGCCATTTACGAGTCCGGCTTCAACTCCAGTGGACGGTTCTACGCCACAGCCTCGGGGGTTCTCGGTATGGCCCCGACAAGCTACCGGCGGGGAGGCTCACGGACACAGATCCACTTCGCCGTGGGAGAATGCTCGCTGGGATCGATCATCGTCGGCGCTACCGAGAAGGGGATCTGCGCGAT
>NZ_BAAGPM010000069.1:0-1172 GCF_054784135.1 Kribbella swartbergensis
TCGCGCGTAATGGTCCAAGCGAGTGTGTCATCAAAAAACCCTGCCCGTTGCGGGGCAGGGTTGAGTTCTTCTCCTCGCCTTCGGACTGCTCCGAAAACGAGCATAGTAGGGCATGCCGCCGCGCTTGAGTCAAATTCCCTGAAGCAGTCGTAAGATCATAGACATGTATTCATGGCAGTAATACTGACGCAAATATGTAAAGCTACGCAGTGTTGCATCTTTGCTATAGCTCGTCTTGCTTATAGCACCGTACTCTCCCCCTGTGCCTCCTCGCACCCAGGATGAAAGCTCATGAAAAATCGTATTCTTGGCCTGCTTGCTGCAACAGCCCTCGCATCGGCGGCTGTCTCGACTGCCTCTGCCGCCGATCTCCCGCTCCGCGCGGCTCCGCCGGCCCCGTTTGTGGCGGCTGTTCCGGTCTTCACCTGGACCGGGTTCTATGTCGGTGGCAACCTCGGCTGGGGTTGGCGTGACGATGATAACGAAACCGTGGTTCTGAGCGGCCCTGGCATTCCGGCTGGCTTGGCCGGCACGCTGAACTTCGGCAATGGCAACGACGGTAACTTCCTCGGTGGCGGTCAGATCGGCTATAACTATCAGATCGGCTCGTTCGTGATCGGTGCCGAGGCCGACATCCAGGGGATCGCTACCGACGACAATGACGCGGTGTTCGTCCCGGGCCCGGGCTTTGCCGGCACCTTCGTGCCTGGCGAGTTCGAGGACTCGGCCGATTGGTTCGGAACGGTGCGCTTGCGCGCCGGTGTCGCCTTCGACCGCTTCCTGGTCTACGCCACGGGTGGTCTGGCCTATACGGACAACAACACCGGCTGGACGGCCGGCGGTGGTGTCGAGTGGGCTCTGCCGGTGAACTGGTTTGGCTCCTCGGCGGTCACCTTCGGTCTGGAAGGCTTGTGGGTCAGCATCGATCAGGACGATGATAACGACGGCCGCATCGGGACCTTCACTCCGGTGGGCGGACCGCCAGTCGATGTGTCCCTGCCGCGGGGCGATGACGAGCAGGACTTCTTCGTCGCCCGGGCCAAGCTGAACTTCAAGTTCGGCACCTATTAAGAGCACCGCAGCAACAGCAGCAGCGGCCGAAGAGGCCCGGGGCAACCCGGGCCTTTTTGTTGATTGAAAGCCAAGAAGATGGTGCGACTTACGAAAAGGCC
>NZ_BAAGPM010000070.1:0-526 GCF_054784135.1 Kribbella swartbergensis
TTTGCTCCTGGACCTCATGGATATGCGCGCACACTGGTTCTCATTAGCGGATCGGCCCTTATGGCCATCAGGGTCACCAGAGCCCCAATGTGACGGCGCGACCGTTCTCCATCTCGTCTTCCTCTCGCAGACCTCGGCGAGCTCCAAGCGGCGAATGGTGCGGGGACGGGCCCTCAGCCTCAACCCAACACAGTCGCTGCTCGTGGTTCATAAGTCCGGTTCTGGCTCAACACATTCCAGGCGATGCGGGCCAGCTTGTTGGCCAGAGCCGCCGCCAGCACGTTGTGGTGCAGACGTGCGGACGCAGCTGTGAGCCATGCCCCGAAACTGAGCTGGCGCCACTTGGCTGGCCAGAGCAGCAGCACACGGGCGGCCTGGATCAACAAGGATCGCAAGTAGCTGTTGCCGCGCGTGGACAGGCGGCCCAGCACGGTTCTGTCTCTGGTGGAGATCTGACGCGGAACCAAGCCGAGCCAAGCTCCAAAGTCACGTCCCCGGCTGAAAGCGGCTCCGTTGCCGATGCTGG
>NZ_BAAGPM010000071.1:0-47708 GCF_054784135.1 Kribbella swartbergensis
GAGACACGTGTCGCCTATGTCCTGAGACATCTGTCGCCTATGTGTTGAACCACAACACCTCCGAGCGCGCAAACAAAACCCGTCGAGCGATACCCGGCCTGGGGTTTCTCATGGGCGGAGCGCGTTGCCCTCGCTGTTGTATGCGTTGATCGACTTGGTGATGAGCTGACTCATCGTGGCCCGGTAGGTTGGCCGACAACCCGTTCGCGGATACGTGACCGGGTCGAGTCGCGCCATACCGGCGACCTGGATGTCAGCGAGCTGGCACGCCGGCGTTGATGTGGCAGTGGTGCGCGACCGAGGGTCTTCGCGAGGTACTGCTGGTGGTGGTTCCGTGGACAGGTACTAGCGGCGTGGCCCCGATGTTGGCATCGCCTGGGTCGGCTCTGCGGTGACGAGTCGCGATGTCATCACCGGGTTTTGGGTTGCGGCTTGAATCGTCGGATCTCATGGGGCCAGCCGCAGGCTTCGGCGATCTTGCCGGCCCACATCTTTGCGGCCTCGTCGTCGGCGACGTCCACCACGGCGAATCCGCCCAGGAATTCCTTGCTCTCGACGTATGGTCCGTCGGTCATCATCACGGTGCCACTGGTGGGGTCGGCGCTGTAGACCGGCCCGTCTTCCTCCTCCAGCCCACCGGCGAACACGTACACGCCAGCAGCCTTCATCTCGTCCACGACCGCCATTGCGAGCGGCCCGCGCCCGCCGAACCACTCCTCGGTGTGGTCGCCCACCCACTGCTGGTTGAAGTAGATGAGGTACTCGTTCATCTTTCCTCCTTGTCCCGGCGGCCTCGTCCCGAGGCCTTCACCTGTTCCACGAACGCCTCGCTCCGGATCCGACAGGCTGCCGGCAGGTTTTCACGGCTACGAGTTGTCCACCGCACTCATGCCGCGATCCGTGCTTCGGACTGTCGCAGATCACCTGGCGGACAAGCGCCTGGCGGATCCCGTACCAGGTCTGTTGGGGTTCGAAAGTACGCACCGTCGCCAGGTCGGAAGGCCGACTCTCAGGATGACCCGTAGCAGGTGGCGATCGCGGCGGCGCGGTTGCGGAGGGAGGTGCGCAACCACTGTGGGGACAGGGCTTCCGCATTAGTGGCGAGCTGCCAGAGAGCCCATTCGGCGTGTCTGGAGTCTTGGAAGGTGACCTCCAGCCGCAGCCAGCCGTCTGCGTCGGCCTCTTCGGCGAGGACGGCCAGCGCGGTGCCCACCAGGTCCTGGCGGCGCGCCGGGTTCACCCGTACCAGCACGCTGACCTGGTCGCCGCCGGTCCGAAACTGCGTGCTGCGTTCCTGCCAGGCCCGGTCCAGGTCGACCCGGTCCGGTCGCTGTGCGGGTTCGTCGAGTTCCTCGGCGGCCAAGATCCGGGGCAGCCGGTACGTGCGGTCTTCGCCAGACCTCGTGGCCAGCAAGTAGCCCTGGCCGCGTACGGTGACCAGGCCGATCGGGTCCACCGTGCGCCACTTCGGGGCCTGGTCCGCAGCCGCGTAGTGGATGCGCAGCTTGTGTCCGGCGAACACCGCGCGCCGTACCTCGGCCACTACGGTGTCGGGCACCTCGTCAGCGACCTGCCGCCGCGACAGGAGGTCGGTCTCCGGGTCGATGAGCAATCGTCGGGCCGCGCCGGCCGCGGTGGCCCGATAGCTCTCGGGGAGCGCGTCGACCACCTTGCGCATGGCCGAAGCGAGCGCCGCGCCGAGGCCGAACGCCTGCGCGCCGCGCCGCGATCCGGCGACCAGCAGCGCAAGTGCTTCGTCGTGGTTCAGTCCGGTCAGCTCGGTCTGAAAACCGGGCAGCAAGGTGAACCCGCCGTGCCGGCCGCGTTCTGCGTAGACCGGGACGCCGGCTGCCGACAGCGCCTCGATGTCGCGCAGCACGGTGCGGGTGGATACCTCCAACTCGCGGGCCAGCGCGGTCGCGGACAACCGACCGTGCTGGCGCAGCAGCAGCACCAGCGACACCAATCGGTCGGCGCGCATGCGAAAACCTTAGCGGAATACACGACACAGGATGTCGTGTATTCCTTGGCAGGCTGGTCAGCATGACAAACAAGCCAGTGGCCACCGAGCCGAACGACCTGGGCAGGTACTTTATCGAGCGCGGCAACGCGGGTGACGTCGACGGACTGGTGGCGTTGTACGAACCGAACGCCGTACTGGCGTTTCCGCCGGGCAACCTCGCGACCGGGCATGCGGAGATCCGCAAGGTGTACGAGGAGTTCGTCGCGGCCGCGCCGGTGCTCTCGCCGGGTAGGCAGCATCCAGCGCTGGTCAGCGGCGACCTGGCACTCACCGTGTCCACGCTAACCACCGGTGAGATGACCGTCGAGATCGCCCGTCGCCAGTCCGATGGGTCGTGGCTATGGGCCGTGGACCAGCCGGTACTCGTGCCGTAGCGAGGCGGCGGTGGGCCGGCGCGGTCGAGCCCACCGCCGTACAGCACGGGCGTCGCGCCGCTTTGGGCGAGTGCCTCAGACATGGACTTGGCGTCATAGGGCTGGGGGTACGACGATGAGACGCATCGCGACGATCGGCGTCTACGGCTTTACGGCCGAGGCTTTCGTCGAGAACCTCACCGGCGAGGGCGTCGGGCTGCTGCTGGACCTCCGCCAGCGTCGCGGCGTTCGGGGCCGCGAGTACTCCTGGGCGAACTCGGCGCAGCTCCTGCGCGCACTCGCCGCGGCGGACATCGGCTACCGGCAAGTGAAGGAACTAGCGCCGACCACCGAGCTGCGCCAGCTCCAGTACCGCGAGGACGACCGCCAGGGCGTGGGCAAGCGCAACCGCATCGTGCTGGCGCCTGAGTACGCCGAGCGCTACACCCGTGAAATCCTCGACCCGTTGGACCTCGACGCGCTCGTGGCCGAGCTTCCGACGTACTCGACGACCGCGCTCCTCTGTGTCGAGCGCGACCCGGAGGCATGTCACCGCTCCCTCGTAGCCGCGCGCCTGCACGCCGAGCACGGCTTACCAGTCACGCACCTCCGCCCGACCTAAGCCAGGTCGCGGCGGTACACGTCGACCGCCAGACCGCGCACCGTCTCTCGTCGGTCTACAACGAATCCGAGCCGCCGAGCCAGCCGTGCGCTTGCAGTGTTGTCGGGATGGATGACGGCAATGAGGTGACGATCGGCAAGGTTCGCCGCCGCCCAGTCGATCCAGGCCCGCGCACCTTCCTGGGCGATCCCAAGACCCTGGGCTTCACGGCACAGCACGTACCCGAGTTCAGTCTCGCCCCACTCAGGCCAAAACGAGAGGCCGATACGCCCGAGCACTTGTCCTGTCGCTCGCCAGATGACCGCACTCTGTCCGTAAGCGCGTTCTTCCCACACCCGAGCAAACCATTCAGCCTGATCCCGGGTGGACTCAGCGGTCAACGACTGACCGCCCACATACCGGGCGACCTCAGGATCGGAGTAGACACTCCACAGCTCGGACGCAAACTCCGGCCCCAACGGTACCAACCGAAGCCGGGTCGTCTCCAAGATCATCTGCTCACCCTCACACAGTCCACCCGCCGTCTGCTGGGAGAGAGGTCGTTGTGGCTCGTAGCCGGCTGGGCCACACTGCGACGGTGGTGGAGGCGCATGTGGTGATCAACGGGGTGCGGCATTGGGTGCGTGTGGTTGGCGAGCCGCACGTGGGGACGCCGCTTGTGGTGGTCCATGGCGGGCCCGGCGGGTTCATCTATGACTTCGAGCGGCTGACCGGCCCGGCGCTCGAGCAGCTTGGTCCGGTTGTCTACTACGAACAGCGCGGTTGCGGTCGCAGCGGTCGACCATCGGACGGTCAGTACTCGATACCGCTCCTTGTCGACGATCTCGAGCAGCTGCGCCGGCAGTTGGACCTTCCGAGGATCGCGCTGCTCGGCATCTCGTTCGGCGGCGACCTGGCAGCTGAGTACACAGTCGCCTACCCCGAGCGGGTCACCGCGCTGATCCTTCAAGGCACCGCTCTAGCCGGCCCGCTCACTCCGTCACCGTGGGGTTCCGGCTTCGAGGCGGTCGCCACCGACGACAAGATGCGCGCCGCGATCCGTGCGGCAGTCAAGCGGTCCGGACCGTACGCCGCCTGGGACGTCGTCGATCGGGAGACCACCGACCGCTTCCTGTTCCACCAGCCCACCTCGGCCAAGCAAGTCCGCGCCCTTTGGGAGGACAGCGGACTCGTCAACACGGGTGAGATGTCGGCCGGCTTGGCCAATCAACCGCCGCGACCTGTACCCCTCGTCGACGAACTGGCGGCCCTGGATGTCCCGGTTCTGGTGATGGTCGGCTTCTGGGATCGCAACGCGGGTGTCGACGCCTGCCGCGACCTAGCCACCCGCCTTCCCCATGCACGTCTTCGGGTCTTCGACGACAGCGCCCACTTCCCCAACGTGGAGGAAACCGAACGCTACGTCGACGAGATCGCTGTGTTCCTCGCGGCCCGGGGCACTGCGGGCTCGTAGGACCGTCATCGCGGAGCGCCTGCAGCTGCGTGCACCAAGCAGCTGAACGACCCGGGATCCGACCGTGGTGGTGTTGTTGGAACACCGATCGAGGGGTCGGCATAGGTCGGTCGGTCGGGGATTATGTGTCGGGTTGCTGGATGATCGGGGTCTGGGGTCGCAGGTTGGGCGATTTGGGTTTGGTGAGGAGGGGTTGTGGCTAGTTTTGGGCGGTCGGATGACTTGCGGGGGGCGGAGTTTGTTGACGTCAACCTCAAGGGGGCTCGGTTTGTGGGGGCTGATTTGTCTGGGGTTGTGATGCGCGGCGTTGATGTGCAGGGGGTGGATATCGACTCGCCGTGGCTGTTCGAGGGTGGGAGTTTGCTGGTCAACGGTGTCGACGTGACCTCGTTTGTCGACGCCGAGCTCAATCGTCGCTTTCCCGGCCGCGCCGAACGAGGTGCGAGAGATCCAGAAGGACTGCGTGCGGCCTGGGCTGCGCTCGAGCGGACGTGGGCGGCCACGCTCGAGCGCGTCGCGGCGATGCCCGCGGGTACGGTCGACGTGTCGGTGGGTGGCGAGTGGTCGTTCGCGCAGACGCTTCGGCATCTGGTGATGGCCACGGACGTGTGGCTTCGCCGGGCGATCCTGGAGATCGAACAGCCGTTCCATCCTCTCGGTCTCGCGTACGACGGCGCCGCGGACGAAGGCCTAGACATGTCGGTCTTCACGACTGACACACCGTCGTACGCCGAGGTGCTGGAGGCCCGGGCGGGTCGCGTCGCGATGGTGCGCGACTTCCTCGACGCGGTCACCGAGGACGAACTGGCTGTGCCGCGCAAGAACCCGTGGTCCCCCGACTACCCGGAGACCACCCTCTCCTGCCTGCACGTGATCCTCGGTGAGGAATGGGAGCACCAACGGTACGCCGTCCGCGACCTCGACGCGATCGAGGCGCAGGACGACGCGAGCTCTCCAGCAGCCGAACCGGGCCGTTGACCGCCCGGCCCGAGCTTGAAGATCGGCGCTAGCGGGTGTCGCGGGTGTGGGGCTGCGGGCCGTGGTGGGGCGGGGAGGTGGAGGTCGGGCGGTTGAGGGTCGTTCGGGTGGGGCGGTGGTGGACGGCGTTGGTGGCGGGGGCGGTGCCGGAGAAGGCGACGTCGACGACGTCCTTGGTCGGCCGGCTTGACGGCGCGGGTTGCTCGGTCGAGCGTTCGCGCTGGAGGGACGGGGCCGAGCCGGTGCGGTAAGTGTTCTCGAGGCGGGCGACCGCGCGGAGTCCTTCGAAGAAGGCTGCCTCACCGAGGGCTGCCGACTCGCGCCGGCGGTTTGCGATCGGCATCCTGGTCGCCAGGGCCGCCAGCGAACGGAACGGCGTACGCATCGCCTGGTCGATCTCGCGTTTCACCCGGCGCATGTCCTCCGGCGGCACCAACTCCGGCAGCTCCGAGCTCTCGTACATGAGGTCGACCGCGACCGGCCACTTGCCGTCGGACAGGGCGCAGTTCATCCTCCGGAGGATCTCGTCGCGCGTGACGCCGGACTGGTCCCCGATCCGTTCGGTCAGTACGTCGACCGCGGGAAGGTAGTGCTGGTACCTGGGGACCTCCGTGACGGACTTGATGCCCGGCGCAACCTGTTCGAGTCCGAGTTCGTCGATGTAGCGGTCGAGATTGCGAACGGCCCACGCCTCGGTGGCGCCTTCTTCCAGTGCGCTGCGCGCAGCGTCGGGACTGAGCGGTGTGTCTCGCTCGTCGCCGTTGTCTCGGCCGGCAGGCGCGAGCATGTGGGCGTTCTCGTGCAGCACGACCAGCAGCGCGCTGCGGTATCGCACGAGGGTCGCGGCGTCGAGCTGCTGTCCCTGGCGGGCGAACATCTCCTGCAGCGGTTTGACGACCTCGTCATGGTGATACCGGAGCGTCCCGTCCCAGTCCGCCGTACCGAGGACGATGCCGTTGTCGACCGTCCGCGTCGGTCCGAGTCGTCCCCGTCGCCAGGACGAATGATCTGCGCCGGACAACGCCAGGGCCGCCTCGGCCTGGCGGTCCATGAGTTCGTCGAAGCTTCGGACGCCCGGTCGGCCCGGTACGGTCGGCGGAGTCATGGACGGTCAGGTTTACCGGAGCGCTCCAGAACGTCGATCAGCTTGGCGAGCGTCTCGTTCATCCCGAGGATGGCGAACCGCTCCCCGACATCGACGGTCTCGTCCGCGATCCTGGTGATCTCCGCGATCCCCGCCTCGGCCCGGGCCTTGCGCTCGGCAACAGTTCCGTCGCCGCTCCCGGCACGAGCCAGTACTGCGCCGGCTCGGGCCATCCTGTCCTCCGCCTCGGGGGACGTCTCGTTCGCCCACTGTTCCAGCAGGTACTCGGCGGTCTGCCGCCGGTCCGACGGCTCGATGGACGGCACGATCGCCCGCAGGCGCTCCAACTCGGCCGCCGCATCGTCCCGGTCGAGCCGCCCGAACGTCCAGTCCTCGTGGGCGCGCTTGTACCGACCGAAGAACTCCTCGTACTCCATGCCCACCTCGATCCTCGCCGTCGCAGCGATTATCCCCGACTCCAGAGCCAGCAGCAGTCGGACGTACGACCACTGCTGGAACTCACGCCAGCCGCCGCGTCAGCCAATCCCTCTCACCCCACGACGCGTTTGTGGTAGCTGATGAGGTCGCGGATCTCGACGGTGACCTGGGTGTTGACGCCAGGAGCTGCTTCGAGCTGGCCGCAGAGGATCTCGAGGGTCAGTTCGCCCAAGCGGGTTTTCAGGGCGTCGTCCCGGCCCGGAAGGATGGCCAGGTCGACGTGGATCATTGCCCGGCCGGCTTCGCCGTTGCCGATGACCGCGTCGTCGATCGGGCGGAAGCGGGTCTTGAAGTCCGGTAGGGAACTGCCGATCAGCTCGGCCGCGGCGGGGTGCAAGGCCAGCGCGAATCCGCGCCGGTCGAACGCATCCGCCAGGGACTCGGAGTACTCGACAGTGATCTGCGGCATGTCGCTCATTATCGAGCAGACCACGAGATGGACAAGCGGTTGCCGGCGAGGCTTCTGGGATAGGTTCGTCGAGTGGAGGGCCTTATGTCATTGGGATTCCGTACGGCGACCGCACGCGACGCCGAGCAGGTTGCGTGGCTGCACGCCGACAGTTGGCGGCGGCACTACCGGGGCGCGTATTCGGACTCGTTCCTCGACGGCGACATCGACACCGACCGGCGCACGGTCTGGTCGGAGCGCCTCGCCGCATCGACCGGCACCGCGACCGTCCTGGCCGAGTACGACGGCCAACTCGTCGGCTTCGTCCACGTCATGTTCGACCACGATCCGCGGTGGGGCAGTCTCGTCGACAACCTGCATGTTCACCACAGCCAACGCCGTACCGGCATAGGCAGCCAACTCCTCGCCCGCGCAGCGCAGTCCGTCACCGACGAGGCGACCGGCAACGCGATGTACCTGTGGGTCCTGCAACAGAACACCGCAGCCCAGGCCTTCTACTACGCAGCCGGCGCGACCTGCGTCGAGACCTCGACCGTTCCCCCGCCCGGCGGCGACCCCACCCGCCTCAACGGCTCACCCAAGTGCCTCCGCATGACCTGGCCCGACGCCGCACGCCTTGCGACAGGTTGACCGTAGAGACGTCACGCCAAGGAAGGCGTTCCGCTGGGGGTCGGTGACTCCGGTCGTACTGCGGACTGTCGTCATCATGTCACCTCGGTAGCGGAGTGCGGTCGCTGTAGCCGAGCATCTGGTCGTACAGGTCGGTACGACGGTCGCGGTGGAGATCGTTCAACTGGTTCCAGATCGGGGCCGTTCGGGCGGCCGTCAGGTCGATGTCCGCGTAGATGATGGTGTCCTCGTCCGGCCCGGCGATCCGGTCGATCGGCCATCCGTTCGTGCCGGCGATCAACGAGTTGCCCATGAATCCCGCGTTCCGTTCCTGGCCGATCCGGTCCGCGGTGGCGATGAAGACGTTGTTGGCGTGTGCTGCGGTCATGGTCAGGTACGCCGCCATGCAGACACCGCTCGCGTCGTACAGAGGCGGCGGCGTCCAGACCCAGCCGGTGGGTACGCAGATGATGTCCGCGCCCAGCTGCGCCACGATCCGCGCGGTCTCCGGGAACCAGATGTCCCAGCAGACGAGCAGTCCGATCCGGCCGATCCTGGTGTCGAACACCGAGAAACCTTCGTCGCCGGGGGTGAACCACAGCTTCTCGGTGTTCCACAGGTGGGTCTTGCGGTATCGGCCGATGAACCCCTCCGGGCCGACGAGTACGGCGGTGTCGTACAGCTTCACACCATCGCGCTCGGCCACACAGCCGACGATGTACGCGTTCCGCGCGGCGGCGATCCGGGCGAACAGCTCCACGGTCGGCCCGTCCGGAACCGGTTCGGAGTGGGCGTACGCCTCCTCGCGGCTCTCGAACACGTAGCCGGTGGTCGCGAGTTCGGGAAGGACGATGAGGCCGGCTCCCTCATCGGCCGCCGCGGTCAGCCGCTCCTCCACCGCCATGGCGTTGGCCTTGAGGTTCTCGACCCCGACCCGCGGTTCGAACTGCACGACCGCGACCCGCACCGGGCTCACCCTCTGATCCGCGCTCTCCTGCGGCTGTGTCGTCATGACGTCGCCTCCTCCGCTGTCCACTCAGAAGTGGTTTCAAGTTGAAACCGATTGAGCAGGAGCGTAGGGGATCTGGTTTATACTTGCAACCACTTGGCTCCTACCGATGTGCGGCCGCCCGGCCGCATCACCAAGGGGGACGTGAATGCCGCAGCGTGTGACTCACGAGCGGGCGGAGTGCCCGGTCGCCAGGGCGGTCGACGTCATCGGGGACCGCTGGTCGCTGCTCATCGTCCGGGACGCCTTCGACGGCATCAGCCGGTTCAGCGAGTTCCAGCGGAACCTGGGCCTGGCGAAGAACATCCTCTCGTCGCGGCTCCGAGAACTCGTCGCGCACGGCATCCTCGAGATCCTCCCGGCTGCCGACGGGAGCGCGTACCACGAGTACGCCCTGACGCAGAAGGGCCGGGATCTCTTCGTCATCCTGGTCAGCCTCCGCCAGTGGGGCGAGGACCATCTTTTCGAGGACGCGGAGCCGCACTCGGTCCTGCTCGACGCGCAGAACGGGAAACCGGTCCGGAAACTCGAGGTCACCGACGCCGCCGGGCGCCATCTGGACCCCTCCGAAGCGTTCGTCCGCAAGGTCGCCGGCTGACTCCGGCGCCACGATGAAAGCGGCGTGAAACCGCGATCGGGCAGAGTGGACGGATGCGGCCACTGATTGTCTTCTGCGATGTGAGTGTCGACGGGTTCATGGCGGGGCCGGACAACGATCTCGGCTTCACGGTGGACGACCCTCGCCTGCTCGACGAGCTGACCGGCGAGCTGAGATCTGTTGCGGACACGATCATCTGGGGGCGGAAGTCGTTCACTCCGTCGGGTGCCTACTGGACCGCGGCGGACGGCGAGCTCGCCGACTGGATGAACGCGACGCCGAAGGTGGTGCTCTCGTCGGACAGCGGCTTCGACGTCAGTCCCTGGGCGAACTCGACGCTCGCGGCCGGTGACGGGGTGGATCAGGTACGGCGGCTGAAGGATTCCGCGGGTGGAAGCCTGGTGGTGTTCGGCGGTGTCCGGACCGTTCGTTCACACGTCGCCGCAGACCTCGTCGACGAGTACTGGCTGAAGTTCAACCCCGCCATCGTCGGCCACGGCGGCTCGATGTTCGCCGACGTACCCCACCCCAGATCCCTCACCTTGCGCACCGCCCGCACCTACCCCTCCGGCACAGTCGCCCTGATCTATCGACCTCAGGTTCCAGCAGGAACCAGTAGTTGACTGTCGGCCCTTGGGAGGCGAGCCCGCCGCCCATGGCGTCGTACAACGCGCGAGCCGCAGTGTTCGCCGCACCGGTGGTGAGGAACATCTTGGTTGCTCCGGCGCTCGTGCCTTCGTTCATGAAAGTCCGCAGGAGCTGCCGGCCGATGCCCGAACGGCGGTACGCCTCGTCGACCTCGAGTTGGTGCAGGTAGAGCATCGACGAGCCGTCGGGGCGGATGAGGTGATACCCCCAGCACCACCCGGCGACTTCCGGTCCGTTGAGCGCAACAAACGTCAGACCGCCCGAGTCGGCAGCACCCTGTACCCCCATGAACTTCCGCACTGCCCGCTCGAGCAGCGCCCGATCGGGTACGACGACATCGATGCCCATGAGCAAACCCAACGTGCCGGCCGCCGCGTCGGCAAGTGGTTTGATCAGGCACCGAAGATCGTGCATCGATCGGTTGGGCCGATGCAGCCGCTGCGACAAGTAGCTCCGCAGTACTCGCCGAGGGGCGTGGTGAGTACTGCGCAGCCGCCTAGTTGGCTTCCTTGGTGGCCCAGTAGTGCCATTGGGGGGATACGACTGGGGATCGGGTCAGGCCGTCCGGCCAGGTGGCCGGCAGGTCGTGACTCCGAGCCGCGTACAGGATCACCTCCGATGCGGTGCGGTCGCCGCGAACGGCGACGCGGGCGGCGGTCTCGGCGCGCATGTCGGCCAGATAATGGATGGCCGGCAGGAACTCCGCACTCAGCCGCGTGCTGAGCCGCCCGACCGGTTCGTCGTCGATCCTGATCTCGACCACCATCCGGTGCCGGTCCTGGATGCAGTCCTCCTCCTCGATCGCGTGCAGGGTGGCGTACGCCCAGCACTCGCCTTCGGGGCGGAGGAACGGTGCCAGTACGTCGGGACGCACCTCGCTGCCCGGGACGACGATCGCGCTGCCGGGCGGCAACAGGTGATAGCTGCCTGGCGGGGGCAGATTCACCGGGACCAGCATGTGCGGCTGCCCGAGGGCCACCGCGACACTCGCGTGGAACCGCGTCCCCTGGTCGGCCTTGCCGTCCCAGTCGGCCGGTTCCCACTCACTCACCCACAGGTGGCACGGCACCCGCGGTTGCAGGCCTTGTGCCACCAGATCCGACAGCACCGGGTGGTACCGGTGTGCATCGTCCCTCGGCAGGTAGCCGACAACCTTCCCCTGCACCCGTACGGCGATGGATCGGGGATCGAAACGGTTGTGCGGTTCCGGGACCAGGTCCGCCTCGGTGTCCAGGTCTGCTCCACGCGCTGGGATGGGGTCCGGGAACAGGCTTCGGATCGCCTGCTCGTGCGGGGCCTCCCGCACGACCTCCTGACCGCACCACAGGGCGTCTCCCCACAGACTGAACGGAATCAGTTCCATTCGTGCCCTCCAGTCCACTATGACCGGCTTTACTCGGCTCATCCCGGCCAGGACCCTGGCCGTTACACCGAGTGAGCGGATGAAAACTAGACTGCCCAGTGAAGGGCCGTTTCACGCCTGAAACAAGGGTCTGTTGCGCAAAGGTTTCCCCGCGTCCGTACTGTGGACGCGAATTGTCTTGTGCAGCGAGCGAATCGGCGAAGATCGTGCAAATGCACGGGAAGGAAGCTCATGCAGGGCAGTAGTTCAGTCGCTCGATCGACGTCCGGCGCGGACCCGAAAACCGTTGACGCGGCAGCGGTCGACGACGCGGTCAAGCGGCTCGACGGCGTCGCCGTACGTACACCGTTGCAACGCAATCTCCGGCTGTCCGAACGCACCGGCGCCCAGGTCTGGCTCAAGCGCGAGGACCTGCAGATCGGCCGTTCCTACAAGCTCCGCGGCGCCTACAACCTGATCGCCCAGCTCGACGACGCGCAGAAGTCGGCCGGCGTGGTCTGCGCCAGCGCCGGCAACCACGGCCAGGGCCTCGCCTACTCGTGCCACATCCTCGGCGTCCACGGCAAGGTCTTCGTTCCCCGTACGACGCCCCGCCAGAAGCGCGACCGGATCGCCGCCCTCGGCGGCAAGCAGATCCAGGTGGTCGTCACCGGGGACACGTACGACGACGCGGCTGCCGCGGCCCTCGCCGACGCCGAGGCCACCGGGGCCACGATGGTGCCCGCGTTCGACGACCCGAGAACCGTTGCAGGACAGGGAACGGTCGCGGTCGAGATCGTCGATCAGCTCGGTCAGGCGCCCGACGTACTGGTCGTGCCGGTCGGTGGCGGTGGCCTGATCGCCGGCGTCGCGACCTGGCTGACCGAGCGGCATCCCGGCGTACGCATCGTCGGTGTCGAGCCGGCCGGCGCGGCCAGTATGGCGGCGGCGCTCGAGGCCGGTGAGCCGGTGACGTTGCCGCACCTGGACAGCTTCGTGGACGGCGCCGCGGTACGACGGGTCGGCGACGTGACGCTCCCGTTGGTCGCCGAGGCCGGCGTCGAGATGATGTCGGTCCCGGAAGGCCTGGTCTGCAGCGAGATGCTGGAGCTCTACCAGACCGACGGACTGATCGCCGAGCCCGCCGGCGCCCTCTCGACAGGTGCCCTGGGCAACGGTCTCGACATCCGCCCGGGTGAGACCGTGGTCTGCCTGCTGTCCGGCGGGAACAACGACGTCAGCCGGTACGGCGAGATCCTCGAACGATCGCTGGTGCACGAAGGCCTGAAGCACTACTTCCTGGTGACGTTCCCGCAGGAGCCCGGTGCGCTGCGGACGTTCCTGGACGAGGCGCTCGGGCCGGACGACGACATCACGCTGTTCGAGTACGTGAAACGGAACAACCGGGAGACCGGCGTGGCGCTGGTCGGCATCGAGATCAGCCGGCCCGACGACCTCGACGGGCTGCTGAACCGGATGGAGGCGGCACCGCTCGACATCGAGCGGATCCACCCCAACTCCCCAGAGTTCCGCTACCTGATCTGAACCCACCGATCCGCACGCAAGCTGGGTCACCTGATCCGCACGCGCTGATCCAGCCGGGGAGGCTGGGCCACCGGATCCGCACGCACTGATCCCGCCGGGGAGCCTGGGCCACCTGTTTCCGGTCAGGTGCCGTGTTCGGCCCCGTTGCGCTCCGGCGGGATCAGTGCGTTCGGGTGTCTCTAGTGCTTCGAGTGCTTCGGGTGCGTCTCCGGCTGGTCGGTCTGCGGTGCCTGCCGACGCGGGTCGTCCGGGTGCCGGCCGTCGGCCCAGTGCTCGTCGGTCGGTTGCCCGTCCCGGCCCCACGCGGAGTCACGCTCCCAGTCCCGGTTGGACCCATCCCGGTCCTGCCCCTGCCACCGGTCCTCAGTCCCGTCGCGGTCGCTGCCCCAGGTGGCGGCCTGCGGTGTGGACTCGTCCGGGCGCAGGTTCTGTGCCTGGGTCCGGTGCTCGTCGACCTCGCTCCGGGCCTCCGCCGCAGCCTCGCGCCGCTCGGTCGCACCGGCCGCGAGCCGACGGGCCTCGGCGGCCTTCTCGTCCGCGATCGCCTGCGCCTTGCGTGCCCGTGCCTCGACCTCGTCGGCCGCGGCCTGCTGCTTCTCCGCGCGTGCCGCCGACGTCCTCGCCTGCTGCTCGTGCTCGTACGCCTCCCGGCGGTCCCGTTCGGCCCGGCGCTTCGCCGACGTCCGCGTCGCCCCGGCGATCAAAGCCACCAGGATGACGAGGGCCGCCAGCGCAACGACGATCCACAGGACGGTCATTCCGTCCATCGTTCCTCCTCGGCTCGGTGTTCCGACCCCCGGTACCCCCTGACCCGAAGGGCTAACGTGGCGGCCGCACCGCGGAGTTCTAGATGCCCGAGGCAACAGTGAGGACAACGGTGTCACCGGTGCGGCGTACCGGGGCCGTCCGGTCGAGCCCCGGCGGCGGATCACACCGTTGCTGTCGGGTTTCAGACCAGGCCGCGGCGGGCGGCCCAGACGATTGCCTCGATGGCGGTGCCGAAGCCGAGGCGGTCGCAGACCATCCGGGTACGGCGGCGGACGGTCCGCTCGGACAGGTCGAGCCGGCGCGCCACGGAGTCCACCGGCAACCCGGTGGCGAGCAGCCGGAGCAGTTGCAGGTCGTCGTGACTGATCTCGCGCGGCGGCACCCGGCGAGCCGGCGGTCGGATTTCCTGGGGGAGGACGGTCATACGGATCACCTTGTTCCGAACACCCGGGACTCGGCGGCGTCCCAGTCGGCCGGTTTTGCCTGCGGCTCGTAGCGCCGCAGTCGATGGGTGGCGCGGACGAGGGCGCGCATCGCGGCCAGGTCCGGCAGTGGTTCGCCCAGCGCGCGGGCCTGGACGAGGACGTTGCCCAATGCGGACGCCTCGACCGGTCCGGCCAGCACGGGCAGGCGACAGGCGTCGGCGGTCAACTGGCAGAGCAGTTCGTTCTGGGAACCGCCGCCGATGACGTGCAGTACGTCGACCGGCCGGTCCGCGATCGACTGCGCCGACCGCAGTGTGCGGCGGTAGGCCAGCGCGAGACTCTCCAGGACGCACCGGACCGTGGCGGCCTTGGACCGCGGCGGCTCCTGGCCGGTCGCCCGGCAGTGCTCCTCGATCCGGCGCGGCATGTTGCCCGGAGCAAGGAACTCGGGTGCGTCCGGGTCGATCAGTACGGCGAACGGCGGGGCGCCGGCGGCGTCGCGCAACAACCCGGGCAGGTCGTCGTCGCCCCAGCTCCGCTGGCACTCCTGCAGGATCCAGAGCCCCATCACGTTCTTCAGGAACCGGATCCGGCCGTCGACGCCGCCCTCGTTGGTGAAGTTGGCCTCCCGCGCCTCGGCGGTCAGCACCGGTCCGTCCAACTCGAGTCCGACCAGCGACCATGTCCCGGACGAGATGTACGCGAACCGTTCGTCAGCAGCCGGTACAGCGACCACGGACGAGGCCGTGTCGTGCGATCCGACCGCGATCACCGGCGTACCTGCAGCCAATCCGGTCTCGTCGGGCAGCACGGTCCCGATCACGTCGCCGGGCTCCCGCAGTTCCGGCAGCAGCTTCATCGATACACCAACGCGCTCTGCCAACTCCTGGCTCCACGCCCGAGCCCGCACGTCGTACAACTGCGTCGTCGAAGCGTTGGTCCGCTCAGCCCCCACCTCCCCCGTGAGCCAGTAGGCCAGCAAATCAGGAATCAACAACAACCTCTCCGCCTGCTCGAGCAGCGGCTCGGCGGCTAGTTGGTAGAGGGTGTTGAAGGGGAGTTGTTGGAGGCCGGTGATGGTGTAGAGGGTTTCGGGTGGGATGGTCTTCTGGACCTTTTCCATCACGCCGTTGGTGCGGGAGTCGCGGTAGTGGACCGGGTTGCCGAGTAGGCGGCCGGCGCTGTCCAGGAGGCCGTAGTCGACGGCCCAGGAGTCGATGCCGATGCCGTCGACGGGTCCCGCCGTACGCAGGCCGTCGAGCATGGAGCGGTAGAGGTGCAGGATGTCCCAGTGCAGCGTGTTGCGGACCTGCACCGGCCCGTTCCAGAAACGGTGAATCTCGGACAACTCCAGCACACCGTCACCGACGGAGCCCAGCATCACCCGCCCGCTGGACGCCCCCAGATCCACCGCCGCGACACGTTTCATGGCTGCACGACAGTCAGATCGAGGTGCAGCAGGTCCGCGACCGCCTCCAGGTCCTTGGCGCGGTGACCGGTCCCGAGCGCCCAGTGGTGCGCGACACCCGACCCCGACCACGCGTCCGTCCACTCACCCGGGTCACATCCGAAGTCGACCCGCGACGTCGTGTTCCCGATCTGCAGCAGCGGTCCGGGTACGACGGTGCCCTCGGACGCGATCAGGTTGAACGACCCGTCCCGCCGCTGACCGAGACCGCACGCGGTCACCGGCCCGTGCTTGACGTCGAACTCGACCGACACACCCCAGCCGCGCTTGCCGTGGTACACCCCGAGCCCGCGCAGCAACGGCTTGTCCGAGCTGATCGCCAGGTGCGCCGGCCCGTCGTGACCCATCTCGACCACGTTGTCGTGGAAGTTCAGTGCCTGCAGTTCGGTGAACGAGCCACCCGCACCGAGCCGATCCATCACCAGCATCGCCAGCGACGTCCGCAACTCGTACTCACCCGCCGCCGGAATGCCCCTTGCCGTCAGCAACGACGCCCCGAGGATCATCCCGGCCGCGACCCGCTCGTGCAGCTCGCCGTCGAGCCCGCGGTGGTAGTACGCCAGCGTGTCCAGCCCGAAGTCCTCGACCAGCCGGTCGAGCGCGACCGACACCGTCGCACCCCAGCGGAAGTCCTCCTCGACGACCGAGTCGTCGAGCGTGAAGATCTCCCGGGCCAGGTCCATCCGGGCCGCGGTCTCCGCCTCGGTGACCTTCTCCACCCGGACGCGGAGGTCGTCGATCTCGAGGATCTCGACGTGACCGCCGAGCTGCGCCGACACCAACGTCGGGTCGGTGATCACGTCCATCATCCCGGGGTAGAGATGCCCGAGCAGACCGTGCCGCCCGTGCCGGAACGCGGCCCGGACGCCGGCCGCCCGGATCCATCGGTCGATCCGGGCCCAGGCCCGCTCGTCCTCGAGGTACCCCGAGACCGACCGGAAGTCGATCCCGCAGCGCTCGAAGGCGTTCGCCATCTCCGGCAGCGGGCAGGCGCCGCAGTACGCGAGCCATGCACCGGTGTCGAAGGTGGCGTGGTTCATCGACTCGGTCGGCTGCAGGTTGAGCAGCAGCACCGGCGCGCCGCTGCGCTGCGCGACCGGGACCAGCATCGACGCGGTCATGTACGTCGTGAGGAAGCCGACGATCAGGTCGCAGTCCGCCACCCGCAGCTTCTCCGCAGCGGCGGCGCCTTCCTGCGCGTCCGAGATGAACCCGACGTCCACGACCTCGCAGTCCATCTCGGAGAACCGCGACGACACCCGCCGGGCGGACTCCTGCAACTGCGGAAGCAGGTCGGGGAACTGCGGCCAGTACGCACCCAGACCGCCCGCGACCAGACCGATCCTGGTCTTGCGCGGCGTGATCCGCTCCAGCCCCGGGCGGACATCCACCAACTCGGTCATCCGACTCCTCCTAACGCAGGAACGCGGCGGCTACGCCGGCATCGACGGGTACGTGCAGACCGGTCGTGTGGGTGAGTTCGCCACCGGTCAAAGCGAAGACGGCCGCCGCGACGTGCTCCGGCAGCACTTCCCGCTTCAGCAGCGTGCGCTGCGCGTAGTACGCACCCAGCTCCGACTCCGGTACGCCGTACACCGCGGCACGCTGTGCGCCCCAGCCCTTGGCGAAGATCCCGGATCCGCGCACGACGCCATCGGGGTTCACGCCGTTGACGCGGATACCGTGCTCGCCGAGCTCGGCGGCGAGCAGCCGGACCTGGTGGGCCTGGTCGGCCTTGGCCGCGCCGTACGCGACGTTGTTCGGGCCGGCGAACACCGCGTTCTTGCTGGAGATGTAGACGATGTCGCCGCCGATGCCCTGGTCGATCAGGATCTTCGCGGCCGCCCGGGAGACCAGGAACGACCCCTTCGCCATCACGTTGTGCTGCAGGTCCCAGTCCCTGTCCGTCGTCTCCAGCAACGACTTGGAGATGGACAGTCCGGCGTTGTTGACGACCAGATCGACGCCCCCGAAGGCCAGTACGGCGGTCCGCAGGGCCTCCTCGACCGCCTCGGCGGACGACACGTCGGCGCCCACGGCAACGGCCACGTCGGCGCCGCCGATCTCCTTGGCCACCGCCTCGGCCGCGGCCTGGTCCAGGTCGGCCACCACGACGCAGGCGCCCTCCGCGGCCAGTCGCTGCGCGATCGCCTTGCCGATCCCGGAACCGCCACCGGTCACGAACGCGACCCGCGTCGCCAGCGGCTTGGGCTTCGGCATCCGCTGCAGCTTCGCCTCTTCCAGCGCCCAGTACTCGATCCGGAACTTCTCGCTCTCGTCGATCGGAGCGTACGTCGAGACGGCCTCGGCGCCACGCATCACGTTGATCGCGTTCACGTAGAACTCGCCGGCCACCCGCGCGGTCTGCTTGTCCTTGCCGAAGCTGAACATGCCGACCCCGGGAACGAGCACGATCGCCGGGTCCGCGCCGCGCATCGGCGGACTGTCCGGCTGGGCATGCCGGTCGTAGTAGGCCGCGTAGTCCTCGCGGTACTGCAGATGCAGCTCTCGCAGCCGCGTGACGGCCTCCTCGATCGGCGCGGTCGCGGGCAGGTCCAGCACGAGCGGCCGCACCTTGGTCCGCAGGAAGTGGTCCGGGCAGGACGTGCCGAGCGCCGCCAGCGGGGCCAGCTTCTCGCGGGACAGGAACTCCAGTACGACGTCCGAGTCGGTGAAGTGACCCACCTGCGGTTTGTCCGTCGACGCGAGCCCACGGACGACCGGTGCCAGCGCCGCGGCCCGCAACCGCCGTTCCGAGGCCGGCAGTGGCTCGAAGCCGGGCACCACGGCACCGAAGGGTTCGGGCTTGCCACGCTCGGCCAGGAAGCGTTCCGCCGTACGGATGATGTCGAGGGAGTTCGCCTCGCACTCCGCCGAGGTGTTGCCCCACGCGGTGATGCCGTGACCGCCGAGGATGCAGCCGATCGCCTGCGGGTTGTCCTTCTTGACCTGGGCGATGTCGAGACCGAGCTGGAACCCGGGCCGCCGCCACGGCACCCAGACCACCCGGTCGCCGAAGCACTCGGCGGTCAGCTTCTCGCCGTCGGCCGCGGTCGCCAGCGCGATCCCGGAGTCCGGGTGCAGGTGGTCGACGTGCGGAGCGTCGACCAGACCGTGCATCGCGGTGTCGATCGACGGCGCCGCGCCGCCCTTGCCGTGCAGGCAGTAGTCGAAGGCGGCGACCATCTCGTCCTCACGGTCGACGCCCGGATACACGTCGACCAGCGCGTTCAGCCGGTCCAGCCGCAGGACCGCCAACCCGGCAGCGGTGAGGGTGCCGAGGTCACCGCCGGAGCCCTTCACCCACAGCAGGTCGACCGGCTGCTGCGTCACGGGGTCGGTCGTCGTCCCCTTCGCCGAGGTGTTGCCGCCGGCGTAGTTGGTGTTGCGCGGATCGGCACCCAGTCTGTTGCTTCGCGCAACGAGTTCGGCTGCAGTGTCGGTCATGATGGCTCAGGCTCCCCATCCGGCCTGCTGGCCGTCGGCTCGGTCCTTGACGATCTGCTCGTAGTACCCGCTGCGGTGGTAGGCCGCGATCGGGTCCGGGTCCAGCCCCTGCGACTCGCGCAGCTCGGCGAGCAGCGGCCGGACGTCGGTGTTGTAGGCGTCCATCAGTACGGCGTTGGCGGTCAGCACGTCACCCTCCTGCTGGGCCTTGCGCAGCGCGTCCCGGTCGACCAGCAGCGCCTTCGCGGTGGCCTCCTGGACGTTCATCACCGAGCGGATGATGGCCGGGATCTTCACCTCGATGTTGTGGCACTGGTCGAGCATGAAGGCGATGCCGCGGTCCGGGTCGAGCGCGTCGCCGCGGACGATCTCGTTCATGATCCGGAACAACTGGAACGGGTCGGCCGCACCGACCATCAGGTCGTCGTCGGCGTAGAACCGGCTGTTGAAGTCGAACGCGCCGAGCTTGCCGGCCCGGAGCAGGAAGGCGACGATGAACTCGATGTTGGTCGACGGCGCGTGGTGCCCGGTGTCGATGCACACCGTTGCCTTCGGCCCCAGTTCCAGGCAGTGCGCGTACGACGTACCCCAGTCCGGGACGTCGGTGGTGTAGAAGGCCGGCTCGAACAGCTTGTACTCCAGCAGCATCCGCTGGTTGTCGCCGAGCCGCTCGTAGACCTCCCTCAGCGCGGCCGCGAGCCGGTCCTGCCGGTCCTGGATGTCGTCCTGGCCCGGGTAGTTGGTGCCGTCGGAGAACCACAGCTTCAGGTCGCGGGACCCGGTCGCGTCCATGATGCCGACGCACTCGAGCAGGTGGTCCGTCGCCTTCCGCCGGACCCGCGGATCGGGGTTGGTGACGCTGCCCAGTTTGTAGTCGTCGTCCTGGAACACGTTGCTGTTGATCGCGCCGAGCCGGACGCCCTGCTCCTTCGCGTACGCGGCCAGGGCCGAGTAGTCGTCCACCTTGTCCCAGGGGATGTGCAGCGCGACGCTCGGGGCGACGCCGGTGAACTTGTGCACCACGGCGGCGTCGGCGATCTTCTCCTCCGGCGAGCGCGGCACACCGGGCTGGCTGAAGACCTTGAACCGGGTGCCCGAGTTGCCGAACGCCCACGACGGCAGTTCGATCTCCTGGCGGCTCAGGGCGGCCTTCACGGCTTCGGTCGTCATGGTTCTCAGTCCCCTTCAGGATCTACTGCAGTCAGGTGGAAGATCTCGGGCAGCAACTGGAACGACTCGTCCGGTGGTCGCCAGTCGTTCCCGGTGAAGAACTCGGTCATCTGGGCCTGCCACCGGGCGTTCACCTCGGTCGCCGCCATCGCCTTCTGCGCCGCCTCCAAATCCTCGGACTCGACGTATCCGATCAGCAGCCCGTCGTCGCGGAGGAAGAGCGAGTAGTTGTGCCAGCCGGCGTCCCGGAGTGCGGCCTGCATCTCCGGCCAGACGTTGCGGTGGCGTTCGACGTACTCCTCCATGCGGTCGGGTTTGACCTGGAGGCAGAAGCAGTAGCGATTCACGGGACGGCCCTCAGAAGTTGAACTGGTCGATGTTGGCGGCGGTGAACTCGGTCGGCGGGCCGAGCACGATCTCGCCGTCGGCGCCGATGGTGTACTCGCCGAGCTTTCCGGCCTTGAACTTCTCGCCCTGCGCGCCGGTGATCTGACCCGAGCTCAGCGCGGCACCGGCGTACGCCGCCAGGTAGCCGATGTCGGCCGGGTTCCACAGCGCGAACTTCTTCACCGTGCCGTCCTTGACGTACTGGCGCATCTGGTTCGGCAGGCCGAGACCGGTGATGGCGACCTTGCCCTTGTAGCTGGACGCGCTGACGTAGCGGGACGCGGCCGCGATGCCGACCGTGGTCGGGGAGACGATCACCTTGAGGTTCGGGTAGGACTGCAGCAGGCCCTGGGCCTCCTGGAACGACTTCTGGTCGTCGTCGTTGCCGTAGGCGATCTTCACCAGCTTCAGCTTCGAGTTCTCCGGCTTGGCCAACTCGGTCTGCATGACCTTGATCCAGGAGTTCTGGTTGGTCGCGTTCGGCGTCGCGGACAGGATGGCGATCTCACCGGAACCGCCGGCCAGTTCACTGGCCATCTTCACCAGGCTCTCGCCGATGCCCTGGGTGGTGGCCTGGTTGATGAACGCGTCCCGGCAGGTCTTCGACGCGTCGGAGTCGAAGGTGACCACCTTGATCCCGGCCTTGCGGGCCTGGTTCAGCGACGGGCAGACCGCGTTCGGGTCGTTCGCCGCGACCACGATCACGTCCTGCTGCTGCTGGATCAGCGTGTTGATGTAGCTGACCTGGGAGGACGCGCTGGCGTCGTTCGGGCCGACCAGTTTGTACTCGCCCTTGATCTCCCCGACCGCGACCTTGCCTCCGCCGACCTCGACGTCGGTGTACGGGTTGTTCAGCTGCTTGGGCAGGTAGGCGATCTTCAGGCCTTCCTTGAGCGGGGCGTTCGGATCGGCCTTGCCGGCGGTGGCCGCCGGGGCGGTGGTGTTCTCACCGGCCGTGTCGGACCTCGTCGTACCGCCGCCGCAGGCCGTCAGGGCCAGGGCGACGACGGTCAGCGCCGCCACACCGCCTCCCCAGCCCCGAGCGAAGCGAAGGGCTGGTTCTCTCGTGTTTCGAGACATGGTTCGTCCTTTCAGGTGCGGCGCCGTTGCAGCACGGTGCGGGCGAGGTTGGGGGCGAGCACGGAGACGATGAGCAGTACGCCGGTGACGATGTTGAGCGCCTCGTTGGACACATCGGACAGGCGCAGCGCGTTCTGCAGCGCACCGAGCAGCACGACACCGGCGATGACGCCGGGCAGCGCACCCTTGCCGCCGAAGATGGAGACGCCGCCGAGCAGGACCGCCGCGACCACGGCCAACTCGAGTCCGGCGCCGTTGTCGGCCCGCGCGCTGGAGTAGCGCAGCGTCCACAGCACGCCGGCCAGACCCGCTACGAAGCCGCTGGCGACGTACAGCCAGAACTTCAGCCGCCCGGGCCGGATACCGGCGAACCGCGCGGCCTGCTCACTCGCGCCGACCGCGAACACCGCCCGGCCGACCGGCGTCGCGTGCAGCACCACGCCGAAGACGACGGCCAGGACGGCGATGACGATCAGCACGTTCGGGATCGGCGTACCACCGATCGTTCCGGTGACCCAGTCGGTGTAGAGCGCCGGGAAGTCGGCGACCGCGCTGTCACCGAGGACGACGAACGCGAGACCGCGGTAGAGCGCGAGCGTGCCGATCGTGACGGCCAGCGACGGCAGTCCGAGGAACGTCACGAAGAAGCCGTTGACGGCACCGAGGACAGCACCGAGCAGCAGGCAGAGCGGGATGATCGACTCGATCGGCTGGTTCGCGTTCCACAGGTAGCCCATCACCGCGCTGGACAGGCCGAGCGTGCTCGCCACCGACAGGTCGATCTCGCCGGTCACGATCACCAGCGTCATCGGCAGCGCGACCAGCGCGATCGGGAGCAGGTCGAGGACCAGGAAGCCGAAGTTCCGCGACGTGCCGAAGCTGTCGACCGTCGCCGCGGCCACGATCAGCACGATCACCGTGATCGCGATGATCGCCACGTTCCAGTTCGCCAGCCGGGCTCCCCGGGCGACCGTGAGCTCAGCTGACATGGGAGCCTCGCTTCTTCAGACTGGCGGCGACCCGGACGGCTACCAGCCGGTCCGCCCCGATCGCGAGCAGGAGCAGACCGCCGACGATCGCCTGCTGCCAGAACTGGTTGATCTCCAGTACGGCGAGCGCACTCCCGATCGTTGTCAGCAGCAACGCCCCGAGCGCGGCACCCCACACTGTCCCGCTGCCGCCGAACACCGCGACCCCACCGACCACGACCGCCGCGACGACGTTGAGCTCGTAGCCGGTGCCGGCCGCGGCGTCGATGGTGCCGAACCGCGCGGCGAACAACACCCCGGCGATGCCGGCCAGCGCGCCGCTCACGATGAACGCGCCGACGGTACGACGGCCGACCGCGATACCGGCCAGCCTGGCTGCCTGCGGGCTCGACCCCATCGCGTACAGCTCCCGGCCGACCCGGTAGTTCCGCAGTACGACGCCGGTGATCGCCAGGACCAGCAGCGCGATCAGGACCAGGTACGGGACGCCGATCAGGGTCGCGTTGCCGAAGTCGAGGAACCCGCCGGGGAGTTCGTCGGCGTTGATCTGCTGGCCGCCGGCCCAGAAGTACGTGATGCCACGGTAGACGTAGAGCGTGCCGAGCGTGACGACGAGCGCCGGCACGTTCCCGTACCTGACCAGGACACCGTTGAGTCCTCCACACACCGCTCCGACCGCGGCACCGGTCAGCAGTGCCACGACGACCGGGACTCCGGAACTGTTCTGCAGCAGGGAGCCGACGGTGAACGCGCTGAGGCCGAGCACCGAGCCGACCGAGAGGTCGATGTTGCGGGTGATCACCACCACGGCCTGGCCGACCGCCAGAACGGCCAGGATCGCGGTGCCGAGCAGGATGTCACGGATGCTCTGCCCGGACAGGAATCGCGGGTTCGAGATCGCCGTCACCGCGACCAGCAGGGCCAGCGCGAGCACGATGCCGAGCTCTCTGACCTTCAGCACGACGTCCAGCGAGGAGCGGCGCGGTGCGGGAAGTTCGACGGCCGTCACAGCGTCGCCTCCTGACCGGTCGCGGCGAACATCACCGACTCCTCGGTGGCCTCACTCCGGTCGAGCTCGGCGACCAGCCGGCCCTCGCGCATCACCAGCACCCGATCGGCCATGCCGAGCACCTCGGGCAGCTCCGAAGAGACCATCAGTACGGCGACGCCCTCGGCGGCCAGGCTGGACATCAGCCGATGCACCTCCGCCTTCGTTCCGACGTCGATGCCGCGCGTCGGCTCGTCGACGATCAGCACAGTCGGCTTCGTGGCCAGCCACTTGGCCAGCACGACCTTCTGCTGGTTGCCGCCGGACAGCGTGCCGACCTCGTCGGACAGCCGTCCGTACTTGGTCTTCAGCCGCTCGGTCCACTCCTTCGCCGAGCGCCGTTCCCGGCCGCCGGTGAGGAAGCCGAGCTGGGACAGCGACCGCGATCTGGGCAGTGTCACGTTGCGTTCGATCGACAGGTCCATCACCAGGCCCTGCTGACGGCGGTCCTCCGGAACCAGCGCCACCCCGGCGGCCATCGCCTGCTTCGGCGAACCGGGGCTGAGGGTCTTCCCGGCCACCTCGACCGTCCCGGAGTCGCGCGGGTCGACACCGAAGATCGACTGCACCACCTCGGACCGGCCGGACCCGACCAGACCGGCCAGCGCCACGATCTCGCCGGCCCGTACGTCGAACGAGACCTCCTTGAACACCGGGTCACGGGACAGATCGCGGACTCGGAGGACCACCGCTCCGGGCGTGACGTCCTGCTTCGGGAACAGTGCGCCGAGGTCGCGGCCGACCATCCTGCGGACCATCTCGTCCACGGTCACGTCGGTGAGCAGGTCGGTCGAGACGTGCCGGCCGTCGCGCATGATCGTCACCCGCTGACACAGCGCGGTGATCTCCTCGAACCGGTGCGAGATGAACATCAGCGCGGCGCCGCCGTCGCGCAGCGAGCGGGCGACCGCGAACAGGCGTTCCACCTCGACCCCGGTGAGCGCGGCGGTCGGCTCGTCCATCACCACCACGCGGGCGTCCGCGGACAGCGCCTTGGCGATCTCGACCAGCTGCTGGTCGGCGATCGACAGCCCGCGGGCCGGCCGGTTCGGGTCCATCGACACGCCGAGCCGGGCGAACAGCTGGGCCGCCTGCCGGACCATCGCGGCCCGGTCGATGGTGTTGAAACGACCCAGAGGCTGACGGCCCATCGCGATGTTCTCGGCCACCGACAGGTCCGGGAACAACGTCGGCTCCTGGTAGATGACCGCGATCCCGGCGGCCTTCGCGTCGGCCGGCGTGTGCAGCTCCGCCGGTACGCCGTTCAGCTCGATCGTGCCGCTGTCCGGGCGGTGCACACCGGCCAGCATCTTCACGATCGTGGACTTCCCGGCCCCGTTCTCGCCGACCAGGGCGTGCGCCTCACCGCCGTACAACTCGAAGGAGACGTCCCGGACGGCGGCGACCGCGCCGAACGATTTCGACACCCCGCGCACCCGCAGGACAGGCGTGCCGTCGGCCATGGTCACCTCCAACCCGGGGCGGCAGAGTTGCTGAAAGGTTTCAAGAAGATTGCACGAACGTAAGGGCGGGCAGCTTGGGGCGTCAAGAGTTCGTCCGCCTTTGGCGGCCGATCCCGGACGCGACACTGCGGAAAACGCCCGGAAAACGGGTACGCTCTCGGCTGCTAAGACGTTTCAAACCCTCGTCCCATGGGACTCGACGCCGGGAGGCCGCGCATGCCAGCCGACAGCGCGCCCGAGCCCGCCCCCACCACCTCCGGCCCAGGCTCCGCGTCGACGGGATCGAGCTCCCGGTCCCCGCGGACCACCTCGACGGGATCGAGCTCCCGGGCCCCGCGGACCACCTCGACGAGCTCGTCCCGCTCGGCAGCCTCTCGCCGAGAGCGGTCCGGCCAGGCTGCCTCAGCCTCCACCCGCTTGTCCGGCTCCCCTTCCTCCTCTTCGGCCCCGGCCGAGCCTGGCGTATCCGGCCGCAAGGCCGGCAAGGTTCGGGAGGGGACCGGGCGGCGGCGGAAGGCGAAGCAACATGCGGCCGGGGTGAAGGCGGTTGCGGCCGCCGCCGGGGTGTCCTTGGGGACCGTGTCGAACGTGCTGAACCGGCCGGAGGTCGTCAGCCCGATGACGCGGGCGAAGGTCGAGGCGGCGATGGCCTCACTCGGCTTCGTCCGGAACGAGTCGGCCCGGCAACTCCGCGCCGGCAGTAGCCGCATCCTCGCGTACCTGATGCTCGACGCCGGCAACCCGTTCTTCACCGACGTCGCGAAGGGTGTCGAGGAAGCGGCCCGCGCCGCCGGGCTCTCGGTCTTCCTGTGCAACAGCAACGAGGACGCCGACCGTGAGGCGGACTACCTCGACCTGCTCGAGCAGCAGCGGGTGCAGGGCGTCCTGATCACCCCGATCGACCAGAACTCGTCCCGCCTGCGCAAACTCCCCGCCCGCGGTACGCCGGTCGTCGTGGTGGACCGCGCCATCGACGACGACGAGCACTGCTCGGTCGCGGTCAACGACATCCTCGGCGGCGAACTCGCGATCGCGCACCTGCTCGAACTCGGCCACGACCGGATCGCGTACGTCGGCGGGCCGAACACGATCGGCCAGGTCATCGACCGTCGCGACGGCGCCCGCCGCGCATTGCGGAGGGCCGGCAAACCGCCGGAGAACCTGATCGAAATCACCACCGGCGCCCTCACCGTCGCAGAAGGTAGGGGTGCAGGGCAACGACTTGCCGGCCTGCCGGCGGCCCGTCGTCCGACCGCCGCGTTCTGTGCCAACGACCTGCTGGCGCTGGGCCTTCTGCAGCAGTGCGTGAGTCTCGGCCTCCGGGTTCCCGAGGACCTCGCCATCGTCGGGTACGACGACGTCGAGTTCGCCGAGGCGGCCGCCGTACCCCTGACTTCTGTCCGCCAGCCGCGTCAACTGCTCGGCCGGACCGCCGCCGAACTCCTGCTGGACGAATCGTCGAACCCGGACCACGAACACCAGCGCGTCACGTTCACACCCGAGCTCGTGGTGCGGACGTCAACGCGCGGAACCCTCTAGTCCGTAGGCCGCCAGGAACACCTCCGTCGCCTGGTCGGCGAGCTTGTCGAGTTCGCCTTCGACCGGGGCGGCGGCGGTGCCGGCGAACATGGCCCGGTTCATCGGCTTGTACATGACCAGGCCGGCGAACTGGTACGCGGCGAGCGTCGGATCGGGTAGCTCACGCAGCAAGCCCCGCTCGGTGAGCCGGGTCAGCGCCTCGCCCAGCATCTCGAGGGATCCCTCGAAGCCGACGGTGAACCAGCGGCCGCAGACATCCGGGAAACGATCGGCCTCCGCGATCACCAGCCGGCGCAGTTGCAGCACGCTGCTGGTGGTGAGGCTGTCGAGGAAGCGGCGGGCCAGCGCACGAAGGGCTTCCCGCGCGTCGGTGGCCCCGTCGAGCGTCTCGGCGTACGCCTGGGCCAGGCCGTCGAGCAACTGCTCGCTGGTGCCGAGGACGATCTCGGCGAACAGGCGCTCCTTGTTCTCGAACTGCTTGTAGACGGTCTGCTTGGACACCCCGGCCTTGGCCGCGACCTCGTCCATGCTCGCGCCGACATAGCCGTGCTGGAGGAAGACCTCGGTCGCCGCGGCCACGATCGCCCGGCGTTTGCGCGGCGTCCGGCCCTCTCCCTCGATGGCGGCGGCCTGCTCCGGCTGCCAGACGGCGGCTCGTTGACGGTGCTCCACGACGGTCCTCCTCTGTGCTTGCCGAAAATCATACTAGACAGTCCAGTTCTCCTGTGAGTACTGTACTGTCTAGTTCCGAACGACGACACAGGGAGGGTCCGCAATGAGTTCTGTGACATCCGCCGACGGCACGACGATCGCCTTCGACGCCATCGGCACCGGCCGGCCGCTGATCATGGTCGACGGCGCCACCGCGCACCGGGCCGTCAACCCGTCGAACGCCGAGGTGGCGAAGCTGCTGAGCGCCGAGTTCCGGGTGTACATCTACGACCGCCGCGGCCGCGGTGAGAGCACCGACACCAAGCCGTACGCGATCCAGCGGGAGATCGAGGACCTCGCCGCGCTGATCGAGGACGCGGGCGAGCCGGCCATCGTCTTCGGGTGGTCGTCGGGGGGCCTGCTCGCGCTGGACGCCGCGGCTGCGGGGCTCCCGATCGCCGCGCTGGCGCTGTTCGAGCCGCCGGTCGTCGTCGACGACACCCGCCCGCCGCTGCCGGCCGACTACGTCGAGCGGCTCGAGGCCAGCGTCGAGGCCGGCCGCCCGGGCGACGCGGTGGAGCTGTTCATGACCGCGGCGGCGAACATGCCGGCCGAGTTCGTCGACATGGTCCGGGGGACGCCGATCTGGACCGGGGTGGAGGAGATCGCCGGGACGATCGCGTACGACGGCCGGATCATGGGCACGACCATGTCGGGCAACCCGCTGCCGGCCGAGCGCTGGGCCGCGGTCGACGTCCCGGTCCTGGTCATGCACGGTGACAACACCCCGCCGTACCTGAAGACCGGCCCGGCAGCGGTGGCCGAGCTACTACCGACCGCCCGGTTGCTGCCTGTGCCGGGTGAGAACCACAACGTCGAGCCGCCGGTCCTCGCCCCGGTCCTGCGGCAGTTCGCGAAGGAGCTCTGACATGGGAACGATCGTGGTCACCACGTTCAGCTCGCTCGACGGCGTCGTCGAGGCGCCCGGCGGCGAGGACTTCAAGTATCCGAACTGGAGTTTCGAGTTCGACCGCGGCGAGGAGGGGGAGAAGTTCAAGGAGGACGAGGCGTTCGGCGCCGAGGCGTTGCTGATCGGCCGTAAGACCTACGAGGGTTTCGCCGCGGCCTGGCCGAACTACCAGGGTGAGCTGGCCGACAAGTACAACAGCATGCCGAAGTACGTCGTCTCCAGCACGCTGAAGGACCCGGCGTGGAACAACACCCGGGTGCTGTCCGGTGACGTCCGCGAGGAAGTCGCGAAGCTGAAGCAGGAGGTCGCCGGCGAGATCCAGGTGCCCGGCAGCATCCGGCTCGCCCAGGAACTCATCGCCGCCGACCTGGTCGACGAGCTCCACCTGATGACCTTCCCGGTCATCCTCGGCCACGGCCGCAAACTCTTCGCCGAGACCCCGGACAAGACCCGGTGGCGCCTGACGAAGTCCCTCACCGTCGGCGAAGGCGTCCTGATCACCACATTCCAGCGGGCGTGACCTGGACAGGGTCTGGTCATCCACCCGGCTTCAGCGAGACGCTGTGATGGTGGACAGGGATGGGTTCTGGGGATTGGTCGAGGATGCGCGCGGTGGGGTGGATGACACCGTGGCGGATCCGGATGGGGTTGCGGACGCGCTGACCAAGCTGCTGGGCGGGCTGGCGGCCGAGGAGATCGTGGGGTTCGGGGTCGAGCTCGCGCGGTTGCAGGTCGAGTCCTACCGGTGGGACCTGTGGGCGGCGGCGTACCTGATCAACTCGGGGGCCTCGGAGGACGGGTTCGACTCGTTCCGGGGCTGGTTGATCGCGCAGGGCCGGGAGGTCTGGGAGGCGGCGCTGGCCGACCCGGACTCGCTGGCCGACGTGGTCGACGAGGACCGGCCGGAAGGCTTCGAGGGGTTCGACGGCGAGGGGCTGCTCCATGTCGGCAGCCACGCGTACAAGAACGTCACCGGCGACGAGGCGGCGTACTGGAAGGCGGTCGACGCGCAGGCGCCGGACACTCCGGATCTGCCGGGCGGGGAGGAGATCGACTTCGACGACGAGGACGACCTGCACGCCCACCTCCCCCGCCTGGCCGCGCTCTACCTGGACAACTAGTCCTGGGTACGCCGGCCGGTGCGGCGGGCTCGGCCGGCGTGGTTAGCCGGGTTCGCCGCTGAGGCGTTCGATGGCGGCGCGGAGGCGGCGGCGCCAGGTGGGCTGGCCGGCGTCCTCGTCCGCCGCGGCCAGGCTGACCAGGTGCTGGGCCATCTCGAAGCCCT
This sequence comes from Kribbella swartbergensis, assembly GCF_054784135.1. NCBI lineage: Bacteria > Bacillati > Actinomycetota > Actinomycetes > Propionibacteriales > Kribbellaceae > Kribbella > Kribbella swartbergensis. Next base: position 29,862 of record NZ_BAAGPM010000071.1, read on the forward strand.
CGGCGGTCCGGGGCTCCACGTCGGTCAGGGCGGGCTGCGGCTCGTCGTGGTCGACCTCGATCCTCCGGCTGGCCCAGCCGAACCCGTCCGGCACCAGCAGCTCCGGCACGAGCGCCTCGTGGCTGAGCGACATCAGCTCCTTGTCACCGTTGCCGATGCTGAAGATCGTCGTACCACGGCGCCGTACGTCGTCGACGCGCTCCAGCAACGTGTCGGCCGGGTTCTCCTCGACCACGACCAGCAGCGACTGGCCCCGGCCCGCGTCACGCAATCGGTCCAGGCCGATCGCCAGGTGCGGTGGTGCGTCCGGCGGTGGCGACCAGCGAACCAAAGCAGGACGGATGTCCTCGACACCGGCCCGGTGCAGCTCGTCGTCGAGGTGCGCGGTCAAGTGCCACGGCTCGTCGTCGGCCGGCCCGAACAGCAGTAGGCCGCCGGTCCGGGTGGTGAACCTGCGCAGCGTGTGAGCGAACTCCGTCGTCCGGCTGCCGAGCTCGGTACCGGTCAGCATCTCGCGGAGCAGTGAGGCCCTGGTGAGATCCACAGCTCCAACCTGACACACCGCGGGGGGCACCGCGACTCAGGCCAGCCGGTCCGCCTTCGACTGGAGGTAGTTGCGCTCGGGCACGCTCGTCGTACGGCGGGCCGCCAGCAAGTAGCTCTCGCGGGCGCCGGCGAGGTCACCCGACATCTCCAGCAGGTGAGCCCGGACGGCGTCCAGCCGGTGATGGCCCGCCAGGCGGTCGTCGGACTCCAGTGGCTCGAGTACGGCGAGTCCCTCCTTCGGACCGTGCGCCATGGCGACCGCGACAGCGTGGTTGAGCTTCACCATCGGGTTGTCGACCATCTGCTCGAGCACCTCGTACAGCGCGACGATCTGACGCCAGTCGGTGTCCTCGGCCCGCTCAGCCGTGTCGTGTACCGCAGCGATGGCCGCCTGCACCTGGTACGGCCCCAGCTGTGTGCGGGACAAAGCATCGGTCACCAGCGCTTCGCCCTCGATGATGGCGGCCTTGTTCCATTTCGACCGGTCCTGCTCGGCCAGCGGGATCAGTGCGCCATCCGGCCCGGTGCGAGCGGGCCGCCGCGCATCCGTCAGCAGCATCAGCGCCAGCAGGCCGGCCACCTCGCCGTCGTCGGGCAGCAACCGCCGCACACCGCGGACCAGCCGGATCGCCTCGCTGGTGAGCTCGGCACTGTGCAACGACGCACCGGACGACGCCGTGTAGCCCTCGTTGAAGATCAGGTAGAGAACGTGCAGTACGGCGCCCATCCGCTCGTCCCGCTCGGCCTCCGGCGGGAGCTCGAACGTACTGCCCGCCTGCTTGATACTGCGCTTCGCCCGGCTGATCCGCTGCGCCATCGTTGCCTCCGGCACCAGGAACGCGGCCGCGATCTGGGCGGTGGTGAGACCGCCGACCGCACGCAGGGTCAGCGCGATCTGGGACGCCGGTGAAAGGGCCGGATGACAGCACAGGAAGAGCAAGGTCAGCGTGTCGTCCCGGCCGCCCGGATCGTCGATGTCGGGGCCGGACGCAACGAACTCCTCGGGTGCCGCGAGCTGGGCCGCGTTCTCCTCACGCCGGCGCCGGGCCGACTCGCTGCGCAGCAGGTCGGTCAGCCGGCGCGAGCCGACCCGGATCAGCCAGCCCCGCGGGTTGTCCGGAACCCCTTCGTCCGGCCACTGCTGCGCGGCCGCCAGCAGCGCCTCCTGGACCGCCTCCTCGGCCAGGTCGAAGTGCCCGTAGTGCCGGACCAGCGCACTGAGCACCTGCGGCGCCTGCTCGCGCAGCAGGAGCTCGAAGTCGGCGTACTCGGCCCGCCCCGCGGTGTCCGTCACATCTCCAGCCCGGACGTGTCCATCACCGGCCGCACCTCCACGGCGACGTACTTCGCATCCGGCATCCGGGCCGCGTAGCCGATCGCCTGGTCGATGTCGTCGCACTCGACCAGGTAGAAGCCGGCCAGGTGCTCCTTGGCCTCGGCGTACGGTCCGTCGGTCGTGGTCGTGGTGTCGTCGCGCACCGACACGGTCCGGCTGGTGATGGGGTCGGCCAGACCGGCCGCACTGACCAGGAGGCCCTGCTCGCGGAGCTCGCGGCTCAGCTCGTCGTGGGCCCGTGACAGGCCCTCGCGTTGCTCGGCGGACAGGCTCGCCCAGCTCTCGGGGTTGCTGTAGATCAGCAGCACGTACTTCACAGGCACCATCCTGTCGTTCCCGGAGGCCGTTGTGACCCCCTCTCACCCGGTACGTCGGAACACGGGTAGCCGATCTCGACAGTTCCGGAATGTCGAAGTGGTCCGGCCGGACCCGACGTCCCCACCGAGTGACGCCCAGCCGGGGCGTCCCGCCGGACTGGAGATGTCACATGGTCGAGACGAAGCGCTGGTGGGCACTGGCGGTGCTGTGCCTGACCGGCTTCATGATCATTCTCGACGCGTCGATCGTGCTGGTCGCGGTGCCGTCGATCGAACGCGAACTGACGTTCTCGACCGGTGGCGTGCAGTGGGTGCCCAGTGGGTACGCGCTGATGTTCGGCGGCCTGCTCTTGCTGGGCGGGCGGATTTCCGACCTGCTCGGCAGGCGACGAGTCTTCATCAGCGGGCTCCTGCTGTTCGCAGCGTCCTCACTGCTCTGCGGGCTCGCCTGGAGTGGTGACGCGCTGGTGCTCGCCCGCGGCCTGCAGGGCGCATCGGCCGCCGTACTGCTGCCCAGTGCGTTGTCGATCGTGATGACGACGTTCCCGGACGGTGCTGACCGCAACAAAGCGCTGGGCATCTGGGGAGCGACCAGTGGGATCGGCGGTACGGCGGGATCTCTCGTCGGCGGCCCTGTCACCGACGGACTGGGTTGGCAGTGGATCTTCTTCATCAACGTGCCGGTGTGCGTGCTGGTCGTCGTACTGGCACCTGCGCTGCTGCTGGACAGCCGAGTCCCGGGTCGCCGTGGGTTCGACGTGGCGGGGGCGGCCACCGTGACCGCTGCGCTCATCGTGCTCGTGTACGCCGTCATCGAGGCGCCGGAGTCGTCTACCGGCCGGACCATCGCGCTGCTGGTGGCGTCCGGCCTGCTGTTCGGACTGTTCGTGCTGGTGGAGAAGAAGTCGGCCGCACCGCTCGTACCGCTGCGGATCTTCCGTTCCCGCGCCCTGGTCGGCGGCAACCTCATCACGATCGGCTGGGGCCTGGCAGTGTTCGGACTGAACTACATCTACACGCAGTACGCCCAACTGGCTCTCGGCGTCTCTGCCGTCCGCTACGGCCTCATGTGCGCCGTACTCGCTGCTGCCGCCGTTGTCGCGTCGATCATCGGTCAGCACCTGGTGACACGGCTCGGGCCACGTCGGGTCGCGTTCGGCTCGCTGCTGATCGCCGGGGTCGGTACGACGCTGATGACCCAGGTGACTGTCCACTCCGGGTACTTCGAGCTGGCCTTCTGGGGTCTGACGATCTTCGGCGCCGGACTGGGCGCCGGAACCGTGGCCGGCTCCATCGCCTCACTCAGCGACGTGGCCGGCGACGACTCCGGTGTCGCGTCCGGACTGCAGAGTGCCAGCTTCCAGATCGGTGGAGCAGTCGGGATCGCGGCCCTCTCTGCTGTGGCCGCAGCCCATACGACGGGCTCCAGCCCCGCCGCACTCACCCACGGCTACCGGATCGCGTTCTGGGCCGTGTGGGGATGTCTGGCCGTCGGCCTCGCGGGCTGCGGCCTCCTGCTCAGCCGGAAACATCCTGTGGAGCGGCGGTTGCAGACAGTCACCGCACCGTAGGTCAAACAGTTGTTGGAGGTTGACGTCCCGCGGGAGTGGGAACGGGATTGGTGCGGCCGCCACCTCCGCCCGGCGGCCCTCGACAAGGAGGATTCAATGATCATCCTCGGACTGATCCTGTTGGTCCTGGGTCTGGTGCTGAACATCTCGATCCTGTGGACGCTCGGCATCATCGTGCTGGTCGTCGGCGCGGTGTTGTTCCTGCTCGGGTCCACCGGCCGCGCGGTCGGCGGACGAAGGCACTGGTACTGACAGCTGGACCTCGGAAACCCCGTGGGCGTCCGCCCGCGGGGTTCTGTCCGTCCGCGTCGCTACCGTGAGCCCATGAAGTACGTCGTGATGATCTACGGGGCGGACGCCGCCCGCCGGTTGCCCGCAGTCAAGGACGAGCTGGCCGCCACCGGCGAGCTCGTCAGCGCCGAGGAGCTCCAGCTGCCGAGCGAAGGCCGGATCGTGCGGATCCGCGACGACGAACAGACCGTCACCGCGGGCCCGTTCGTGCCCACCGATCATCAGGTGTCAGGCCTCGTCCTGATCGACGTGGCCGACGACGCCCGCGCGGAGGCGGTCGCCGCCCGGATCTCCGCCGCCGTCGGCGACCGGGTCGAACTCCGCGGGACGCTGATCAGCGCCTGACGGAAACCTCGCGTCCCCCAGACCTCGGCCCAGCGTGATCGTCCCCTGCGGATCACCTCGTCGCGGCCCGCTTCACGCGCGACTTCGCCCGTGCCATCCGGAACAGGTACGCCGGCGTCGGGGGAACCCAGCCGAGTTGTCTGGCCTGGCCGAGGTCGTCGCGGTTGGCCCAGTGCTCGATCACCTTGCCGTCCTGGACCCGCAACCAGTGCGACTGAGTGATCGCGAACGTCTTCCCGGTCGCCGGGAACACCGTGTCCACGCCGTCGGGGGTGTAGACGGCGAACGGCGCGACATGCCGTCCGCTCATCGTCGAGTTCACCGCCACCAGGTTGCCGTCGGCAACGACATGGTGGATCTCGTAGGCCAGGTCCGCGAACGCGGTCCGCAGCCAGAGTGCGGTCGCGTAGAACCCCGCGGGCCCGCCGACGCGGCACTCCGGCGGTTCGACGTCGTCCTCCCGGTTCACCGCGTCCGGGTGGACGACCGCGTCGAAATCAGCCCGGTCGCCGTCGGCCATGATCCGGATCGCACGGACGGCCAGATCGCCCGCCGACACGCCTGCGGTGGTGTTCATGTCTCCCCCTGAATTAGATACAGTTGACCTGTATCTAAAACCATGGGACCGGTGATGGCAGAAGTCAAGAGGCAGTACGACGCCTCCGGCCGGCGCGAGCAGGCCCGTCGTCGGCGGCGGGACGTCGTGGTCGCGGCCAGGGACCTGTTCGAGGCCGACGGCTTCCAGGCGACCACGATCGCGGCGGTCGCCCGGCAGGCCGGGGTCTCGGCCGAGAGCATCTACAAGGGCTTCGGCACCAAGGCCGCGCTGGCCAAGGCGGTGTTCGACTTCGTCATCGCCGGTGACGACGAGCCGGTTCCGATGGCCGAGCGGCCCGAGGCGCGAGTCATTCAGGCCGAGCCCGACGTACGACGGAAGATCCAGCTGTACGTCGACGGTCTCGCGCGACGGCAGGAGCGCTCGGCCCGGGTCCAGATCCTGATCCGGGACGGCCGGCACCACGACGAGACGCTGCGCGAGACCTGGCAGACGCTGCTGGACGAGCGGCTGACCGGGATGACGCTGTTCGGCCGGCACCTGGTCGAGAGCGGTCAGTTGCGTGACGGCATCACGGTCGACGAGGTGGCCGACGTGCTCTGGACCTATATCGCGGTCGAGTTGTACGAACTGCTGGTCCTGCACCGCGGCTGGTCGCTCGAGCGGTACGCGGACTGGATCGGGCGCGCCATCATTCACGCTCTGTGCTGAAACGGCAGCACGAAATCAGCCCAAGCGTTTGATCTCGGACCGATAACATCCGGATAGCGGGCGGATTACGTCCGGTACCCCATTCGGATGTTCGTAATCCGTTAAATGTGTGGGCCGATTGCGAACTTTGCGGCGATCTGTGTTTGACTCCTCCGGTCGATAACGGTTTGGTCTCGACAAGATGGGGAGATCAGTGACTGCAGGACGGCATAGACAGGCGCGGCACCGACAACCGCGCCCGAAGGTGATCCAGCCAGGCCTCGCGAAGGTGGCGATCCCCGGCGCGGCGGTGGCTCTGGTGGCCACCGGTTCGGCGGCCGCGCTGCCCAGCCCGGAAGTGAAGATCGACACCCCGATCGCCAGCTCGTCCCTGCAGCTGGCGCGCGAATCGGCGATCAGCCGCGACGCCCTCCGCCCGCCAGTGAACGTCACCCCGCCGAAGCCGAAGCCCAAGGCCAGCCCGACGGCGAAGCACCTGAAGAAGCAGGCTCCGATCCCGAAGCCCGCCGCCACCAAGACCCGGGCGGCAGCGGCCGCGCCGACGCCGCCGAAGGTGATGGGCACGAAGTACACCACCACCGACCTGAACGTCTGGTCCGTTCCGGTCGTCGGCACCCTGCTCGACGTCATCCCCAAGGGCACCAAGGTCTACGTCACCGGCAAGGTCGACGGCATCTGGGCCGAGATCGTCCGCGACGAGAAGTCCCGCTGGGTCAAGGCGCAGTACCTGTCCGCGACCAAGCCGGTCGCAGCCACCGCCCGCCGCCCCAGCACCGGCACCAGCACCGCGGGCAGCATCTCCCAGGCCCCCTGCAAGTCCGGTTCGGACGTCGAGGACGGCCTCACCCCGGACGCGATCCGGGTGCACCGGGCAGTCTGCGCGAAGTTCCCGAACATCACGTCGTACGGCGGACTCCGGGCCGGCGACAGCGGTTCCGAGCACTCCACCGGTCGCGCGCTCGACGTCATGGTCAGCGGCTCGGCGGGCGACGAGGTCGCCGCCTGGCTGAAGGCCAACTACAAGAAGCTCGGGATCAGCGAGCTGATCTGGGCGCAGCGCATCTGGACGGTCCAGCGCAGCAGCGAGGGCTGGCGCCCGATGGAGGACCGCGGCGGTGCGACCGCGAACCACTACGACCACGTGCACGTTTCCGTCTACGGGAACTCCGGCACGGTCTGAGCCGTCGGCTTTCAGCTGACGCCCCGAGCGACCCCGGCCCTCCGGAACCTGAGGGCCGGGGTCGCTGTGTTCACGGCCGGATGTTCGCGTTCAGCCGGAACAGGTTGGCCGGGTCGTAGGCCCGCTTCACCTCGCGCAGGCGGCGCAGGTCGTCCGGTGCGTACGCCGTGTCGGCCCGCCCGGGATCGCCGAGGAAGTTCACGAAGGTGCGGCCGGAGTTCGGCAGCGTCGGCATCTCCCGGTCGACGATGAGCGAGTACGTCGCGGTGCGGTGACCGACCGGACCCGCGCCCGGCCCGGGGTGGGCCATCGCGCCGGCCCAGTGCCGGATCTCCACGGTCGCGTCCTGGTCGGCCAGTACGTCGATCAGTTCGTCCGTGAGCTCGTCGAGGAAGTCCAAGTGCCGGGCGGGGGTCCCGCCCATCGCGGCCGCGCCGTACTCGATCGTCGCGAGTTCGCCGGCCAGCCGCTGTCCGGCGACCTCGAACAGCGGCTTCAGCAGGTGCTCGGCGACGTCGGCCTCACCGGCGTACATGACCTTGATCGCGACCGCACGCCGACCGTCGTCCAGCTTCGTGAGTACGACGGCGGTGCTGAGCTCGTTCGGGATCGTGGCGGTCCAGTCGCGGTAGCGGCGCAGGATGGCGCCGGCGTGGTCGATTCCGTAGTACACGATGCCGGCGTGGACCTGGCGGACCGGGTAGAGCCGGAACTCCAGCGACGTGACGATGCCGAAGTTGCCCGTGCCGCCGCGGATCGCCCAGAACAGGTCGGGGTGGTGTTCCGCGCTGGCGGTGACGAACCGGCCGTCCGCGGTGACGATCTCGGCGCGGATCACGCTGTCGGCCGCGAACCCGTACTTCCGGGCGAGCCAGCCGACGCCGCCGCCGAGGGTGTACCCGGTCACGCCGACGTCGCGGTGTGAACCCGACAACGGCGCCAGACCGAACTGCCCGGCCGCGTCGATCACCGCGCCGCAGCGGGCACCGGGCCCGACCTTGGCGATCCGGCGCTCGGGGTCGATCAGCACAGAGGTCATCGGGGTCGTCTTCAGCAGGATGCCACCGTCGGCGGGGACCCGGGTGCCGTGCCCGGTCGCCTGGACCGCGATCGGCACGCCGTACTCACGCGCCGTCCGCACCGCGGCCTGGACGTCGGTCCGGCTGTACGCCTCGGCAACCACGAGCGGCCGCGAATCCACCGTCGGGATCACGGACTTCCGCTGTACGTCGTACTCCGCCTCCCCCGGCAGCCGAACCGCCCCGTTGAACCCGGCCCCCGACAGCCCCGCCACCACATCACTCGCAACCGGCACCACCGTCTGCGCAGTCATCCCAACCACTCCTTCACATCCGTCCCTACCCAGACGTCGAAGAAGCCCCCCGTTTCTTGACACCCCCACCAAACTTTTCCGAATGAGCCCCACCCACACGGTCGAAGTCCACGGTTCGGTCCTGACCAAGCGCTACGTCTCCTGGTCCCGCGACGAGCCGGGCCGCGAGTGGGCCGCCTTGCAGTTGCTCGCCCGGCACAGCCCCGACCTGGCCCCCGAACCCCTGGACCGCGTCCTCTCCCCTCCGTCGATCACGATGACCGTCGTCACCGGTGTCCCGCTCGGGGGCGCTCTGGACGACCGCCGGCTCGATGCGCTGGCGCACGCGTTGCGGGAGCTGTGGTCGATTCCTCCTGACGGTCTTCCCGCTGTCGACCTACCGGCGCTCGTCGGCCGGGTCCGGTCCGGGCTCGGCGTACTGCGTGACCGTCCGGGGGTGATCGGATCGGCGGCACGTGCGTGGCTGGACACGTCCGTCGAACTGATCGACGTACGGGATCCGGTGGTTGCCCACGGTGATCCGAATCTGGAGAACTACCTGTGGGACGGCACGCGGATCCGCATCGTCGACTTCGAGGACGCGGGCCGCGGCGACCGCGCGGTAGAGCTCGCCAACCTGGTCGAGCACCTGTCCGGTCGTCGTACCGACTGGACCGGCTTCGCCGATCGGTTCGCCGTCGACCCGGACCGGTTCCACGCAGCGCGGTGCCTGTGGGCCGCGTTCTGGCTCACGCTGGTCGGTCCGGGCGGCCCGAGCGCCGGGCGGAACCCACCCGGTACGGCGGAGATGCAGGCTGAGCGGGTGCTGGCGTTGGTCAGGCGGTGATTGGTAGGTGGTTGAGGCGGTCGAGGTCGGCGAGGATGTTGATCTCGGTGATCTTGCCGTTGACGACGACTAGGTCCATCACGCCTATGACCCGGCCGTTGACGACCGTCAGCGTGCCCGGCATGCCGTTGATCAGGACTGTCTCGTTGTACGGCGCCATCCGGCTGAACAGGAGCGCCTGCTCGACCACCGCCCGCGCACCGCGGATCAGCTTCGACACCGCCGGGCCCGCGAACTCCGCACTCGCCGCCCCGGCGTCGGCCCGCAGTACGACGTCCGGATCGAGCAGGGCGAGCAGCGCCTCGAAGTCTCCACCCCGGGAGGCGGCCAGGAACGCGTCCACGATCTCCCGCTGCCGACCCGGATCCCCGTCGGCCGCCGGCCGGCCCTGCACCCGCCGCCGCGCCCGGCTCGCCAGCTGCCGCGCGGCCGCCGGCGACCTGTCCACGATCGTCGCGATCTCGTCGAAGCTCACCCCGAACATGTCGTGCAGCACGAACGCGAGCCGCTCCGCCGGCGCCAGGGTCTCCAGTACGACGAGCAGCGCGAGACCGATCGCGTCCGCCTGGACCGCCAGCTCCTCGGGACCCGGCCCGCTGTCCTCCCGCGTGACGATCGGGTCCGGCACGAACTCCTCACGACGCGACCTGCGACTGCGCAGCGTGTCCAGACACACCCGCGACACGACAGTGGTCAGCCAGCCACCCAGATTGCCGACGTCACTCACGTCCGACCGGCTCAGCCGCAGCCACGCCTCCTGCACCGCGTCCTCCGCCTCAGCCAGCGACCCGAGCATCCGGTACGCCACCGCGCGCAGGTGCCCACGGTGCTGCTCGAACTGCCGCGCAAGCTGGTCGTGCTCGTCCACTGTCACAGTCTCCTGTCGTACGCCGTCACACCCCTGACGGATCGCGCCACCATGATGTGACAGCGCTGGGCCAGGGCTCATGATGGGGGAATGCCGGATACCCCACGTGACCTGGTGTTCGAGGACCACTTCGACGGACCCTCACTGGACCTGTCGGTGTGGTCGCCGTACTACCTCCCGCACTGGAGCTCGCGTGCGGCGTCCGCAGCGACGTACGAGCTGAGTGACTCCTGTCTGACGCTCAGCATCCCGCCGGACCAGGGACTCTGGTGCGCCGGTGATCACAAGCCGGATCTGCGCGTCTCAGGGATCCAGTCGGGCAACTACTCCGGACCGGTGGGCAGCACGGTCGGCCAGCAGCCGTACCGCGAGGGCCTGGTCGTCCGCGAGGAGCAGGAGCCGTTCTGGGGCTGGACGCCGAACGGCGGGTACATCGAGCTGCGCGCCCGTGCCGAGATCAGTCCGCGGTCGATGGTGTCGCTGTGGATGGTCGGGCTCGAGGACCAGCCGGAGCGGTGTGGCGAGATCTGCGTGATGGAGGTGTTCGGCGACGCGATCGTGCCCGGTGAGTCGACCGCGGTCGGCATGGGGTTGAAGCAGTTGCGCGACCCGTCCATGCCCCAGGACTTCGAAGCCGTGCCCCTCCCGATCGACCTGCGCGAGTTCCACACGTACGCCGTCGAGTGGACCGCCGGCGAGGCGTCGTTCTTCGTCGACGGCGCCCAGATCCGCAGTTGCCAGGGCGCACCATCGTACCCGATGCAGCTCATGCTCGCGGTGTTCGACTTCCCTGATCGCAGCCGGGGTGACGACGACCACCTCGTTCCCGCCTTCACCGTCGACCACATCCGCGGGTGGAACGTTGCGGAGCAGCTGGTGGCCTGAGTAAGGTCGCCGGCATGTTCCTGCGCGCGGGCATGTGGTGGGCCGTCGAGTAGACGGTCTGCTTCCGCGTACCCACCCGGCCGTCTCCTGCGAGGCGGCCGTTGTCATGTCTCCTCGTGGGCGGCCCAGCACCCCGAGGATTGCCGATGGCAACACCACTCCGGACCTGGTCCGGCCTCATCTCCGCGCTTCTGGCCGGCTCCGACCTGACCGCCGCCGACACCGCGTGGGCCATGGACCAGCTGGTGCTGGGCGACGCGTCAGCGGCGCAGATCTCCGGCTTCCTGATCGCGCTGCGCGCCAAGGGTGAGACAGCTGACGAGATCGCCGGTCTGGCTTCGGTACTGCGTTCGCACGCAACGCCGGTCCGGATCCCCGGACCGTTCGTGGACATCGTCGGGACCGGCGGGGACCGCACCGGCGCCGTGAACATCTCCACGATGGCAGCGGTGGTGGCAGCGTCCACCGGCGTGACTGTGGTCAAGCACGGCGGCCGCGCCGCCTCCTCGTCAGCAGGCGGCTCTGCTGACCTGGTGGAGCACCTGGGCGTCCCACTCGACCTGTCGGCCGAGGAGGCGGCGCGGGTCGCTGCCGAGGTCGGGCTCACCTATCTGTTCGCTCCACGCTTCAACCCGGCGCTGCGCCACGTGGCCGTCGTACGACGTGAGCTGGCGGTGCCGACGGCGTTCAACGTGCTGGCGCCGCTGCTGAACCCGGCAGACCCTCACCACCAGCTGGTGGGGGTGGCGAACCCGCGGATGCTGCCGGTCATCGCCGACGCCCTCGCTGCGCAGGGCAGGTCCGCACTGGTGGCACGCGGCGAGGACGGGCTGGACAAGCTGACCACCACTGGACCGTCTCGGGTGTGGGTCGTGCACGAGGGCATCGCCTCGGAGGTGGTGTTCGACCCGCGGTCGCTCGGACTGGCGCCGGTGTCGTTGGCTGAGCTGCGCGGCGGTGACGCTGCGTACAACGCGCGGGTGCTGCGCGGTCTGCTCGACGGCGAGCCGGGTCCGGTGCGGGACGTCGTACTGCTGAATGCCGCGGCCGCACTGGTCACTCTGGAGCTCGGCAAAGGCCTGCTGCTCGAGCAGTTTGCCGACTGCCTGGAGCGGTGCCGGAAGGCTGTGGACAACGGCGACGCCACGGCAACGCTGGAACGCTGGGCCGGTCAGTCGCTAGCGTTCAGGTGATGCGTGAGCTGCTCGACGCCGCACAGGCCGGCGACAAGGACGCCTTCGGAGCGCTGGTGGGGCCATGGCGTGGAGAGCTGCATGCGCATTGCTACCGGATGCTCGGGTCCGACGCGGACGCGGACGACGCCGTCCAGGAGACGCTCGTGCGGGCCTGGACCGCGCTCGACCGGTACGAGGACCGCGGTTCGATCCGGTCGTGGCTGTTCAAGATCGCCACGAACCGTTGCCTCACCCTGATCGAGAAGCGGGGCAAGCGGGAGCTGCCCACCGATCTGAACGCCACCTTCGAGGCCGAGTGGCTGGAGCCGTACCCGCCGAGCCGGCTGGAGTGGACCTCGCGGCTGAGCCCGGAGGCGCGGGTGACGGCGCTGGAGTCGGTGGAGCTGGCATTCGTGGCGTCGCTGCAGCACCTGTCCGCGCGACAACGTGCGGTCCTGCTGCTGCGCGACGTACTGTCGTTCGCTTCCCGTGAGGTCGCGGACGTGCTCGAGACGTCGGTGGCCGCGGTCAACAGTGCGCTGCAACGGGCGCGTGCGGTGTTGAGCGGGTTGCAGCCCACTCAGCAGGAGACGCTGCGGAAGCTGGGTGAATCTGCCCAGCGAGACCTGGTACGGCGGTACATGGCCGCCTGGGAGTCCGGTGACGTCGACGCGATCGTGGCGATGCTGGCGGAGGACGCGAAGTACTCGATGCCGCCGCTGATGCACTGGTTCTCGGGGCGGGCCGGCATCCGGCAGTTCCTGCTGAACGGCCCGCTGCGGGAGAAGTGGCGGTTCCTGCCGACGCGGGCGAACGGGCAGTTGGCCTTCGGGACGTACCTGTGGGACCGGGACCGGTACGTGCCGGGCGGGCTGGACGTGATCCAGGTGCGCGGGTCGCAGATCGTGGAGGTCGTGTCGTTCCTGGAGGCCGATTTCACCGCGTTCGGGCTGCCCGAGGAAGTTCGCTGACGTTTCCGCGATGAGTTTCCGGCCGGAGCCGGGGTTCTACCCGTGACGGCTCCCTCTGGAAGGACGGAAAGATGACGAACGAGCAGGAAGTCCGCACACTGATCGAGAACTGGGTCACCGCGGTCCACGCCGGTGAGCTGGACACGGTCCTGGCCGACCACGCCCCGGACATCGTGATGTTCGACGTACCCCCGCCGTACGACGGGGTGCGCGGCCTGGACGCCTACCGCGACACCTGGCCCGGGTTCTTCGAATGGCAGCGCTCAGGTGCTTCCTTCGAACTGGAGTCCCTCGAGGTCACGGCCGGCGAGGACGTCGCCTTCGCCTTCGCGCTGCTGCGCTGCGGCACACCGGACGAGTTCGAGGCCAAGCCGGATATGCGGCTGCGTCTAACGATCGGTCTCCGCAAGGAGTCGGGCCGCTGGATCGTCACCCACGAACACCACTCGTTCCCGCACGACGACGTACCCCCGGCGGTCGCCGCGGACCAGACTGGCGACTGATCCACCAGCACGCTGAACCCGTAGCCGCGGCGGGTACCGCGTACAAGGCCGGCTCGAGGGGACTGCTAGACCGCGAGCCGGAGGATGGTCTCGGCCACCTGGTCCGGGCTGCGGAGGCTCGGCAGGTGGTCGGCACCGGGCAGCCAGATGAACTCGCAGCCGGGAATGCGTGCGGCCGCGGCGCCTGCGACGGCGGCCAGGATCGGGCGGTCCTTGTCGCCGACCATGACCACGGACGGCGCCTGGATCTCGTGGAGGCGGTCGTACACCGGCGGGTCCTTCCGCAGGTAGTCGCCTTGGTCGAACCATGCAGGTACGGCGGCCTCCAGCTGAGCGACCGCGGCGTCGTCGGCTCCGGCGGCGGCCCACAGCCGCAAGCCGAGCTGCACCAGGCCGTCGACGTCGCGCCTCTCCACAAGCGCCTCGAACTCCGCGTCGAGCTCAGGCTCGTCCGGCCACGGGAAGCCGCTGACGCCCGGGCACAGCAGGACGAGACCGCGGACCCGTGCCGGATGATCCAGCGCCAGACTCAGCGCCGTGTCACCGCCCATGCTGCAGCCCACCAGCACGACCTGCTCGAGCCCCAGCTGGTCCATCACGCTCACCAGGTCCTCGACAAGCGAGAACTCACTCGTCGGCAACGCGGATCGCCCGTAGCCGCGTACGTCGTACCGGACCACCCGATGCCGCTCCACCAGCCGCGGCATCACCGGATCCCACACCCGCGAGTCCCCAACCCCCGGATGCAGCAACACCACCGGCAGACCGGCCCCCGCGACATGCTCAGCCCAGACCTCGCCACCCGCTACCGGCACCTGCAGCTCCATCCCCCCACTCTCGCAGCCAGACACCGACGCAGTGGAACCGCCAGGCCGTCCCCGGGACGCGGTTACGAGGCGAGGCGCCTGATATCGGGGTCTGCGCTGGTGCGGGCGCACTCCAGGGCGATGACGAGGCCGGCGGTGTCGGGTAGCTCGCCGAGGACCGTCAGCAGCGCGCGATAACGTTCGGTACGTCGTCGATGGTCGGTCAGCAGGGTCTCCGAGATCAGGGTCACTGCCTGGCGGAGCGAGGCGGTGTCCAGCGTGCGGAGCGCGTCACGGATGTCGTTGGTGTACGTCTCTGAGCCGAGCACGTCGGCCAGCAGCCGGGCGCCGGACCGCCGGTAAGGCATCACCCTGGTAACCCAGCTGCGTCGCAGCAGTTCGTTGCGTGCGCTGTTGCGCCGCGACCGCGCCCGGGCGAAGTCCTGCCACGCCTGGGCTGCCTCTGGGGGAGGTGACTCCGGCCGAGAGGGATCCACCGGAGCGATCCCAGGCTCCTCAGGGTGCCTTTCCAGCGCGCCGAAATCGTCGTCGAAGTCGTCCGCTGCGGAGTGGACCTCCGGATCCGGCGACTGCCGCGCGGCTCGCACGACGTAGTGCAGCAGTCGCCACTCCTCGAGCCTCTCGAGTAGGTCCATCAGTCCGTGATAGGCCAGATAGGCCGCATCCCCTTCATTCGGGCCCCTGACGACCCGAGCCACCAACGCGGGCAAGGCATTGGACACCGCCTGACGGTCGGCCGCGAACACCAACTCCCGTACCTCACCCTGCTCCGATCCGCCTTCGACGGCCACCGGGAGCAACGCATCAAGACACCGCTCGACGACCTCGAGCGGGCGGTGGACGGACAGGAACTCGAGCGCTGCGTCCACATCCGGCCCTGAGGCGAGCGCCCTGGCCACCGCGGGCCCGTAGGCGGTTCCCAGCAGACGCCGATCCGCGTGCTCATACTCCTCATCGGCGGCGACATACTCGCGCCACAGCCACTTGGTGATCACGCTTCTCCCACAAGTCAAAGCCCTCGAGCCCGATGAGTGTCCGAAGCTACGCCGATGTCTTGAGACATCACAGAGCGGAGGGTGTGGGATTCGGGCACCAAGACCTGCCGGATCGGCTGGCAACACGCCTACGCGACGTCGGGCCGGGTCATCAACGGCGACCGCAGATGCAACGCCAGACTTGGGCTGGTCAGGGGCACGATGTTCCAGGTTGCCACCGCTGTCCCCGCGTCGGCGTCGACCACCAGCCGGACCCGGTGCGGGGTGGTGATGACGCAGAGCTCGGCGACGAAGGTATTGCCCTGCCAGGCGCCGGCCGCGACGACAGGGCGACCGAGCGGTGAGCTTTCCCGCCATTCACCGTGGCCGACCTCGACGTCGAGGGACGACCCGAGTCGCAGGAGCCACCCACGGTCCACGGGATCGACGACCACCGTGGTGCCGTCGGGCAGAGCCGAATGCTCGGCGGAGCCGTCGAGTCGCGCCTCGATGGAACGCTCCGGGGCAGCCGCACCCAGCACCGGCGCGATTGACAGCCGTTGCAGCCGCTCGCTGAGGATCTCGTCGTCCCGGGTGCTTCCCGCGTGATCCATGCCGGGCAGCAGGCACTCCCAGAGTGCGTCGAGGATTGCCTGTGCCTGCCGATTGGCGCCGGTCATGGCGACCACGAGATCGTGTGCCGGGACGACCACGCAGAGCTGGCCGAACGAGCCGTCACCGTGGTAACCGTGACGCGACATCCAGAACTGGTACCCATAACCGCAGAGGTAGTCGGCATTCGCCGACGCCTCATCGAAGGGCAGTGTCTCGATGTGCCGTGTGGTCGCGAGGTCCACCCATTCGCGCGGGACGAGCTGCCGGTCGCCCCAAAGCCCGCCGCGCAACAGCAGTTCGCCGAAGGCGGCCACGGCCTCGGTCGTGAGGTGCAGACCGTGGAATCCGAAGGCGGCACCGCTCGCCACTCGATCCCATTCGGCGTGGTCGACGCCCATCGGCTTGAAGAGGCGGTCGTCGAGCAGTTCCGGGAGGCCGCACCCGGTGACCCGTTCCACCATCCGGGCCAGGATGTAGGTGGTCGAGTTGTCGTAGGCGTGCCGGGTTCCCTCGGGGTCGGGAAACGGCACGCGCAAGAAGCCCTTCACCAGGTCGCCCGGTTCCAGTTGCCAGGCTTCGGCGAGGCTGTCCGTACGGTGTCCGGTCGTCATGGACAGCAGGTGGTGAACGGTGAGGCGGCGTCCCTGCTCCGAGACGCCGGCCGGAACGTGGTCGGGCAACACGTCCACCACTCGATCGTCCAGCGAGAGCAGCCCGTCGGCGATCGCAAGCCCCACGGCGACCGACGTGAACGACTTGGTCAGCGAGTAGAGAAGGTGCGGGCGTTCGGCCGAGTACGGCGCCCACCAGCCTTCAGCGACGACGTGTCCGTGGCGTACGACCATGATGGAGTGACACTCGATGGATTGCCCTTCGAGCCGGTCCAGGAGCGCGGCAACTGCGCGGGACGAGATCGCCGATGCGGCCGGCGTCGACCGCGGCAGCAGGGCACGAGGAGACATCCGCGCATCCTAACTGCCCGCACCGAGACTGCCCCCGAACAAATTGACCGGGCAACAGCGGTCGGCCGCGAGCCGTCTCGCCCCGTCCCCGCTGCAAATGCCGAACTGGCCTGTCATGGTCTCAAGGCGCGGCGCGAGCGCCGCGCAAAGGAATCGCGCTCAACGCCTCGTCTCGTACCTGGTCAGGACCACGCCGCCGGGAAACGTCCGCGTCTCCACCAGGTTCAGGTTCACCCAGCTGTCCAGCGCGGTGAAGAACGGTGTGCCGCCGCCCACCAGCACCGGATGGGTCACGATCTCGTACTCGTCGACCAACCCGGCCCGCATGGCCGCCCCAGCGAGCGCTGCGCCACCAACCCTCATCGGCTCGCCGTCCTCGGCCTTGAGCCGGGTGATCTCCGCGACCGCGTCGCCGGTGACCACACGGGTGTTCCAGTCAACCTTGTCGACCGTCGAAGAGAACACCACCTTCGGCGTATCCCGCCAGTTCCGCGCGAACTCGACCTGCGCCGGGGTGGCGCCCGGCTGCTGATCGCCGGTCGGCCAGTAGGAACTCATGGTCTCCCACAGCTTGCGCCCGTACAGCAACAGACCAATCGCCCGCTCCTGGTCGAGCCACCACTGAAACAGCTCGTCGCTCGGCACGCTCCAGCCGAGGTCGTCGCCCGCCGCGGCGACGTAGCCGTCCAGGGACAGGTTCATGCCGTAGACCAGCTTCCGCATGGCGCTATGCCTCTCTGTCAGTCCGGCGGCCTTCCTCCGGCCGCCCGTCACCCCTACTACGAACGCCTCACTCCGGATCCGACAGGTCATTGGCAGAACGCGTCATGAGGGCTGGAACATACGGGGGCATTGCACGCACTCCGCATGGAGAACCGAAAGTGACCGCTCGCAATCGGACTCAACCGGACTCAGTGGGACACCACCCCCAGCCAACTACGGCTGTGTGTTTCCGCAGGTCAAAGCGACTTTCCCGACGGTTTGAGCGGAGGGTGTGGTGTTGTGGTTCAACACATAGGCGACAGATGTCTCAGGACATAGGCGACACGTGTCTC
>NZ_BAAGPM010000072.1:0-506 GCF_054784135.1 Kribbella swartbergensis
TGGCGATCGGCGCAATCAGCGTCACTTCCATGGTGATGTTGTCGCCCGGCATCACCATCTCGGTGCCCTCAGGCAGCGTCACCACGCCGGTCACGTCCGTCGTGCGGAAGTAGAACTGCGGACGGTAGTTGCCGAAGAACGGCGTATGACGCCCGCCCTCTTCCTTGGTCAGGATGTAGGCCTCGGCCTTGAACTTCGTGTGCGGCTTGATCGAGCCCGGCTTGCACAGCACCTGGCCGCGCTCCACGTCCTCGCGCTTCGTGCCGCGCAAAAGCACGCCCACGTTGTCGCCCGCCTGGCCCTGATCGAGCAGCTTGCGGAACATCTCCACGCCCGTGACCGTCGTCTTCTGCGTGTCGCGCAGACCCACGATCTCCACTTCCTCGCCGACCTTCACGATGCCGCGCTCGACGCGACCCGTCACCACCGTGCCGCGGCCCGAGATCGAGAACACGTCCTCGATCGGCATCAGGAACGGCTGGTCCACCGGACGCTCCGGCTGCGGG
>NZ_BAAGPM010000073.1:0-896 GCF_054784135.1 Kribbella swartbergensis
GTGCTGGATGTCTACCGCCAGGTAGCGTTGGCGCGGCGCAACTCTCGCGAAGCAAGGAACTAAAAACATTTTTAGCTCGGTAATGAAACTAGAGCACCGGACTGGACATCCGACTCCAGGGTTTTTGGCTGGCGCGATCTGTGATTCACTCTCTGGAACTGGAGGTGGATCATGGGTCACTGCTATTCTCTCGATCTTCGGGTGCGGGTGGCCGACGTTGTCGAGGCGGGTCATTCCTGCCGGGCGGCAGCCCAGCACTTTGACGTCAGCGAGAGCTTCGCCATCAAGCTGGTGCGGCGAGCGCGGGACACCGGCTCGCCGGCACCGGCCCGCCAGGGCCGCCCGCCCGGAGGCGGCAAGCTGGTGCCCTATGAGAGCTTCCTGATCCAGACCGTCGAGGCAAGGCCGGCCATCACCATGCCCGAACTCGCCGCAAGGCTGCTGGAGGAGCATGGGATCGTCGCGGCCCCCGCGATGCTCTCGCGCTTCCTGTGCCGGTGCGGCTTCAGCTATAAAAAAGCCCTGATGGCAGCGGAGTGCGCACGCGCCGACGTGCGGGATGAGCGCCGGGTCTGGCGCGACCACCGTCAGGCCCGCATGCGCGAGCAGCCGCACCGCTTGATCTTTCTCGACGAGACTTACGTCAACCCCAAGATGCCCCGCCTGCGTGGCCGCTCGCGGAAGGGCCAGCGGCTGCGCATGAGCACGCCCTTCGGACACTGGCAGACGCATACCTTCCTGGCCGGGCTGCGCTGTCATGAGCTGAGTGCGCGGTGGATTATCGATGGCCCGATCACCCGCCTTTCGTTCGAGGCTTACATCGAGACACAACTCGCCCCGACGCTGCACACAGGAGACGTGGTGATCCTCGACAACCTCGCGGTCCATAAGAGCGA
>NZ_BAAGPM010000074.1:0-655 GCF_054784135.1 Kribbella swartbergensis
AGATCTCGCCCAGGCTCTTCAGGATCCCACATGGCGGTTGGCCCGGATCGGGCTTGAAGCTGGCCCCTTGTCACAGTGGCTGTTCAGCGGATTGGCCCACGCTGGCTTGCCGGTGATCTGCATCGAGACCCGGCATACTAAGGCGTTCCTCAAGGCGCAGGTGAATAAAACCGATCGAAACGATGCCCGTGGCATCGCCCAGATGATGCGGGTCAACCTGTTCCGCCCAGTGCACGTCAAGACCGTGACAAGCCAGCGCCGCAGGGCTCTGCTGACCGCACGTAAGCTGCTGCAGGAGAAGGCGATCGCGATCGAGAACGACATTCGTGGCCTGCTGCGCAACTTCGGCCTCAAGGTCGGCGTAGTCGGGCCAGTGGGGTTTGACGGCCGGATCCGGGAGCTCGTGGACGGCAGGCCGGAACTGGCGGACATCACCGCAGCCCTGCTCGCCGCCAGGCCGACGCTGCGGGAGGAGCTATCCCGCCTTCACCGGAAAGTGCTGGAGATCGTCCGGGATGATAGCAACTGCCGGCGCCTGATGACTGTTCCGGGTGTCGGGCCTGTGGTCGCCCTAGCTTTCACCAGCACCATCGATGTCCCGGCCCGCTTCAGGAACTCGAAAGCTGTCGGAGCCGCCTTGGGATTGACGCCGGTG
>NZ_BAAGPM010000075.1:0-1123 GCF_054784135.1 Kribbella swartbergensis
GCTGAAGGGCCGACCCGTGACCGTGACGATTGGCAGTACGACTTCGAACGCTGGTGTCGGGGACATGGCCGGGTCGTGGAACGGAAGCGACCCAACCGGAACGGAACAACCAGGATCGCATCCTTCGAGGGAACGCCAGCGCTCGTGGCCTTCATCGTCGATTGGATCGGGCTCGAATGGCTGGAGCGCGCCATGCATGGGTCCGCCGGCATTCAGGCGCCAACGGACGTGTCAGCCGTCTTCGTTCAGCTTCAGGAACTTCTGAGCCTGACGCACAAGATCGATGCCCGGACGAGAATCGCGGATTTCCGGTTTTGGGCGGCGGCGCGGGCGACGCTGGGTCTCGACGTCCCTTCCACCGAACTTAAAACAGGCAACTGGGATCACCTCTTCGGTCAGGACCAGACGAACGCTGTCCGGGAGTGAGACGATGCACCGCCAGCACAGGTCTATCGGAATGCGGACGCCCATCCGGTCCTGTCCTGGGTGCGATCAATCGTGGAAGTCTCGGCATGATGCGTAGGTATGCTCTCGGGCTCCTGATCCCCCCGGCCATCATGTTGGCCATCGGCTGGTACCTTGTGCACACCGGAGACCTCGACGGTCTCGGGTTCTTGGCCTTTCTCGGCACGCCGGCCGCCGTGTTGGTTCTGGCGTGGGCCGCGGTCGTGGCCAATGACATCGCCAACCGGTGGAGTGAAAGGCGACCGCAGCAAGTCCGTTCAACCAAGTTCCTGTTCTACTATCCTCTTGCGCCGGCCTTCTATCTGCTGGTGGGCGGGGGCGCCCTGTGGGTTGGCTACATCAATGAGGCGTATTTTCTCGCCGTAGCCGCGTCTCCTGCGGCGGTCCTGACCCTGGCCTGGCTCGCCGTGCTGGCCAATGAGGTCGCCAACAGACGCAGCGCAAGACGCCAGCGCGACGAGTGACGGCAAGCCCCTGTGATCAGATCGAGAACCGCAGCGGGCCGAACGCTCCGTTCACTCAGTGTCAGTATCAAGGCTCCTAATCGCCGGCAGAATATCCGTGATGTCGATGTCGCCGCGGATAAACGCTTCGAAGATCGGATCAGTTGTCGGGTCCCGTTCAATGCCGGCCATGAGGTTATTGTGATGGGCTGCCT
>NZ_BAAGPM010000076.1:0-1083 GCF_054784135.1 Kribbella swartbergensis
CCGAGTTCAAGGAACGCCATGAGTTCCTCCGCAGCGGCCCGGCCGGCCCGGTTGGCCCCGATGGTGGAGGCGGAGGGGCCGTAGCCTACCAGATGCACCCTCCCGTCCTTCGCGACCTGCGTCGCCAGCCGTCCGGTCATGACGATGCCTCCTCCAGGCTGGCGCAGCATGAGCGGCGCCAAGTGATCGAGGGAACTGCGAAAGCCGGTGCACCAGAGGATCACGTCGGCGCGGAGCGCGGTCCCATCTGACCAGCGAACCCCGTCCTCCGTGATCTCGCTGAACATGGGGCGCCGGGTCAGCACCCCGCGTGCCCGCATCGCCGCAATGGCAGGAGTGACGGGGATCCCGGTGACCGAGACAACGGACGCGGGCGGCAAGCCGCGGCGCACCCGATCCTCCACAATCGCCACGGCGGCGCGCCCGACCTTCTCGTCGAAAGGACCATCCCGGAACTCGGGCTCCCTTCGGGTCACCCAGGTGGTCGTGGTGACGCGCGAGACCTCATCGAGCAACTGGATCGCCGAGATACCAGCCCCCACGACAATAACATGCCGGCCCGAGAATTCCTGGGCGGTGCGGTAATCCCTCGTGTGCAGTTGCCTGCCCTTGAACCGCTCGGCTCCGGGTATGTCGGGAACGTAGGGGCTCTCCCAGGTTCCCGTGGCATTGATGAGCCCGCGTGCGGAGACCTGGATCCGGTCCGTCTCGACCCTGAAGTGATCGTGCCTGTCGCAGACGACCTTCACCGCCACCGGACGGTAGACCGGCAGTTCGAACCGCTTCTCGTAGGCCGCGAAATACTCCGGGACGGCAACGCTCGCCCGCACCTCTGGGCTGTCCGTGCCGATCACCTCGGAAAAGGACATCCCGGGCAGGTCGTGGATGCGGTTGACGGTGCTCAAGGTTAGCGAGGGCCAGCGGTCCTGCCAGGCGCCCCCCGGTCCTGGAGATTGGTCGAGCACCGCGAAACCCTTGTGCGGCGCCAATCCCAGCCTCTTGAGATGGTAGGCCGCCGAGAGCCCAGCCTGACCGGCCCCGATGACAACGATCTGGACCTTGAGCGCGATGCCCGGGGCGGCG
>NZ_BAAGPM010000077.1:0-644 GCF_054784135.1 Kribbella swartbergensis
GAACCCGTATCCCGATGCACCCTGGAGCGACGCCTGCGCATCGTTCGACATGACCTTGGCGCTTCTGGGAGTGGTCAGCCGGGCAGGACTGAAGCGGATCATGTTCGCCTCCTCCAACCATGTGATGGGGCAATACAAGGACGCGCCTCTCGCCGATACCTTGACGCCCGGTGCTCTGACGACGTCCCTGCCGCCTGGTCCGGGAACGCGCTGGTTCAACGGCCGTGAGATGGTGCAAGGGTTCGCCTATGCAGCATCGAAACTGATGGGCGAGAGAGCCTGTCTCGCTGAGGCGCATCGCTCGGGTGGCGCCCTGACCAGCGTCTGCGTTCGGATCGGCTGGTGCCAGCCTGGGGAGAACAGGCCGGAAACGATCAATACATCCGGCCTGCCCGGCGAGGACGCGAGTATCGGCCCGGACACGGAGCGCGATCTGCGATGGTTCCGCAACATGTGGCTCTCGAACCGGGACTTCGCAGCCGTTGTGGAGCGGGCGCTCCTCGCCGATGGGCAAGCCTGGCCGGAGCCCGGCATCGTCGTCAACGGCATGTCGGCCAACCGGGGCATGCCGTGGGATATCGAGACGACCCGCCGGCTCATCGACTACGAGCCGCAGGACGACATCTGGAGCCATGTCGCCTGAG
>NZ_BAAGPM010000078.1:0-816 GCF_054784135.1 Kribbella swartbergensis
CTGGAGCAGAATGCCGCCCTGCTCGAAGGCACGCTCGAGGATTTCGGCGTCCGCGGTGCCATCACGAAGGTCAATCCCGGGCCTGTAGTGACGTTGTACGAGCTTGAGCCTGCGCCTGGAACGAAGTCGTCGCGGGTGATCTCGCTGGCGGACGACATCGCCCGCTCGATGAGCGCGGTCTCGGCCCGGGTGGCGGTGGTGCAGGGGCGCAACGCCATCGGCATCGAGCTGCCCAACCACAAGCGCGAGACCGTGTACCTGCGCGAGCTGCTCGCCTCCCAGGACTTCGAGACCTCGAAGCAGAAGCTCGCCCTGTGCCTGGGCAAGACCATCGGCGGCGAGCCGGTGATCGCCGATCTCGCCCGCATGCCGCACCTGCTGGTGGCCGGCACCACCGGGTCGGGCAAGTCGGTGGCGATCAACACCATGATCCTGTCCCTGGTCTACCGGCTCTCGCCGGCCGAGTGCCGGCTGATCATGGTCGACCCCAAGATGCTCGAGCTCTCGGTCTACGACGGCATCCCGCACCTGCTCACCCCGGTGGTGACCGACCCGAAGAAGGCGGTGGTCGCCCTCAAATGGGCGGTGCGCGAGATGGAGGACCGCTACCGCAAGATGTCCAAGCTGGGCGTGCGCAACATCGACGGCTTCAACGCCCGCGTGGTCGAGGCCAAGGCCCGGGCCGAGACCATCACCCGCACGGTGCAGACCGGGTTCGACCGCGAGACCGGCGAGGCGATCTACGAGGACGAGGTGATGGATCTCGATCCCTTGCCCTACATCGTGGTGATCGTCGACGAGATGGCCGACCTGATG
>NZ_BAAGPM010000079.1:0-1053 GCF_054784135.1 Kribbella swartbergensis
TGTGGATGACCGTGCCGCCTGGTCGTTCCGACCCTCCACTTGAGCAGACGGGAACCCGCCCGGCCCTGACGTTTCTCCATACCCGTAGGCGATCATCACAAACAGCACTGCGGCCAGGGCAACCACCAGCCCCATGAAGATCAGGACCATCGCAGTGCGGGTGGTGGGACTGTCTTCGTGCATGATGTGTCTCCTTGGCAGGCTGATGAGCGGATAACGCCTCAACGTCAGCAGAGCAGATTGCGGGCCGCGGGCCTCAGGCTGCTTGAGCAACAAGGTTGGCGAGCGGCGGGATCCTCGGCTGACCCGCGTTCAGTCCGAGCCGGTCCCCGAGATAGACGAAGAAGGACAGGCCGAGCTTGCGGCAGGTCTTCAGCAGCCCGAGCATGACATCCCGTGCGACGCGGCCATCGGCGCTCATCGTGCCGCCGGAGATCTTGCGCTTGATCACGCAGGCGCGCAGGTCGTTCTCGGACACATTGGTGTGCAGCGGGATCTCCGGCCGCTCGAGCACCCGCAGCAGTTCGGCTTTGCGCCGCGCCAGGCGAGCCAGCAACTCATCCAGGTCCTTGTAGCCCGTGCGCTGGCCAAAGATCCGGTTGAACTGGTGCCGGAATGAAGCCTCAGCGCCCGGTGTGGGGCTTTGCTTCCACAGCTTCAGACCGCGGTAAAAGCACCAGATGGTCTCACGGACCAATGCCACCGCCTGGGCCTGCTTCGGTGAGGCCGGCATCAACTTCTGCAGATGCCGCTCGGCATGAACCCAGCACAAGGCATGCGTGGCAACTCGGAACTGGCCGGCATCGTCGGAGACCACGACCGTGTTCTCCATCAGCCCGTGATGCCGGAGCGCCCCCCAGGTAGCGGCTTCGTTCAGCGTCTGGAGCAGAGGCCGGTCGAAGATGTTGATCGAGCACCGCGCCAACTGTTCCAGCCATTCCAACTGCGCGCGGAACACGTGGCCCTGGAGCTTCGTCAATCGGGCGATCACGGCTCCATCGACAGGCTGCGCCCGCAGATAGTCCAACGTGGCTTCGTTGACGACGTAGTCCT
>NZ_BAAGPM010000080.1:0-631 GCF_054784135.1 Kribbella swartbergensis
CGGATCGAGAAGGAAAACACCACGATCATCGATGGTGCGGGTTCTTCGCAGGACATCGAGGCTCGTGTTGCTCAGATCAAGGCGCAGATCGAGGAGACCACCTCGGACTACGACCGTGAGAAGCTCCAGGAGCGCCTGGCCAAGCTCGCGGGCGGCGTTGCGGTGATCCGCGTCGGCGGTTCGACCGAGATCGAAGTCAAGGAGAAGAAGGACCGGGTCGACGACGCGATGCATGCCACCCGCGCTGCGGTCGAGGAGGGCATCGTCCCCGGCGGCGGCACGGCTCTGCTGCGCGCCAAGGCTGCGGTGGCCAAGCTCACCAGCGACAACCCGGACGTAAAGTCGGGTATCAACATCGTGTTGCGTGCCCTGGAAGCCCCGATCCGCCAGATTGCCGAGAATGCCGGTGTTGAAGGATCAACGGTGGTTGGCAAGATCAACGACAACACAAAGTCCGACACTTTCGGCTTCAACGCTCAGACGGAAGAGTTCGTGGATCTGCTTCAGGCCGGTATCGTCGACCCGGCTAAGGTGGTCCGCACGGCTCTGCAGAATGCCGCGTCGGTCGCTGGTCTGCTGGTCACCACCGAAGCCATGGTTGCCGATGCTCCGAAGAAGGAATCCGCTCCAG
>NZ_BAAGPM010000081.1:0-1177 GCF_054784135.1 Kribbella swartbergensis
GCCGATGTACGTTATTAGCTATGCGTTGAGCAATCGTTGCTGGGAATTAGGAAACGTACGGATTTCGTACGCTTATACCAAGTCCTGATGAGAGCGACTCGTCGCAGCCTCAAAGCACCTGAGATGTGATTCAACATGGCAAGCGAGGAGGTTTGCCATGTCCATTCCTGTCGCCCTCCGGTCTGATTACGATGCTGTTCGCCTGCGCCAGCTTGCCCGCCGGAGCAAGGATGCCCCGCAGACCCGCCGCCTGCTGGCCCTGGCGGTGATCTACGAGGGTGGCTCGCGCACCCAAGCGGCCGAGATCGGCGGAGTTAGCCTACAGACCGTGCGTGACTGGGTGCTGCGCTTCAATGTTCAGGGGCCCGATGGGCTCCTGGATAGCAAGGCGCCGGGGCAGCCCTCGATCCTGAGCGACGAGCATCGTCTGCGCCTGAGAGAGATGATCGAGACCGGCCCGATCCCGGCCGTCCACGGGGTCGTGCGCTGGCGCCTGGCTGACCTGATGCAGTGGCTCTGGGAGGAGTACCGGATCCGGATCTCCAAACAGACGCTCAGCCGTGAGCTGCGGGCCCTCAGCTTCCGCAAGCTCTCGGCCCGGCCGCGCCACCATGCAAAGTGCGAAGCGGCCGTGGCTGCTTTTAAAAAGACTTCCCCACGCGTCTGGAGGAAATCGCGACAGACGAGGCGGCTGGCAAGCCGCTAGAGATCTGGTTTGCCGATGAGGCGCGCATCGGCCAGAAGAACAAGATCACCCGCCGCTGGGCGAGACGCGGCACGCGCCCATCTGCGCCACGGGATCTGAGAACGGCTTCCGCTTACATCTTCGGGGCGATCTGCCCAGCGCAAGGCAAAGGAGCGGGTCTGGTGCTCCCTCGCTGCACCACCGAGGCCATGGCCCTGCATCTCGCTGAGATCGCGCAGGCGGTGGCGCCTGACGCGCATGCGGTGCTGCTACTCGACCAAGCTGGATGGCACGTCTCGAGGAAGCTGAAGGTGCCGACCAACATCACGCTCCTGCCGCTGCCGGCAAAGGCGCCTGAGCTGAACCCGGTCGAGAACATCTGGCAGTATATGCGGGAGAACTGGATCTCGAACCGGGTGTTCACGTCCTACACCGACATTCTCGATCACTGCTGTGCGGCGTGGAACAAGCTCACCGATCAACCCTGGACCA
>NZ_BAAGPM010000082.1:0-39539 GCF_054784135.1 Kribbella swartbergensis
TCGGGGAGTGGGTGGGCGCTGGGGCGGCCGGCGTCAGCGAGGGGGCGGGGGACGGGAGTCGCGGCGGGGTGGGGGTACCGGAGGGGGGTGGGTGACCGGGATGTGACCTGGGTCCTGGTGGGTTGGGGTGGTGGTGGCACACTTGGAGCACGAGTGAACCCACTCGCGTGCTCCGGGGTCGGTGTAATTCCGAGCCGGCGGTGACAGTCCGCGACCCGGCCGCAGCGGTTGAGCGGCCGGTTGACCTGGTGGAATTCCGGGACCGACGGTGAAAGTCCGGATGGGAGGCGCACGCGATCGGCGGGTGCGCTCTGGCGTCCGGCGACGCGAGCCGCGAGGTGAGCAAGCCCACGGCAACAGGTCCCGGACGGCAGTGCGCGTACACGCCGGTTGTCACGAACCCCGGAGTGCGTCCGTGACAACGAGGGACCGTGAGTGAACAACGCTTCGCCGATCGATGTCGCCTGGATGCGGCGTGCCGTGGAGCTGGCCGCGAAGGGCATCGGCAGCACGCACCCCAATCCGGTGGTCGGCTGTGTCGTCACCGGGCGGGACGGCCATCCGGTCGGTGAGGGATTCCATGCCGTTGCCGGTGGCCCGCATGCCGAGGTGGAGGCGCTGGCCATGGCCGGTGCCCGGGCTCGTGGCGGTACGGCGTACGTCACGCTGGAGCCGTGCAACCACACCGGACGGACCGGACCGTGTGCGGATGCGCTGATCGAGGCCGGGGTCGCGCGCGTGGTGTACGCCGTACCGGACCCGAACAAGGAAGCGGCCGGCGGCGCCGAGAAGCTGGCCAGCAAGAACATCGAGGTCGTGGCCGGCGTCCTCCGGAACGAGGCCGAGGCCGTCAACCACGTGTGGCTGCACAGCGTCCGGATGGGTCGGCCGTTCGTGACCTGGAAGTTCGCCACCACCCTGGACGGGCGGTCGGCGGCCCCGGACCGGTCGAGCAAGTGGATCACCGGGCCGATCGCGCGCGCCGACGTCCACCGCAAGCGGGCCGAGTGTGACGCGATCGCGGTCGGCACGCAGACCGTGCTGGACGACGACCCGGAGCTGACGGTCCGCGACGAGAACGACGTCCCGGCCGAACGGCAGCCGTTGCGCGTCGTGGTCGGCGACCGTCAGATCCCGCCGACCGCGAGGGTCCGCAACGACCGCGCACAGACCCTGCTCCTGCCCACCCACGATCCCGCCGAGGTGCTCCGGCAGCTGGACGACCACCGGATCCGGCACCTCTGGCTCGAGGGCGGCCCGACGCTGGCCGCCGCTTTCCTCCGCGCCGGACTGGTCGACCAGATCGTCGCGTACGTCGCCCCGGCCGTGCTCGGCTCCGGGTACGCCGCGATCGGGGACCTGGGCGCGGAATCGATCGACCACCTGCGGCGGTTCAAGCTAGCGGACGTCACCCGCCTCGGCGACGACGTCCGGCTGATCCTGACGCCGCTCGAACCGCAAAGGACGCACTGAATGTTCACCGGAATCGTCGAGGAGCTCGGCACCGTCGAAGCGCTCGACCTGCTCGAAGGGGACGCGGCCCGGCTCACGATCCGCGCGCCCAAGGTGACCGAGGACGCACACCACGGCGACTCGATCGCGGTCAACGGCTGCTGCCTGACCGTGGTCGAGACCGATGACGGCACGTTCACCGCCGACGTGATGCGCGAGACCCTGCGGCGCACCAGTCTCGGGCAGGCCGCGCAGGGTTCGCAGGTCAACCTGGAGCGCGCGGTGTCCGCCCACGCTCGGCTCGGCGGCCACATCGTCCAGGGCCACGTCGACGGTGTCGGCACGATCGCGAGCCGCAGCCCGTCCGAGCACTGGGAGGACGTCCGGGTCGCCGCGGCGCCGGAGATCCTGAAGTACGTCGCCGAGAAGGGCTCGATCGCCATCGACGGTGTCTCGCTGACCGTCACCGATGTCGACGACGCGACCGGCACCTTCGGCGTCAGCCTGATCCCCACCACCCTGGAACTCACCGTGCTCGGCCGCAACCAGGTCGGCGACACGG
Organism: Kribbella swartbergensis; assembly: GCF_054784135.1. NCBI lineage: Bacteria > Bacillati > Actinomycetota > Actinomycetes > Propionibacteriales > Kribbellaceae > Kribbella > Kribbella swartbergensis. Next base: position 2,015 of record NZ_BAAGPM010000082.1, read on the forward strand.
TGAACCTCGAAGTCGACGTGATCGCCAAGTACGTCGAACGACTGCTCAACGGAGGCACCAAGTGAACCCGGTCGACTGGCTGCTGCACGCGGAGGTGGTGATCGCCGGATCGCCGGTGCTGGTCCGCGAGATCGTCGGCAACGTCTTCGGGCTCGGCAGCGCCCTGTTCGGCATGCGCCGGCTCGTCGCCGCCTGGCCGGTCGGCATCGTCGGCAACGTGCTGCTGTTCACGGTCTTCGTCGGCGGGATCTTCGACACCCCGCAGGACAAGGATCTGTGGGGTCAGGCCGGCCGCCAGGTGTTCTTCGCGCTGGTCAGCCTCTACGGCTGGTACCGCTGGTACCAGACCCGGCACAGCGGTGCCGACAAGGCGGTGCAGCCGCGCTGGGCGACGACACGCGAGCGGCTCGAACTGCTCGGCATCGCGGTCGTTCTCTACGCGATCTCGTACGTCGTGCTGCGCGAACTCGGTTCGTGGGGACCGCAGTGGGACGCGTGGATCCTGACCGGCTCGATCCTGGCGACGTACGGGATGGCCCGCGGGTACGTCGAGTTCTGGCTGATCTGGATCGCCGTCGACGTGGTCGGCGTACCGCTGCTGATCCAGGCGAAGTTCTACCCGTCGGCGGCGATGTACGTCGTCTACGGCCTGTTCTGCGTCGTCGGGTTCGCCTCCTGGTGGCGGATCCAGAATCGGGAACGGACCACGACGCCCGAGCCGGTCGTGGTGGGCTGACATGGGTGACGTGCTGAAGCTCGACACGATCGAGCACGCGATCCAGGAGATCCGGGCGGGGCGGCCGGTGATCGTGGTCGACGACGAGGACCGCGAGAACGAGGGCGACCTGATCTTCGCCGCGTCGAAGGCGACGCCGGAGCTGCTGGCGTTCCTGATCCGGTACAGCTCGGGTGTGGTCTGCGTCCCGATGGAGGGCTCCGAGCTCGACCGGCTCGGCATCCCGCTGATGACGCCGCACAACCGGGAGCGGATGCGGACGGCGTACACGATCTCGGTCGATGCCCGTGACGGCATCAGCACCGGGATCTCGGCCGCGGACCGGGCCCGGACGATCCGGGTGCTGACCGACTCGGCGTCCGAGCCGTACGACCTGGTCCAGCCGGGCCACGTGTTCCCGCTGCGCGGCCGGGAGGGCGGCGTCCTGGTCCGGCCCGGGCACACCGAGGCGTCGATCGACCTGGCCCGGCTGGCCGGGTTGACGCCGGCCGCGGTGATCTCCGAGTTGGTGAACGACGACGGCACGATGAAGCGCGGACCCGAGCTGCGGGAGTTCGCCGACGAGCACGGCCTGGTGCTGGTGTCCATCGACGATCTGATCCGCTACCGGCGCCGGACCGAGAGCCAGATCCAGCGGGTCGCGACGACCACGCTGCCGACCCGGTACGGCGATTTCGTTGCCCACGGCTACCGCAACACGGTCGACGGGTCGGAGCAGCTCGCGCTGGTCCGCGGTGAGATCGGCGACGGGCCGACGCTGGTGCGGCTGCACTCGGAATGCCTCACCGGGGACGTGCTCGGTTCGCTGCGCTGCGACTGCGGCCCGCAACTCGACGAGGCGATGCGTCAGGTGGCGGCCGAGGGCGGTGTCGTGGTGTACCTGCGCGGTCACGAGGGCCGCGGGATCGGGCTGCTGCACAAGCTGCAGGCGTACGAGTTGCAGGACGCCGGCCGCGACACCGTGGACGCGAACCTGGACCTCGGACTGCCCGCGGACGCGCGCGACTACGGGACCGGCGCGCAGATCCTGGCCGATCTGGGCGTCAAGGAGGTCCGGTTGCTGACGAACAACCCGGCCAAGCTGGCCGGTGTCCAGGGCTACGGCATCGACGTGGTCGAGCGCCGCGGCATCTCGATCGACCCGACCGAACACAACCTGCGGTACCTGCGGACCAAGCGCGACCGGATGGGCCACCACCTGCCCGGCAGTGGACTGGGCGGGGTACTGGCCGAAGAGAACGGAGCCGGCTGATGTCGGGCAGTGGAGCACCCACCATCGAGACTCCGCGGGCCGAAGGCGCCCGCGTCGCGATCGTCGGCGCGCAGTGGCACCCGAAGGTGACCGACGCGCTGGTGGCCGGCGCCATCCGCGCGCTGGACGAGGCAGGCGTCACCGACTACACGGTGATCCGGGTGCCGGGATCCTTCGAGCTCCCGGTCGCCGCGTTGCACGCCGCGAAGAACGGGTACGACGCGGTGATCGCGCTCGGGGTCGTGATCCGCGGCGACACCCCGCACTTCGAGTACGTCTGCCAGGCCGCGACCGAGGGCCTCATGCAGGTCGGCGTCACCACCGGTGTCCCGATCGGCTTCGGCGTACTGACGTGTGACAACGACCCGCAGGCGCTGGACCGGGCCGGTCTCCCGGACAGCCGCGAAGACAAGGGCTACGAAGCCACGCAGGCGGCACTGGCGACGTTGCTGGCCATCCGTAGTCTTTAGCTCCATGGACTGGCACCGGTGGCACGGGAACTACGACGTATCTGATTCGTCGTTGGCGCGGCGCCTGGAGGTCGTGCAGGCACAACTCCGGCAGGCGCTGGACGCAGCTCCCCCCGGCCCGGTGTCGGTCGTGAGTCTGTGTGCCGGCGAGGGCCGCGATCTGCTCGAGGTGCTGCCGGCGCATCCGCGTCGTGACGACGTCCGCGCCCGGCTCGTCGAGCTCGATCCGCGCAGTACGGCGATCGCCGAGGAGGCGGTCCGGGTCGCGGGACTGGGCAACGTCGAGGTGGTCGAGGGCGACGCCGCGTTGACGGATCACTACGCGCCACTCGTGCCGGCCGACGTCGTCCTCGGCCGGAGCATGTTCACCTTTGTGAGGCAGGCGTGAACCACCGCCCCCTGATGTGGCTCGCCGTCGCGTTGTTCTCGACCGGGATCGACGGTTACGTGCTGGCCGGTTTGCTCCCTGCCATCGCCGACGACCTGAACGTCGTCGAGGCGGCGGCCGGGCAGTTGGTGTCGGTATTCGCCCTGACGGCCGCGCTCGCGGCGCCGCTGCTCAGCACGATGACCAGCCGGTGGGAACGGCGCAGGACCATCGCGCTGTCGCTGGGCGTCTTCGTGCTCGGCAACCTCATCGTCGGCGTGGCGCCCACCTACGCGGTCGCCCTCGGCGGCCGGATCGTCGCGGCGCTCGGCGGCTGTCTGCTGAACGCCGCCGTCACCGGGTACGTGCTCGCATTGACGCCGGCCAAGGATCACGGCAAGGCGTTGTCGTTCGTGCTCGGCGGATGGATGGCCGCGACCGCGCTCGGCGTGCCGGTCGGTCTGGTGCTCGGGCAGTCGAGTTGGCGGTTCCCGATGATCCTGGTCGCGATCGTCGGCACGATCGCGCTCGCCGGGATCCTGCTCAAGCTCCCGCGTCTGCATCTCCCGTCCGGGACCCTGGCCGAGCGTCTGCGTCCCCTCGGCCAACCGCGTCTGCTGGCCGGTCTGCTCGTCACCGTCGGCATCCTCTGCAGCAGCTACACCTGCTTCACCTACGCCACGCTGATCCTGCGCCCGGCCTTCCCGGCCGAGTGGATGATGATCCTGATCATGTTCGGTTACGGCCTGGCCAGCATGCTCGGCAATGCCGTCACCGGCCGGCTCACCGACCGATTCACCGCGCTTCGGGTGCTCACCGTCGTACTGGCCGGTCTCCTGCTGGACGCGGTTCTGGGTGCGCTCGCCTTCGGGGTCGTTCCGGTCGGCGCTGTGCTGGGCGTCGCGGGCCTGGTGTGGTTCTTCTCCGCCGGGATCGGCAACGGCGGCGCTGCGGTCCCGCAACAGGCTCGCCTCGCCGCCCTCGCTCCGGAGTCGGCCTCCATCGTGATGGCGCTGAACGGCAGCGCCATCTCGCTGGGCGTCGCCCTCGGCGGCGGCCTCGGCGGCATCACCCTGGCCGCCGGCGCACCGCCGCACGGGTTGCTGGTGGTCGCCGCCGGCATCATGGCCCTGACCTTGAGCCTCCACCTGATCGTCGCAAAGTCCCGCCGGTACGACGAAGTGCCCGCCTGAACCACCAGCTGAGCTGGAGGGATGATCGATCCCACGCGTGCTACGCAGCCGCTCCTTCGTCGCGGCCGCTCCGCGCGCTCCCGCCCGCCCACCGGCTTATCGCCGGTCGTCTTTTGCCGGCTGTCGCCGGCCCCTTGCGGGGCTTCTCGCCCGCGCGGCAACTGCCTCGGCGGACGTTGCGTGTAGCGCGCGTGGGAGGGAGGGCTAACCGATCCTGGTGTGCCGCATTGTCCAGTTCGGTACCCAGGTCTGGCCGCCGTCGGCGGAGAAGGCCTGCTCCCAGGCGGCCTCGTCCTTGCCGGGGGTCCAGGTGAAGCGGACGTCGATCGGCTGGCCCTCCCACACGTCAGGACCTTCGAAGATGCCGACTCCGTCGTCGGTGAACGAGCCGATGACCGGCGGTTCGAGCCGGCCGCGCAGGCTGTTGATCCAGTAGATGGCCCACTTCTTCGACGCCGGGTCGTAGATGCGCAGGGTTGCGCCACGGAAGCCCTCGGTCGGGAACCAGCCCTCGTCGAAGCTGACCGCGCCGTCGAAGTACGAGAAGACTTCCATCTCCGACCGTACGTCGTACCACTCCGCGTTCTCGCCCAACGCCGGCTTGCGGCGGCTGTTCTGCATGTCCCACCGCCCGACCAGGAAGTCGAAGTCATCGGTGAGCTTCGGGGTGTCCAGCGGTGGCGGCGGCGTGTCCCGGCGGGTGAAGTCCATCACCCAGTTGAGCTCCCAGGTCTTGCCGCCGTCGTTGGAGAAGCACTGCTCCCAGTGCGCGGTCCGCTCGGTGATGTCCGACCACTGGTAGCTGACCAGCACGGTCTGCCCGTTCATCTCCTCCTCACCGACCAGCCAGCAGGATGTGCCGTCGTCGGACCACCCGCCCCGCACCGGCGGGTAGAGCCTCATGGTCCGGCCGTCGATCCACCAGATGCTCCACTGCTTCGCCTCGGGGTCGAACAGCCGCACCGACATCCCGTACCGCTGCTGTGTCGGGAACCGCATCTCGTCGATGCTGATCGCGCCGTCGAAATGCGTCCGCGCGGTCGTCGTCCCCTCGAACTCGTCCCACTCGTCGCAGCCCACGAAGACCTGTTTCAGGGTTCGGTGCCGGACGTCGAAGTACCCGTTCAGGAAGTCGAAGTCGCCGGTCACCTTGGTCCATGTCGTCATGCGACCAGCCTCGGCTGTATACCTGACAGCACATGGCAGCGTTCGGAGCTAACCTCGGGACATGCGTTCGAGCCGGCTGCTGTCGATCCTGCTGTTGTTGCAGACCCGCAGGCAGCTGACCGCGCGTGAGCTCGCCAACGAGCTGGAGGTGTCGCTCCGCACGATCTACCGCGACGTGGAGGCCCTCGCGGCGGCCGGAGTCCCCGTGTACGCCGACCAGGGCCGAGCCGGCGGGTATCGGCTGGTCGAGGGGTACCGCACTCGCCTGACCGGGCTCACCGAGCAGGAGGCGGCCGCACTCTTCCTGGTCGGCATGCCCGAGGCGGCCGCGGCGCTCGGGCTGACCGCGGAGACGAGTGCGGCCGAGTTGAAACTGCTGGCGGCGTTGGCGCCGGACCAGCGTGACCGCGCCGGGCGGCTGAAGAACCGCTTCCACCTCGATCTGCCCGCGTGGTACCAGGACGCCGAGGACTCGCCCCACCTCTCGGCCGTCGCCGACGCGGTGCTGCACGACCGGCGGATCAAGGTGCTGTACCGGCGCTGGGAGGCGCCCCGCGAGGTCGAGCGCGTCCTCGAACCGTACGGCCTCGTTCTGAAGAACGGTGCCTGGTACGTCGTCGCCGCGACACCCGGCGGGATACGTACCTACCGTGTCGCCAGCATCCTCGAGCTGACCCCGACCGACGAGGAGTTCGAGCGGCCGGCGGACTTCGACCTGCCCCGGTTCTGGCAGGACCGCCTGGCCGACTTCGACCAGACACGGTTCACCGGCGAGGCCGTGGTACGCGTCTCGGCCGACCTTGCCGGCCGCATGCACGACGTCTCCTACCCACACCTGGTCAAAGCCGTGGCCGCCACCGACCCCGCCTCGGACGGCACCGTCACCGTCACCCTCCCGATCGAATCCATCGGCAACGCCGCCGCGTCCCTGGCCCGCTTCGGCAACTCACTCGAAGTCCTCGAGCCGCCGGAGCTGCGGGCGGAACTGGCCCGCCTCGCCCGCAGCCTGCTCGCTCTCTACGAGTCCTGACCCAGCTTTTCGGTGGCGGTGCGACCCGCCTCGACGCTGCGGCGGAGGAAGTCGGCGATCAGGTCGAGCTGTTCCTGGGTGTAGCCGGCCAGTACGTCGTCCATGGCGCCGATCATCGGCTGATAGAGCCGGAACACCTCCATGCCTCGGTCGGGCAGGACCCGGATGGTGACGCTGCGACGGTCCGCCCGGGCGCGGTCGCGGGTGATCCAGCCGGCCCGTTCGAGTCGGTCCAGGATGCCGGTCAGCGTGGCCGGGTGCAGCCCGGCCTGACGGGCCAGAGCACTCGGGGTCAGCGGTCCGCTGCGCGCCAGCACGTCCAGGCAGTCGAGGTCGACGTCCTTCAGCGCCAGCCTGCCGCCGACCTGGTGGTTGAGCAGGGCGAGCTGGATCCGCAGGTCGCGCAGCGCGGCCTTGATCTCGTTGCCGGTCCGGCGACGGTGACGTGGGTCACCCGATTGTGTCTGTTCCATATATTTTGAGTTCCGTACTATACGAGATACAGAGAAGGTGTCAGCACGGTATCGCAGAGGAGTACAGATGAGAATCACGGTGTTCGGGGCGACCGGCGGGATCGGCGGTCAGGTGGTGCGGCAGGCGCTGGACGCGGGGCACAAGGTGACGGCGGTCGTCCGCGCCTCGTCGTCGTACCAGGTCGAGGATCCTTCGCTCGAGGTGTTCCGAGTGGCCGGGCTGACTGAGGCGGGGTCCCTGCTGGAAGCAGTGGACGGCAGTCAGGCGGTCATCTCCGGTGTCGGGCCGCGCGGACGCAAGGACGGCCCGGTCGCGTCCGGCAGCACTCGCTCGATCCTGGCCGCGATGGCGGAGACCGGCGTACGGCGCTTCGTCGCGGTGAGCGCGGCGCCACTCGGGCCGACGCCGCCGGACGAGAGTTTCCTCAACCGCCGGCTACTGCTGCCGGCGATCAACGCCTTCGCGGCGGACGTGTACGCCGACCTGCGGGTGATGGAGGCCGACATCGTCAGCAGCGGCACGGACTGGACGATCGTCCGGCCGCCGAAGCTGACGAACGGGCCACTGACCGGCACCTACCGCACGGTCGTCGGCGGCACTGTCTCCCGCGGCTACACGATCTCCCGAGCTGACGTCGCCCACCTGATGCTCTCCGCTGTCGACGATCCGTCGATGAGTGTCCAGCCGGTCGGCGTGGCGTACTGATAAGCCCGTGCACTCGTCGCCCGTCAAGACTCAGGCCAGCACACCGGCCGATCTCAAGCGGGTGAGGATGAGGTCGTGGGGAACTGCGTGAGCGGTGCGGCCGTGGAAGCCGGTCGTCGTACGAGCCATGGTGAGTGAGTTGAGCAGGGCTTCCTCGACCGATTCGGTGGTGGCTCGGAACGGGGCGCGGAGGTCTCGGTCGGTGAAGCCCGGCGTGCGGTTCGTGGTGAAGGCGATGGCGTAGTCGCCGCTGCCCGGGGCGTAGTCGGAGCCGACGCGGCCCATGGCGAAGACGGCGCGGCGGGCGACGCGGCCGAGTTGGCGGGCGTCGAGCGGGAGGTCGGTGGCGACGACGATCATGCAGGAGTTGCCGTCGGCATCCAGCGGTTGCGCCGGGATCGGAGTGCCGAGGACGGTCAGGGTGCCGGAGAAGTTGGCTTGGACCAGTACGCCGATCATGCCCGAGTCCAGCGTCCGGGACGCCGTACCGATGCCGGCCTTGAAGCCGAGCGCCGTGGTCCCGGTGCCGGCGCCGACGCAGCCTTCCAATGGCAACTCGGCGGAGGCCGAGTCGAGGGCGGCGTGGACGTGTTCGGGGGTGATCGGGCGGCGGCGGATGTCGGAGAGGTGACCGTCGTTGGTCTCGCCGACGACCGGGTTCAGGCTGGTCGCGCGAGGGTCCCGGTCGAGCAGCCAGGTGAGCAACGCGTCGGCGACCCGGAACACGCTCAGCGTGCCGGTCAGCAGGACCGGGGTCTCGATCATGCCGAGTTCGTCCACCTGGGTGGAGCCGACGAGCTTGCCGTACCCGTTGCCGACCGCAACCGCCGCGGGCAGCCCGGCCGGGTAACCGTCCGGCACGATCGCGGTCACTCCGGTGTGCAGGTCACCTGACGAGACTGTGGTCTGCCCGACGCGGACGCCTGGTACGTCGGTGATCGCGTTGAGCGGACCGGGTGCCAGCGTGCCGACCGTGACACCGAGGTCGCGGACCCTCCGGGGAGTTTGCATGGCAGCTATCGTCGGCCAGATGCTGCAACACCTGAACGACCGGGTCTGGCTCTACCCGCACGACCCCGACCCGGACGCGATCAGGCCGTCGGTCGCGGTGATCGCCGACGACCGGGGGAGCGTCGTCATCGACGCCGGCAACAGCCCCGACCACGCGCGGGCTGTCCAGGCCGCGATTGGCCAAGCCGGCCTGCCCGCGGCACGGTGGCTCGTCTACACGCACCACCACTGGGACCACACCTGGGGAGCCTGTGCCTGGCCCGGCGTCACGGTCGTCGCGCACTCCTCGGCGGCCGAGATCCTGGCCCGGGAGGCAGAGCGCCCGTGGAGTCACCGCTACCTCCGCGACCAGGTCGAGGCGAACCCGAAACTCGGGCCCAGCTTCCGAGCTCGCGCCCTGGCCTTACCGGACTGGAGTGACTTCCGAATCGTGCTCCCGGATCAGACCTTCGACGACACGCTCACGCTGCCGACAGGCGTCGTACTGCGTCATGTCGGTGGCAACCACGCGCCGGACTCGCTGGTCGCCGTCGACTCAGGCGTGATCCTGCTGGGTGACGCGTTCTACCCGCCTCCGTACCACCTGCGGACCGACGAGGACACGATGGACCACGGGATGGTCAGACGCCTGCTCGCTGAGGGTCATACTTGGTACGTCGATGCTCACTCAGCGCCACGAGGTCCCGGTGGGCGGACCTGACCGGCGGTTCCCGGCGGCGGACCTCTAGGCTGGGGCGCGCGATGAAGACCTTTGAGGAACTGTTTGCCGAGCTGGGTGAGAAGGCGCTGACGCGGCCGGAGGGATCCGGGACCGTGGCGGCGCTGGATGCCGGCGTGCACGCGATCGGCAAGAAGCTGGTCGAGGAGGCCGCCGAGTCCTGGATGGCCGCCGAGCACGAGAGCAAGGAGCGGGCCGCGGAGGAGCTGTCCCAGCTGCTCTACCACGCGCAGGTGATGATGCACGCGCTCGGCCTGGACCTCGACGACGTGTACCGACATCTGTAGGAGCCTTCGACAGACCCGGTTCACCTCATCACCAGGAAGGCAGTGTCATGCTGCGCGTCGCAGTACCGAACAAGGGCTCGCTGAGCGAGTCCGCCATCGAAATCCTGACCGAGGCCGGCTACAAGCAGCGCCGGACCACCAAGGACCTCACGCTCACCGATACCGCGAACGAGGTCGAGTTCTACTACCTGCGCCCCCGCGACATCGCCGTGTACGTCGGCGAGGGCACTCTCGACGTCGGCATCTCCGGCCGGGACCTGGTGCTCGACTCGCACGCCGACGCCGAGGTGATCCTGGAGCTCGGGTTCGGCGGGTCCACCTTCCGGTTCGCCGGCCCGCCCGGCGCCGCGACCTCGGTCAAGGACCTGGCCGGCAAGCGGATCGCCACGTCGTACGCCGGTGTGCTGCAGGACCACCTGGCCGAGCACGGCGTCGACGCCTCGGTGGTCCGCCTCGACGGTGCCGTCGAGTCGGCCGTCCAGCTCGGCGTCGCGGACGTGATCGCGGACGTCGTCGAGACCGGTACGACGCTGCGCCAGGCCGGGCTCGAGGTGTTCGGCGACCCGATCCTCAAGTCCGAGGCGGTGCTGATCAAGCGGCACGGCGTGGAGACGCCGCCGAACGGGCTGCACCAGCTCGTCCGCCGGCTCGAGGGCGTCCTGATCGCCCGCAACTACGTGATGATGGACTACGACATCCGGGCCGAGCAGGTCGACGCGGCCACCGCGGTCGCGCCGGGGCTGGAGTCGCCGACCGTGTCCCCGCTGCACCGGCAGGGCTGGGTCGCCGTCCGGGTGATGGTGCAACGGGCCGACGCGCAGCGGATCATGGACCAGCTGTGGGAGGTGGGCGCGCGTGCCATCCTCACCACCGACATCCACGCCTGCCGCATCTGACATGGAGGCCGACCGCCGGCTGTTCACCTTCCATCCGAGGTTCGTCGCTCTGATGGCCGGGGGGATGGGTCTGTCGCTGATCGCGGTGTTCGGGGTGATCTGGTTCCGGCTGCCGGACGATGCCCGGGAGACGTTCAGCTGGTTCCAGCGGCTGACGCTGCTGGCGTTCTTCGGCGCGGTGCTGTGGATCTTGTACCGGCTCGCGACGCTGCGGGTGGAGGCGTACCCGGACCGCCTGCGGGTCCGCAACGTCTTCAAGTCCTACACGCTGCGGTGGTCCGACGTGACCGCGCTCCGGTTCAAGCCGGGTGACGCGTGGCTGCAGCTGTTCGATGCCGACGGCAACCGCCTGGGCATCCTGGCGATCCAGGCCGCCGAGGGTGCCCGGGCGAGCAAGGCGGCGAAGGAGCTGGCCGCCGTCGCCCGGGCGCACGGTGCCGGGCCTAGACCGACACCCGGAACGTAGTGGTGTGGGAGTCGCCGGGCTTCAGGACGACCAGGTTCTGCCCGGTGATGAACGCGTTGGGCGGACACGTCATCGGCTCGACGGCGAGCGCCGTACGCCCGATCGCACCGCCGGTGTAGAGCTGCAGCCACGGCGTGTCGCTGGTCAGCACCGACCGGTTCCCGGAGTCCGGATCCGTCAGCGTGACCGACCACGCCCCGCTGCCCAGTCCGGTGAACGCGTTGTCGATCTCCAGATCCCCGATCACCCGGCCCTCGCTGAAGTCGTACGGCGAACCTGGCACCGGGGACAGCCCGATCGGAGTCATCCGCTCCGGCGACACCTCCAGCCACTCGGCCGCGCGGAACTCGAGCACGCACTCGTCGATCACCCGGCCGACGCTCAGGTACGGGTGGGTCCCGTAGCCGTACGGCGCGTCACTCGCGCCGACGTTTGTCGCCGTCGCGGTGACCGTCAGCCCGTCGGCCAGCTGATAGCTGAGGCGCAGGTCGAGCTGGTGCGGGTACCCGGGCTGGCCGTGCAGCCGGTGACCGACTTCGACCACGGCCGGGTCGGTGCCGTCGTCGACCCGTTCCCAGTTCGCCCAGCGGGTCAGACCGTGGATCGCGTTCCGCCGGGCCGGCTCGGTCAGGTACAGCTGCTCGTCGACACCCTCGAACGTGTACTTCCCGTCGGTGATCCGGTTCGGCCACGGGAACATGTGCTGCCCGATCCCCGCCTGCGCCGGCTCGTCCTCGCCGTACCCGAGCAGCACTTCGCGCCCGTCGTACGTGAGCCCACGAAGGCCGCCGCCGACACTCACCACCGTGGCGGCGTACCCACCGCCTGACAGACCCCACTGCTCTCCGGACGGCAGAACCTTTGCGCTCATGCCCACCATCCTCACAAATTTCCTGAAGGATGCTGTCCATCGGGCCCTGACCCGTTCGTAGAGATGCTGTACACACGCCAACGGGAGGTTCCGAGATGAAGTACATGCTGCTGATCAACGCCGGGGACGTCGACCTGAGCGGTGGTGCGGCCGGGTGCGAGCCGGAGGACTGGATGCGGTTCGACAAGGAGATCCAGGACGCCGGCGTCGTGGTCTCGTCCGAGTCGCTGGCCGACCTGGTCACCGCGACCCGGGTCCAGGTCGCGAACGACGGGAAGCGGGCCGTGACCGACGGGCCGTTCGCGGAGACCCGCGAGGTGCTCGGCGGGTTCTACGTGATCGACGTACCGGATCTGGACGTCGCGCTCGACTGGGCCGCCAAGTGCCCGGGCGCGCGGGCCGGCGGCTCGATCGTGGTCCGCCCGGTGGCCGAGTTCCCGGGGGCCTGATCCACCATGCACGCGGAGGTCGAGGCGGTGTTCCGGGAGGAGCGCGGGCGGTTGCTGGCCGCGCTCGCCCGGAGGTTCGGTGACCTCGACCTGGCCGAGGAGGTCGCGTCGGAGGCGATCGAGGCGGCGCTGGTGCGCTGGCCGGTCGACGGGGTGCCGCCGAACCCGGGTGCGTGGCTGATGACCACGGCCCGGCGGAAGGCCGTCGACCGGTTGCGGCGCGACCAGGTGTACGCCGCGAAGCTCGCGATCCTGCAGTTCGAGGCCGACCGGGCCGCGCCGCCGGCGGCCGGTGACGAGTTGCCGGACGAGCGGCTGCAGTTGTTCTTCACCTGCGCCCACCCGGCCCTGGCCGCCGAGGACCGCGGCGCGCTCACCCTGCGCTGCCTGGCCGGGCTGACCACGCCCGAGGTGGCGCGGGCGTTCCTGGTTCCGGTCGCCACGATGGCGAAGCGGATCGTCCGGGCGAAGAAGAAGATCAACGAGGCGCGGATCCCGTTCCGGGTCCCCTCGGCGGACGAGTTGCCGGAACGCCTGCCGGGGGTCCTGCAGGTGATCTACTCGGTCTTCACCGAGGGGTACGCGGCCAGTTCGGGTCCGTACCTGCAGCGCCTCGACCTCGCCGAGGAGGCGATCCGGCTGGCCCGGATCCTGCGCCGGCTGCTTCCGGACGAGCGCGAGGTCGCCGGCCTGCTCGCGCTGATGCTGCTGATCCACGCCCGCCGCGACGCCCGCACCGGCCCGGACGGCGAACTGGTCCTGCTCGACGACCAGGACCGCACTCGCTGGGACCGCGACCTGATCGCCGAGGGCAGCGGCCTCGTCGTCGCCGCCCTCACCGGGGGTCCGGCCGGACCGTACGGCGTCCAGGCCGCGATCGCCGCACTGCACGACGAAGCACCCGACGTCGCGGGCACCGACTGGCCGCAGATCGTCGCCCTGTACGACGTCCTGATCGCGATCGACCCGTCGCCGGTGGTCGCGCTCAACCGGGCCGCCGCGATCGCGATGCGCGACGGACCCGAGGCGGGGCTGGCGCTGCTCGACGACCTGTCGGACGAACCGCGGCTGCGCGACTACCACCCCTTGCCGATGGCCCGGGCCGACCTGCTGCACCGGCTGGGCCGCCTGCCGGAGGCCACCGCGGCGTACGAACAAGCCCTGGCCCTGGCCGGCAGCGAGCCCGAACGAGACCACCTGCGCCGCCGCATCGCGGCGATCAAGGAGACACAGCCATGACCGATCCCACGATCCTCGCTTGGACCGAGGCCGAGCGCCTCGACCTGGCCGACTTCCTCGACACCCTCGACGCCGACGACTGGAACGTCCCCTCGCTCTGCACCGGCTGGACGATCCACCACGTCGCCGCCCACCTGACCACCTCCACGCGTACGACGCTCGGCGTCGCGCTGCGCGGGATGATCCGGGCTCGCTTCGACTTCGACCGGATGGAGGACGTGATGGCGCGGGAGTGTGCGGCCCGGTTCACTCCGGCCGAGCTCATCGCCCAGTTCCGGGAGACGGCCGGCTCGGCTCGTCGCGCCCCCGGCGCCGGTCCGCTCGATCCGCTGGTCGACGCGCTCGTCCACGGCCAGGACATCGCCCGCCCGCTCGGTCGTGAGCGGGTGATGCCGGCCGAGCAGACCCTCGCCGCGCTCGAGCACGTCCGGAACAGTGCCTTCTACGGCGCGCGCAAGCGCTTCCGGGGAATGCGGCTGGTCGCGACCGATGCCGACTGGTCCGCGGGCGACGGAGCCGAGGAACTCCGCGCCACCGCGGCCGACCTGCTGCTCCTCGCGACCGGCCGGCCCGCCGGACTGGCGAGCGCCACCGGCACCGCAACCCACCGCATCGAGGCCGCCCTGTGAGCGACGACCGCCTGAGCCGGATCGCCCGCGGCTGGGACGAGGCCGCCGACGGCTACGAGCAGTACTTCGTCCCCCGCTTCGCCCCCTGGGTGCGCGCAGGGGTGGACGCGCTGGCCGGAGCGCCGGACTTGGCCTCGTCAGGTGGCCTGCCGGGGCCGAACGTCGTCGGCCGACTGCCTGATGGGCCGGTGCTCGTGCCGTGTTGTGGGACGTTTCCGGAGCTGGATCTGCTGGTCGAGCGGTTTCCGGGGCGGGAGATCGCTGGGATCGACCTGTCGGCCGGCATGGTCCGCCGGGCCCGGGAGCGCGCCGCTCGGCTGGGTCGGGACGACGTCGAGGTCGTGCAGGGTGATGCCAACGTCCTCGACGCACGGTGGTCGGATCGGTGTGCTGCCGTCGTCTCGGTGTTCGGCCTCCAGCAGCTCCCCGACCCCGAGACCGCGATCCGCTCGTGGGTGGACGCGCTCACCCCGGGCGGCCGGATGTGCGTCGTCTACTGGCCCGAGATCGCCGAGGACGACGGTCCGTTCGCGGTGGTGGCGAGGGTGATCGGCGAACGCAGCGACTACTCCTGGGAGGACCGCCTCCTCACCGGACTCGACGCCGTGGTCGAGCGCGACGAGTTCGTGTCCTACCCGATGACCCATCCGGACGCGGCGACGTACTTCGACGCCGCCAACCACTCCGGGTCGATGCGGGCGCTGGCGTTGGCCCGCGGCGACGAGTTCATCGCGCAACTCCGGCAGAAGTACCTGGAGCAAGCACCCGAGGGAGAGTGGACCCACCACCCGCGGGCGCGGCTGATCCTGCTCAGGAAGCCGCCGAGTCGTGCGGAGGAAGCGCCACCGACTTCGTGACGAGTTCGACGGCGGGGTCGTGCGGGACCGACGGGTTGCCGTCGACGACGACGTGGGCCCGGGATCGGGTCGCCTGCTCGGCGAAGTGGTCGCGTTCCCAGCGCATCCACTCCAGCCAGTGGTCGCGCAGTGCCTCGCCGTCGCGGGCGATACCGCGCTCCAGGCGGACCGCGTTCGAGGTTTCGATCCACAGCCGCAGCGACTGCCAGCGGTCCGCGTCTCGGTCGCACGACGTGACACCTTCGACGATAAGAAGTTCCACGGTGACCGGTGCGACGTGGATCTCGGCGTACGCACCCATGGTCCAGTCGTAGCGGCGGTACCGTCCCTCGCGGCCGTCGGAGAGCCGCTGCAGCACGTGGTCGCGGAGCAGGCAGAACCCGCGGGCGGCACCGGCCCAGCCGTCGTACAGATCGTCCATGTGGATGACACGGGTGTGCAGTCCGCGCGCCTCGGCGCGGGCCGCGAAGTTCGCCGCCAGCGTGGTCTTGCCGGAGCCGGCCGGTCCGTCGACGCCGATCAGCCGGGTCTTGCCGAGCCGGGGCGGGGCGGCCTGGACGTGGTCCAGCAGGGAGTCGATGGTCAGCGGGGCAAGAGTCTCAGTTGATTCCATGGCGCTTCAAGATGTCCTCGATCTCGTCGAACTCCGACGATTCCTGCTGCGTGCCCTTCGACCCCTTGGCGGGCTTGGCAGCTTTGGCGGGAGCGGCCGACGCGGGTGCGGGACCCGTCGCGGTCACCTCACCCGCGGGCGAGGCGGGCTTGGACTGTGTCTTGTCCTTGGCTGTCTTGTCCCCGCCGCGCCCGCGGGCCACGCCCGAGACGACGTACAGCACGACCGAGACGCCGAACAGCGCGACCCCGCCCCACACCGTGGGGGAGAAGATCAGGTGCGTGACCCAGCTGACGGTCGAGCGCACCACGTCCCAGACCAGCTCGAGCAGACCGGTCAGGTACAACGAGACCGGCAACAGGGACCAGGCCACGCCACGGGTGCCGGCCGCCGCCCCGCGGCGCCGCCAGGCGGCCCACGAGCCGATCAGGCCGAGCAGCGTGAGGCCCACACAGAACGGCAGCAGCGTCAGATCGTTGAAGTCAGGCACATACCCAGGCTCGCACAGTCGCAGACGGAACCAAGCCGGGAACAGCCCTGACACCACCCTGAAACCCCCACCCAGGGGTCCGGACACCGGACCAGGGAGAATGCTGGGGTGCAACCAGAACGCCGCCTGGCCTTCACCGGCTTCGACAACGACGACGGGTCCGCCGACCCCGCGCTGGCGAAGGCGCTCACGGAGGGTGACCAAGGGGCGTTGCTGGCCGCGCTGACCAAGGCCCGGCTGCTGGTGCCGGTGGTGGCGATGCTCGGCGAGGTCGAGTACAGCGAGAACGGTCTGGCGCGCGACAAGACCTCGGACATGGCCGTTGCCCTGCTGCAAGGCCAGGACGGCCGGAATGCTCTGCTCGCGTTCACCAGCACCGAGAGCCTGGCCCGCTGGAGTCCCGAGGCCCGCCCGATGCCCGCGCAGTCACAGCTCGTCGCGACCGCCGCCGTACAGGAAGGCGCCGCCGCCATCGTCCTCGATGTGGCCGGCCCCGCCGCGGGCGTCATCGAGACCGACGACGTACGACGCCTCGCCGCCGGGCTCCAGGTGATCCGCCTGGAAGACGGCGGCTATGCCTGGATCCAGCCGGCAGGCTGACATGGGCGAGGACCGCGCCGAGCTGCCTCCCGGGCTCGCGCTGGCGTGGGGAGTGCAGCCGGTGCAGCGGCGGGGTCCCAAGCCGGCGCTGTCGGTGGAGCAGATCGTGGACACCGGGATCGCGTTCGGGGATCGGTACGGGTTCGAGGCGATCTCGTTGCAGCGGATCGCGGCGCAGCTCGGCGTCACCACGAACGCGATGTACCGCTACGTCCGGTCGAAGGACGAGCTGATCGTGCTCGTTCACGAGAAGGCGATCGGCACGCCGCCCGAGTTGCCGGAGGACTGGCGGGCGGCCGCGACCGCGTGGGTGCAGGCGCAGGTCGACCGCTTCGCCGAGCGGCCGTGGCTGCTCGACGTGCCGATCCGTGGGGCGCCGGTGACACCCAACCTGCTGCGCTGGGCCGAGGTGATGCTGCAGGCGCTGGACGGGACCGGCTTGAGTCAGCACGACAATCTCGGTTGCCTGATGCTCCTCGACGGGTTCGCGCGCAGCTATGCCGGCATGGTCCGCCAGCTCGCGGCGAGCGACAACACACCCGTCCAGTCCGAGGAGGTCGGCCGTTTCCTGCTTCCCCGTCTTGCCGCGGGCAACTATCCGATGCTGACCGCGCTCTACTCGAACCGGGAATACCAGGACGGCGTCGACGACGACCTCGAGTTCGGGCTCAACCGCATCCTGGACGGCATCCAGGTGCTGATGGACAAGTTGGGTTAGGGCCGGACGATCCGGACCGGCCCGTCCTCCCGCGCGGCGACCCACTGGAGGTGGAACTCGCTGCCGGGGGCAACTTCCGGCCGGCGCTCCGGCTCGGTCCGCAGGTCGACAGGGCACACCAGCGTGGTTGCTGGCTGACGGCTGACACCATTCGCACGGATCTCGGCGATCACGTCCGCCAGCGCCTGTGCGGCCGGCTTGCGCCGATGGTCCACGGTGAACAACCCCAGGTCGTACTCCCGGTCCGGAAAGTCCAGCAGCCGCCGGTCGATGTCGTGGGACGACCACCACGTGACGCCCCACAACGCCGGGTTGCTCACCACCAGTTCGACCGTCCGCCGGGTGAACTCGGCCTGCAACTCGACCGGAACGTCAGGCCCGGGTACGCCGATCTCCTGCAACCACACGGGACGCGCCGGATCCAGCGACGTCGCCGCGGCCAGCTCGACCAGGTAGTCCGCATGGCTGAGCGTCGCCGGACCGAGCGGACCGTCCACTCGTGAGACCCCGTTGAAAACCCACGAGTGCACAGTGCTCAGGTCGCCCAGATCGACGACGTCCGCCGGATGGAACGGATGGTCCGCGCTGTACCAGGCGTCGTCGAACACCGAGTGCAACGCGAGAACGTCCGGCGCCGCCTTCTTCACCGTGGTCAGCAGCTCCTGCGCCCAGCTGGTCGAGCTCTCGAAGCTGGTCGCGCTGTCCGGCCAGAGGTTGTTCACCTCGTTTCCGAGCGTGATCGCGAAGACGTTCGGCTTCGCCGCCACCGCGCGCGCCACGGTGTCGACGTACGACGCCAGGCCGTCGCGGACCGTGGGGTCCTCGAACAGGCTGGTCTTGTGCCAGGTGAGCACCCACGAGGGCAGGAAGTCGAAGCTGGACAAGTGGCCCTGGATCAGGTCGACCGCGACGGTCAGGCCGTGCTCGGCGGCGGCGTCGACGGTGTCCAGCAGGTCCTCGATCGCACGTTCCCGGATGATCGCCCGGTTCGGCTGGATCCACGGCCAGACCGGGAACACCCGGACGTGGTCCAGGCCCAGTCCGGCCAGGTCGGCGAAGTCCCGCCGTACCGCCGCGCCGTCGTAGTCGAGCCAGCTGTAGAACCAGCCGGCCGAGGGAACGTAGTTCGCACCGAACCGCGGCGTGACGGGATCCACAGGCATGCCGACGATGCTAAATCGGTTTAGGAATCCGGGCAACCTCGCCACCCTCAGCCCCCTCCCCACCCGCCCCCGCGCGCCGGCGGCAACGCGAGGGGACAACCCCTGGGGTTGCCCCTTCTCCCCCCGGTACAGCCGGGAAGAAGGGTGCACGCGAAGGGTTATCCGCTCGAATGCACCGGGGTCAGGCCGGGGGAGCGGTGGACTCGCGGACGGTGAGGACCGGGTCCGGGGTGCGGCGGTTGACGACCTGGCCGGGGTCGGCGATGACCTCGAGGAGCACCTCGGCGGCCTGGCGGCCGAAGTCGAAGGTGTCCCGGGACAGCGCGGTCAGCGCCGGGTGCATGAGCTGGGTCAGGATCGAGTCGTCGAACGCCACGATGGACAGGTCGCCCGGCACCGAGACGCCCATCTCCATCGCGACCCCGAGCCCGGCCACCGCCATCACGTCGCTGTCGTAGACGATCGCGGTCGGCCGTTGCGGCTGGGACAGCAGCTTGCGGGTGATCGCGGCGCCCTCGGCGTCGCTGAAGTCGGTGGTCAGCGACGGCGCGTCGACCAGGCCCAGCCGGGGCGCGGCGTCGCGGACGGCCCGGATCCGGCGCTGGGTGTGCTGGAAGTTCGGCGTACCGGCGATGTGGGCGATCCGGCGGTGCCCGAGCGCGGCCAGGTACTCGACGATCGACAGCATCGCCTCGCGGTCGTCCGCCCAGACCGAGGGCAGCGCGCCCTTGCCGCCGCGGCCGCCGATCACGACGGCCGGCAGTTCGAGTGCCTTCAGTTCGTCGACGCGTGGGTCCTTCACGGTCAGGTCGACCAGGATCACGCCGTCGACCCGGTGCTCCGACGCCCACCGGCGGTACACCTCGATCTCGGCGGCGGTGTCCTCGACGATCAGCAGCTGCAGCGAGATCGACTCCGCGGACAGCCCGGACTGCACGCCGGACAGCAGGTGGGCGAAGAACGGCTCGACGCCGAGGGTGCGGGCCGGCCGGGCGATCACCATCCCGACCGAGTCGACCCGGGAGGCGCCGAGCGCGCGGGCGGCGCTGTGCGGCCGCCAGCTCATCTGCTCGGCGATCCGCAGGATCCGCTCCCGGGTCGCGTCACTGACCCCGGGCCGCCCGTTCAGCGCGAACGACACCGCGCCCTTGGACACCCCGGCCCGGTTCGCGATGTCGGCGATCGTCGGTCTGGCCACGTCGTACCTCCCTCACCCTTGACAGCGGATTCTACGATCCCGGATAGTGCAGGAGCTATACCGGTTTATCAAACCCAGGAGATTCCATGCGTAGACGTCGTCCGGCAGTGGTGGCAGCTCTGGCCGCCGCGGCTCTCACCCTCGCTGGTTGCGGCCTCGGCTCCGAGGATTCCGGCGGCGCCGCCGCGCCGACCGTCGACGCGAACGCGCAGGTGACCGGTGAGGTCAGTTTCCAGACCTGGGCGCTGAAGCCGAAGTTCACGTCGTACGTCGAAGGCGTGATCAAGGCCTTCGAGGCGAAGTACCCGGGCACCAAGGTGACCTGGCTGGACCAGCCGGGTGACGGCTACGACAAGAAGGTGCTGAGCCAGGCCTCGGCCGGCCAACTGCCCGACGTGGTCAACCTGCCGCCGGACTTCGCGCTGTCTCTGGCCAAGCAGAACATGCTGCTCGACGTCGGCGCCGCCGACCCGAAGATCAAGGACGAGTACGTCGAGGGCGGCGTCCAGGCGTACCAGTACCAGGGGTTGAACGGAACCTTCGGCTATCCGTGGTACCTGAACACCGACATCAACTACTGGAACACGGACAAGTTCGCCGCGGCCGGGCTGGACGCGAAGAACCCGCCGAAGACCTTCGACGAACTGCTCGCGGCGGCCAAGGTGATGCACGACAAGACCGGCGGCAGGGAGTACCTGATGAGCCGGCTGCCCGGCATCGGTGACTTCACCAACGCCGGCGTGAAGATCATCTCCGACGACGGCACGAAGTTCGTCTTCAACACCCCGGAGGCCGCCGCGCTGCTGGACAAGTACCGCGACGCGTACAAGGCGGGCTACCTGCCGCGCGACATCCTGACCCAGGAGTACCTCGGCAACTCCAAGCTCTTCACCCAGAGCAAGGTCGCCTGGACCACCGGCGGCGGCAACGCCATCCAGGACTTCGTCAAGGACAACCCGTCGCTGAAGGGCAAGGTCGTCCCGTCGCCCGCACTGGACACCCCGCCGCTGTACGTGCAGGGCCTGTCGGTGTCGGCGAAGACGAAGAACCAGGCGGCCGCGATCGCGCTGGCCCGGTTCGTCACCAACGCGGAGAACCAGGCCGCCTTCGCCAAGATCGTCAACATCTTCCCGTCCACCAAGGCGTCCGCGAGCGACCCGTACTTCTCCAAGTCCGACGGTACGCCGGAAAGTGACGCGAAGGTGCTCGCGTTCGAGTCGCTGGCCAAGGCGAAGGTGCTCACCCCGCCGATCATCAGCGGGGCCACCAATGACTTCATCGGGCAGCAGATCTCGCTCGCGATCGCCGGCAAGATCTCGTCCCAGCAGGCCCTGGACGCCGCGGTGGCCAAGGCCAACCAGCTGCTCACCCAGTGATGCGGCACCAACGCTGGTTCACGCCGTGGGTGCTGGTGATCCCGGCACTCACCTGGCTGCTGGTGTTCAACCTCTGGCCGTCGGTCAACACCGTCATCCTGTCGTTCACCAACGCCAAGCCGCTCGGCGGCGGCACGTTCGTCGGGCTGAAGAACTTCGAGACCTTGCTGCAGGACGAGCAGTTGCGCTGGGCATTGCTGAACAGCGTCATCTACATGGTGGTTTGCCTGCCGTTCCTGACCGTCCTGCCGCTGCTGCTCGCCGTACTGGTGGAGAAGAAGCTGCCCGGGATCACGTTCTTCCGGACCGCGTTCTACACCCCGGTGGTGGCCTCGGCCGTGGTCGTGGCGCTGATCTGGCAGTGGATCCTGGACGACCGCGGCCTGGTCAACGGGCTGGCCGAGAAGCTCGGCGTGATCTCCGGGCCGCTGCCGTTCCTCAGTGACCAGTGGCTGCTGCTGTTCAGTGCGATCAGCCTGACGATCTGGAAGGGGCTCGGGTACTACATGATCATCTACCTGGCCGCCCTCGGGAACGTCGGGCGCGAGCTGCACGAGGCCGCCGCGGTCGACGGGGCCGGGGCCTTCCGGCGGTTCGTCCACATCACCGTGCCGGGGGTGCGCGGGACGATGATCCTGATCTCGATCCTGATCTCGGTATCGGCGCTGCGGGTCTTCTCCGAGCTGTTCATCCTGACCGGCGGCAAGGGCGGTCCGGGCGGCCGGGACAACTCGGTCGTGATGCTGATCCAGCAGTACAGCCAGGGTTTCGAGGGCAACCTCGGGTACGCGTCGGCGTTGTCGATCGTGCTGTTCTTCGTCACCGTCGTACCGATGCTGATCCTGGCCCGCCTCAACCGCCGTGGAGCCGAAGCATGACTGTGCTTTTGGCCGGGCCTCCGGCGCCGGCGTGGTCATGGGGCTCTTGCTCCCGGCCTTCCCTCGTCGCTCCGGTCGCTTCGCTCCCTCCGCTCCTCAGTCCAGGCCGGGAGGCCCCATGACCGTCGTCACCGATCCGGCGCGGCCGGCCGTTGTGGAAGCGCCTGGTACGCCGCCTGGTCGCCGGCGTGGATCCTTTGGCTTCAACACCGTCTCGAGGCGGGAGAAGGTGGTCCGCTACCTCCTGCTGGTGTTCGTGCTGCTGATCACGATCGGGCCGTTCCTGTGGCAGTTGTCCACGTCGCTGAAGGGATCCGGCGAGGACATCTACACCCGGATCCCGCGGCTGCTGCCGTCCGAGCCGACACTCGAGCACTACGGCGCGGTGGCCGACACGATCCCGGTGTGGGACTACGCGAAGAACTCGCTGGTGGTCGCCGTACTGGTTGTCGGCGGCAACATCCTCGGCGCGTCGCTGGCCGGGTTCGCGTTGTCGCGGCTGCAGTTCCGCGGGCGCCGGCTGGTGCTCGGCCTGTTCCTCGCCACGCTGGTGCTACCGGGTGAGGTCACGATCATCTCGCAGTACGTGACGGTGCGGGAGTTCGGCCTGGCGAACACGCTGTTCGGGGTCGCGCTGCCCGGCATGATCGGCGCGCTGAACGTGCTGCTGATGTACAACGCGTTCCGGGCGTTGCCGATCGAGGTCGACCAGGCGGCGATCGTGGATGGCGCGAACACGTGGCAGCGGTTCGTGTACATCGGGCTGCCGTCGGTGCGGGGAACGATCAGTGTGATCGCGATCTTCTCCTTCATCGGTGCCTGGGACGACTTCCTCTGGCCGCTGATCGTGCTCACCGACCCGGACAAGTACACGCTGACCGTCGGCCTGCAGTACCTGTCCGGCACCTTCAGCAACAACCCCCGGCTGATCGCCGCGGGCACGATGATCGCGTTCATCCCGATCGTCATCGTGTTCGCCACCCTGCAGCGGTTCTTCTTCAAGGGCGTCGAGGAGGGGGCGGTCAAGGGATAGCCGCCCCGTCCTTGGCGGCACGCCGTACGGCGAGGCCTATTGACTTTCGATAGATGACGGTCGATAGTCGATGCATGAACTTGGTGCATCGGGTGGTCGTGCCGCTCAGGGTCCTGCTGGTCACGCTGTTCGCCGGGCTGGTGGTGGCGCAGGTGATGAGCATGCCGGGGCAGTTCGCCTACATGGCGAAGGAGGAGCCCGACCTGGCCTACCTGCGCTGGCCGCTGACCATCTGGTCGATCCTCGAACTGCTCTGCATCCAGGTCGTCATCGTCTGCACCTGGAAGCTGCTCACCCTGGTCACCGCCGACCGGATCTTCAGCGAGGAGGCGTTCGGCTGGGTGGACGCGATCATCTGGGCGCTCGGGATCGGCTGGGTGCTGTTCCTCGGCGTCTTCCTCTACCTCGGCTTCCTGGCGAACGACCCCGGCCTGCCGATCCTGATGTTCGGGATGGTGCTGGTCGGCGGCGTACTCGTGCTGCTCATGGTGGTCATGCGGGCACTGCTGCGGCAGGCGACTACGCTGCGGTCCGATATGGAAGCGGTGATCTGATGCCGATCGTGGTGCGCATCGACGTGGAACTGGCGAAGCGCAAGATGGGCGTTGGCGAGTTCGCCGAGAAGGTCGGCCTGACGCCGGCCAACGTCGCCGTCCTGAAGAACGGCCGCGCCAAGGCGGTCCGCTTCAGCACCCTCGAAGCCATGTGCCGAGTCCTCGACTGCCAACCCGGCGACCTCCTCGAATACATCGACGACGAAGCCCCCGCCGACCACCTCAACACCCCCGACACCCGCTCCGCCTGAACCGCTGGCCCACGCGCGTCCCACCCACCCGAGGGTGCGCGCAGCTTTACTCTGCCACTTGACGGGAAGTCACTCTCCACATCAGAAGGCCGGTTCCTGACGGCTGCGATAGTTGAGCAGGCCTTCGATCCCGCGCAGGAATGTCTCACAGATGGGCTTCGGATCGGTCAGGCAGCCGGCGGCCATGGCTCCGTCTCGCAGCATGACGAAGTGCCGGGCGGCGGGTTCCGGGTCGATCTTCCCGGTGCCGGAGAAGAGCTCGGTGAGGGTTTCCAGAAACCACTGCCGGTGCCTGAGAACTGCCTGGTGGACCGGATGACCCGGGTCGGGGTACTCGGCAGCGGCGTTGAGGAACGCGCAGCCGCGGAAGCCGGCTCTCTGGATGTCGTCGGCGATGGATCGTCCGACAGTTCGAATGGTGTCGTCGGGGCTTGCGGCCTGAGTCCGCGCGGCATCCACTTGCGCACGGATCGCCTCGTCGGCTTGTGTCAGGTAGGCGACGATGAGGTCGTCCTTGCTGGGGAAGTGCCTGTAGAGCGTGGCGCGCGTCACCTGTGCCTCAGCGATGACGCGGTCGATGCCGACGGCGTGGAGGCCTTCGGCATAGAAGAGCCCAGTGGCCGTCTCGAGCAATCGGGCCCGTGCTTCCGACATGCGCCTCCCCACCTCTCGAAGTTCTGCACCCGAGATTAGCAGACAGAACGATCGGTCTTGACACCTCCGCACTTTACCCGCAGGCTCTGGGGTGTACAGATCGTTCTGTCTACGAGAGAGGGACCCGATGTCCAGTTCCATCGCGGCCGGCCACACCGGCGCTGTAGTTGAAGCCGCCGGCGCCACCAAAGGGCTGCGGAACCTGTACTACGTCCGCTTCGGATTCGCCGTCGGGTGGGCGGTCCTGCTCTTGCTCACCGCGTCGAGGCTCAATCCGGTGAGCGTTGCCCTGTTGGTGATCTATCCCCTGTTCGACGTCGCTGCGGCCGTGATCGACTTTCGCTCCTCAGGCACCGCGCGTCCGGCGAAGCCGCTGTACATCACCATGGCCCTGAGTCTGCTCGCCGCCATCGGATTGGCCGTCGCCGTCACCTCCGGCATCCCCCAGGTGCTCAGGGTGTGGGGCGTCTGGGCAATCACCGCCGGAATCGTGCAGCTGATCGTCGCGATCTTGCGTTACCAGCTCGGTGGCCAGTGGGCGATGATCCTCAGCGGCGGAATTTCCATCCTCGCCGGCAGTAGCTTCGTCCTGCAGGCCGGCGGGGCGCAGGCGTCGCTCACCAACCTCGCCGGGTACGCGACGCTGGGCGGCGTGTTCTTCCTGATCTCGGCGATCCGCATGCACCGCCGTACGGTCAAGGCGCGGTGACATGACGAGTACGGGCGAAGAATCGACATTCGACGTTGTGATCATCGGTGCCGGTCCGGTCGGCGAGAACGTTGCCGACCGGGTGGTGCAGGGCGGACTGAGCGCGGCGATCGTGGAACGCGAACTCGTCGGCGGGGAATGCTCCTACTGGGCCTGCATGCCGACCAAAGCGCTGCTTCGCGACGCAGCCGCCGTACGCGCCGCTCGCGCACTGCCGGGCGCGGGCGGCGCATTCAGCGGCGATCTGGATGTGGCCGAGGTGCTTGGCCGACGTGACCGATTCGCCTCGCACTGGAGCGATACCGGCCAGGTCGAGTGGCTGAACCACGTGGGAATCACCCTGGTCCGTGGACATGGCAGCATTACCGCCTCACGGACCGTTACGGTTACTGACACCAATGGCACGACCACCGTGCTGCGGGCGAGACATGCGGTGGTGATCGCCACCGGGAGCAGCGCACACATCCCGCCCATCCGCGGACTCGCGGATGTGGCGCCCTGGACGAGCCGGGAAGCCGCGGCCGCGCGCACCATCCCCGGTCGGTTGGCGATCATCGGCGGTGGAGTGGTCGGATCCGAGATGGCCACCGCGTTCAGCGCCCTCGGCTCGCAGGTAACGCTCATCTCCCGGACCCGGCTCCTACCGGGTGTGGAGCCCTTTGCCAGTGACCATGTCGCCGAATCTCTCCGAACAGCGAAGGTCGCGCTTCATCTCGACACCGACGCCACCGAGGTCCGACGGGACGACACCGGGACCGTGCACCTCACTCTCTCCAGCGGTGAGGTCGTCACAGCCGACGAAGTCCTCGTCGCCACCGGCCGTACGCCGAACACCAAGGCCATCGGTCTCGATCACCTCGGACTTTCCCCAGGCCACTGGCTCCGCGTCGACGACACTCTCGCTGTCGTCGACGACGACGGCAAGCCGGTCGACGGCGGTTGGGTGTACGCCGCGGGCGACGTGAACAGCCGAGCCCTACTGACGCATCACGGCAAGTACCAGGCCCGAGCGCTGGGCGATGCGATCGCCGCGCGAGCCCACGGCGAGAAGCTCGACCTGAGGAGGTGGGGACGACATGCGGCCACCGCCGACGTCAGCGCCGTCACGCAGGTGATCTTCACCGATCCCGAGGTCGCGGCCGTCGGCCTCACTGCGCAGGCCGCTTCGGATGCCGGCATCCGCACCCTGGTCGTCGACCACGATCTCGGGGCGATCGCCGGAGCTGCCCTTCATGCGGACGACTACCGCGGCCAGGCCCGCATGATCGTCGACGAGGACCGCAATGTCTTGGTCGGGTTCACCGCTGTCGGGCCGGACGTCGCCGAACTGCTGCACGCGCCGACGATCGCGATCGTCGGCGATGTCCCGCTGGACCGCCTCTGGCATGCGGTCCCGGCCTATCCGACGATCAGCGAGATCTGGCTCCGCCTGCTCGAATCGATGGGTGGGGTGGGAGTGGGCGGAGGGGACGCGACGTAGGAGCGGCGGGAGCGTGCGTGGGGGAGTCCTCGCGCGTGGGGGCTAGCTGCGGGTGGTCGCCGGGTAGACGGGGCCGGTGTACTTCTCGCCGGGGCCTTGGCCGGGGTCGTCGGGGATGGTGGAGGCTTCCTTGAAGGCGAGTTGGAGGGAGCGCAGTCCGTCGCGCAGGGGTGCGGCGTGGTGGTGGCCGAGGGAGGCGGCCGACGCGTCGAGGAGGCCGGCGAGGGCGTCGATGAGGGAGCGGGCCTCGTCGAGGTCCTTGTGGTCGGGGAGGTCCTCGGCCAGGCCGAGGTTGACCGCCGCGGCGCTCATCAGGTGCAGTGCGGCCGTCGAGATGATCTCCACGCTGGGTACGTCGGCGATGTCGCGGGACACCGTGGACAACGGGTCCGGACTGCCGCCGGCCGGGGTCGCGGCGGAGGGGTCGGGCTGCGAACTGGCACCTGGATCGGTCATGCTGTTACTCTTGCACGGCGACCGACCTGGTCCGGCGGTGACCCCTGAGTGGAATATTCGAGGGTCTCCGGCGGTTCAAGTCCAAGCGGAGGGCCACCTCCCACCCAGTCGATGAACAGTCGGCGGGTCCCGGTCACGCCGAGGTTCCGGAGCGATCCGGTGGTCTCGGCGATCGTACGGCGTACCTCCCGCAAGGGTGGGGCACCGTCGATCTGGGATTTGGGCCTTCGTGTGATCGCACGAGGGCCTTTCGTCGTTCCGGCGGCGAATCGGGTCCGCGGCGGTCGCGAGGTGGCACCACGACACGTACAACCCAGGAGGACCCATCACCACTGATTTGCGCGTCAACGAGCGCATCCGCGTTCCCGAGGTGCGGCTGGTCGGACCGAACGGTGAGCAGGTAGGCATCGTCCGGATCGAGGATGCACTTCGGCTGGCACAGGAGGCCGATCTCGACCTGGTCGAGGTCGCGGCGACTGCCCGCCCTCCGGTCTGCAAGCTGATGGATTTCGGCAAGTACAAGTACGAGACCGCGCAGAAGGCGCGGGAGTCTCGCCGGAACCAGACCAACACGGTCATCAAAGAGATGAAGCTGCGGCCGAAGATCGACCCGCACGACTACGAGACCAAGAAGGGTCACGTCGTCCGGTTCCTGCGTGCCGGGGACAAGGTCAAGATCACCATCATGTTCCGCGGTCGCGAGCAGTCCCGGCCGGAGCTCGGCTTCCGGCTGCTGCAGCGGCTGGCCGAGGACGTGAGCGAGCTCGGCTTCGTCGAGTCGTCGCCGCGGCAGGACGGCCGGAACATGATCATGGTGCTCGGGCCGCACAAGAAGAAGTCCGAGGCGCGCGTGGACGTGGAGGCCGAGAAGGCGAAGAAGCGGGCCGAACGTGAGGCCGAGGAGCAGGCGGAGCGCGCCGAGCGCGCCGAGCAGGCCCAGGCGCACGAGGCCGAGCGTGCCGCCGGCTCCACGAAGAAGCCGAAGGGTCCGGCAGACAACCTCGACCCGGAGTGACGAGACGCTCCGGCCCGGGTGGCCGGAGCCCGTCAACCGAAGATCGAGTCAACGAAAGAAAATCAGGAGCACACAGCCATGCCGAAGATGAAGACCCACTCGGGGATGAAGAAGCGGGTCCGGATCACCGGGTCGGGCAAGATCCGCCGTGAGCAGACCGGTATCCGTCACCTCGCCGAGGCGAAGTCGTCCAAGCGCAAGCGCCGCCTGTCCGGCACCGTCGAGGTCGCGCCGTCGTACGTCAAGAAGGCCAAGAAGCTGCTCGCTCGCTGAGCTTCCGGCGCACTCATCCCGCCCTCCCCCCGAACACCCCGCCGAGTGGATCACCGTCTTCCGGCGCAGAAATACAAGGAGTAACACCTCATGGCACGCGTGAAGCGGGCAGTCAACGCCCACAAGAAGCGCCGGGTCGTACTCGAGCAGGCCAGCGGCTACCGCGGCCAGCGCTCGCGGCTGTACCGCAAGGCCAAGGAGCAGGTCACCCACTCGCTCGTCTACGCCTACCGCGACCGCAAGGCGCGCAAGGGCGATTTCCGCAAGCTGTGGATCCAGCGGATCAACGCCGCGGTCCGCGCCGAGGACCTGACCTACAACCGGTTCATCCAGGGTCTGCGGCTGGCCGAGGTCGAGGTCGACCGCAAGATCCTCGCCGACCTGGCCGTCAACGACCCGGCCGCGTTCTCCGCGCTGGTCCAGGTGGCCAAGGCGGCGTTGCCGGCCGACGTGAACGCGCCCAAGAGCGACGCCGCGGCCTGAGCCACCCCTGAAGTAAGCACTCGAGTGGCGAGCCCTGGTCTGCTGACCGCACAGTCCGTGCGGATCAAGCAGGCCCGGCGGCTCGCCACTCGTGCGTTCCGGCGCAAGACCCGCCGGTTCCTGGTCGAGGGCCCCCAGGCGGTCCGGGAGGCGCTCGAGCAGCGCGAACTCGTGCTCGAGATGTACGCCGAGCCGGGCGTCGAGACCCGGCATCGCGATCTCCGTGACCTGGCCCAGGCGGCCGGCGTGCCGTGGTTCGAGGTCAACCGTCCCGCCATCGAGGCGCTGAGCGAGACCGTCACCTCGCAGGGGGTGGTCGCGGTCTGCTCCCTGGTCGACGTCGCCCTGGACGAGGCAGTACGGCGTACGGCGCGCCTCGTGGCCGTCGGCGTCCAGGTCCGTGACCCGGGCAACGTCGGCACGTTGATCCGTACGGCGGACGCGGCCGGCGCGGACGCCGTCGTACTGTCGTCCGAATCCGTCGACCCACACAACCCGAAGGCGGTCCGGGCCAGTGTCGGCAGCGTCTTCCACGTGCCGATCGCGGTCGACGTGGACATCACCGCCGCCGCGAAGGCGTGGCGTGACCAAGGGCTGCAGGTCCTGGCGGCCGATGGGTACGGCGCCAGCGACCTCGACACCTGCATCGACGACGGCACGTTGGCGAAGCCGACAGTCTGGCTCTTCGGCAACGAGGCCCACGGTCTCCCGGACGGCTTCGACGCGATCGTCGATCGCTCGGTCAAGGTCCCGATCTACGGCCGGGCCGAGTCCCTCAACCTGGCCACCGCCGCCGCCGTCTGCCTCTACGCCTCCGCCAGGGCCCAGCGCCGCGGCTAGCCGGACTCCGTTCAGGACGTCCGGCCTCAGTCGCCCGCGTTCTTCTTCACGCGGAGCTCGAGGCCGTCGAGGAGGGCGTCGAGGCCGAAGACGAACGACTCGGTGAGCATCGCGTTCATGTCCCGGTCGGCCCGTCGCCGTACCGACTCCCGCATCTCGGGGTGGTCGTCGGCGGCGATGGTCTCGGCCTGGCGCAGCATGTCACCGGCCCACTCGTCCAGTGACCGGCCGGACTTCCTGACCATCTCCCGGGTCGCGACCTCGGCGCTCACGGTGCCGAGCACGTAGGACATCACGCTGCTCATCGCCTGGTCGACGTCCGTCGGTGAGAACCCGGCCGCACCGAACAGCGCCAGGCCGCGAGAGCCCAGGGCCATCGCCTTCGGCCCCATGCTCGGCCGCGTGTACATCACCTCGGGCAGCCAGGGATGGCGGAGCACGGCCGCGCGCAGGCTGTGGCCGAACAGCATCGCGCCGTTCCGCCAGCCGGCCAGCTCCGGATCCGGTACGTCGATCTCTCCCCAGACCTCGTCGATGAGCAGGTCGATCAGGTCGTCCTTGGTCGGGACGTGCCAGTAGAGGCTGGTCGCGCCGGCGTCGAGCTTGGCGGCCAGTTTCCGGATGCTGAGCCCGGCCAGGCCCTCGGTGTCGAGCGTCGTCATCGCGGTCTGCACGATCTGCTCCCGGGTGAGCGTCTCGCGAGCGGGAGTGCTGCTCCGTGACCGCGTCCAGATCGAGTCCATGACCACATCCTAGCCAATCGACTGGAACACTGTACGAGTCGTGTCGTACGG
Organism: Kribbella swartbergensis; assembly: GCF_054784135.1. Taxonomy (NCBI): domain Bacteria; kingdom Bacillati; phylum Actinomycetota; class Actinomycetes; order Propionibacteriales; family Kribbellaceae; genus Kribbella; species Kribbella swartbergensis. Next base: position 32,410 of record NZ_BAAGPM010000082.1, read on the forward strand.
TGTGCGAGTGACTAGTACACCGTTCGAGTCCACCGCGACCGGTCATCCGCGACGCTGGTGGATCCTGTTGATCCTCTGCCTGGCCCTGATGGTGCTGGTGGTCGACAACACCGTGCTGAACCTCGCGATCCCATCGCTGATGCGCGACCTGGACGCCACTCCTGCCGACGTGCAGTGGATCATCGACGCCTACATCCTGGTGTTCGCCGGGCTGCTGCTGACCGCGGGCAGCCTGTCCGACCGGTTCGGCCGGCGGAAGATGCTGATCCTCGGGCTGGTGCTGTTCGGGCTGGCGTCCCTGCTCGCCACGCTGGCATCCAACCCGTGGCAGCTGATCGCGTGCCGGGCGCTGATGGGCGTCGGCGGATCGCTGCTGATGCCGAGCACGCTGTCGCTGCTGTTCACGGTGTTCCCCCCGGAGGAGCAGCGCAAGGCGATGGCCGGCTGGTCGACGGTCGCCATGGTCGGCGTGGTCGCCGGCCCGACGATCGGCGGCGTCCTGCTGGAGCACTTCTGGTGGGGGTCGATCTTCCTGCTGAACGTGCCGATCGCGGTGCTCGCGATCATCGGCGCGGTCGCGCTGATCCCGGAGTCGCGCGGTCCGGCGCGGAACGTCGACCCCGGTGGCGCGGTGCTGTCGATGGTCGGGATGACCGCGGTGGTGTGGGCGATCATCTCCATCCCCGCCGACGGGTTCGGATCCGCGAAGGTGCTTGGTGGGCTGGTCGTAGGCGTGGTCGCCCTGGCCGGGTTCGCGGTGTGGGAGAAGCGGAGTGCGCATCCGATGGTGCCGCTCGCGTTGTTCCGGGACCGGAACTTCAGCGGGACCAGCTTCTCGATCGTGCTGCTGTCGTTCACCGCCGGTGGGTTGCTGCTCGCGTTGACGCAGTACCTGCAGTTCGTGCTCGGGTACACGCCGCTCAAGGCTGGTCTGGCGCTGATCCCGTACGCCGCCTCGGCGATGGTGTTCAACGGTCTCGGTGCGACGCTCGGCAAGAAGCTGGCCGACCGGACGCTGATCGCGACCGGCCTGGTGGTGATCGCGGCCGGCTTCGGGATCCTCACTCAGGTCAGTACGACGTCCGGCTACGGCCTGCTGATCGTCGGGCTACTCGTCATGGGTATCGGCGGTGGTCTGGCCGGACCGGCGGCGTACACCTTGCTGATGCAGTCGGTGCCGGCCGAACACCGTGGTGTCGGCTCGGCGATGAACGACACCGTGCAACAGACCGGTGCCGCTCTGTCGGTCGCCGTCCTGGGCAGCGTGCTGGCCGCGGCCTACTCGTCGTCGCTGCCCGACTCGGTCCCGGAGGCCGGCCGCAAGTCGATCGCCGAGACTCTCGCCCTGGGTCCCGACTTCGTCACCGCCGCGCGCGACGCCTTCTCCGACGCCATGTCCATCGCCATGATCACCGGCGCGATCGGCGCCCTGGCCGGAGCCCTGGTGGCCCTCATCGCTCTACCTCGCCGCATAGCAGACAGCTCGACCCAGGAGCCGGCGCGGGCAGAAACCGCCGACGCACCCTGACCCGGCCCACCCCCGGGCACATCTCAGGGGTCAGCCCCGCTCGTCGTGGGTTGCGGAAGGAGATTTTTGCTCCGCAACCCACCAACTGAGGGGTTGACCCCTCAAATGTCGATGGGGCTGTGGACGGCCGATTCACGCTTGGGGGGCTGAGGTTCCTAGACTGCAATCCGCAGAAGTTCCGAACCCGAGAGCGAGCCATGTCCGGTCCCAACACTGATTACGACCCGGTCGAAGTGACGCCGTTGCACGCCGACGAGGTGGAGCGGACCCGGGACGAGGCGCTGAAGGCCTTTGCCGAGGCGGCCGATCTGGCCGCCCTGCAGGAGGCGAAGGTCGCGCATCTCGGGGAGAAGTCGCCGATCGCGCTCGCCAACCGGGAGATCGGCGCGCTGCCGCCGCAGGCTCGCAAGGAGGCCGGTCAGCGGATCGGCGGCGCCCGCAAGGCGATGAACGAGGCGTTCGCGGCCCGCCTCGCGGTGCTCGAGGCCGAGCACGAGGAGCGGATGCTGGCCACCGAGCGGGTGGACGTGACGCTGCCGTGGCACACCCCCGGGCTCGGCGCCCGGCACCCGCTGTCGCTGATCTCCGAGCAGATCGCGGACGTGTTCACCGCGCTCGGCTGGGACGTCGCCGAAGGCCCGGAGATCGAGGCCGAGTGGCTGAACTTCGACGCGCTGAACTTCCAGCCGGACCACCCGGCCCGGCAGATGCAGGACACCTTCTTCGTCGAGCCGGCCGGTTCCGGCACCGTGCTGCGGACCCACACCTCGCCGGTGCAGGCGCGGTCGATGCTGACCCGCAAGCCGCCGATCTACGTGATCTGCCCGGGCCGGGTGTTCCGCACCGACGAGCTGGACGCGACCCACACGCCGGTCTTCAACCAGGTCGAGGGTCTGGTGGTCGACGAGGGCATCACGCTCGCGCACCTCAAGGGCACCCTGGACCACTTCGTCGTCTCGATGTTCGGCGAGGGCCTGGAGGCCCGGCTGCGGCCGAACTTCTTCCCGTTCACCGAGCCGTCGGCCGAGGTGGACCTCAAGTGCTTCGTCTGCCGCGGCGCCTCCGTCGGCAACCCGGATCGCCCGTGCCGCACGTGCGGCAGCGAGGGCTGGATCGAGTGGGGCGGCTGCGGCGTGGTGAACCCACGGGTCCTGCGGGCCTGCGGCATCGACACCGACCGGTATTCCGGCTTCGCCTTCGGCATGGGCCTGGAGCGGACGCTGATGTTCCGCAACGGGGTCGAGGACATGCGGGACATGGTCGAGGGTGACGTGCGGTTCAGCCGCCAGTTCGGGATGGAGATCTGATGCGGGTCCCACTGTCATGGCTTCGTGAGTACGTCGACCTGCCGGCCGGCGTCACCGGTCGCGACGTCGCGGAGAAGCTGATCCGGGCCGGCCTCGAGGTGGAGACCGTCGAGGAGTCCGACCTGGCCGGCCCGCTGGTCGTCGGCAAGGTGCTCAGCTACGAGAACGAGCCGCAGAAGAACGGCAAGACGATCCGCTGGTGCTCGCTCGACATCGGCAGGGACGAGCCGCAGTGGGTGGTTTGCGGCGCGCACAACTTCGAGGTCGGCGACCTGGTCGTCGTGGTGCTGCCGGGTGCCGTCCTGCCGGGTGGGTTCGCGATCTCGGCGCGGAAGACCTACGGGCACGTCTCGAACGGCATGATCTGCTCCAGCTCGGAGCTCGGCCTGGGCGACGACGGCTCCCACGGCATCGTCGTCCTGCAGCCGGGTGAGGCCGAGCCGGGTGACGACGCGATCGAGTTGCTCGCGCTGCGCGACGACGTACTCGACATCGCGGTCACGCCGGACCGTGGCTACTGCCTGTCGATCCGTGGTGTCGCGCGGGAGGCCGCGACGGCGTACGGCGTACCGCTCAAGGACCCGGCCGACCTGGAGCTCGACGGGGACGCCGACGGCGGCTACCCGGTGCGGATCGAGGACGAGCACGGCTGCGACGTCTTCGTCACCCGGACCGTGACCGGGATCGACCCGGACGCGATCTCGCCGCGGTGGATGCAGAAGCGCCTGCTCGCCGCCGGGATGCGGCCGATCTCGATCGCGGTCGACATCACCAACTACGTGATGCTCGAGCTGGGCAACCCGATCCACGGCTACGACAAGAACCTGCTGTCCGGCGAGATCGTGGTACGGCGGGCGCAGCCGGGGGAGAAGCTGGTCACGCTCGACGACCAGACCCGTGAGCTGGACCCCGAGGACCTGCTGATCACCGACGGCTCCGGCCCGATCGGTCTGGCCGGTGTGATGGGCGGCGCGACCACCGAGCTGTCGCCGATCACCCGCGACGTGGTGATCGAGGCCGCGCACTTCGACCCGATCGTGATCGCCCGGACCTCGCGCCGGCACAGGCTGTCCACCGAGGGCTCGAAGCGCTGGGAGCGGACCGTCGACCCGAACCTGCCGCGGTACGCCGCGCAGCGGGTGGCGAACCTGCTCCGGGACCTCGCCGGCGGCACGATCGAGTCGGCCGAGACCGTGATCGACCTGCACAGGCAGCCGGACCCGGTGACGTTCCGGGCCGACCACGCGGCGCGGGTGGCCGGTGCGCCGATCTCGATCGAGGAGACCGTCCGGCACCTCGAGTCCGTGGGCTGCACGGTCGAGCCGGCCGCTGCCGACGCAACCCCGGCGCCGCTGGCCGCGGGCGCCCACTCGCCGGCCCTGGCCGTGGCCGGGGAGACCTCGACGCTGGCGGGTGACGACCTGCTGACGGTGACGCCGCCGTCGTGGCGGCCGGATCTGCGGGACCCCAACGACTTCGCCGAAGAGGTCATCCGGCTGTTCGGCTACGACAACGTGCCGTCGATCCTGCCGCCCGCGCCGGGTGGTCAGGGTCTGACCGTGTCGCAGCAGCGCCGTCGCCGGATCGCGACCGCGCTGGTCGGTGCCGGCCTGACCGAGGTCGTGTCGTACCCGTTCACCGGTGACGCCGACTTCGACGCGATGGGCCTGCCGGCCGACGACCCCCGGCGTACGACGGTCAAGCTGGTGAACCCGCTGTCCGACGAAGAGCCGTCGATGCAGACCACTCTGCTGGCGACCCTGCTGCGGACCGCCGAGCGGAACGTCGGCCGCGGTAACACCGACCTGGCGATCTTCCAGACCGGCCTGGTCTTCCTCCCGAAATCGGAGTCCAAGTCCGCGCCGCTGCCGTCCGTCGAGCAGCGCCCGGGCGACGCCGAGATCCAGTCCCTGTACGACGCTCTGCCGGACCAGCCGCTCCACCTCGGTGTGGTGCTGACCGGTTCGCGGACGCCGGCCGGCTGGTGGGGCAAGGCTCAGCCGGTCACCTGGTCGGACGCCGTGCAGGTCGCCCGGACGGTGGCGGACGCGGTCGGCGTCGAGCCGGCCGTGCGGAACGTCGAGCAGGCGCCGTGGCACCCGGGCCGGTGTGCGGAGTTCTCGGTCGACGGCAAGGTGGTCGGTCACGCCGGCGAGCTGCACCCGAAGGTGTGCCAGGCATTCGGCCTGCCCGCGCGGTCGGGTGCGGTCGAGCTCGACCTGGACGCGCTGATCGCGGCCGCCCCGTCGGCGATCGCGGCCGAACCGTTCTCGTCGTACCCGGTGGCCAAGGAGGACGTCGCGCTGATCGTTCCGGCCGAGGTGGCCGCGGCCGATGTGGAGGCGGCGCTGGTCGAGGGTGCGGGCGAGCTGCTGGAGTCGATCCGGTTGTTCGACGTGTACACGGGCGAGCAGATCGGCGAGGGCAAGAAGTCGCTCGCGTTCGCGCTCCGGTTCCGCGCGCCCGACCGCACGCTGAAGGAGAACGAGGTGGCGGACGTGCGGCAGGCCGCGGTCCAGGTCGCGGTCGACCGCTTCGGCGCCGTCCAGCGGGTCGGCTAGCCTCATGGCCGCGCCTTCGGCGCCGGCGGGTCATGGGACCGGCGGGTACGCGCGGGTGGCGGTTGCGGCGCCCAACAAGGCGGCGGCCGAGGCGGGCGTCCGGGTCGCGGCCGAGGGCGGGAACGCGGTCGACGCCGCGATCGCGGCCACCCTGGTGACGATGGTGAACGAGATCGGCGTGGTGTCGCCGGCGTCGGGCGGGTTCGTCACCCTGCAGGTGGCCGGCGGCGAGGCGGTCACCGTCGACGGCTGGGTGGAGATGCCCGGCCGCGGTCTGTCGACCGACCGGTTCGGCCGCGGGGTCTGGGACGTGACGACCGACTACGGCGGCGGTACGACGACCACGGTCGGCCACGGATCGGTCGCCACCCCGGGCGCGATGAAGGCGCTCGACCTCGCGCACCGGCGATCCGGGAAGGCACCGTGGCGCGAGGTGGTCCAGCCTGCGATCGACGTGGCCCGGGAGGGGTTCCCGCTCAGCCGGACGTCGGGCTACTACCTCGGGTTCACCCACGAGATCATCTTCGGCTGGCACCAGCCGAGCCACCGCGTCGTGCACGCCGAGGACGGTTCGGTGATCAAGGCCGGTACGACGGTCGTCATCCCCGAGCTGGCCGAGGCGCTCGAGCTGATCGCCCGCGAGGGCGCCGAGACGATGTACACCGGCCAGTTGGCCGAGCTGCTCATCCGCGACATGGCCGAGAACGACGGCATCCTCACCGCCGAGGACCTCGCCGCGTACGAGGCCGTCGTCCGCCCAGCCCTCACCGTCCGGCAGAACGGCTGGCGTCTCGCGACCAATCCGCCCCCGGCCGTCGGCGGGGTCGCCGTGGCCGCGATGCTCGCACTGCTGGACGGCGTACCGGCTGACGGCAGTTGGACCCAGTCGGAGCTCGAGCGGCTCATCGAGGTGCAGCACGCCGTACTCGGGCGGCGGCTGGCCGAGTTGGACGAGGAGGACGTGCGGCAGCTGGAGGGGAAGAAGCTGCTCGACCTCGCGTCGTCGGGTGATCTGCGGGCGTTGAGTTCGCCCAGTACGGCGACGGTCTCGGTCGTCGACGACGAAGGCGACGCCTGCGCGATCACCGTGTCGTCGGGCTACGGCTCCGGCGTACTGACACCGGGCACCGGCATCTGGCTGAACAACGCGCTCGGTGAGCAGGAGCTCCTCCACGGCGGGCCGCACAGCCTCGCGCCCGGGACGCGGCTGACCTCGAACATGGCACCGAGCGTCGCGCGCCGGGAGAGCGACGGCGCGGTGCTCGCGATCAGCTCGCCGGGTTCGGACCGGATTCCCACCGCGCTGGCGCAGGTCTACGCGCTCTACACCCACGGCGGGCTCCCGTTGGCCGAGGCGGTCGAGCACCCGCGGTTGCACGTGCGGGTCCGCCACGACGTGGTGGTCGACTACGAGGACGAGTTGCCGGTGTCGGGTTCGACCGGGCTGCCGACCCGGCCTATGCCGCCGCACTCCATGTACTTCGGCGGAGTCGCGGCCGCGTTCTGGGACCCGGCCGACGGCCTGCTCGCGGTCGGCGACCCACGCCGTACTGGCGCCGTCGCGATCTCTCCGCCACTCTGATCGTGCCCACGACCCGCCTGGGTCGTTAGTAGAGTCAACCCTTTCGACAACCTGAACTGGAAGGTCTGCGGTCATGCGGGACACGGACCCCGAACTCTCCGTCGTCGTACCGATGTACGACGAGGAGGAGGTGCTGCCGATCTTCTTCGGGC
>NZ_BAAGPM010000083.1:0-947 GCF_054784135.1 Kribbella swartbergensis
ATTCACTTGTCTCCCCCTCTTTGGAGGAGATGAGCGATGACCAAGTCCTATTCGCTGGACCTGCGCCGCCGGGTGGCGCGCTTTGTCGAGGCGGGGCACTCCTGCCATGAGGCCGCCCGGCACTTCGAGGTCTCGGTCGCCTTCGTGGTCCGGCTCATGGCGGCGTACCGCGCCACCGGCAGCCTGGCGCCCAAGCCGGAGGGCGGCTGGCGCTACTCCAAGCTCGATCCGCATCGCGCGTTCCTGCTTCAACGTGTGGCCGAGAAGGGCGACATCACCATGCCCCAGCTCGCGGCCGAACTGCTGGCCCGCGGCACCAAGGTCACGCCTACGTCGATCTCACACTGGTTCCGCCGCCAGGGCTACCGCTTCAAAAAAAACGCTGCGGGCCAGCGAACAAGGACGCGCCGACGTGCGCCAGGCGCGCGAGCCCTGGCACACCAAGCGTCAGCCGCGCATGCGTGAGGAGCCGCATCGGCTCGTGTTTCTGGATGAGACCGGCACCTCGACCAAGATGACGCGCCTGCGTGGCCGCTGCCTGAAGGGGCAGCGTCTGTATGCCAAGGCGCCGTTCGGCCATTGGCTGACCCAGACCTTCGTGGCGGGGCTGCGCTACTCTGGTCTGACAGCGCCCTGGGTGATTGACGGGCCGATGACCCGGCCGATCTTCGAGACCTATGTGGAGACCCAGCTCGCCCCGACCTTGTCCAAGGGAGACGTGGTGATCCTCGACAACCTGCCGGCGCACAAGAGTGAGAGGGCGGCGCAGTGCCTCAAACAAAAGGGCGCCTGGTTCCTGTTTCTGCCCCCGTACAGTCCGGATCTGAATCCAATTGAGCAACTCTTTTCCAAGCTCAAGGCGCTCCTGCGCAAAGCTGAAGCCCGCACCTTTGACGCGCTCTGGCGGGCCATCGGAGACATTTGCGATGGCGTCGAGGCTGAGGAAT
>NZ_BAAGPM010000084.1:0-1419 GCF_054784135.1 Kribbella swartbergensis
CTCTAAACCCAAGGTTCGAACAAACTGGGAGCACTTGATGCGTGTTGCGATGATCGGAGCGGGCTATGTCGGCCTGGTGTCGGGCGCCTGCTTTGCGGATTTCGGCCACGACGTGTGCTGCGTCGACAAGGATCCGGCCAAGATCGAGGCTCTCAACCAGGGCGACATCCCGATCTTCGAGCCGGGCCTGGCCGATCTCGTGGCCAAGAACGTGCGCGAGGATCGCCTGACCTTCACGACCGACCTGGCCCAGGCGGTCAAGGCGGCGGAGGCGGTCTTCATCGCCGTGGGCACCCCGTCCCGGCGCGGCGACGGCCATGCCGACCTGTCCTATGTCTACCAGGCGGCCCGCGACATCGCCGCCGCCATGGACGGCTACACCGTGGTGGTGACCAAGTCGACCGTGCCGGTGGGCACCGGCGACGAGGTCGAGCGGATCATCCGCGAGACCCGGCCCGAGGCGGCCTTCGCCGTGGTGTCCAACCCCGAATTCCTGCGCGAGGGCGCGGCGATCGCCGACTTCAAGCGGCCCGACCGCATCGTCATCGGCACCGAGGACGAGCGGGCCAAGGGCGTGATGACCGAGCTCTACCGCCCGCTCTACCTCAACCAGTCTCCCCTGCTGGCCATGTCCCGGCGCACGGCGGAACTGACCAAGTATGCGGCCAACGCGTTCCTGGCCACCAAGATCACCTTCATCAACGAGATCGCCGACCTGTGCGAGCAGGTGGGGGCCGACGTGCAGGACGTGGCGCGCGGCATCGGCCTCGACAACCGCATCGGGGCGAAGTTCCTGCATGCCGGCCCCGGCTATGGCGGCTCCTGCTTCCCCAAGGACACCCTGGCCCTGATCAAGACCGCGCAGGACCACGAGGCGCCGATGCGCATCGTCGAGACGGTGGCGGCGGTCAACAGCCAGCGCAAGCGCGCCATGGGCCGCAAGGTGATCGCCGCCTGCGGCGGCTCGGTGCGGGCTAAGACGGTGGCGGTGCTCGGCCTGACCTTCAAGCCCAACACCGACGACATGCGCGACGCGCCCTCCATCGACGTGATCACGGCGCTCCAGGATGCGGGCGCCCGGGTGAAGGCCTACGATCCGGAGGGCATGGCGGCGGCCCGGTCCGTGCTGACCGACGTGCAGTATGCCCGGGACCCCTATGACTGCGCCCGCGGGGCCGATGCCCTGGTGCTGGTGACCGAGTGGGACACGTTCCGGGCGCTGGACCTCGCCCGCCTGAAAGCCACTCTGGCGGCTCCGGTGGTGGTCGACCTGCGCAACGTCTACCGCCCGGAGGAGATGCGCCGCCACGGTTTCACATACGTGAGCGTCGGGAGATGATTGGCGCGTATCTCGGTGCCGTCGATGATTAAAGCGGGACTCCAGTCCATACAGACCTCGTTGGTAGCGTGGTGCAATGA
>NZ_BAAGPM010000085.1:0-532 GCF_054784135.1 Kribbella swartbergensis
CCCTCGATATCTTCCGCCACAATCAGCAGGGGCTTGCTGGTCTGCACCACTGCCTCGAGGATCGGCAGCAGCGACTGTAAGGAGGAGAGCTTCTTCTCGTGGATCAGGATGTAGGGATCCTCAAGCTCCGCAATCATCTTCTCGGCGTTGGTGATGAAGTAGGGAGACAGGTATCCGCGGTCGAACTGCATGCCTTCCACGACATCGAGCTCAGTCTCGGCGGTCTTAGCCTCTTCAACCGTGATCACGCCCTCGTTGCCGACCTTCTGCATCGCCTGAGCGATCATCTCACCGATGGAAGCATCGCCATTGGCCGAGATGGTGCCAACCTGGGCGATCTCCTCCGACGAGGCCACCTTCTTGGCACGGGCCTGGATGTCCTTGACGGCCTCAGCCACGGCGAGATCGATGCCGCGCTTGAGGTCCATGGGGTTCATGCCGGCGGCCACCGCCTTGGCGCCCTCACGAACGATGGCTTGGGCGAGCACGGTCGCGGTCGTGGTGCCGTCGCCAGCCACATCGCTCGCCTTCG
>NZ_BAAGPM010000086.1:0-1000 GCF_054784135.1 Kribbella swartbergensis
ATCGCCGTCTGGGCAAAGATCCCCTCCCATGCCCTTCAAGGCTAATGCCGCTCGCCGTCACCACATCCCCAAGCAGTGGCACAGGGTCACGAATTGGCCGGCGTACGACGCGGCCCTGCGTCAACGGGGTAGCCTCACGGTATGGTTCACGGAGGAAGCAATCGCAGCCTGGAGGGCCGAGCCCTGCACAACCCGGGGCGGTCAACCCCATTATTCTGCCCTCGCAATCAGAACGGCCCTGACGCTGCGGGCGGTGTTTCGGCTCGCGCTGCGGCAAACCGAAGGGCTGATCGGCTCAATTTTCCAACTCCTGGGTTTGGATCTGGCGGTACCGGATCACTCGACCCTGAGCCGCCGCGCCGAAAGGCTGGAGGTCCCAAAGCCATCTCCAAGCGCCAGAGACCCTGTTCACCTGCTGGTCGACAGCACAGGCCTGCGGCTCTGTGGGCCCGGCGAGTGGCTGGTCGCGAAGCACGGCACTCGCACACGTCGATCCTGGCGCAAGCTGCACATCGGTGTTGATGCTGAGACCGGGCAGATCCTCGCGGCGGAACTGACGACCAGCGAGGTCGATGATGGCTCGCAGGTTGAGCCCTTGCTCGGCCAGATCACAGGTCCACTCGCCTCCTTCACCGGTGATGGAGCCTACGATCAGACTGGCATCTACGACACGATCGCCAGGCGCTATCCCGATGCTGACGTGATCGTTCCGCCACGATCAACGGCAGTGCTGACTGAGACGGCGGAGAGCGCTCCGACCCAGCGCGATCGGCATCTCCAAAGCATTGCGGAGCATGGACGCACGGGTTGGCAGAAGAGGTCCGGGTACACGCGTCGTGCCCTGGTCGAGACCGCCATCGGCCGGCTTAAACGAGTGATCGGGGACGCGCTGCGCTCGCGGACGGATCGGCGTCGCCTGACGGAGGTGGCCATCACCATTGCTGCCCTGAACCGCATGCTTGAGCTTGGACGCCCGAAATCCGTCCGCATCACCTAAACT
>NZ_BAAGPM010000087.1:0-661 GCF_054784135.1 Kribbella swartbergensis
AGATGAATCCAAAAGTGCAAGTCCACTTTTGGGTCCCGATGCTCAGGAGCCTTAATCGTCTCCCATCCCAGGAGATTCAAGCAAAATCTCGCGTTTACCGGCGTGGTTAGCGGGACCGACGATGCCCTCGTGCTCCATGCGCTCCATGAGCGAGGCGGCGCGGTTGTAGCCGATCTGGAGCCGGCGCTGGATGTAGCTCGTCGACGCCTTCTTGTCGCGCAGCACCACGGCCACCGCCTGATCGTACAGATCCCCGCCCGGCGCGCCGAACTCGCCCTGGTCGAACACCGGCGCGTCCGCCCCCGCGGCCCCGCCCTCGTCCTCCTCGGCCGTGACCGCCTCCAGGTACTGCGGCCGGCCCTGGCGCTTGAGATGCGCCACCACCTTCTCGACCTCCTCGTCCGAGCAGAACGGCCCGTGCACCCGGGTGATCCGCCCGCCGCCGGCCATGTACAGCATGTCGCCCTGGCCCAAGAGCTGCTCGGCCCCCATCTCGCCCAGGATCGTGCGGCTGTCGATCTTCGACGTGACCTGGAACGAGATCCGGGTCGGGAAGTTGGCCTTGATCGTACCGGTGACCACGTCCACCGACGGCCGCTGGGTCGCCAGGATCACGTGAATGCCGGCCGCTCTGGCCATCTGGGCCAGGCGCTGGATCGCG
>NZ_BAAGPM010000088.1:0-3411 GCF_054784135.1 Kribbella swartbergensis
TTGTAGCGATTTTGTTTGTTTTGTTGTTGTGACAAGCTACTAAGGGCAATCGGTGGATGTCTAGGCACCAAGAGCCGATGAAGGACGTTGGAGCCTGCGATAAGCCCCGGGGAGTTGGCAACCAAGCTGTGATCCGGGGGTGTCCGAATGGGGAAACCCAGCTGGCATTCTAAAGCCAGTTACCAGTGCCTGAACACATAGGGTTCTGGAGGGAACGCGGGGAAGTGAAACATCTCAGTACCCGCAGGAAGAGAAAACAATAGTGATTCCGTGAGTAGTGGCGAGCGAAAGCGGATGAGGCTAAACCATGTGCGTGTGATAGCCGGCGTGCGTTGCGTATATGGGGTTGTGGGAGCATTCAGACATCAATGCCGTGGTGTCAGGGAGTTATAAATCATTGTTGAAGCCGAATCTTCTGGAATGTTGAGCCGTAGTGGGTTATGGCCCCGTAGGTGTAAGACAGTGACTTCCGAGTGTTTTCCCAAGTAGCACGGGACTCTTGAAATCCCGTGTGAATCTGGCGGGACCACCCGCTAAGCCTAAATACTTCTTGGTGACCGATAGCGGACTAGTACCGTGAGGGAAAGATGAAAAGTACCCCGGGAGGGGAGTGAAATAGTACCTGAAACCGATTGCCTACAATCCGTCGGAGCGTCTCCTTTGTGGGGTGTGACGGCGTGCCTTTTGAAGAATGAGCCTGCGAGTTAGTGGTGTGTGGCGAGGTTAACCCGTGTGGGGTAGCCGTAGCGAAAGCGAGTCTGAATAGGGCGTTTGAGTCGCATGCTCTAGACCCGAAGCGGAGTGATCTATCCATGGGCAGGTTGAAGCGCGGGTAAGACCGCGTGGAGGACCGAACCCACCAGGGTTGAAAACCTGGGGGATGACCTGTGGATAGGGGTGAAAGGCCAATCAAACTCCGTGATAGCTGGTTCTCCCCGAAATGCATATAGGTGCAGCGTCGCGTGTTTCTTACCGGAGGTAGAGCACTGGATGGTCTAGGGGGCTTACCGGCTTACCGAAATCAGCCAAACTCCGAATGCCGGTAAGTGAGAGCGCGGCAGTGAGACTGCGGGGGATAAGCTCCGTAGTCGAGAGGGAAACAGCCCAGATCACCAGCTAAGGCCCCTAAGCGATTGCTAAGTGGAAAAGGATGTGGAGTTGCCCAGACAACCAGGAGGTTGGCTTAGAAGCAGCCACCCTTGAAAGAGTGCGTAATAGCTCACTGGTCAAGTGATTCCGCGCCGACAATGTAGCGGGGCTCAAGCAATCCGCCGAAGCTGTGGCATTCATACTTGTACTCGGCTGTGCTCTTCGGAGTGTGGTCCAGGTGTGTGGATGGGTAGGGGAGCGTCGTGCAGCGTGTGAAGCAGCCTAGTGATGGAGTTGTGGATGCTGCACGAGTGAGAATGCAGGCATGAGTAGCGAATGACGGGTGAGAAACCCGTCCGCCGGATGATCAAGGGTTCCAGGGTCAAGCTAATCTGCCCTGGGTAAGTCGGGACCTAAGGCGAGGCCGACAGGCGTAGTCGATGGACAACGGGTTGATATTCCCGTACCGGCATTAACACGACCCGACCGAACCCGCTGATGCTAAGCCAACTAAGCCATGATGTCTTCGGATGGATTGGTGGCGTTGGTGACCCGAGGTGGTAGTAGGTGCACTGAGGAGTGACGCAGGAGGGTAGTCCAACCGCGGCGATGGTAGGCGCAAGCTGATCCGCGGGCAAGGTGGTAGGGCGAGGCATAGGCAAATCCGTGTCTCATGTGCCTGAGAGCCGAGGCGGACCCGTTTAGGGGAAGTGGATGATCCCATGCTGCCGAGAAAAACTTCGCAGTGAGTGTTAGAGCCGCCCGTACCCCAAACCGACACAGGTGATCAGGTAGAGAATACCGAGGCGATCGAGTGAACCATGGTTAAGGAACTCGGCAAAATGCCCCCGTAACTTCGGGAGAAGGGGGGCCGGATCCGTTAGGTGACTTGCTCACCGAAGCGGTGAAGGCCGCAGAGACCAGGCCCAAGCGACTGTTTACTAAAAACACAGGTCCGTGCGAAGAAGTAATTCGATGTATACGGACTGACGCCTGCCCGGTGCTGGAACGTTAAGGGGACAGGTTAGCTGGTTTCGGCCGGCGAAGCTTTGAACTTAAGCGCCAGTAAACGGCGGTGGTAACTATAACCATCCTAAGGTAGCGAAATTCCTTGTCGGGTAAGTTCCGACCTGCACGAATGGCGTAACGACTTGGGCGCTGTCTCAACCATGGACTCGGCGAAATTGCATTACGAGTAAAGATGCTCGTTACGCGCAGCAGGACGGAAAGACCCCGGGACCTTTACTACAACTTGGTATTGGTGGTCGGTACAACTTGTGTAGGATAGGTGGGAGACTGTGAAGCTCGGACGCCAGTTCGGGTGGAGTCATCGTTGAAATACCACTCTGGTTGTTCTGGCTGTCTAACTTTGGTCCGTTATCCGGATCAGGGACAGTGCCTGGTGGGTAGTTTGACTGGGGCGGTCGCCTCCTAAAAGGTAACGGAGGCGCTCAAAGGTTCCCTCAGCCTGGTTGGCAATCAGGTGTCGAGTGTAAGTGCACAAGGGAGCTTGACTGTGAGACAGACATGTCGAGCAGGGACGAAAGTCGGAACTAGTGATCCGGCGGTGGCATGTGGGAGCACCGTCGCTCAACGGATAAAAGGTACCCCGGGGATAACAGGCTGATCTTCCCCAAGAGTCCATATCGACGGGATGGTTTGGCACCTCGATGTCGGCTCGTCGCATCCTGGGGCTGGAGTAGGTCCCAAGGGTTGGGCTGTTCGCCCATTAAAGCGGCACGCGAGCTGGGTTTAGAACGTCGTGAGACAGTTCGGTCCCTATCCGCTGCGCGCGCAGGAGACTTGAGAAGGGCTGCCCCTAGTACGAGAGGACCGGGGTGGACGAACCTCTGGTGTGCCAGTTGTTCCGCCAGGAGCACGGCTGGTTGGCTACGTTCGGGAGTGATAACCGCTGAAAGCATCTAAGCGGGAAGCACGCTTCAAGATGAGGTCTCCCACCGGGTCAACCGGGTAAGGCCCCCAGCAGACCACTGGGTTGATAGGCCAGAAGTGGAAGCACGGCAACGTGTGGAGCTGACTGGTACTAATAGGCCGAGGGCTTGTCACACACCCACACATCGTGTGGGCAACAAGTTTCAGGCTGCGCTACGAAGTAACTCGCGTCCACTGTACGGTTCCCGAAATACGGTCAACCTCAGCAACCAACACCCCAACCCCTCACCGGGAGCGGGTGTTGTGATCGAGCAGTAGTGGGTTGGTTGATATTTTCATAGAGTTTCGGTGGCCATAGCGTCGGGGAAACACCCAGTCTCCATTCCGAACCTGGAAGTTAAGCCCGACAGCGCCGATGGTACTGCGACC
>NZ_BAAGPM010000089.1:0-1437 GCF_054784135.1 Kribbella swartbergensis
TGGCGGCGTGCTTAACACATGCAAGTCGAGCGGTAAGGCCCCTTCGGGGGTACACGAGCGGCGAACGGGTGAGTAACACGTGAGCAACCTACCCTCAACTTCGGGATAAGCCTCGGAAACGGGGTCTAATACCGGATATCACCTTAAGCTTCATGGTTTTTGGTTGAAAGTTCTGGCGGTTGGGGATGGGCTCGCGGCCTATCAGCTTGTTGGTGGGGTAATGGCCTACCAAGGCGTCGACGGGTAGCCGGCCTGAGAGGGCGACCGGCCACACTGGGACTGAGACACGGCCCAGACTCCTACGGGAGGCAGCAGTGGGGAATATTGCGCAATGGACGAAAGTCTGACGCAGCAACGCCGCGTGAGGGATGACGGCCTTCGGGTTGTAAACCTCTTTCAGCAGGGACGAAGCGAGAGTGACGGTACCTGCAGAAGAAGGACCGGCCAACTACGTGCCAGCAGCCGCGGTAATACGTAGGGTCCGAGCGTTGTCCGGAATTATTGGGCGTAAAGGGCTCGTAGGCGGTTCGTCACGTCGGGAGTGAAAACTCGGAGCTTAACTCCGAGCCTGCTTCCGATACGGGCAGACTAGAGGTAGGCAGGGGAGAGCGGAACTCCTGGTGTAGCGGTGGAATGCGCAGATATCAGGAAGAACACCGGTGGCGAAGGCGGCTCTCTGGGCCTTACCTGACGCTGAGGAGCGAAAGCGTGGGTAGCGAACAGGATTAGATACCCTGGTAGTCCACGCCGTAAACGTTGGGCGCTAGGTGTGGGGGACATTCCACGTCCTCCGTGCCGCAGCTAACGCATTAAGCGCCCCGCCTGGGGAGTACGGCCGCAAGGCTAAAACTCAAAGGAATTGACGGGGGCCCGCACAAGCGGCGGAGCATGCGGATTAATTCGATGCAACGCGAAGAACCTTACCTGGGTTTGACATATAGGGAAATCCTCCAGAGATGGGGGGTCCGTAAGGGTCCTATACAGGTGGTGCATGGCTGTCGTCAGCTCGTGTCGTGAGATGTTGGGTTAAGTCCCGCAACGAGCGCAACCCTCGTCCTATGTTGCCAGCACGTTATGGTGGGGACTCATAGGAGACTGCCGGGGTCAACTCGGAGGAAGGTGGGGATGACGTCAAGTCATCATGCCCCTTATGTCCAGGGCTTCACGCATGCTACAATGGCCGGTACAAAGGGCTGCGAAGCTGTAAGGTGGAGCGAATCCCAAAAAGCCGGTCTCAGTTCGGATTGGGGTCTGCAACTCGACCCCATGAAGTCGGAGTCGCTAGTAATCGCAGATCAGCAACGCTGCGGTGAATACGTTCCCGGGCCTTGTACACACCGCCCGTCACGTCATGAAAGTCGGCAACACCCGAAGCCGGTGGCCTAACCCCTTGTGGGAGGGAGCCGTCGAAGGTGGGGCTGGCGATTAGGACGAAGT
>NZ_BAAGPM010000090.1:0-640 GCF_054784135.1 Kribbella swartbergensis
GGTCATCGGCGACAGGGCGGGTGGGCTGGATGCTCGGGCATGTCGAAGGCTCGGTTGGTCATCACTGCGTTGTTGGTGGAGGGACAGTCGGCCTCTGAGGTGGCCCGGCGGTACGGGGTGCACCGGGCGTGGGTCTACAAGCTGAAGGCCCGGTATCTGGCCGAGGGGGACGCGGCGTTCGAGCCGCGGTCGCGGCGGCCGAAGACTTCGCCGGGGGCGACGCCGGTCGAGACGGTGGAGCTGGTACTGCGGCTGCGCAAGGAGCTGTCCGAGCGGGGCCTGGACGCGGGCGCGGATACTCTCGGCTGGCACCTGCAGCACCACCATGGCGTGAGGCTGTCGCGGGCGACGATCCACCGGATCCTGACCCGCGCCGGCGCCGTCGTACCTCAGCCGGGGAAGCGGCCCAGGGCGTCGTACCTGCGATTCGCCGCCGAGCAGCCGAATGAGTGCTGGCAGTCCGATTTCACCCACTACCGGCTCGCCGGCGCCGGTGGCTCACCCGGCCGCGACGTCGAGGTGGTCACCTGGCTGGACGATCACTCCCGCTACGCCCTCAGCGTTACTGCCCACCACCGGATCACTGGCCAGGTCGTGCTCAGTTCGTTCCGCGAAACCGTTGCGCAGTACGGCATGCCGG